>ONLL01000063.1 GCA_900318685.1 uncultured Prevotellaceae bacterium | reverse complement strand
CTTTTCGGAGGCTTCTGGGAGCAGTTTCTTCATGTGAGCCAGCATACGCTCGAATGATTCCTGAGGTGTACGAGGACACTGACAAGCCTCGCGCCCAAGCAGACGCTCTGGTGTGGTGAGCAGCGACCAGCCCCAGCCATATTCATGTCCATGTCGATCCTGAGGATAGACAAAATCCTCTGTGACGATGCGGCAGGCCATTTGAAGGCGGGTGATATAGGCATCGAAACGGCTACGCATCTTCGGACCATTGAAGCCGCAGGCAGCTCGCAACTCTCGGGTAATCATACTGCCCTGTTCATTCAAGGTAAACAGGATCGCATCTTCAATGGAGCCTTCCTGTGGTATCGGATGCTGACTGCGCCGATAATTACAGAGATCAGGCCACCAAGCACGACTGACGAAACCTCCTCAGTGACGATCGGACCTTTCCACTTCCACAACGGCCAGTCCCAACCGCCATCGGGAAAGACTACATACCGACAGTCATCATCCACCATATCCTCAGCCGAATAGCCTCTGACACCACTATCGAGCAAAGGCAGGAATCCCACCTGCTGGATTAGTGCCATCAGCTCCGGACAAGAATGTATCTCCATCTGTTGCATAACTCTCATGATTTCTGAGCATCTTTCCATAAAAAACGCCTTTTATAATTGATGCAAAGATACAACTATTTTTTATAATTAGCACCAAATTCAGCCAAATTATGGTATCTTTGCAACCGAAATCGAAAAAACTATCGGATATGAAGATTGTAATACTAGACGGTTATACGGCTAATCCTGGCGACATGTCGTGGAAGGAGCTGGAAGAGTTGGGCACCCTGACGGTCTATGACCGTACACGTCCAGAAGAGACAGTGGCAAGGGCTGCCGATGCAGAAATCGTACTGACCAACAAGGTCGTTATCAGTCGGGAGGTGATGGCTCAGCTGCCTCAACTGAAATATATCGGTGTGCTGGCCACAGGCTATAATGTGGTGGATATCGAGGCTGCTCTTGAGCGAGGCATCATTGTGACCAATGTGCCAGCCTACAGTACGGAAAGCGTGGCTCAGATGGTGTTTGCCCATCTGCTGACGGTGACAAACCGCACGGAGCATTATGCCATCCAGAACCGTCAAGGGCGCTGGACGAGCAACTCTGACTTCTGCTACTGGGACTTTCCGCATATGGAGTTGGCCGGCAAGACCTTCGGCATCGTAGGATTTGGGAATATCGGACGACGCGTCGCTGAGATCGCCCTCGCCTTCGGCATGCAGGTAAAAGCACTGACCAGCAAGTCGGCTGACACGCTTCCCGCAGGCATCAGGAAAGCAGATTTGGAAGAACTCTTGGCGACATCGGATGTCATCTCGCTGCATTGTCCGCTGACAGACACCACCCGACACCTTATTAATCATGAGACACTGAGCCGGATGCGCCCCTCAGCTATCCTGATCAATACAGGCCGAGGGCCGCTGGTAGATGATCAGGCTGTAGCCTCAGCATTGGCAGAAGGTCAGTTAGCTGCCTTCTGTGCCGATGTGCTTACTGAGGAACCGCCCAAGGCAGACAATCCGCTGCTCAGTCAACCGAACGCCTTCATCACACCTCACATCGCCTGGGCTACCCAGGAAGCCCGCACCCGTCTGCTGCAAGTAGCCATCAGTAATGTCAAGGCATTCCTAAACACCAAACCACAAAACGTTGTATAAACATGAAACATAGCATACTTTTCGTGTGTCACGGTAATATCTGTCGCAGTCCGATGGCAGAGTTCGTCATGAAGGATCTGGTGAGCAAGGCTGGTCTCGACGAGCAGTTCTATATCGAGTCAGCAGCCACCTCTACAGAGGAGATCGGCAACGAGGTCTATCCGCCAGCCAAACGGAAACTTGCCGAACACGGTATCTCGTGCAAGGGAAAGACGGCGCGCCAGATGACACGCAACGACTATCACCGTTTCGACCTGCTGATAGGTATGGACGGGTGGAACCTGCGTAACATGAACCGCATCTGTGGCGGCGACCCAGAAGGCAAAATCCGTCTGCTGCTCGACTATACAAATCGGCCAGGTGACGTCGCTGATCCCTGGTACACAGGAGATTTCGAAGCCACCTGGCGCGATGTTATCGAAGGTTGCACCCAGCTGCTGAAAGACTTGACAGAGTAGGATGCAGCTAACTTATCAAGGCATATAGTAGTTGGTCAGGAAATAAGTCCTCTCCCAATCCACAATCTTCAACTCAGACTCCTTTGCAAGATGGATGTCGTGCTCGTCGAGCACCATCACCTGCCGGTCCTTCTGGTCGTAGAGCGGCCACTCGTGCGCCTTGCCATCAGGCGATTCGGCTGCACTGAGCGACGGATTACCGGTCTTGGCAAACTGAATCCACATCTTGCGCATGGTCTTGCTGAAGGTTTCGTCGTATGCTCTTCCCGTGAACTCCTGAATCTCCGGATGGGCAAATACCACTGGCAGTTCAGATGCGTGTCCCGCCTTGATGTAAGGCTGGGAGGATTCTACCCTGTAGTAGAAGGTATATGACTTACCTCCACTCTTGGTATGTTCCTCCGACAGTCTGATTTGCGGTGCAATAAACATCATCTGACTGAACAGGTTGACGGTAGGTTCGTAGCTTTCTCCCTGTATGTCGTTGAGATAGCTCTCCACCAATGCCTTCTCCTTATCGGTCAGCTGGGCAAACTTCTCTGCCGTGCGCTCTTTGGCCCACGCATTCCATGCATCCACACCAAGGGCTCCCATGAAGGTGTTCATCTCATCCTTGTCGCAGCCCTGAAGGAACTCGATGTCCTTGGCAGCGCCGTTCGCGTATGCCTCCCACGGATCAAACGGCAGATAGATACCGTCTCTCTCTGGCATTGTGCGTATGCCGAGTGCACTATATAAGCCGAGGATGGGTGCCCACACTTTCATGATGTCCTCGGCGCTGATCTTCAACAGGTCAGCAACAGTCTTACAGCCGAGTTTCTCCATCAGGCTGTTCGTACATGCGATGGCTTGCTCCGTACTTCTCGTCTGGGCGGGAGCGCCACTTTGTGCGATGACACGCTTGAAATACTGATGCGAGCCCTTGATTAGCGGAAGCAGCGTACAGCTTCCAGCACCGGCAGATTCACCCCAGATGGTCACATTGTCGGGGTCGCCACCAAAGGCTGCGATGTTCTCGTGAACCCACTTCAAGCCCTTCAGCTGATCCAAAAGTCCCAGGTTCTGAGCGTCAGGATAGTCCTTGCCGTCTGACAGGTGCGACAGGTG
>ONLL01000005.1 GCA_900318685.1 uncultured Prevotellaceae bacterium | reverse complement strand
AAAATTAAGGGCAAGTACCTGTTTCCCAGATACTTGCCCTTTATGTAACTGATTTTCAGCATCTTTCGATTATTCCTCGACCGCTGCCTGCGCGGCGGCACGACGAGCGATAGGCACGCGGAAGGGCGAGCAAGAAGCGTAGTTCATGCCAATCTTGGCGCAGAACTTCACTGAGCTGGGCTCACCACCATGCTCACCGCAGATACCGCAGCGCAGCTCAGGACGCACCTCGCGACCCTGCTTCACAGCGTACTTGATGAGCTTGCCAACACCATTCTGGTCAAGCACCTGGAACGGGTCAACCTTCAGGATCTTCTTGTCGAGGTAGACGGGCAGGAAGCTGGCGATATCATCGCGGCTGTAACCGAAGGTCATCTGAGTCAGGTCATTCGTTCCGAATGAGAAGTACTGGGCTTCAGTGGCGATACGGTCGGCGGTCAGAGCTGCACGAGGAATCTCAATCATGGTGCCAATCTCGAACTCAACCTCAGTGCCATACTCGGCAAAGACTTCCTTAGCGGTGTACTGGATGATCTCTTTCTGCTGCTTCAGCTCGTGCAAGATACCAATCAGCGGCACCATAATCTCAGGCATCGGGTGCTTACCTTCCTTCTTCAGCTCACAGGCGGCGCTCAGAATGGCGCGTGTCTGCATAGCAGTGATTTCGGGGAAGGTGATACCCAAACGGCAGCCACGGTGACCCAGCATCGGGTTGTTCTCGGCAAGAGAGTCCACACGACGCTGAATGGTAGCGAGGTCAACGCCCATCTCCTCAGCCATCTGCTGCTGTCCAGCGAGATCGTGGGGAACGAACTCATGGAGAGGAGGATCAAGCAAACGGATGTTCACTGGCAGTCCGTCCATTGCCTCGAGAATACCCTTGAAGTCAGCCTTCTGATAAGGCAGCAGCTTAGCGAGAGCCTTCTCACGTCCTGCAACGCTGTCGGCGAGAATCATCTCACGCATTGCAACGATCTTCTTGTCCTCAAAGAACATGTGCTCGGTACGAGTCAGACCGATACCCTTAGCACCGAAGTTGCGGGCAACCTGTGCATCATGAGGAGTATCAGCATTAGTGCGAACCTGCAGCTTGGTGTACTTGTCGCAGAGATCCATCAGCTCCTTGAAGTCGCCGCTGAGCTCAGCAGCCTTCGTGGGAACCTCACCTGCGTAGACCTGACCGGTAGTACCATTCAGAGAGATGTAGTCACCCTCCTTATAGACAACGCCGTCAATCTCAACAGTCTTGTCCTTATAGCTGACGTTCAGCGAACCTACGCCAGAGACGCAGCACTTACCCATACCACGAGCAACCACAGCAGCGTGAGAGGTCATACCACCACGAGCGGTGAGAATACCCTCAGCAGCAGCCATACCAGCGAGGTCCTCGGGAGAGGTCTCGATACGTACGAGCACCACTTTGTGTCCATCCTCATGCCAAGCCTTGGCATCATCAGCATGGAACACGATCTGACCACAGGCAGCACCGGGGCTGGCAGGCAGACCCTGAGCAATGACCTTGGCCTGGGTGAGGGCCTTCTTGTCGAAGATGGGGTGCAGCAGCTCGTCGAGCTTCTGAGGCTCACAACGCATGATGGCGGTCTTCTCGTCGATCTTGCCCTCATGGAGCAGATCGATGGCAATCTTCACCATAGCAGCGCCAGTACGCTTACCATTACGAGTCTGGAGGAACCAGAGCTTGCCTTCCTGTACGGTGAACTCCATGTCCTGCATGTCGTGATAGTGGTTCTCCAGGTTCTCCTGAATCTGGTTCAGCTGTGCGTAGGTCTCAGGCATAGCCTCTTCCATTGAAGGATACTTAGCTACACGCTCCTCCTCAGAGATACCAGCACGCTCGGCCCAGCGCTGTGAACCGATCTTCGTGATCTGCTGAGGTGTGCGGATACCTGCAACCACGTCCTCACCCTGTGCATTGACAAGGTACTCACCGTTAAACAGGTTCTCACCATTGGCTGCATCGCGGCTGAAGCAAACACCAGTAGCAGAGGTGTCGCCCATGTTACCGAACACCATAGCCATCACGCTGACAGCAGTACCCCACTCGTCGGGGATGCCTTCCATCTTACGATAAAGAATAGCACGCTCATTCATCCAGCTGCGGAACACAGCACAGATGGCACCCCAAAGCTGCTCGATAGGATCGCTGGGGAAGTCCTTACCTGTGCGCTCCTTGATGGCAGCCTTGAACAGCTGCACCAGTTTCTTCAGCTCGTCGACGTTCAGGTCCTTGTCGAGTTTCACGCCACGCTCTTCCTTCACCTTCTCAATGATCTCCTCGAACGGATCAATGTCGGTTTTGTTGACGGGCTTCATCTCGAGGACCACATCACCGTACATCTGGACGAAGCGGCGATAGCTGTCATAGACGAAATGAGGATTGTTGGTCTTCTTCACCATGCCCTCTGCCACCTCGTCGTTCAGACCAAGGTTGAGGATGGTGTCCATCATACCAGGCATTGAAGCACGGGCACCCGAACGGACAGAGACGAGCAGAGGATTCTCCTTGTCGCCGAACTTCGAGTTCATCAGCACCTCAATGTGCTTCACGGCTGCCATCACGTCATCGTTGAGCAGCTCCATGATCTTCTGCTGACCTACCTGATAGTACTCATTGCAGCAGTCAGTAGTAATTGTGAAACCAGGAGGAACGGGAACACCAAGCAGGTTCATTTCGGCAAGGTTAGCGCCCTTACCACCGAGTTCCTCACGCATTTTTGCATTACCTTCGGCCTTACCGTTGCCGAAGAGGTAAACTCTCTTTTGACTCATTAGTTCTTGATATTAATGATTAACGATAAAAGTATTTCAATTGTGCAAAGTTACTTGATTTTTCGGACATCTCCAAAGAAAATGAGGAAAATTTGCAAGCTAGACGTTACAATTATCTATTTTTAACCACAAGCCATGCTCCACTCTACTTTTTTCTTTGTAACTTTGCAGGCATGAAAACGATCAAGAAGTATTTCCCGGAACTGACAGAGCACCAGCTGGAGCAACTGTCGTCACTCGATGCACTCTACCATGAGTGGAACGATAGAATCAATGTTATCTCACGCCGTGACATAGACAATCTATACGAGCACCACGTACTGCACTCTATGGCTATAGGCAAGATGCTTCACTTCAAGCCCGGCACACAGCTACTGGATTTCGGCACTGGAGGCGGTTTTCCCGGTGTACCAATGGCCATACTGTTTCCAGAATGCCAGTTCACGCTTATCGACGGCACTGGCAAGAAGATTCGCGTGGCACAGGAGGTGTGTCAGGCTATCGGACTGGAGAACTGCACACCAGTCCATCGTCGCGGTGAGGAAGAGAAAGGACACTACGACTTTGTGTTGAGCCGTGCCGTTATGCCCTTGGCTGACTTGGTGAAGATAGTGAGGAAGAACATCTCAAGAGAGCAGCATAACGCCCTGCCCAACGGTATCTTCTGCCTCAAGGGCGGCGACATCCAGGAGGAGATAAAACCCTTTAAGCGTATCATTGAGGTCTCGCCGTTGAGCCAATGGTTTGTTGAACCTTGGTTCAAGGAGAAATATTGCATTTACTTACCTATATAATAAAGGAATGATAGACATCAGGACTTTCACATGCAACCCCTTGCAAGAGAACTGCTTTGTGGTGAGCGACACGACCAAGGAGGCCATCATTATCGACTGCGGAGCGTTATTCAATGCTGAACGCAAGGCTATTGCCGACTATTTGAAGGACAACGATCTTAAGTTGCGTCACGTGCTATGCACGCATGCACACTTCGATCATATTTTCGGACTGAGCACCCTCTATGAGGAGTTTGGACTGAAGCCTCGCCTGCATCCTGCCGATAAGGTCATCTATGACAGCATGGACCAGCAAGTGCGTGACTTCATGGGAACGTCAGTTCACTTCAACATGCCTCCACTAGGTGAGGACCTGAAGGATGGTGAGCTCATTACATTTGGGAGTCATCAGGTAACCGTGCTGCACACGCCAGGTCATTCGCCTGGTAGCGTGCTCTTATATATTAAAGATGAGAAGGCGGTATTTGCCGGCGACACACTCTTCAGAATGAGCGTGGGACGCACAGACTTGGCTGGTGGTTCTTGGCCTCAGCTGATGGAAAGCCTCCACCACGTAGTAAGTAAGCTGCCCGACGATGTCGACGTCTACACGGGTCATGGCCCAAAGACCGTGATAGGCGATGAGAAACAGTATAACCCATATTTAAAAAACCAATTATGATAGGTACACATATCTTAAGTATTGTGATTGCAGCACTGCTTGGCGGTGCCATCGGACTAGAACGCGAGTACCGCTCGAAAGAGGCGGGATTCCGCACTCATTTCCTAGTAGGCCTTGGCAGCGGACTATTCATGGTGCTGTCGCTTCACGGCTTCGATGATTTCATGGGTATTCAAGGCATCCAACGCGACCCCAGCCGTCTTGCGGCTCAAGTGGTGAGCGGCATCGGTTTCATCGGAGCAGGATGTATCATTTTCCAAAAGAACGCTGTGAAAGGTCTGACCACGGCTGCTGGCCTATGGGTGACGTCAGCCATTGGCATGACGGCAGGTGCCGGCATGTATTTCCTAGCTTTTGTGGCAACAGTATTGGTGCTGTTCTGCTTGGAGGGATCAGACTTCATCCATCACAAGATCTTCCATGAGAAGGAGGAATCAGGCCCAGAAGACAAAGCGGAGTGATTCGAAAAGCTGTACGAACAGCACATAGAGCACAAAGAGAGGGGCTGCGGCGACGATACCGTCGGAAAGGGATTGGAAGACGTCGGCTATCGATAAGAAGCGCCTAGACACCAGACCATAGACCGTAGAGAGCAGGATGATGCCAAAGCTCACCAGCGGGACAAGGGCACGGCTGAAAGCCGAAGGCCACAGGCGTCCTGTCGTAGAGAGAAGTACGGCATGTGGAATCATGGTTAGCAACGCCACCACAAACACATAGACAGCCAAGATTCCCAGCAACAAAAGCAGTGCCTGGCGTCGCCTATAGTCTATTGGTGAAGAGAAGATGTCGAACAGGCCACTGCTCCTGAGGCATCCCCATGCCATAGCGAGCAGAAGCAGCCAGATGAGCTGTGATGTCTGGAGCATGCCGACGAAGCCTCCAAAGAAGAAACGGATGCCTTCTGATGAGAGCAGCGAACGCACGCTATCGCCCGTCGTCGCCGAGAGCAGCCACGAAACCAACACCAGTGCTAGCAATGCCAGCACCAAGACTAACGCAATATATCCAACGGCCTTCTTCATAAGGACGACATCACTCCTCGTCAGCTTCCAGATTGTCCACATCGAGGATATGGAGCTCCAATGCCCTGACCACAAGACGCGTGGCATTAACGCTACGTCCGTCGGGGAAGAGTTTCTGCACCAGTTCGTTCTGACGTTTCTCCAGACTCTTCACACCAAAGGGCATTCCACGCAACTGCGTAATCTGATCCTTTGTATAACCCAAGGCAAGATGGCGGAGAAAACGCTCATCGTACTCGTCAATCTCGTAATTGACCAGAGCCTCCTGCTTGGCCAGCTGAGAACCCACACTATGCTTGAAGCGCTCCACAATTTTCCTCAGGATAGGCTCGTTGAACACAAGTTGCTTGCCCGACATCACTGCCTGCACATCGCCTCGCGTAAGGAGTTCGCCTGTCTTCAGGATAATGCCGTCGGCACCCGCATCGAGCACGTCGACCCAGAGTTTCTCGTTCAGGATCTCACCAGTAAATATAAGTACGCGCACCTGCGGGTACATTTCTTTAGTCTGACGACAGATCTCCACGCCTACGGTGGTGGAGCCTCCCAATCCCAAGTCGAGCAGCACGAGGTCGGGCTGTTGCTGCTTGATAAGGCGCCAGTAGGAAGCCTCGTTGTCAGCAGTACCGATAATTTCTGCCTCGGGTATCTCATTCCGTATGATTCCCTGCGTGCCTTTCAGTTCCAGGGGCACGTCTTCTACGATGATGACTTTGAAATTTTCCATATTCTTGGTAGTGTAATGATGATTAGCGTTGAGTTGTCCACCACTTCAGCACGAATGGCACAGCCACGCAGGTTGGTGGCCTCACCATGATCGCGCACAATCTGGCGGCACAGCAGGTATGGGATATTCTCTATGCTAGGAGAGAAGAGTGTGGCGGCCTGCTGCTCAGTGAGCTGCAGGGCAGACATGCTGACCGTACACACCACATATTTGTCATCCTTGACCTGATAGCCGATGTTCAATTTCTTCTCGCCCGACTGCTTCCTTAAGATCTCAAACATATAATGTACAAGCACGGGGTCGCCCAAGATCTCATGGTCGAGCTTTTGCAGATGCAGACGAGTGTGCTCCGTCTGACGCATGGCCTGCTGACTGAGGATACCATAGAGTTCACGATAGTAAGCCACCACTTCGGGTAGCGGACTGGTATCACCGCTATCGATGAGATTCCTGATGCGACTGGGATAGTACATGGTCTCGTGCTTAAGGGCCGAGAGACAGTTGTCGAGCACTGAGTTACTAACGTGGAGCGCAGCCTCTTCCTGCTCTGTGCGGGCCAGTTCGTCGCGAGTCATCTCCAACCGGTCCTGTTGTTCCTGCTGCCGACGTGCAGCCCTGCCCAGCGACACTGCCACCTGCCAGACCACAGCGACAAAGATAGACAGCAGAAGCAATACGAGCAGGATGATGGCTACCTGTTTGTTGTTCTGCGACTGCTGCATCTTGCGGCAATAGTCGTCGAGAGTGGCATCGGCCGAGAGTTCCTTGAAGAGCTGCGTATAGATGCGGTTGTTATACTGATAGAGAGGCCACTCGTGCAGGGCGAGAGCAGCCACAGCCATCTCGTTGCGCATGGTGAGCAGGATGTCGTAGTTGATTCTCAGACTGTCGTGAAGCCACGTGATTTCCGAAGCGATAACCGATGGATCGCCCATGCGCAACAGCGTGTCAGTTCCTTCGGGGAAGAGCTGAAGGTAATAGGCATTGAGATAGTTCCTGGTGGAATCAGCAAAGGAAAGTGTCCGCTGGTAGGTGCCGTTCACATTCGAGAAATAGGCAGAATCAGCATAGATACTAGCCTTGGATAGATCCTCTGTGGAGCCTTGTGTGAACTGAGCCCCCTGAACAAGCATCATCAGGACCAGCAGAGTACGCACGACTCCTTTAGGAAGACGGAAGAAGAAACGACTTCCCTCGCCCTTTTTGCTTTCTGCCGATAGCTGGCATACGGAGAATATCTGGCTTATCTTGCGGTATTTCTCGATGATGCCTTTACAATTGAGCAGTCCAAAACCGTGGGAGGTCTGGCTCTTTTCCTCTGTGATAACCTTATGGTCAAATACGTGTGCCAGCTGCTCCTCATCCATGCCGATGCCCGTATCGCTGACCGAGAGCTCCACATAGTCAGGATGCTCCTCAGCATAGACATGCACATGGCCGCCAGACGGAGTGAACTTCCGGGCATTGTCGGCAAGGGTGTTGAGCATGAAGAGCGTCAGCACCCTATCTGCCTTCACACGGCAGTCAGTTGGTGTCACCTCAAGGGTGATCTGCTTCATGGCGAAGCTGCGCCTGCCCATCGCAACAATATCGAAGAGGGGCTGGAGCTCGAAGGTCTCGATATGCAGACTCAGCTCTCCCTGCCGGAGTTGAATCCAATGGGTGAGCACGTCGTTCTGCTCGTTGATGTTGTCGGTGAGCTCGCTGATATACTCTATCTGACTATCGGAGAGTTCCTCTCGGTCAAGACGTGAGACAGAGTAGATGATGCGGTCGATGAGAGGCGTGATGCCGTTGATGAGCGAGATTTTGGCCCGCTGCTCCAATGCCAAACGCTCGCCTTTTTCCACATGGAGGCGCTTCATGGCAAGCTGTTCCTGCAGTTCGTCTTCTTCCTGTCGTAACTGCTCGTTCTGATGACTGGAGTGATTTCGTTTTTGCTTCCAATAATATGACAGCCCGAGGAGCATAGCCAGCAAGACGATGGCGGCAATGACTGCCATGATGAGCATGTTCAGCTGGGCTGCCTCCTGCTCCAATTGTCCCGCCCGTGCTTCCAGAGAACGATCCTGACGGGTCTGCTCCTGCAGGTCCAGATAGAGGTTACGGTTCAGGTCGCTGTTTTCCTTGTCATCAATGGCAGCGTAGGCAACGCTGAGTTGTTCGCGGATACTGGCCACGAGGTCAGGAGCCTTGTTGATGATGGTATCCTGAAGGGCGAGGTGCAGGTGGTGCAGGGCCTGTTCATAGTTGTCTTCCTGCAGATAGCATGAGGCCAGAGTACGATGGGCACCAGCTATCTGATAGACATCGCCGAAGTCTGTAAAAAGCTCCAGCGAGCGACGTGCCAGATACTGCGGCAAGGAGTCGAGTTCCACGCTTTCAGGATTGAAGAACTTGAAAGCTGGAAGATTGTCGGCCACGAGCTTCTCCCGATATTCCGCGACCATAAGGTGCTCGGCAAGTGCCTCGAGGGAGTTAGCAACAAAATAGTTGATGCCGGTCGTTTGCGAGAGCATGAAGCAGCGCATCAAGTGGTCGAACTCCTGCTGGTTGATCTGCTCCTGAGTGCCTTGGGTGATGATACCACCCGATCCTACGTTGTAAAGGTAGTTGAGGTATTGGGCTGTGTCGCGCTCCAGCTCATAAGGCATGCCTTCCATCGCCTGAGCTGCCTGCCGTTCCAGACCTACATAATAATAATATGTGGAATTGACGATGGCCACCTCGCTCTCACCATAGATAAGCCTCATCTGCTCGCGCTCGTTCAGCTGACTACGCTCCTCATAGATACGTCTTAAAGTGTTATAGGCCTGCTCACGATAATCGTAGAACGCCCGATTCTGGGATCTTCGCTGGCAGAGACGCATCTGCTGAATATGGCAGATGAGCAGCTCCAGCTGGTTGTCGCAGAAGGTTGGGATGGATTCTAGTTGCTGCCACGCTTCTTCGTAGCGCATCTGTGCGATACGAACGAAAGCCAGGTTATTTAGTGCCTCTGCCCTGCCATCAGCATAATTTGCCGATGCCTCGAGTGCCTGCTGGGCATAATACTCCGTAGAGTCGAGTGAACGATAGTGGTATGCATAGGAAAGATCATTGAGCCTGTCGGCATCAAAATGCCGGGCATCGCCGCATGCCATGATGGTCAGCACGAGCAGCGATGCCAACAGGCGCAATACCTTTTCTACATGCACATTCTTCACTATGAAGTTCTTTTCAACTTATCTCCCTATTCGTCAAGGTCGAGGGTACAATTGCCTTCTTTATCGATGAAGCCGTAGTCTTCCCCGATCTGCACGAGGGCCAGACCGCCGCTCATGTCGCTAGCCTCATCAAAACGGCAGGGAGTGATTTCGTTACCTTCCTTGTCAATGAAGCCATACTTCTTGGTTCTGCTGCTCCATACCCGAGCAACTCCCTCATGGAAATCGTAGGCAGCCTGCTGATTGTACCATTCGTTATCTTCGTCATAGCCAGGCTTGTAGCGGAAAGGTATGACGGTGTTGCCATCGCGGTCGATGTAGCCGAACTTCCCATTCTTTGCCACAGCGGCAAGACCTTCATGGAACATGCCTATTATCGGCTCCTCGCCTTCCGTGCCCCCGTAAAGCGATATGTCGTCAAACAGGAACGGAGTGAGCTCGTTGCCTTCCTTGTCGATGAGCGCATACTTGCCATCTTTGAGGGCGAATGCACGTCCTTCACTGAAGGGCGTTGCACCCTCGAACCTGTTACTGGGGGGAATGACTTGCTCGCCCCTCTTGTTGATGAAGCCCATCGTGCCGTCGTCATACACGAACACACTAGCCATGCCGTCGCTGAAATTGCCTACATCTCCGGCCTTGGGGTTGATGACTTCATTGCCTTTGGTGTCGATGAAGATGGGGTGTCCGTCCTTCCAAACCTTACACAATCCCTCAGAGAAGGTGCTGATAATGGGGCCTTCGCCCATAGGCACATCGTAGGTGTCGGGCTGGATGACCACATTGCCTTTCTTGTCGATGAAGCCGAGCTTACCAAACGACAAGATGTCGCCCACCTTCGGCATATCGCTGTAATCTTCAATGTCATACGGCTTGCAGAAGGCGAGCAGGCCGTCGCTGAACTCCCGACAGTGATAAGTGAAATCAATATCAAAGAGCACCTTTCCCTTCTTATCGATAACGACGCAAGGGGATTCCTCTTCGTCAAGATAGGCAAAGGTCACTCCTTCGTGAAAGTCGTTGGTGATGATTCTGAACTTACAAGGAATCACCTCCTTGCCGCTTTTGTCGATGGCTCCCCAGAGTTCGGTATCATCATCCATAACGATGGCGAGACCTTCGGAGAACGGCTGTACGGTCCTGTACTTCTTCAGTGCCTCTGCCAGGTTCTCAAGTTCGTCGAGTGAAGCTTCCTCCTGTTCCTCGGTGGCTACCTCCTCCTCGTCGACGGGGTTCAACTTCTTGTTCTGTGTGCAGGATGCGCCTGCCATAAAGGTCAGGGCTGCCACTACGAGCAGCCCGACCCATTTGTTGAGGTTCATTCTCTTCATACTCAATCCTTTTTGCCAGTCCGCCATTCTCAGACCGAACTTTCCCGACAGAATGGAACTGGGAATTTAGTTCTTTGCCTTCTGAACGTAGCCCAAAGCCTCCTTGCACTTGTCGGTGACGTACTGCCAGTCGCCTGCTTTCACCTTGTCGGAGGGAAAGAGCTTCGAGCCCATGCCCACGCAGAATACGCCGGCCTTGAACCACTTCGTGAGGTTCTCCTCGTCGGGTGACACACCGCCAGTTACCATGATCTTCGACCAAGGCATAGGAGCTTTCAGACCCTTCACCATGTTAGGACCTACGACGTCGCCTGGGAACACCTTCGTCAGGTCGCAGCCCAATTCCTGAGCCTTGCCAATCTCCGAGACGGTCATGCAGCCCGGGCAGTAGGGGATGAGACGACGATTGCATACGGGAGCGATATCAGGATTGAACAGCGGTCCTACGACAAAGCAGGCACCCAGCTGTATGTACATCGCTGCTGTAGGAGCATCGACCACCGAGCCAATGCCCAATGCCAGCTCCGGGCACTCCTTGTCGGCCCACTTCACCAGCTCGCCAAACACTTCCTGGGCAAAGTCACCACGATTAGTAAACTCGAATGCGCGTACGCCACCCTCATAGCAGGCCTTCACCACATTCTTACAGGTCTCCAAATCCTTGTTGTAAAACACGGGCACCATACCCGTTTCGCCGATCTTCTTCAGTACGGCTATCTTGTCAAATTTTGCCATTATACGTTATACTGTATATTCACGTTTGAAAACATAACTGCCTCCGTCGACTGCTACGAGTTCCCAGCCTTCATAGCCTAACTCGTTCAAGCGCTTCTCGACGCCAATAATACGAGTAATCACTTTATACTCAAAATGCTTCATAGATGCGGTCGGAGTTTCAAGCTATCATTCCAAGATGCTTTTAACGCTGTACGCGTCCGTTAGCATTACCACCTGCAAGGCTCTCCACCTCGTCGACAGTAACCAAGTTGAAGTCGCCGTTGATAGTGTGCTTCAGGGCTGAGGCAGCTACAGCAAACTCCAGAGCTTCACCCTGAGTCTCCTTAGTAAGCAAACCATGAATCAGTCCGCCCGAGAACGAGTCGCCACCGCCTACACGGTCGATGATGGGATTGATCTCATAGCGCTTCGACTGATAGAACTCCTTACCGTCGTAGATAAGAGCCTTCCAGCCATTGTAGGTAGCGCTGTAGCTTTCACGCAGGGTCGACACGACATACTTGAAGCCGAACTCTTTCATCATTTGCTTGAAGATGCCCTCGTAGCCGGCAGCATCGGTCTGTCCGCCCTCCACGTCAGCATCAGGCTTGAAGCCCAGGCAGAGCTCAGCGTCCTCCTCATTGCCGATGCACACGTCAACATACTTCATCAGCGGACGCATGATGGAGATAGCCTTCTGCGAGGTCCACAGCTTCTTGCGGAAGTTCAGGTCGACTGAGACGGTTACGCCATGACGCTTGGCTGCTTCGCAAGCCAGACGAGTCAGCTCGGCGGCCTTGTCGCTGATGGCTGGTGTGATGCCACTCCAATGGAACCACTGAGCACCCTCCATCACCTTATCGAAATCGAAGTCGCTGGGATCAGCCTCAGCAATAGAGCTGTGTGCACGGTCGTAGATAACTTTCGAGGGACGCATCGATGCGCCTGTCTCGGCATAATAAAGACCAATGCGGTCGCCACCACGAGCCACAAACTCTGTATTCACGCCATAGCGACGCAGGGCGTTGACGGCAATTTGCCCAATCTCATGCTTGGGCAGCTTACTCACGAAGTAGGCCTCGTGACCATAGTTGGCCACCGAGATGGCCACGTTAGCCTCACCACCGCCGGGGATGATGCGGAAGCTCTCACTCTGGATAAAACGGTCGTTGCCCTGAGGCGACAGGCGGAGCATAATCTCACCTAGTGTTACAATCTTTGCCATTGTCTCTTTCCTTTGTTTGTTTAATAGATTAATGAATTACTATTTGGCTACAAAGTTACAAAGAAAATTTGGAAATGGGGCAAAGAACGGGCAAAAGAATCGGATTTTGAAGTCGTTTAACATATTTTATGCCAAGAATAGAGGTTTTGCTGACGTTTCTTACTTCAGCCACGTCATTCGCCGACAGCCATGAAGCACACCACAGAAACAACGCAAAAGGAAAAGAAAAAACAAGAAAAACTTGCACAACTTACAAAAATGCACTATCTTTGCAAACGAAACCCATAAAGACCTGAAATATGAAGAAGACAGCACTACTGACAACGCTGATGCTACTGCTGATAGCCTGTGCAGGAAGCAAAAGCAAAGGCAACGCTGAGGATCAGCCCCAGCGCAGCAACTACACCTTTAAGGTCACCTTCAACGACATCGGAGGTGGATGGAGCAACGGCCTGACCGTGCAAGGCTACTGCCAAGGAGAGGAGACCGACTTCAGCTTTGAGCCCGACGAACTGGCAGGTCAGTACGACGAGGATGCCAGAGAGAATATCGAATGGATTCGAGAACCCGACATCGATTTCGACGGCGAGCCCGACCTCCTTATATATATAGGTATGCCACCTTACGAAATGTTTCATGCTTTCCGCTGGCTTCCCGAAGAGGCGACATTCGAGCATGTCGACAACTTCACCGACATTCTCAACCCCGTCGTTGACAAGCAGGCAAAGGCCATCCGCAGCCAGTATCGTAACAACAGCGGCGACAGTCTCATCACTGAGGTGTGGAAATGGAAGCAGGGAAAGCTGCAATGTGTCGACCGCAAATCACAATCCTACTCTGAGTCCCTGCCTGACCGCAGCGCACGTACATTCAAACATCCTTCGAGTTTGACGAGGATGACCAGTGGATCACCGAGATACATGTTCAGGAATATGCCAATGGCGAGCCAACTGACTTCGACTGCACTTACGACATCGGCGGATCCTTCGACCATCCACAGGCCGAGAATTTCCCCTGGCTCAGCTATCCTGACGTCAATTTCGACGGACAGCCCGACCTGCTCATTTATGTGGGACTAGGAGGTTCCGGCTCGGCCAGCAGCCTGTACGAGGCCTACATCTGGAATCCGCAGAGCCGTCAATGGGATTACTGCGAAGAGTTTGAGCACTTTATCGAGCCCGAAATCGACGAGGACGCAAAGACCATCTACACCTCGTACCGCAACGGCCCCGACGACTTCGTACAAGAGGAATGGAAATGGGTAGACGGAAAGCTCACCATGACCAAGCAGAAAGTAGAGAAAATCAACTGATTACAATAAAAAACTCATCAACCTATGAAGCCCGTATTTTCCATTCTCACTCTGGCGTTTCTGCTGTTCGCCGCCTGCACAGAGAACAAAAAGCAAGTCCAAAACGAAGAGCAGCCAGAGTCGGAACTGTTTGACACAGACGACGAACAGACAACCGATGCAGTAGAGAATGACAACGACAAGCCCACGCGTGACCGTTATTCGTTCCGAGTAGCCTACGACTTTGCCGATGAAGAAGACGAGGGAAGCGAAGTGCTAGGCGTCAACATCATCGCTTGTGTCAACGGCAAGGAGACAGACAAATCTTTTAGTAGCGCCGAGCTGATGGGACTTCCCAGCTTGCATGCCGACAACGAGATAAAATGGTACAGAGAGGATGACATCAATTTCGACGGCGACCCTGATCTGCTCATCTACTGCGGCATGGGAGGACCATCTTTCGATGACGATTTCTATACAGCATACGTATGGAATCCTGATACGCGCGAATTCTTCAGCGTCGACGACTTTGAGAATATTCTCAACCCAGTTTTCGACCGTGACGAGAAAACCATCAAAGGCTTCTATAACGACGAGGACGGACGCGTGATCGAAACCTATCGTTGGGACGAAGACGGCAAACGCATCGAGTTGGTCAGCAGGCAGACCCAGACTGAGCCCGACAACTAATCTGTGTAAAGAAAATTGGTCGAAAAAAGCATCCGGGAAACGGAGCAATCTAGCAAAAAATGAGGGGTAAAAGTAGTCGATTCGGACTTTAGAAGAGGTCCGAAAGCGATTCGATATGTGCCAAAAACCGACTTTCACCCTCAAAAACGCCATTTTTTAGCCTCTAGAACAGCGCAGGAGGGTACTCCGAAGGCTCTTTTGAAGTACCAGGGCGGCCACTAATGGAGTACTCCGACGGCCTTCTTGTACTGCCTCCACAGCCTCCTTGTACTGCCTCCGCAGCCTCCTTGAACCTACAAAGTGGCCGTCGGAGCAGTTCAAAGTGGCCGTCGAGGCATACCAAAGAGGCCATATCGGTTGACCTAGCACGCCGCCGGAGAAGCCCCATTTGGCCGCTTTTGCATAGTATGCTCATTATCAGCGATTTATGAACCTGCAAAATTCGGGCACTATTTGGAGTGAGAAAAAAGTTGAGTGATAAATTTCAAAATATGAGAGGGCATTTGTCAAATAAATTATAGCAATGACATAGCAGATGGCCCAAAACAGACTCCGCTTGGCACACAATTTGCTGATACTATTAGAAAACGCTTAAACACATGCAATTATGACAGAAAAAGACAACCATAACGAAGAGAAAGAGCTGAGGGCTGACGAAATGTCAGACCAGCAGACAAGTGACAATGTGGCAGACAATGCCTCGGCAGAGGACGGCGAGGGTGAAATTCCCGTCGAGAACGCTGAGGAAAAAGACCCGCTGGACATCGCCCTGGCAAAGATTGATGAGGTGACCACGAAGTACAAGTATCTGGCAGCCGAGTTCGACAACTATCGCAAGCGCACACTCAAGGAGCGTGCCGAGCTCATCCTGAATGGCGGCGAGAAAGCCATTGTGGCCCTGTTGCCCGTAGTTGACGACATGGAGCGCGCCCTGAAGAACGGTGAGAAGACCGACGATCCCGTCGTGCTGCGTGAAGGCATGGAACTCATCTATCAGAAGATGATGAAGACGCTGGAAAGCCTGGGCGTGAAGAGAATCGAGACGGAAGGTGCCGACTTCGACACCGACCTGCACGATGCCGAGGCTTTGGTGCCTGGTATGGGCGACGACAAGAAAGGAAAAGTAATCGATTGTCTGGCAACAGGTTACAAACTCAATGATAAAGTAATACGCCACGCCAAGGTGGCCGTCGGACAATAACCACTTAACAACAGACAATAACCATGGCTCAAAAGCGTGATTATTACGAGGTGCTGGGCGTCAGCAAGACGGCATCCGAGGAAGAGATCAAAAAGGCCTATCGGCAGATAGCCATCAAATATCATCCTGACCGCAACCCTGGCGACAAACAGGCTGAAGAGAAGTTCAAGGAGGCAGCCGAGGCCTACAATGTACTGCACGACCCGCAGAAACGGCAGCAATACGACCAGTTCGGATTCGACGGACCTTTCGGCTCCGGAGGCGGTTTCGGAGGCTTCAGCGGCGGTTCGATGAATATGGACGACATCTTCTCGATGTTCGGCGACATCTTCGGAGGCCACGGCTTCGGAGGCTTTGGCGGAAGAGGTTCTGCCCGTACTCATCAGCATCGAGGCAGCGACCTGAGGTTGAAGGTACGCCTGACGCTGGAGGAGATCAACCAAGGTGTTACCAAGAAGTTCAAGGTGCGCAAGGACGTGCCTTGTCAGCATTGTCACGGAACGGGTGCCGAGAACGGTTCAGGCACCGAGACCTGCCCCACCTGTCACGGTGCCGGCGTGGTGACACGCACCCAGCAGAGCATCTTCGGCATGATGCAGACACAGTCCGTCTGTCCTACCTGTCAAGGTGAGGGTCAGATCATCAAGGACAAGTGCCACGAATGTCACGGTACTGGCGTGGTGAAAGGCGAGGAAGTGGTAGAAATCAACATCCCTGCTGGCGTGGCCGAGGGAATGGTGGTCAATGTTCCAGGGAAGGGCAATGCCGGACAGCGTAGTGGCGTAGCCGGTGACATACAGGTATTCATTGAGGAGGAGGACAACCATGACTTCGTTCGTGATGGCAACGACTTGATATACAACCTGCTGCTCGACTTCCCGACAGCTGCGCTCGGAGGCGAGGTCGACATTCCCACCATCGAGGGAAAGATTCTGAAAGTGAAGATTGAAAGCGGCACCCAGCCTGGAAAGACCATGCGTCTGAGGGGTAAGGGCCTGCCTGCCGTGCAGGGTTATGGTCAGGGACGAGGCGACCTGGTGGTAAACATCAGCGTCTACGTACCCAAGACGCTCTCACGCGATGAAAAGAAAGCCATCGAGTCATTCCGCAACAGCGACAACTTCAAAGGCGACCGCCAGACGAAGGAGAGTATCTTCCAGCGCTTCCGCAACTATTTCTCATAGACAAAGAACTGATAACTGAGCGTTGAGTAATAAGAGTGATGGACTATCAGGAGACTACTGAATACCTGTTTGCAAAGACAGCCAACTATGAGCTGCAAGGCAAGTCGGGCTACAAGCCTGGCCTGGGCAACATGCTGGCGCTGGACGAGCACCTAGGTCATCCACATCGTCACTACCGCACTATCCATGTGGCAGGGACTAACGGCAAGGGATCGGTATCGCACACGTTGGCAGCCATGCTTCAGACCTGCGGCTACAAGGTTGGCCTTTACACCTCGCCACACCTCGTTGACTTCAGCGAGCGCATACGCATCAACGGCAAGCCCATCGAGCATGAATATGTAGTCAGCTTCGTAGCCCAGCACAAAGATTTCATCGAGCATTTGCAACCTTCTTTCTTTGAGGTTGCTACGGCTATGGCGTTCAAGTATTTCTATGACCAGGAGATTGACATCGCCGTCATAGAAGTAGGACTGGGCGGAAGGCTTGACTCCACCAACATTATCACTCCCGAACTCAGCATCATCACCAACATTTCGCTCGACCATACGCAGATGCTGGGATCCACTCTTGGCGAGATTGCCCGCGAAAAGGCGGGCATCATGAAACGGGGTGTGACCACCATCATCGGCGAGGCAAGGGAAGAGACGCGTCCGGTATTCGACGAGGTTGCCCTGCAGACAGGGGCACACCTTATATATGCTGAGGATGCGCCACGCATCACTTCAGCAGAGCCTCTGAAGGACAGGCCGGGCATGCGCTACACCACACGTCAAGGCATCACCTTCGACGGAGAACTAGGCGGATCGTTCCAGGCCAAGAATGCCAACACCATTCTCTGTGCCATCGAGGCGTTGGGACTCGACAGTTCACAAGCAAGCCTCGACAGCGCCTTTGGCCATATAGCCAGCCTCACAGGCCTGCAGGGCCGTTGGCAGACATTGA
This sequence comes from uncultured Prevotellaceae bacterium, assembly GCA_900318685.1. GTDB lineage: Bacteria > Bacteroidota > Bacteroidia > Bacteroidales > Bacteroidaceae > Prevotella. The sequence goes on along the minus strand of ONLL01000005.1, from coordinate 143,660 downwards.
GGACTCGCCCCACCGTGGTCTGCGACATCGGCCACAACATGGGAGCCTGGCAGTACCTCAGCCGACTGCTGCATCAAGTGGAGTGCCACAGGATGCACATCGTGTTCGGCATGCTCGAGGACAAAGACGTGGCAAGTGTCATGGCTTTGCTTCCAAAGCATGCCATCTACTACTTTACCAAAGGAACATCACATCGGGCCATGCCTGAGGCTTTGTTGTGCGAAACAGGCCGTCAGATAGGGCTGCAAGGAGAGTGCTATCCTACTGTGAGAGAAGCATATAGCGCTGCTTTGCAACAAGCCGAAAACGATGATTTTATCTTCGTTGGAGGCAGCAATTATGTAGTGGCCGACCTGATGAAAACAAACATTTAGTTATCTTTAACACCATTTTTTTGCCGATATGTTTGCCCATGTCGGCTTTTTTGTGTATTTTTGCCACATATTTGTAACTAATAACCAATTTCATTATGGGAAACTTAACAGAAAATGCGAATCTCTGTGGCCTGAAGCGCGAAGACTTTCAGACCACTGTTAACGGAAAGAAGACCGACCTCTACATCCTGCGCAACCGCAAAGGCTTCGAGGTGGCCATCACAAACTACGGTGGAGCAATCTGCTCAATTATGGTGCCTGACAAAGAAGGCAAAGTAGGTAACGTCATTCAGGGACACGGCAACATTCAGTCTGTCATCGACTCGCCCGAGCCCTACCTGTCGACACTCATCGGACGCTTCGGCAACCGTATCTGCCGCGGACAGTTCACGCTGAACGGCAAGGATTACCAGTTGGCCATCAACAACGGCCCCAACGCCCTGCACGGCGGTCCCACCGGCTTCCACGCCCGCGTCTGGGATGCTCGTCAGATGGGTCCACGCTCTTTGGCTCTGCATCGCGTAAGTAGCTATGGCGAAGAAGGTTTCACTGGCGAAGTTGACGTAACAGTTGAATTTACTTGGAGCGACGACAATGAACTCATCATCGAGTACATGGCCTCCACCAACAAGAAGACCATCGTCAACCTAACTCATCATGCCTTCTTCTCACTGGCAGGTACGGCCGACCCCACGCCGACCATCGACGACCAGATTCTGGAAATCAATGGCGACTTCTATCTGCCTACTGACGAGACTGCCATTCCTACGGGTGAGATACTGAAGGTAGAAGGAACTCCCTTCGACTTCCGCACCCCGAAGCCCATCGGACAGGACATCAATGCTGACAACGAGCAGATTAAGTTCGGCAACGGCTATGACCACAACTATGTGCTGAACAAGCATGAGGAAGGCGAGCTGAGTTTTGCAGCAAGAATTATTGAGCCAAAGAGCGGACGCACGCTGGAATGCTACACCACCGAACCTGGCGTACAGCTTTACACAGGCAACTACCTGACTGGCGACTATAAAGGCGTTGGCGGTGCCACTTTCCCACGTCGCTCAGCCGTCTGCCTGGAGTGCCAGCACTTCCCCGACAGCCCCAACCGTCCCTACTTCCCCAGCGTCGTGCTCAACCCGCACCACCGCTACAAGCAGAAGACCGTCTACAAGTTCGGAATCACAGAATAATCAATCTACAAAAACAAAACTCAAATTATGACACAAGAGAAGAACAATAGCAAACTGATTGCTATTATCACCATGTGCTTCATCTTCGCGATGATCAGCTTCGTTACGAACATGGGCGCCCCCTTCGGCAACATCTGGGGCTTCACCTATCCTTTTGCCAAGGCTTGGGGTAACCTGATGAACTTCGCAGCATACCTGTTCATGGGTATTCCCGCAGGAAAGATGCTTATTAAGTACGGCTACAAAAAGACTGCCCTCATAGCACTCATCGTGGGTATCGTCGGTCTGGCCCTGCAGTATCTGTCGAGCATCGCAGGCGATGGAACTTATGTCTTCACTTACGACGGCATACCCGTGGCCCTCAACTTGGTTATCTACCTGCTCGGTGCCTTCATCTGCGGTTTCTGCGTCTGCATGCTGAACACCGTCGTGAATCCTATGCTGAACCTCCTCGGAGGTGGTGGCAACAAGGGTAACCAGTACATCCAGATTGGTGGCACGATGAACTCACTGACTGCTACGCTCACCCCGCTGCTCACAGGTCTGCTTGTAGGTACCGTGACAGCTGAGACCAGCATGAGCAACGTGGCACCCCTGCTGTTCATCGGCATGGCCGTCTTCGCAATCTCCTATGTCATCATCAGTCGCGTCGAGATTCCTGAGCCCACCCTGGGTAAGGAGCAGCCTAAGTTCGAGCGCAGCCCGCTGGCCTTCCGCCACTGTCTGCTCGGTGTCATAGCCATCTTCTTCTACGTGGGTGTCGAAATCGGTATTCCCATGGAGCTCAACTTCTACATTACCGATCTGGGATTCGAAGGATCGGCAGCCATCGGCGGAACGTTAGCAGCCAGCTACTGGCTGATGATGCTCGTAGGTCGTGCATCATCGAGCGTGTTGTCGGGCAAGCTCAGCACCACGCTGCAGATGACCGTCGTCTCCAGCGTCGCCATCGGCCTGCTGCTCATCGCTATCTTCCTGCCTGAGAGCGTCACCTTCAGCTTCAATGGTCACGACGTGCCTCTGAAGGCTATCTTCATCGCACTCTGCGGACTCTGCACCAGTATCATGTGGGGTGGCATCTTCAACCTCTCCGTCGAGGGACTGGGCAAGTATACTGAGGCAGCCAGTGGTATCTTCATGACAATGGTCGTCGGTGGTGGTATCATGCCGCTCATCCAGGAAGCCATTGCCAAGAGCGCCGGCCCCATCGCCTCCTACTGGCTCATCATCGCCATGCTGGCTTACATCCTCTTCTACAGCACCATCGGCTGCAAGAATGTTAACAAGGACATCCCAGTGTGATTTGAGAATTGAGATTTGAGGTTTGAGATTTATACTTCGACTGCTGTCATGGAGCAAGATATTGCAAATAACATCTACGAGTTATCCAGCAGTTTTGCTTTGAGAATAGTAAAGTTGTATAAATATCTCATAGAAGAGAAGAAGGAATATGTGATGTCAAAACAATTGCTCCGCTCTGGAACAAGCATCGGAGCAAATAGTTTTGAAGGGAAGAATGCCCACAGCCGCGATGACTTCGCCTACAAGATGAGCATTGCATTAAAAGAGGCAGGTGAAACGGGCTTTTGGATAGACCTTCTTCATCGTGCGAACTATCTTGACGACAACCAGTATGACTCTCTTTTCCGGGACAGGAATCATGTCTATGCTGTTCTCGTCAAGATAGTCAAAGCGACAAAGCCTCAGATCTTGAACATCAATCCCACATCTTAATTATTGACCCATTAATAACAATAACAATTATTAACCACATTTGAGCTTGAGATTTTCATAAATCTCAAATCTCAAAACTCAAAACTCAAAACTTATGATGGACATTGAATTTGTAAGAAGTCGCTTTATCAAGCATTTTGACGGAAAGACCGGCAACGTGTATGCATCGCCTGGACGTATTAACCTGATTGGTGAGCACACCGACTATAATGGCGGGTTCGTGTTCCCAGGAGCAGTGGACAAGGGCATCATGGCCGAGATGCGTGCCAATGGTACTGAAGACACTGTGATGGCCTATGCCATCGACCTGAAGGACCGCGTGGACTTTCACCTCAACGACCCTGCAGGCCCCCGCGCCTCCTGGGCCCGCTACATCTATGGAATCTCGAAGGAGATGCAGAAGCTGGGTGTGCCCGTGAAGGGTTTCAACATCGCCTTTGCAGGTGACGTACCCCTCGGTGCCGGCATGTCGTCGAGTGCTGCTATGGAGAGCTGCTTCGCCTGTGGCCTGAACGATATCTTCGGAGAGAACAAGGTGGAGAAGTGGGACATGGTGCTCGCCGGACAGGCTACTGAGCACAACTACTGCGGCGTGAACTGCGGTATCATGGACCAGTTCGCCAGCGTCTTCGGCAAGGCAGGCTGCCTGATGCGCCTCGACTGCCGCTCACGCGAGTTCGAATACTTCCCATTCAAGCCCGAGGGCTATCGTCTGGTGCTCCTCGACAGCGTGGTGAAGCACGAGCTGGCCGGTTCACCCTATAACGACCGCCGCAACTCCTGCGAGAACGTGGTGAAGCACATCGCTGCCAAGCATCCGGAAGGAAAGTTCGAGACTCTGCGCGACTGCACCTGGGAGCAGCTCGAGGAAGTGCGTGCCGAGGTGGGTGAGGAAGACTACACCCGCGCTCATTTCGTGCTGGGCGAGAAGGACCGCGTGCTTGCTGTCTGCGATGCCCTGCTGGCTGGTGACTACGAGACCGTAGGTAAGAAGATGTACGAGACCCACTACGGTCTGTCAAAGGAGTATGAGGTGAGCTGCGTTGAGCTTGACTACCTCAACGACATCGCCAAGGAGAACGGCGTTACTGGTAGCCGTATCATGGGCGGTGGCTTCGGCGGCTGCACCATCAACCTGGTCAAGGACGAGCTCTACGACAAGTTCATTGCCGATGCCAAGCAGAAGTTCGCTGCCAAGTACGGCCACGAGCCCAAGGTCTACGATGTCGTCATCGGCGACGGCTCGCGCAAGCTCTGCTAAGCTTTTCATGATTTGAGAGTTGAGATTTGAGAATTCAAGTCTCAACTCTCACGTTTTAAATCTCAAACCTCAAGCCCAATAAAGTGTTCCAAATCGACCGTTCATACATTGAGAGCGTCAACCTGGAGTCGCTGCAGAGCCGCATCTGGGATATCCGCACTGACAACCAGAACGACCCTACCCTGCCCCACATCGAGAACTATGGCACGACGGAAGAAGCCTTCGAAGCCTATCTGGAGAAGAAGCAGAAGTTCGAGGATTTCAAGGACACCTGGCGCAGCCGTCGTCTGCTCATCCTGGGCAGTGTGTTCCTGCTCACCGTCGCAGCCTTTAGTCTCTTTGTCAGAGGCGCCACCTGGGAAGCCTACGCCACGGCCTTCACGCTCTGCATGCTGGTATACATTATTTATATGACTATAGCAGCCTTTCGCGGACGCCAGTTCCACAACAATCCCAACGAGACATTCATCAAGGCTCTTCTTTTCTGGGACGAGAACAGAGAGGGAAGTTAAGAGTTGAGAGACATTTGTCGGGAGACTTTTGTTGAAAGTTGAGACTTACACCTTTCATATTATTGCTGGCAATGCTCAGCGGATGCAGCGACAGAGGTGATGCACCTTTGCCACTGAGGCCTCATGCGTCCTTGCCCCTTGACATTCCCTCATCCAATCCTGCTGCTGCGGCCGAGCGCCAGCAGCGCATTGATGCCGAAATCAAGTATTATCTCGAGCGCCACAACCCGCTCGACGAAGGCTTCGACATCGTCGTCCGCTATGCCGAGGAGGGCGACTCCACGATGGCCGTCTACCTGCCGCAGGGACGACTCACGCTGAGCAACATGCTCAACCGCCACCAGGGCAAGAGTCTTGTCAGCGACGCACAGGGACGGCTCGTCATCGGACGTTTCCAGAACGACACCCTCGTCAGCGGCCTGCGCATCGACACCCTAGGCATTTATGCCGGTATGATGAACCATCGCGGCGAAGCATGGGGGCACGGTTTCTACCGCTCTGCAGACGGCACCTACTACGAAGGCCACTGGGAGCACGACCAGCGCGAAGGCTTCGGCCTCAGCATTGGTCCTGACCACCTGAAGATCGGCACATGGCTGCGCGACCAGTTCCGCGGCGAGCGCATGAGCTACCACTCCGACCGTATTTACGGCATCGACATCTCGCGCTATCAGCACGAGAAGGGCCGACGCCGCTATCCCATCAACTGGGGCCGCCTGCACATCACTCACCTCGGACGGCGCATCGGTGCTGACCGCGTACACGACAAAGTCGACTATCCCGTCTCCTTCGTTTACATCAAGTCGACCGAAGGCACCACCATCCAGAACCACTACTTCGACAGCGACTATGCCAGCGCCCGCCAACACGGGCTGCACGTGGGAGCCTATCATTTCTTCTCGACGAAGACGCCACCCGATGACCAGGCCCGCCATTTCCTGAGTAACACACGCTTCAGCCGAGGTGACCTGCCGCCCATGCTCGACATCGAACCATCCGACAGGCAGATAGAGGATATGGGAGGACCTGAGGTGCTCTTCGCCAACGTGCGGCAGTGGTTGCGCGTCATCGAACAGGTCACACACACACGCCCCCTCCTCTACATCAATCAGCGCTTCGCCAACACCTACCTTCCCCTAGCTCCCGACCTCAAGGACGGCTATCACTTCTGGATAGCACGCTACGGCGAATACAAGCCCGACATTCACCTCGACATCTGGCAGCTAGCAGCCGACGGACACGTCAGGGGCATCACACCCGAGGTCGACCTCAATGTCTTCAACGGCTACCAAGGGCAGTGGGACGAATTCCTGCGCACCGCCACTATCCCCTGAGTTTTTTCCATACATCGGCGGTACTTTCGCAGCGAAAAGCAAAAAAAAGCCTTTTTCTTTTGGTTATTCGCGCGCTTATTAGTACCTTTGCACCGTGTTTCAGAACATAGGATATCAAACTCAATAAACATTCAATTATTATGAAGAAGTACAACTTCAACGCAGGTCCTTCGATGCTTCCCCGCGAGGTCATCGAGGCAACAGCTCAACAGTGTTTAGACTTCAATGGCTCAGGTCTCTCCCTGATGGAGATCAGCCACCGTGCAAAGGACTTCCAGCCCGTCGTCGACGAGGCAGTGGCTCTGGTGAAGGAGCTCCTGCAGGTGCCCGAGGGCTACTCAGTCATCTTCCTTGGCGGTGGTGCCTCGCTGGAGTTCTGCATGATTCCTTATAACTTCCTCATCAAGAAGGCAGCCTACCTCAACACGGGTGTATGGGCCAAGAAGGCCATGAAGGAAGCCAAGCTCTTCGGAGAGGTCGTCGAGGTAGCCAGCTCGGCTGATGCCAACTACACCTTCATCCCCAAGGGCTGGACCTGCCCTGCTGATGTCGACTATCTGCACATCACCACTAACAACACGATCTACGGCACTGAGATCCGCAAGGACCTCGACGTTCCTGCCCGCCTCATCGCCGACATGTCGAGCGACATTTTCAGCCGTCCCATCGACGTGGCTAAATACGACGCCATCTACGCCGGAGCCCAGAAGAACCTGGCTATGGCAGGTGTCACCATCATCATTCTGAAGAACGACGCCCTGGGCAAGGCTCCTCGCGAGATTCCCACCATGCTCGACTATCGCACACACGTCGACAAGGGTTCAATGTTCAACACACCTCCCGTGGTGCCCATCTACTCGGCCCTGGAGACCCTTCGCTGGATCAAGCGTCAGGGTGGCGTAGAGGCAATGGACCGTCTGGCCCAGCAGCGTGCTGAGATTGTCTACGGCGAAATCGACCGCAACAAGATGTTCCGCGGCACCGTGACCGCTCAGGAGGACCGCTCGTTGATGAATATCTGCTTTGTCATGGCCGACGAGTACAAGGAACTGGAGAAGGACTTCCTCGACTTTGCCGTGTCGAAGGGTATGGTTGGTGTCAAGGGCCATCGTTCTGTCGGCGGCTTCCGTGCAAGCTGCTACAACGCCCAGACCATCGAGGGTGTCAACGCACTCGTTGCCTGCATGAAGGAATTTGAGGCTAATCACTAAGTTTATACGAACATGAAAGTATTAGTTGCAACCGAGAAGCCTTTCGCAGCTGCTGCCGTCGAAGGTATTCGCAAAGAGATTGAAGCAGCAGGCCATGAGCTGGCACTGCTCGAGAAATACACCGAGAAGCAGCAGCTGCTCGATGCCGTGAAGGATGTCGACGCCCTCATCATACGCTCCGACAAGGTCGATGCCGAGGTGCTCGATGCCGCCAAGCAGCTGAAGATCGTCGTTCGTGCCGGTGCCGGTTACGACAACATCGATCTCAGCGCAGCCACAGCCCACAACGTCGTGGCCGAAAACACGCCCGGCCAGAACTCCAACGCCGTCGCCGAGCTGGTATTCGGGCTCCTCGTCATGGCCGTTCGCCAGTTCTACAACGGCAAGGCCGGCACTGAGCTGCTGGGCAAGAAGCTGGGCATCCTCGCCTTCGGTAATGTGGGCCGCAACGTAGCTCGCATCGCCAAGGGCTTCGGAATGGATGTCTATGCCTACGATGCCTACTGCCCCGCCGAGGTCATTGAGCAGGCTGGTGTACATGCTGTCGAGAATCTGGATGCGCTGTTTGAGCAGTGCGATATTGTCAGCCTGCATATTCCTGCTACTCCTGAGACCAAGCAGAGCATCAACTACGCTCTTGTAAACAAGATGAAGAAAGGCGGCATCCTGGTCAACACCGCCCGCAAGGAGGTCATCAACGAGCCCGAGCTGCTCCGTCTGATGAACGAGCGTCCTGACCTGAAGTTCGTCACCGACATCATGCCCGATGCCAATGCCGACTTCCTGAAGCTTGAAGGCCGCTACTTCAGCACACCTAAGAAGATGGGTGCCCAGACTGCCGAGGCCAATGCCAATGCCGGCATCGCTGCCGCACGCCAGATCAACGCGTTCTTCAAGGACGGCGACACCCGTTTCCAGGTCAACAAGTAATTTCCCTTACATACTTCCCCCTCACTCCCGCGCGAGCGAGGGGGATTTTTGTCTCTCGCCCTGCCTGCTCGGCCATCACAATTCAATACTACTAACAAAAATACCATTACCATGACTACAAGACACCTCCCCACCCTCGCCGCCGTGCTGATCCTGACGCTCGCAGTGGCATGCGCCTCGAAGGAAAACCTCCAACAAGCCCTTCGCATAACAGCCCTTGACGACTCCGCCTGGCAGTCGGCACAATGGATATCCGTCGCCGATGCGCCCGTCGTAAGCGGTCCCGTCGACGACCATCAGAACGGACGTGCTGCCGACGGTGCTAGCTGGTTTGTGTCCGACGTGAATAACGAAAAGCGCATCGTCCAGGCACGATGGATGACCACCGCCCTGGGTGTCTACGAGCTCTACGTCAACGGACGGCCCGTCGGCGAGGAAGTACTAAAGCCCGGCTTCACCCATCATGCGAAGACGCGACGCTCATTCACCTACGACATCACGCCGCTCATCCGTCGCAAGGCTGGCGAACAGAATCAGCTTGCCGTGCAGGTAACGCCTGGATGGTGGGCTGACAAGATCGTCACCCCCTACGGCCATCAGGGTATGGTAGGGCGCAAATGTGCCTTCCGCGGAGTCCTCGAGCTAACCTATGCCGACGGCACACATCGTTACGTGGGCACTGACACCGAGCACTGGCGCGCAGCCATCGGCGGGCCCGTCCTCCATGCTGCCATCTTCGACGGCGAACAATACGACGCACGCCAGCAGCCTGGCTACGCCTCCCCCCGTCTGTCTGTGCCCGAGGTGAACCATGAGTTCCAAGGCGACATCCTGCCCAGCGAAGGAGCCGAGGTCTACCTGCGCCGCGATCTGGCCCTCAGGCCTGCCAGGGCTTACGTATGGCAGGGTGTCACCGCAGCCCACGAGGGAGAGTTTGGCAAGGTCGTCATCACCCGCGAGTTCAGCCCCGGCCAAACAATGACCATCTTTCCTGGCGAGACGCTTGTCGTCGACTTCGGACAGAACTGTGCCGCCGTGCCGTCGTTCACGTTCAAGGCTGCCGAGGGAACGGTGCTCACCTGCCTGCCCGCCGAGCTGCTCAACGACGGCAACGGAGCGCGCAGCCGAGGTATGGATGGCCCTGAAGGCAGCGTCCATCGCGACAACCTCCGCATCCCTCGCACGGGCATGCGTCTCGACTATACCTTCGCCAATACTGGTGCTGACTTCGCCACCTTCCTGCCCACGTCCACGTTCTTCGGCTATCGCTACGTATCCATCACCGCCACCTCAGAAGTCACCATACAGAAGATAGAGTCCGTGCCCGTCACCTCCATCGCGCGTCACCTTGAGACGGGCACCATCACCACTGGCAACGACCTTGTCAACCGACTGATATCCAATACACTCTGGGGCCAGCGATCCAACTATCTCTCCATCCCCACCGACTGCCCGCAGCGCAACGAGCGACTAGGATGGACGGCCGACACACAGGTCTTCGCTGAGACGGGCACCTTCTTTGCCAACACACGGCAATTCTTCCACAAGTGGATGCGCGACATGCGCGATTCGCAGAATGAGCACGGAGGATTCCCCGGCGTAGCCCCTGACGGGCAATATGGCGGCGAGTGCATGCGACTGGGATGGGCTGATGCCGGCATCATCGTGCCCTGGACCGTCTGGAAGCAGTTTGCCGACACGGACATCGTCGACGAGAATTGGGAAGCCATGAACCGTTTCATGACTCATATCTACCAGACGAAATATGACCATGAGGCCCTGCGCGCTGAGAACGGCAACTACCAGTGGGCCGACTGGCTCAGCTACGAGCCCCTGGAGAGCTGCGGTGGCGGCGCCTTCAACAGCAGCGGTCCCCTACCCGATGCTGTCAGCTACTGGCGCTACCTCGGAGCCTGCTACTGGGCCATCGATGCCGACATGATGGCCGACATGGCCGAGGCCACAGGACGCAATGCCTCACCCTACCGACAGATGGCCAGCGAAGCACGACAGTACCTCAAGGAGCAGTTCCTCAACGCCGACGGCACCTTCCGCGTCAGCATTCTCAACACCATGCAGACGCCAGCCCTTTTCGCCCTGAGAAACCATCTCGTCGACGGTCAGGCCAAGAGCGACATCATCGCACGTCTGCGCCAGAACTTCGCCGACCACGGCAACTGCCTGCAGACAGGATTCCTGGGCACCTCAATCCTTATGCCAACGCTCACCGACAACGGCATGACCGACATCGCCTTCGAGCTGCTCTTCCAGCGCCGCAACCCCAGCTGGCTCTACTCCGTCGACAACGGAGCCACCACCATCTGGGAGCGATGGAACAGCTATATGCTCGACCGTGGCATGGGTCCGCAGGGCATGAACAGCTTCAACCACTATGCCTACGGAGTCGTATGCCAGTGGCTCTGGGAGAGTGTCGCAGGCATCGCTGCTGACCCTGCCGCCCCAGGCTTCCGCCATATCATCATGCGGCCCACGCCCGACAAGCGCCTCCAGCATGTAGAAGCTAGCTATCAGTCGGCCGCAGGACTCATCAAGAGTGCATGGCGATATGAGGGCGATCGGTGGACGTGGCAGTTCACCATTCCCAAGGGAGCCACCGCTACCGTCACTCTTCCTGGAGAGACGGAAAGCAAGGAGTACTCCAGCGGGACGCACAAGATCGTCGTACAGTAATCAACCTCTCCCCCCTCCCTTTGGGAGGGGTCGGGGGTGGGCCTACTCCTCCATCAACTTACGATACCTTTGGCGCTTAGGCTCATCCAAGCCTAGGCGCTGCGCTTTATTTGCCTCATATTCAGAGTAGTTGCCTTCGAAATAAAATACCTGACCGCCACCCTCGAAGGCAAGGATATGCGTGCATATACGGTCAAGGAACCAACGGTCGTGGCTGATGACGACGGCACAGCCTGCAAAGGCATCCAGACCCTCTTCCAGGGCCCGCAGCGTGTTCACGTCGATATCGTTCGTCGGCTCGTCCAGCAGCAGTACGTTGCCCTCCTGCTTCAGTGCCAGCGCCAGCTGCAGACGGTTGCGCTCGCCGCCCGACAGCACGCCGCACTTCTTCTCCTGGTCCACTCCGCTGAAGTTGAAGCGCGACAGATAGGCCCTCGCATTGATGTCGCGACCGCCCATGCGGATGGTATCGTTGCCCTGGCTCACCACCTGATAGACCGTCTTCCCGGGATCGATGTCCTTGTGCTGCTGGTCCACATAACTCAGCCTCACCGTCTCGCCTATGCTGAATGTGCCGGCGTCAGCCTGTTCCAGGCCCATGATCAGACGGAAGAGCGTCGTCTTGCCGGCACCGTTGGGACCTATCACGCCCACGATGCCGTTGGGAGGCAGCACGAAGTTCAGGTCGCTGAAGAGCACCTTCTCGGGAAATGCCTTAGCCACGTGCTCCGCCTCGATCACCTTGTTGCCCAGTCGCGGACCGTTGGGGATGAATATCTCCAGGCGCTCCTCCTTCTGTTTCTGCTCCTCGTTGAGCATGCGGTCGTAGCTGTTCAGACGGGCCTTGCCCTTGGCGTGACGTGCCTTCGGAGCCATCCTCACCCATTCCAGCTCGCGTTCCAGGGTCTTCCGGCGCTTCGAAGCCGTCTTCTCCTCCAGTGCCAGCCGCTGGCTCTTCTGGTCCAGCCAGCTCGAGTAGTTACCCTTCCAGGGTATGCCCTCACCGCGGTCCAGCTCTAGTATCCACTCGGCCACGTCGTCAAGGAAGTAGCGGTCGTGAGTGACGGCGATCACTGTGCCCTCATACTGCTGCAGATGCTGCTCCAGCCAGTCTATCGACTCCGCGTCGAGGTGGTTCGTAGGCTCGTCCAGAAGCAGCACGTCAGGCTTCTGCAGCAGCAGGCGGCAGAGGGCCACTCGGCGACGCTCACCGCCCGAGAGGTTCTTCACGCTCCAGTCACCTGGCGGACAGTTCAGCGCAGCCATTGCACGGTCCAGCTTCGAGTCCATGTTCCATGCGTCAGTGGCATCAATCACGTCCTGCAACGCTGCCTGACGGTTCATCAGCTGGTCCATCTTGTCAGCATCCTCATAGTACTCGGGCAGGCCGAACTTCACGTTGATCTCATCGTACTCGGCAAGTGTGTCATACACATGCTGAACGCCCTCCATCACATTTTCCTTCACCGTCTTCTCCTCATTCAGCGGAGGGTCCTGAGGCAGGTAGCCCACTGTGTAGCCGGGACTCCACACCACGTGGCCTTGGTACTGCTGGTCCAGGCCGGCGATGATCTTCATCAGCGTCGACTTACCGGCGCCGTTCAATCCGATGATGCCTATCTTCGCACCATAGAAGAAACTGAGATAGATGTTCTTGAGCACTTGTTTCTGATTCTGCTGGATGGTCTTGCTCACTCCTACCATCGAGAAAATCACCTTCTTGTCGTCAACTGTTGCCATAGCTTTCTGTATTTTTCGGCAAATATACGCATTTTTTTCCGATTAGCGGCGGTTTTTCGAATCTTTTTCACTAACTTTGCCCCTGAAACCCTAAAACACCAACCAAAATGATTAAAGCCAATAGCATCTACGTCCTGCAGGGCATGATCGACTACCTGAACGAAGTGCCCTACGACGTCACGCGCCGCCAACTCTACGACGCCTACGACCTCTACGAAGACTTCCATCCCGATATTCCGTCGACACTAAGGACCTGCTACGACGGGAAAGTCTACGAACACTTCATCCGCACAGGCAAGAACGCCCTCGACGTCAGGGAGTCGCTCGCACGCACCGTCCACGATCACGGCGTGCACTCCGCCCTCAACGAGTTCTTCGAGCAGCACGACCCGCACCGTTGCGTGGGCGTAATGGGCGGACACGCGCTACCTCGCACTACCGACCAGTACCGTAAGATCGTACTCCTCAGCAAGCGTCTCACCGAGCTGGGCTTCGTCATGCTCAGTGGAGGTGGCCCCGGAGCTATGGAGGCCACACACCTCGGTGCCTGGTTGGCAGGACGCACCCAGGACGAGGTCGACGACGCCCTCCTCATGCTCACCCCCTACCCCTCCTTTCACGACGAGGGGTGGCTCTCCAGTGCCTTCAATGTCATGGAGCGCTATCCGCAGCAACAGAAGCAGTATGTCAGCCTGGGCATACCTACCTGGCTCTACGGCCACGAGCCCTCCACGCCCTTCGCCAGCCACATCGCGAAGTTCTTCGACAACAGCATCCGCGAAGATGCCATCCTCACCCTCCCCTACGGTGGCATCGTCTACACCCCGGGCAGCGCAGGCACCATGCAGGAGATCTTCCAGGATGCCGTCCAGAACCACTATGTCTCCGTGGGTCTCACCAGCCCCATGATCTTCGTAGGTTGCGACTTCTGGACCAACCAGATGCCCGTCTACCCCATGCTCCAGAACCTCATGCAGACCGGCATGTACAAGAACCTCATCCTGGCCCTCACCGACGATCTCGACGAGGTCGTCCAGGAACTCCAGCGTTTCCAGGATTCCCTGAAATAAAAGCCCCTCCCGTCGGGAGAGGCTTAGTGTAGTGTTTTGGCACGGATTCTTGCATCCCTTTGGTAACAAGAATGGGGATGCCCATAAGATAAAGGGGCACTCCGTCAGAGTGCGTTCGTTAGCATGTTTCTAACGCACTGCAACCTTGCGGCCGTCGATGATGTAGAGGCCGGGGGCCGTAGCATCGTGGGCCGTGGTGCCGTCTAGACGATAGATGGCCTTGGAGGGTGCGGGGGAGTAAGAGACGGGAAGGACGGCGGTAGGGTCGTAGACGGCAGTGCCATCGAGGATGATGCCTCCCTGGTTCTGCTGGTCAACGATGTGCTGGACGAGGGAGTTGAGATAGTGCTCGAGATTGGTATAGCCGTCGTCGCAGACAGCGGGGCCATCGCTGGCGAGGCTAGGGTTCAGTCCTTGGGCCTTCTCCCACTCGTCGGGCATGCCGTCGTCGTCAGTGTCGGCAGGGGCTTCGGTCTGGGCGAGCGTGGGCCACTTCGTCCATCCGTCACCGATGACATCGCTGGGATGATCGATGATGCCTGCAGAGTTGCCGCTGGCGGTGAAGGTGCACTTCCCCTGACGGGCATCGCTGACGATGATCTCGTCGAGGGCATCGCGATGGAGGGAGGCTCCGGCATAGTCGAGTACGCGCTGGAAAGCCTGCTCGGCGCTGTGGGTGGTGGTGTGGACGAAGGCGATGGGCGACGACAGGCGGATGCTGTCGCGCGTGCCCTGAGTATAAGTGCCGTCGTTGCCGTTGGCGTCAATCTGGTTGTAGACGCCATAGGTCCAGTTGTCGGAAGTGACCTCAGGATACATGGTATTGACATTGCCTTCAACATAAAACTTTCCCCAGACGTGCCACATCTTGTCCCACTCGTTAGGATTGTCGGTGTCGTGATGGGTGTACTCGCTGGTGCGTATGCCAGGAGCAGCGATGCGCATGCCCTTAGCACCGCGCTTGGTGGCTGTGGTGGGCTTATAGTAGTTGTTGACGATGTTGACATTCATGCCCTCGCCGCCATAGACACCGTTGTCGATCCAGTTGTAGATGACGTTGCACCGCATGTCCATGCGTTCGTCGGTCTGAGTGCCGGGTCGCGGTCCGAGTCGCGGCGTTCGTGAGACATGATGAGCCACAAGATTATGATGATAGCTGGCACCGCTGCCTCCCCAGTTGCCGCCGTAGCCGTGGGCTTTCTTGACGTGGGTGGAGTTGCAGAGGCTCTGCGAAGCTATGCACCACTGCACGGTGGTGTTACGTGACCCATAGACAGAGAGGCACTCGTCGACGCTCCATGAGACGGAGCAGTGGTCGACGATGATGTTCTCGGAGTCCATCGCTCCCAGTCCGTCGGGCTCACCACCGTTCTCATCGCCCGGACGGAAGCGGATGAAACGGATAATGTTGTTCTTGGCCAAGGTGACCTGATAGCCGGCGATGCAGATACCGTCGCCAGGGGCGGTCTGTCCAGCCAGCGTTGTATTCTCCTTGAGTTTGAGGGCCGACTGGAGGAAAATGGTGCCGCTGACATCGAAGACGATGGTGCGCGGCCCCGCCTGACTACATGCCCAGCGGAGGGTGCCCTGAGTGGTGGTCTTGCCGTCGTCGAGGAGCGAGGTGACGTGATAGACGCGACCGCCGCGTCCGCCGGTGGTGTACATGCCGAAGCCTTCAGCACCGGGGAAGGCTGGCGTCTGTGCAAAGGCTGCGATGGTCACCATCGTGGCCATCGCAGCAAAAAGGATTGAAAATTGTCGGTTCATAAGCATCTAGCGATCAGGGCAGCCAACGCGGGTCGCCCACCTTGGCCTTGATGGCTTCGGCATTGATGAGGGTATAGTCGCCAGGCTCGAGCACGGGCTTCTCGTTACCGTCGGCATCAGTGTAGGTGCCGGGATTGGGAGCGCGGAAGGTGCCCTTGGTGTCGGTAGCGAGCGTAGTGCCGTCGAAGGCATTATTAGGTGTGCCGTCGTCCTTCAGGGCCCATACGAGGTCGCTGGTGAAGAAGCAGTCGACAACATTAGGCACAACCTTGCCGGTCCATCCCTTGATGCCCTGCTGGGGTGCCGAGTGCGCCTCGCCTGCCGATCCGTAGATGCAGTTCTTGATGGTGATGCCGCCGGGGATCTCGTTCTCCTGGAGCTCGATGAGTCCGCGGCTGGAGCCTGCGAAGTAGACGAAGGTGCAGTTCTCGATGTCGACCTTCTGTGCACTGCTAGTCTTCGACTTGGTGTTGACGAACAGGCGTACGCAGTTGGCGAAGGTGGAGTTGGTGACCTTGATGTTGCGGATGGCAGCACCGTCGTTGTCGACGTTGGTGATGCCATAACCACCGATGTACTCGAAGATGCAATCGTCGATGATGACATTGTCGACGACATTAGTGCTGCGGATGCGAAGCACGCCGCGCTTGTAGCGCACGGTGCAGTTCTTCAGCGAGATTGTGCCGATGACGGCGTCACTGTTCTGGTTGAAGAGGTAGGTGCCACCGTAGTTGCCGGCAGCGCGCTGCTTGCTCTCATCGGCTGTATCGTCGTCGGTGAACTCAATCTTCTCGAAGGCGATGCCGCCGAGGTTGATGCCATTGGCGAGGTCGAAGTTGCCCGATACCTTCCACACGGCATTGCCCGAGAGGGTGAGACCCGTGACGAACTTGATGGTGCCGGCCGTGGTGGGAAGCTTCACGGTCTGGAGACGATAGCTGGTGCCACCCTCAAGGACGATGGTGATGTCCTTGTCGGGATAGACCCTGACGAGCGAGTCGAGGTTGTCGGTGCTGACCCACTTCCAGGCCTTGTCAACGTCCATACCGCGGAGGTCAACCACCTCGCCGTCGAACTTCTCGGAGGCGGCGGTAGTGGCACGCTTCTTGCCGAGGTAGGTGGTGCCGTTCCAGGCCTCGATGCGATAGGTGGTCTTAGGCTCGAGTCCACCGATAATCTTCTCGTGAGCGGCATTGTCGTCGGCAGTGACGGCAACCTCAGCCACCTGCTCGTCGTCGGCATCCTTGATGACTACGAGACGGTCGTAGGTGACGCCATCGGCCCACTTGATGCGCAGGGCGATGTCAATGATATCGGTCGAGGCGGGAGTCTCGAGATTCGTGGGATAGTCGGGCGTGGTGGCCGTGATAGAGTATTCCTTCGAGGCGAGACCGGTCGTGGTATTGGCCGAGCTGATGTAGACGAAGTACTCCTTGTCGTACTGGAGATTCTCGAAGCGGCAGGTGTGATCGCTGGTATTGATCGATTGGGAATCGGTGCCGTCGGCGCTCTCTATCCTGACGGTATACTCATTGGCATCGGTATAGTTGTCCCAGGTGACGATCATGTAAGGCGAAAGGTTCTGGTCGAGTCCCATCTCGATGTTGTCATCGGCATTGATGATGGGTCGGAACAGGGCATCGGCCTTGGCCAGGTCGTCGTCGTCACCACAGCTGATGATGGCTCCTGTGGAGGCGGTTACTGTTGCAAGGAGCAACAGAGTCTTGAATATCTTTTTCATATTTGCTTCCTGTGTTTATTTGTAGTTTTCTTTGATGATCGTAGCCACTTCGACATTGACGCCGTCTTCCATGTTGCAGTCCATGATGCGATAGCCGTCGTTGTTGAGCACGGTGCTGGCTGAGAGAGTCTCAGTGGTGATGGGCAGGAGGTAGGGAGCTACGCCGTTGCCGGTGAGTGCTCCGTTGGAATAGCCGCGATAGAGACGGGTGTAGTAGTCGCTGGCAGCATAGACGTCCTTACGGGTGATGCCAGTGGGCTCGCCGTCGGCCACGGTGACAGTGGTGGTGTTGGGAGCGGTACCCAGGGTGTAGGTGACAGTGCCGTCGGGATTGGCGACCTTGGCAGGCGTGGTGGTGCCGTAGTCGGCTCCATTATAATGGTATGTACGCGTGCGCTTGACCATGTTCGAGCCCCAGTTGACTGACACCCATCCGGCAGCGGTCATGGTGGCGTCGTCCTCGGCGATGCGATACTTCTCGTTGTACCACTTGATGTCGGACTTGAGGTTCTTCTGGTTGCCCTTGGCTACCTTGGCATACCACAGCTTGTTGGCCCAGGTGACATAGTTGGCAGCCTCAGGATACTTGGCGAGGACAGCGGGATCGTTCATCAGGTCCTCGTTGCAGGCAATACCCCAGCAGAGGGCGGTGCGCATGGTCTCCTCGATCTTCTTGGCATAGAGGTTCCAGCGGATGAGGTCGAACTTGCGCAGGGCCTCGCCGCCAAACTCCCATGCACGCTCGTCGACGATGGCCTTGAAGAAGGCGTCCTTCGACGTGAGGGCAGCGACGTAGTTGGTGACATCGTTGGAATAGGTGGGGCTGTTGGCAAAGGCGCGTGCGCGGACGGTGGTCAGCTGCTCCTTAGCCAGTGCGGTAGGACCGTTGAGCTCGTTTTCAGCCTCGGCGAGCATAAGGAGCACGTCGGAGTAGCGCATGAGCGGATAGTTGATGCCCGTACCCTTACTGGAGCCTGAACCCAGGTCATGGGCTGCGCGTGAGCGGTCCCACTTGCCGATGTAGAGGCCTGTGGAAGCTGATGCAGTGACGGTGTCGTTGGTATGACCATACTTGGCCACGTCGATGTCGCGACGCACGTCATTGTCGGCAAACGACATGTAGAACGTAGGCGTGATGGCAACCTGGGCGGTGGTGGTGCCCTGTGCGCAGGTACCTGTGTTGGCCACGCCGAAGCTCCAGCCGATGTCACCTCCGTAGTTCTGGACGAAGGCCACCTCATAGAGCACCTCGGCATTGTTCTCGATGGTATAGTTCATCTCGTTGATGAAAGCCTGCTCGAAGTCGGGATAGAGGCTGCGGGGCTTGAGCTGGATGAGTTTCAGGCAGTAGTCCTTGGCCATCTGGTAGTAGTCGGTGTAGGTGCGAGCGGTCTTCTCAGCACCATTCATGTCGCGATAGGTGACGGCGAGGTCAGCATTGCCGTTGACGTCGAGATAGTCGTCGGCACGCTTCATAGTGCCGTCGGCGGTCATGCCGTAACCAGCACGGAAGAGGGCGATGCGGGCGATGAGTCCGATAGCGAAGTCACGGTTCATGCGCTCGATGCCACCCGTGCAGACGTCGCTCCACTTCATGTTGGGCTCGATGTCGACGAGCTGCTGCAGCACACGGCTGTAGACGATGTTCTTGTCGGTGCGGGGCTTGTCGATCTCGTCACCCCACTTGGCTGCCTCGTCATAGTAAGGCACATCACCGAAGAAGTTGCACATCAGGTAGTAGCGGTAGGCCTTCAGACAGGTGGCCTCGCCCTTGATCTGCTGCATCTCGTCCTGCTGTCCGATGGCGCTGGCGTCGATACCGGCGCGCACCTGGTTGGCACGTTCGATGGCCTGGAGGTTGTTGTCCCATACCTTCTTCACGTCGCTCCAACCCACGTTGCCTGCTCCCTGCAGGGGCCACACGGCATTACGATGGTTGGTGGCAGTGGTGGCGCTGACGCCCATAGCCTCGACATCGGTGTTTTGCATCCACACACCGCACATACGCGATGTGTAGGGGTCTTCGCCAAACAGCACATATACGCCGTTGATGGCGTTGGTGGCAAACTCTGTGGAGCTGTAGACCATGGTCTGGTCCATCTGCGAGGGAGAATCGACGTTCAGCGTGTCGCTGCACGAGGTGAGTCCGACGGCTCCGAGAGCTGCAATAGCTAAATATTTATTCTTGAGTTTCATAATGATTGTATTGTTCTTGTTGTTTTCCTTGTTGTTCTAGTGTGACTAGGATGACTAGGGGTTCTAGAGCGTCACGTTAAGACCGAAGGTGAAGGCACGGCTCTTAGGATAGCTAGAGAAGTCGATGCCAGGAGTGAGGCCTGAGTAACTGCTGTTGCGTGCATAGGAGCTGACCTCGGGGTCGAAGCCGGGATAGCTGCTGATGACGAAGAGATTGGTGCCAGTGACATAGAGGCGCAGGCGCTGGATGCCGGCCTTCTTGGTGATGGTCTCAGGCAGGGTGTAGCCCACGGTCAGACTCTGAAGGCGGAGGAACGATGCATCGTCCATAGCCCAGTCGGTGGGCACGACGACAGCGTCGCCTGTCGAGAAGGGGCTCCACATCTCCTTGCGTGCCTTGCCGTTGCCGCCTTCATTCCAGTAGGCCAGATCCTCGAGGGAGCGAAGCAGCACACCCGTCTCAGGATTGATGTAGCTGTAGGCATTGGCCTGGCGCATGTCGTCACGCATATTAGGATATGTACCTGCGCGATAGCGCGAGGTGGTCTGTATCTTGTTGGCGTTGTAGATGTCGTTGCCGTAGCGATAGGTGAAGTTGATGTTGAAGTCGAAGTCGTAGATGTTGCCGTTGAAGCCGAAACCACCTGCGAAGTCGGGGTTGGTATCGCCGATGACGTCGATATCACTGGCATCGACCACGCCGTCGCCGTTGAGATCCTTGAGCTTCATGGCACCCGGACGGATGCCGATGGTACCTCCGAGGAGCGACGTGGTGGGCACGCCGTCCTTCAGGGTGTAGACGCCCGTGGTCTCGTCGAAGCTGGCAAAGTCGGCAGTGGTGTAGTAGCCGTCAGACTTCCATCCGTAGACCAGTCCGATGGGGTCGCCGATGCGGACGATATAGTCCTGCTGGTTTTTGTTGTCGGTGGATGCCCATCCTGATGCGAAGGTCATCTCCTCGAGTCCGTTGGCCAGTCCCTTGACGTTCGACTTGTCGAAGCCGATGTTGAAGTTGGCGTTCAGCGTGAAGTTCTTGCTCTGGACCAGGGCTGCGTTCAAGGTCAGCTCAACACCCTTGTTGCTGGTCGAAGCTGAGTTCTCCCAAACGGTGGTGTAGCCGGGAGCGGCGATATTGTGGTTGATGAGCAGGTCGTCGGTATTGTTCCAGTAGAAGTCGATGTTACCGGTGAGGCGCTCGCGGAAGAGACCGAAGTCGATACCGAGGTTGCGCGTGGTGCGCTTCTCCCAGGTCAGCAGCGGGTTGGCCAGCACGGTGGTCACGGCCAGGTGTGAATTGGCATTCTCGCCCACACCATAGCGCTTCGATCCGCTGTTGGTGTTGTAGAGCTGCGAGAACATGTAGCTGGGCAGTTTGTCGTTACCCACCTTACCATAGGAGAAGCGGAGCTTCAGGTTGGAGAGCCAGCTCTGTGCGCCAGCCATCCAGGGCTCCTCGATGATGCGCCAGGAAGCGGCGGCAGCGGGGAAGAAGCCCCACTGGTGACCGTCGGCAAACTGCGAGCTGCCATCCTCACGCAGGGTGAAGGTGAGCAGGTAGCGGTCCATCAGGGTGTAGTTGACACGTCCGAAGAACGACACCTTGTTCTGGTTGGCAGAAACAGCGCCCGTCATCGTCTGCATCGTGCCCAGGCCGAAGTTGGCAAACACCTGCTCGGCCGTGAAGGCCTGGCTGAAGTTGTTGGCACTCATGGCGCTGTTGTCAGAGCGGCTGGTGCGATACTCCTGTCCACCCATCACATTGAAGTGGTGTATCTTATTGAGCTTGGTGTCGTAGGTCAGGGTGAAGCTCTCACGGATGGAGCTGGTGTTGGTCTTCGTCCAGTCGGCCAGAGGGTTACCACCCACATAGCTGGCCTGGGTAGTGGTGGAGCCATACCAGTTCTTCACCTCGTTGAAACCATAGGTGTAACCACCTTCCAGATGGGCCTTCAGCCCCTTCAGCGGTGTGGTCCAGTCGAGGGCACCGTTGAACACGAAGCCACGGTTGTTGCGCTTGCGCCAGTACTGCTCCGACTGCTCGGCCAGCGACATGTTGGCACGCTGCCACTCGACGATTTCATCGTCACTCATGGTCGAGAAGTCGGGGGTGATCATGCCTGAGAGTCCCTTCGTGGCCACACCATAGAGGGCCTGCTCGGTACGCACCTTGTAGGTACCGCCCTGGGTGCCCTGTCCGTTGGCCTCCTGGTCGTTCACACGAGCCGTCATCGAGAACTTCAGGTTCTTGTTGATGTCGTGGTTGAGCTTGAACAGGAACGAATAGCGCGAGAAATCATTGTTGGGCATCAGACCCGAATTGTAGTCATAGGTACCCGAGAGGTTGAACTTCGTCTTGTCGGTACCACCCTGCAGGCTGACGTTGTGGCTCTGCGAGAGGGTGCTCTCGCCGAAGAGGTCTTCCTGCCAGTCGATGGCCTTCTGACTCTTGTAGAGATAGAGGTCGTCGAACACGCCGAACTGCTTGTAGAAGGAGTTCAGGGCACTCTCACCGCGCAGGGCTGAGTATTCATAGTTCGACATCACATACTCGTAGGTGTCGAGCACGTCCATGCGCTTCGACACTTTCTTTGTCTGCAGATAGCCGTTGTAGTTGATCTGGGTCTTGCCTGCCTTGGCATTCTTGGTCGTAATCAGGATCACACCATTGGCACCTTCCGAACCGTAGATGGCCGTAGACGAAGCATCCTTCAGCACGGTGATATCCTCGATATCGTTGGGCGAGATATCGCTGAGCTTGCCACCCTGGAAACCGTCAATAACGATGAGCGGGGTGTTGTCACCAGTGATAGAGCCGCCGCCACGCACGCGGATAAGCACCTCAGCATCGGGCGAACCGTCGGTGGTGGTGATGTTCACACCTGCCATCTTACCTGTCAGGGCTTCCGACACGTTCGACACAGGCACCTTCACCAGGTCCTGACCAGTGACGGTGGCCACAGAACCGGTCAGGTCCTTCTTGCGCACCGTACCATAACCGATGACCACCACATCATTCAGCGTGGTATTGTCATCCTCGAGCACCACTTTCAGCGTGCTCTTGCCTTTGACGCTCACCGTCTGTGGCTTCATTCCCAGATAGGACACCACGATGGGATTGTCACCTTGTACCTTGATGGTGATGTTACCATCCAAATCGGTAACGCCACCATTGCGCGTACCTTTCTCCAACACACTGGCTCCTATCACGGCTTCGCCAGTGGCGTCCACGACAGTTACCTTCGTCTGTGCGTTTGCCAGCAACGCCCCACTCATGGCGAGGACTGCCGACAACAACATCCGTCTAGAGCTACTCCCCAGACGAATCAAGCTTTTCAGTTTGAAAGACATAAACAACGATTTAAATTTATTTGTTAGTTAATTAGTGATTGCTTTTGGCTGCAAAATTACCTCTTTTTTAGCAAATATCCAAATAATTGAGCCTTTTTTATCGATTCAACACGCATTTCTTTTGTATTTTGAAGAAAAAAACGTACCTTTGCACAAAGATAATCAAATACTACTTATTAAAACTAACATGAAAAAGAACATCATTCTGCTCACATTGGCACTGATGGCCACAAGCGCGCTGGCCATAGAACGTCAGAAACTAAACTTCAACGGGGGATGGCTCCTGGAGATAGGCGACTTTAAAGAGGCCAGCCTGCCAGCCTTCGACGATTCGGCCTGGAAACAAGTCACACTGCCACGTGCCTTCAACGGTGACGAGGCATTCCGCAAGGATATCGTTGACCTGACAGACACTATCGTATGGTATCGTAAGCATTTCAAACTCAGCGAATCAGAAACGAAAGGAAAAGTATTCGTAGAATTCGAGGGCGTGCGCCAGGGTGCCGACTTCTATCTCAACGGGCAGTCGCTGGGACTGTCGGAGAATGGCGTCATGGCCTGCGGGTTCGACCTTACACCTTATATTAAAGAAGGTGAGAACGTGCTGGCCGTGCGCTGCGACAACAGCTGGCAGTACCGTTCACGCGTACACGACAGCCGCTACCAGTGGAACGACCGCAACTTCAATGCCAACTATGGTGGCATACCCAAGAACGTCTACCTACATATCACGGACAAGGTCTATCAGACGCTGCCCCTCTACTCGAACCTCGGCACCACGGGCACCTATGTCTATGCTACCGACTTCGACATCGCTGCCCACAAGGCCACGATACATGTGGAGAGTCAGGTGAGGAATGAAGACAGCAAGGCTCACACGTTCTTCTTGACGGTCGTGGTGAAAGACAATGATGGCAATAAGATTGCTGGCTTCAACGGTGACAAGATGATAACACTACAACCGGGCGAGACCATTCTTGCCACGGCTGAAAAAGAGATGCAAGGACTGCATTTTTGGTCGTGGGGCTATGGCTACCTTTATACGGTGGAGACTTACCTGAGAGAAAAGTTGGAGACGGCATCAGCTGACAATGATAAAGTCGTCACCCGTACGGGCTTCCGCAAGACGGAGTTTGGCAACGGACTATTCCGCCTCAACGACCGTGTGCTGATGGTGCACGGCTATGCTCAGCGCACCTCCAACGAGTGGCCAGGCACAGGACTGAGTGTGCCTGCGTGGCTGAGCGACTATAGCAATGCGCTGATGGTGGAGTCGGGCGGCAACCTCGTGCGCTGGATGCACGTCACGCCCTGGAAGCAGGACATCGAGTCGTGCGACCGTGTGGGACTGATCCAGGCCATGCCTGCCGGCGATGCCGAGAAGGATGTCGATGGCCCTCGATGGACACAGCGCACGGAGCTGATGCGCGATGCCATCATCTACAACCGCAACAACCCCAGCATCATCTTCTATGAGGGTGGCAACGAGAGCATCAGCCGCGAACACATGCTCGAGCTGAAGGCCATCCGCGACAAGTACGACCCTCATGGCGGACGTGCCATTGGCTCTCGCGAAATGCTCGACATCAACGAAGCTGAGTACGGCGGTGAGATGCTCTACATCAACAAGTCGGGCAAACATCCCATGTGGGCAATGGAGTACTGTCGTGACGAAGGTCTGCGCAAGTACTGGGACGAATACTCCTATCCTTACCACAAGGAAGGCGACGGTCCGCTCTACCGCAATGCACCTGCCCTCGACTACAACCACAACATGGATGCCTTCGCCTGCGAGATGGTGGAGCGCTGGTACGAATATTGGCTGGAGCGTCCCGGCACAGGAAAGCGCGTCAGCAGCGGAGGCGTGAAGATCGTGTTCAGCGACACCAACACCCACCATCGCGGCGAGTCGAACTTCCGCATGAGCGGCGTCACCGATGCCATGCGAATCCCCAAGGATGCCTTCTATGCCCACCAGGTGATGTGGGACGGATGGGTAGAGGCTGAAGGCGACCACACCCACATCGTGGGACACTGGAACTACGAGGCTGGCACGGTGAAAGATGTATACGTCATCTCTACCGGCGACAAGGTAGAACTCACGCTGAACGGAAAGCCGCTTAGCATCGAGCCCGAGCGCAAATGGAAATGGCTCTTCACCTTCAAGAATGTCAAGTTCGAACCCGGAACGCTTGTGGCCGTCAGCAATAACGCCTCAGGCACCATCACCTCCAGCGACACGCTCTTCACTGCCGGCGAACCCACTCAGCTGCGCATCACTCCCATCCAGAATCCTGAAGGTTTGAAGGCCGACGGTGCCGACATGGTGCTCCTGCAGGTGGAGGTGGTCGACAGGCAAGGACGACGCTGTCCGCTCGACGACCGCATGGTCAACTTCCAACTCTGGGGCGAGGGCGAATGGATTGGCGGCATCGGCACTCGCGACAACCGCCAGTACCAGCGCGACAATGCCAACAACGACAAGTCGCTGCTCGACTCTGCCAACAAGCGCAACACCTCCGACAACTACGTGGGACACATGTCGCTGCCCGTTGAGTGTGGCGTCAACCGTGTGCTCGTGCGTTCAACTACTAATGCTGGAGAGATTGGCATCGGCGTGCAGGCTGAAGGACTGCGACCTGCCTACCTCACCCTGAAGACACAGGATGTCGACGCTGCCAAGTATCTGCCGCAGCACACCCTACCCTGCCACCTGCAGCGTGGTGAGACGCCCCTCACGCCCAGCTATCATGACGTGAAGCAGACCGTCGACATCGTCAGTGCACAGGCAGGTTCGAATGCCGACAACGTGCAGAAGAGCTACGACGACAACGAGCTTTCGGAATGGTCGAGCGATGGCGAGAAGGCCAACGCTTGGGTCACCTACCGCCTCAGCCGCAAGGCCAGCGTCGACGAGCTCACGCTGAAGCTCTCCGGCTGGCGCAACCGCTGCTACCCGCTCGAGGTCTATGCAGGCAATAAGAAAGTGTGGGAAGGCCTCACCGATGCCACACTGGGCTACTGCCACATTCAGATACCCAAGCCCGTCGCTGCCGACCGACTCACCATCCGCATGATTGGTCCGGCCCAGAACAGCGCAAGATTTGGCGACACCAAGGAGCTGGCAGGTGGCAACGCTGGCGAGTTCGACCGCATCAGGTCGGCTCCTGGTAAGGTGGAGCTGCGCATCGTGGAGCTCGACATCCTCGAAGCCATCAAGTAGCCTGCCACACCCGCTCCTGCAGGAAGAATGGTAATATCAACATTTAATGACTATGGATAAAGAACAAGAACAACTGCCAGGACGGAGGATCATGCTCACTCCCCCTGAAGAAAAAGCATCCGGCAACCAAGGACCGACAGGAACGCTTATCACTGACCAACAGGCAGCCACACCTCGAAAGAAGAAAGGCTTCGCCGTCTGGAAGATCATCGTACCCCTGCTCATCCTGGCAGCATTGGCAGCAGGCGCCTACTTTCTATTCTTCAACAAGAGCCCTGAGCTGAAAGCCGCTGAAGCCGAACAGGAGCATTACGAGACCTTGGTCGAGAAATGCCGCAAGGCCATCAAGCGTGCCGACTCATTCGCCGAGCTGGAAGAAGCCAAGGAGAAGTTCGATGCCATCGAAGACCTCGAGATCGAGCACCAGCGCGCCCTGCCAGAGGTGTACTGCCAACTCGACAACCTCATGGAGTACTATGACAAAATGGCGGATAAGCAGCGGCAGGAGTATATCGACCTGGCAGAGGAGGAGATGGACGAGGGCGACTACCGCGCTGCCTACGACCTCCTGCTCGAGGCCAGCAACGCCCTGCCCGACGACGAAGACATGAAGAAACGCACAGACAGGGTCAGCAGGGCCATGGGCTACATCTATGTCACCAGCATGCAGTTTGCCAACTGCGAGCGCGACGGCACTGACATTGATCCGGCAGGCAGCACCCTCCACTCTGACAAGATGCGCTACCTTTATCCTAAGGTCTTCTACAACTCGCTCCTGCCCACCGGCGAGAGCAACGTGAAGGACGAGTTCTACTACAAGATCTTCTCACCCAACGGCTCGCTCGACTGCAGCTCCAACTCGCCGTCGGGCTACACCAACAGAGGCAGCTTCTATGTGGCACCAGGAGAACGTAACCAGGGAGAATGGCTCAACGGATGGGGCAACGCCACCACGTCGACCTATGAGGCCGGCACCTATACCTTCGAGCTCTACTACCTCGGAAACAAGATCTACACCACTCAGTTTACCATTCACTGACGGCAACGACAACGCTTGGGGGCTGACACTTTGTCAGCCCTTTATTTTTGGCATACTTTTGGCAGTGACACTTGTCGTGGAGCCCACCAGCCGGGCACTGCAAAAGACGACAATTCAAACATTCAAACAAATAACAAAAAAAAACAATCATCATGAACATCAAACCATTAGCTGACCGCGTGCTAGTATTGCCCGCTCCAGCAGAAGAGAAGATTGGCGGCATTATTATTCCTGACACCGCAAAAGAGAAACCACTGCACGGCATCGTCAAGGCCGCTGGCCATGGAACCAAGGACGAGGAAATGATTCTCAAGGAAGGTGACGAAGTGCTCTACGGCAAGTATTCCGGCACGGAGATCGAGCTTGAAGGCACCAAGTACCTCATCATGCGTCAGAGCGACGTCTTGGCAATCATTGAAAAATAATTGCCAATGACAATTGGACAGTTTCACCATTGGACAATTGCCGCAGTAACAGTAAAATTGTGAAATAGTAAAACAGTGAAATAAAGCTATGTCAAAAGAAATCAAATTCAATATCGAAGCCCGCGAACTGATGAAGCAGGGCGTCGACCAGCTGGCAAACGCCGTAAAAGTAACACTGGGACCTAAGGGTCGCAATGTAGTGATAGAGAAGAAGTTCGGTGCTCCTCAGATTACCAAGGACGGTGTCACCGTAGCCAAGGAGATTGAGCTCGAGGACCACTTCGAGAACACAGGAGCACAGCTTGTGAAGAGCGTGGCCTCGAAGACGGGCGACGATGCCGGCGACGGCACCACCACCGCGACGCTGCTGGCTCAGGCCATCGTCAGCGAGGGTCTGAAAAACGTCACCGCCGGTGCCAACCCCATGGACCTGAAGCGCGGCATCGACAAGGCTGTGAAGGCTGTCGTCGATTATATTAAGGAGGATGCCGAGCAGGTGGGCGACAACTACGAGAAGATCGAGCAGGTAGCTACCGTCTCTGCCAACAACGACAAGGAGATTGGCGAGCTGCTGGCCGAGGCTATGCGCAAGGTGTCGAAGGATGGCGTCATCACCATCGAGGAGTCGAAGAGCCGCGACACCCACATCGGCGTCGTCGAGGGCATGCAGTTCGACCGCGGCTATCTGTCGGCATACTTCGTCACCGACTCCGAGAAGATGGAGTGCGTGATGGACAACCCCTATATCCTCATCTACGACAAGAAGATTTCGAACATCAAGGACTTCCTCCCCATCCTGCAGCCTGCTGCTGAGAGCGGACGCCCGCTGCTCGTCATCGCTGAGGATGTCGACTCTGAGGCTCTGACCACCCTCGTCGTCAACCGTCTGCGTGGCGGTCTGAAGATCTGCGCTGTCAAGGCTCCTGGCTTCGGCGATCGCCGCAAGGCCATGCTCGAGGACATCGCCATCCTCACGGGTGGTACCGTCATCAGCGAGGAGAAGGGTCTGAAGCTGGAGCAGGCTACGCTCGAGATGCTCGGCACCTGCGAGAAGCTGACCGTCAGCAAGGACAACACTACCATCGTCAACGGCGCAGGCGACAGCCAGGCCATCAAGGACCGCGTGAACCAGATTAAGAAGGAGATCGAGCTCACCACCAGCAGCTACGACAAGGAGAAGCTGCAGGAGCGTCTTGCCAAATTGGCAGGTGGCGTGGCAGTGCTCTATGTCGGTGCCAACAGCGAGGTCGAGATGAAGGAGAAGAAAGACCGCGTCGACGATGCTCTCTGCGCTACCCGCGCCGCCATCGAGGAAGGTGTGGTAGCAGGTGGTGGCACCACCTACATCCGCGCTCAGGAGGCTCTGGCCAAGGTCAAGGGCGACAATGCCGATGAGCAGACTGGTATCAACATCGTGTGCCGCGCCATCGAGGAGCCGCTGCGCCAGATTGCTGTCAACGGTGGTGCCGAGGGTGCCGTCGTCGTGCAGAAGGTGCGCGAGGGTCAGGGCGACTTCGGCTACAATGCCCGCACCGATGAGTATGAGGACCTGCGCAAGGCCGGTATCATCGACCCTGCCAAGGTGGCTCGCGTAGCTCTGGAGAATGCCGCCAGCATCGCCGGCATGTTCCTCACCACCGAGTGCCTCATCGTCGACAAGCCCGAGAAGGAGCCCGCCATGCCGATGGGCAATCCAGGAATGGGTGGCATGATGTAAAAACAATCATTGATACTGCACAATCAAGTTCGGAGGTGAACACTAATCAGAGGTGTTCACCTCTTTTCGTGTTCACTACATCCTAAGGCAGAGGTGTCATTCATTTGTCCCCTTGACATCTTTATTTCGGATTATGCAAATTTTTCACTTGTTTTTTGGTTTTTTCCCATTTATTTTGTATCTTTGCACCGACTTAGCTGGCCTATGGGGGCTGGACGGGTCAAAGACATCGATGGAACTCTTGAGGCCGACGAAGCCATTTGTAGGGCTGGCCGAGAGGGAAAGGCGTTTACGGACGTTACATTCTGTGAGTTCAAAACTCGAGAAAGTGAAAGGACATAAACTAAAAACGTACTATTATGCCTAGTAAGATCGTTTAAAAGACTTCCATCACGCCTCTGCATGTCAAATGTGGCGAGTATTGGAAAATGATATCAACCAAAACATCTATATAACAATGAAAAAGAGAATCTTTACCACCCTGCTGGCCCTCGTAGCGATAGCACTGACTACCAACACACAAGCCAAAGAGACCTATGCAGTCTTGTCCTCCAACGGAGAGACTTTGACTAAGCTAGATGCAATCTACGGCAACCCAGATTATGACGACTTCACTGCTGTTATACACATCGACGCAATCCACTTCCCGGATGCCAAGTTCCGCAACTGGCTGCTCTCACAGGAATACGGACAGGACGGCGAACTCACACCAACTGAGATTGCTGGCGTAGGATCGATGGATGTCAGCAACCAGCAGATAGCCGACCTCACGGGCATCGAGTACTTCACTTCACTGAAGGATTTGAACTGTCGCGACAATCAACTCCAAGTACTGGATGTATCGCAAAACACGAACCTCACACATTTTGACTGCGCTAACAACCGCCTTACCTCGCTGAACATGACAGGATGCTCACCAACAGCATCTTTCCAGTGCTTCGGCAACCAGCTGGCAGGCGACTATATGGATGAATTTATCGACAACCTGCCTGAACCGTCAGTTAGTAGCCTTATTCCTACCATAGCCATTTATAACGAAGCCGACAATGAGGGGAACAAGTTTACGCAGTCACAGATTAACTCTATCGTGTCAAAGGGATGGCATCTTGGATTCTTTTTGGACAATAATATGACTGCGTATATAACTAGTACAGGCAGCATGCCGATAGCATCCTTCATTTTCCCCGATGCTTATTTCCGCAACTGGCTGCTGGCACAGAGCTACGGAGCTGACGGCGTGCTCACGAGAGAGGAGATAGAAGGCACATACAACTTCAATTTGTACAACATGAATATTGCCGACCTCACGGGCGTCGAATACTTCACTGAGCTGACATACCTGTATTGCCCCAACAACCAGCTGACCACGATCGATGTGTCGATGAACGTGAAACTGAGAGACCTCATTTGCAACGACAACCAACTCACCACGCTCAATGTGTCGAACAGCCCCAATCTGGAACACATCTATTGCTATAACAACCAGCTGACCACGCTCGATGCTTCGAGTTGCACAAGCCTGACACGACTCTACTGCTACGACAACCCCATCAGGGGCGCAGGCATGGACAACCTCATCGAAAAGCTGCCTCAGAGAGATTGGAACGACGGAGAGCTATACGTTTACGACGTTAATTCCACCAACGTGTCTGCTATCTGCACGCCAAAGCATGTGGCAGCAGCCGAACAAAAAGGATGGATGGTGTATTATCAGAATAGTGAGTACCACTGGGAACTCTATGAAGGCTTTGCAGCCATTATGGGCGACACCAACGGCGACGGCAGTGTGAACATCGACGATGCCATTGCCGTGACGAACTATTTGCTCGGACAGCCTGACACGAACTTCAACTTCACTGTTGCCGATGTCAACGGCGACTCTCAGGTGAGCATTGCCGATGTGACCGCCATCATCAACCAACTGCTGCTCGATGTTATCAAAGATCGTCTGCAGCAGGATTTAAAAGTCTGTCGAGCCACACTCGCCCAATGCAGGGATGACCTCGAGCGCAAGGACAGCGAGCACGAGCACTCCGACCTGTGGAGCGAGCTCGAGCGGTTGGAGACAGCCGTCGACAACCTTGCGACCGCTGTGGAGAATGCCACCACGAAGAACGAACTCACCAGTTGCAAAACCGATTTGGATTCCATCCTGTCCGACTTAGCTCAATTGGAGACGAATATCATGATGGCCTTCATTTGATTGAAAAACAGGACTATAAACTTAAACACAATAATAAATATGAAACAGAGAATCTTAACTACCCTGCTGGCTCTTGTGACGATAGCACTCTACGCCAGCGCACAAACGAAAGAGGCCTATGCCTGGCTCGACAAAGGCACCTTGAAGTTCTATTACGACAACCAGCGGAGCAGCCGCCAGGGCACTACCTTCGACATTCCGTGGGTAGAACAAGGTTACTCCGACCTTCCCGGATGGTCGGGCGATGCAAGAGTCATCCGCGTTGAATTCCATTCGTTAGGCGAGTATCCAGAGCCGTTTTGGGCACCCATGATGTTCTACAATATGCCCAACCTCGAATACATTGGCAACAATGGACAGTATGGACTCGCCACGTTGAGCAACATCAACTTCACCTACATGCGTGGCATGTTCTGGAAGTGCCCGAACCTGAAGGGTGTGGATGGCTTCAAATATCTCAATACGACCAACGTGAAAGATTTGGGTGAGATGTTCGACGGCTGTGAATCCTTGGAGAGCGTCGACCTGACGAACTTGCCATCCACCTTCAATACGAGCTTGGTGACCGACATGGACTATATGTTCGCTGATTGCAAACAGTTGACGACCCTTGATTTGTCTGGTTTCAACACAACTAAGCTGACAACAACCTACGATATGTTCAACGGTTGCTCCAATCTGGAAACCATCTTCTGCAGTAATAACTGGAAAAAATCAAACATGGGCAGTTCGACTGACATGTTCACGGGGTGTACAAAGCTGAAGGGTGGCGTCGATTTTAGTCCATACAATAGCAACGACATCAACTTCGCCAACCCCACTACAGGCTACTTCACCGACAGATCGCAACTTCAACCCTATGCATGGATCGAAAACGGCAATCTACTGTGGATCTGTTACGACACAAAGCGCACCACCCGCCAGGGTACGACCTATGACATTCCTTGGACTAGTAGCCTCTATCCCGACTGGACATTCAATAACGCTATCACGTCGGTGGCGGTCGATAAGAGCTTTGTCAATTATCGTGAGCCGCTCGATGGATCCTACATGTTCTATAACATGAGCAACCTCAATTACATGGAGCTGGACAATTTTTACAAATGTAACTTTACCAACATGAGCCACATGTTTGACGGTTGTTCATCTTTGCCGATGCTCAATGCACAATACATCAATACGGCCAATGTGACCGACATGAGCTATATGTTCTATAATTGCTCTTCCTTGCCATATCTCTTCCTGAACTTGAGTGGAGATGAATATGCCGACTGTTTCAACACTTCCAACGTCACCAACATGGAAAGCATGTTCGAAGGCTGCTCCAGCGTGAGGTTTATCAATATGGGGAAGTTCAACACGGCCAAAGTCACCAACATGAAAAACATGTTCAAGGGGTGTGGCAATAGTTCGGAGACAACCGGGTTGACGAGTCTTAGCGTCTCATCGTTCAATACTAGTAAGGTGACCGACATGACCGGTATGTTCTCTAATTGTACAAAACTTCAAACCATCTATGCCTCGGATGAGTGGAGCACGGCCAGCGTGACCAGCTCTGCCAACATGTTCGAAGACTGCACATCGCTCAGGGGTGGACAGGGAACAAATTACATGCCATCAAATGTAGACAAGACCTACGCCCGTATAGACGGAGGAACCAGCAGCCCAGGATATTTCTCACAGGCACTACTGGTCGACGAGAACAACTTCCCAGATGCCAAATTCCGTGAATGGGTTGCTAGTCAGAGCTTTGGTGAAGATGGTGTGCTGACGCCAGACGAGCTTCTCAGTGTGAAGACCATCAGTATAGGAGACAAGGGAATCTACGACCTCACGGGCATTGAGTATTTCACGGCAATCGAATCGCTCTATTGTCAAAACAACAAACTGATGAGCCTCGACTTGTCAGAGAACAGGGCGCTGACCATCCTCCATTGCTACAAAAACTGGCTGACAGCACTCGATGTGTCAAGCTGTACACATTTGAAAACCCTCCATTGCTACAACAATCAGCTCAATGTGGCAGCTATGGGCGCATTGGTGGAGAGCCTGCCCAGAGTGGAGGGCGATCCAGGAGAGTTTAAGGCCCAGAACTATTCATCAGGTGCCAACGAGGGGAATAGTATGACAGTGGCTCAGCGGGATGCCGTCATAGCCAAGAACTGGACTGTAAAAAGCAGCAGTGGAAGCACCTTCCAGCTTCTTCTGCGCATCGACGAAGCCTGCTTCCCCGATCCCAACTTCCGTGAATGGGTGATTGAGCTTGATCAGCAAAAGAACTTTGACGGCATGCTCTCGGCTGAGGAGATTTCCAGCGTGACAAGTATGGATGTCAGCAACAGGCAGATTACCGACCTCACCGGTATCGAGCACTTCTTTGTGCTGAGTTGGCTCGACTGCTCGCAGAACCAGCTGACGCATCTCGACCTGACGAGCAATACAAATTTGAGAACGCTCTACTGCTACAGCAATCAGTTGAAGCTCGTCAACATGAAGAAGCTCTTTGAATCGTTGCCGACCATCACCAACGGGAGTGGCGAGCTTCGTCTCCTCGACTGCGATGATGAAAACGAGGGGAACGACTTGACGAAAGTCTCCGTCCAACCTGTAATCGACAAAGGCTGGGAGGTAAAGAACTGCATCAATGGCCAATGGATGACGCAGACATCAACGATGAATGACACTGACCTTTGGATCACCAAGGCGCTCTTCCCCGACGACAATTTCCGCGCTTGGCTGTTCACGAAGGCCTACGGGCAGGATGGTAAACTGACTGCGGAGGAGATAAGCAAAACATATTCTATGGATGTCTCTGGCCAGGGCATAGCCGACCTGAAGGGTATCGAGGTGTTCACTGCTCTGTCAAGCCTCAATTGTAGTAAGAACAATCTCTCTAATGAGAGTGTGGAATACCTGATAAATGCATTACCTTATAATGCTGTTGGTGGTCCTCAGTTTCAGATATGCATGGAAGGGCTAATGTTGAATGAGATGCTTATCTATGGCATGACTGACTTGCTTAATTATGCTTTTGGTGGTGATATGGATCTTGCTAAGGCTTATCTCTTTGAAGAGATGGTAGAAACTTTCTGTCACGAGTTGGACATAGTCGACAACCGCGACGAGGACGAAGGAAATGTTGTCACCTATGCTGCTCAGCAGTTGGCACTTACCAGAGGATGGGCAATGCGCGAGTACAAAGGAAACAAATGGAAATCCATTGACTGTTGCGTGGAAATCAACGAGGAGAATTTCCCCGATGAGAATTTCCGCAACTGGGTGCTCAGACAGACGTATGGCTCGGACGGAAAGCTCTATAGCTCCGAAATCAACAAGGTGATTTCCATTGATGTGCACAGTGAGGATATCAAGAACCTGAAGGGCATCGAGAATTTCACGGCATTAGAGAATCTCTATTGCCATCGAAACCAAATTAAGGGTGACAACATGCTCGACCTGGCGTTCCTTCTGCCGACAGAAACAAGGATGCACATGGTCGGCGAAATCATTATGGGCATGGGGAATCACGTTACTGGAGACTTCGATCGTAAGCTCTACATTCTTTCACCCGATTACGACGACGAGCAGAATGTCTGTGACAAGGCCTGTGTGCGTATCGCCAAGGAGCGCGGATGGAAAACGTTCATGTTTAGCCGGAACGACAACTCGTGGACGGAATATGCAGGCAGCGAAAACACCGGCTCAGGCTTGAAGGGCGACATGAACAACGACAACAAGCTCACCATTACCGATGCCGTCATCATAGTCGACACCATCCTGGAAAAAGAGTAGAAGCCTCACCCCCAACCCCTCTCGCGGGGGAGAGGGGAGGGATTACTCCTCAGGGACTGCAGCACGCTTTGAGCATGCTGCAGTCTCTATTTACATGCTTATTGCGTAGCTTCTGTAACTTTTATTCAACAACCGATTTGGAATAGTTTTTACAAATGCTCTTGCGAGAAGGGGCTTCTTGCGATTTTGTGACCGCTTGGCCGTAAATGAGCGAGTTTTGGAAAATTTGCAAATGACTGGGAATGAGCGTGTTGTGGGTATTGGCGGGCTTGAGTACCCTCAAAAAGGGCTGAAAATGGGCGTTTTGAGGGGCTGAAATGGCGATTTGGGAGAGCGTTTTTTGCGAGATAGATGACGGCCAGACGGGAAAATGAGGGCGAAAGCAGGCGAGTTTGGTCACGCTAGGTGCGGAGCTTGCTATCGTTCCCATGCGGGGAGCGTATTATTCCCACCGTGGGAACGTATGCAAAGTGCCATACTAACGACCACGAAGTGCCATACTAGCAACCACGAAGTGCCATACTAACGACTGCAACGTCCGTAACTAGCGGATGCAAAGTCATTTTTGGGCACTTTCCTGCCTGTTTTGACTCAAACGAGGGGTGACAGACCTAGATCTGGCGTGTGCCGCTTTCTAGAATGCGAAGTGCTGGAGACCCGATTTTTGACCATTTATTTTGACATGTCCTTTCCATTTTGGAAGACAATTCAGAGAAAAGACAACCTGTCGCTACTTGCAATGGCGACTCTACTTTCTGCGGGATGATTTGTTCGCAATTTTTATTTCAAGCCTATATGCATTTTGCGAATTTTGGCTTTAACCTCACTAAATCGCTTGAAACGCCTTTATTTACTAGCGTTTTGGCAAGTGAGGTATGTCCGAGACACCTCACTTATACCTCACTCATACCTCACTCATACCTCACTTGCCGTTGTGCTTCATGTCAAGAATAGTCCTCAGGCTTCCGCCTTCAAACTTCAAACTTCAAACTTCAATCTTCAAACTTCAATCCTCAAACTTCAATCCTCAACCTTCAATCTTCATCAAAGACCTCTGGCTTTGAGCAGGCTGGAGGCATCGGGCTGAGCCATACCTGTGAAGTCAGTAAACATCTGCATGAGATCGCCTGTGTTGCCACGACTCAGAATCTTGTCGCGCATATCCTGACCTGTAGCTGGGTCGAGGGCTCCTCGCTGGGCAAAGACATCGGCGATGTTAACAGCCAGCACCTCTGTCCACAGATAGCTGTAGTAGCCGGCTGCATAGCCCCCACCCCACACATGATTGAAGTAGCTGGTGCTGTAGCGGGGAGGAATCTGCTCGTTCAGCAGACCTATCTGACGCAAGGCCTCCTTCTCGAAGGCAGCAGCCTGGTCGGCTGTGGGCACATCCTTCGAGGGAAGCATGTGCCAAGCGAGATCGAGACAGGTGGCAGCGAGGTTCTCGCCAAGGGCGTAGGCCGTCTGGAAGTTGATGCTCTTCAGCATGCGGTCCTTCAGGTCGGCAGGCATCGGCTCGCCCGTCTTATAGTGGAGTGCGTAGTGGTCGAAGATCTCAGGAATGGAGGCAAACGACTCGTTGAACTGCGAGGGCATCTCCACAAAGTCGCGAGCCACGCTGGTGCCGCTGAGCGTGTTGTACTGGCAGTCGGAGAGGATGCCGTGCAGGGCATGTCCGAACTCATGGAACATCGTGGTCACCTCGTCCCAAGTCAGCAGCGAGGGCTGACCGTCGGGAGCCTTAGCGCTATTGCACACATTGAAGATGATGGGCAACTGATTCCTCTGCCGGCTCTGCTTGGCAAACCCGTCCATCCAGGCTCCGCCTCGCTTGGTGGGCCTGCGGAAGTAGTCGCAATAGAACAGGGCCTTCGACTTGCCGTCCTTGTCGAACACCTCAAAGGCGCGCATATCAGGATGATAGAGAGGGATATCGGTGCGCTCCTTGAACGTGAGGCCATAGACGCGGTTGGCGGCATAGAAGACACCATTGATCAGCACGCTGTCGACATTGAAATAAGGTTTCACTTCTTCGTCGGAGATGTCGAGCAGCTGCTTCTTCATCTTGGCTGAATAGTAGAAACGGTCGTAGGGCTGCAGCTTGAAGTCGGGTCCCTGCTCCTTGCGGGCGAAGTCCTCGATGGCCTTCGTCTCGGCATCGGCCTTCGGCGAATACTGACTGATGAGACTCTTCAGGAAGGCATAGACGTTGTCGGGAGTCTTAGCCATCGTCTTCTCGAGCGAGTAGGCGGCATAGCAGGGATAGCCCATGATCTCGGCCTGCTCGGCCCTGAGCTTGGCGATCTCGGCTACAAGGGGGAAGGTGTTATTGGCCTGCTTCGTGCCATCAGAGCGATGTATGGATGCCTCATACACCTGGCGACGCAGGTCGCGATTGTCGAGGCTGGTGAGCAATGGCTGCTGCGTGGTATTGACAATGACGATGGCATAGGGGGCCTTGCCGCCACGACTGGCCGCATCATCCTGACACTGAGCGATATCGGCATCGCTAAGACCTGCCAGATCCTCTTTCTTGTCGACCCACACCACAGCATCGTTGGTGGCAGCCTGCAACTGGTCGCCCCATTGCTGCTGGAGCTGGGCGATGCGACTGTTGATCTCCTTCATGCGTGCCATCTGCTCTTCAGGCAGCAATGCACCTTTGCGCACGAACTCCTTGTAAATCTCTTCCAGCAGTTTCTGATCCTCACCCTGAAGGGCATCGTGCTGCTTGTCGTAGACCTGACGGACGCGCTCGAAGAGCTGCTTGTTGAACATGATCTCGTTGTTCAGGTCAGTGAGCATGGGCTGCACCGTCTTCTCTATCTCACCAATCTCCTCAGTCTTGTCGGCCTCAGTCAGGGCGAAGAACACGCGGCTCACACGGTCGAGCAGCTGTCCGCTCTCCTCATAGGCAAGAATGGTGTTCTCGAAAGTGGCCGAGTCCTCGTTCTCCACGATCTTGGCTATCTCCTGACGGGTCTGCTCGATGGCAGCCTCGAAGGCTGGGAGGTAGTCGGCGGTCTGAATCTTGCTGAAGTCGGGAGCACCAAATGGCAGCTCGCTCTTCACCAGGAGCGGGTTTTCACGCTGTGCCTGCTGGCAGGCACCAAAAGGCATCGTCAAAGCTGATGTGATTCCGATGGCCATCATTGTCTTTTTCAATTTCATAAGCTAATACTATTCGGTTAGTTTTTGCAAAGTTAAGCACTTTTTTCCTAACCACCAAATTATTAGTGGTTTTTTCTAGGTTTTATTTGTTTCTTCCATTTTTTTGTCGTAAATTTGCAGTCAAAATAGAGCGACGCTACATGATAGAAATAGTGGTTACGGCAGTCGTTGCCTTACTGATAGGCTTGCTCATCGGCATCCTGGTGATGCGGAACGGCAAGTTGAAGCTGATGATGGAGAGCGAGGTACTCCGTACTCAGCTCTCTAACGCGCGCGAACAATTATCAATAGTAAAGGAGGAATCACAGCAGCGACTGAAGGAGGAAAAGAAAGAGTGGGAGGAGGTGACACGCGGCATGATGGCCGTGCAGGACCGTCACCACCGTGAGTCGCTCGTGGCCCAGCAGCATCGCTTCGACGAGACGATGGCGAAGGTGTCGGCACAAGTGAAGTCAGCCACCGACGACATGTTACGCAAGCGGCAGCAAGAGTTTGCCGAGTCGAGCCATCAGAACCTGGGGCAGATTGTGACGCCCCTGCGCGAGACCATCGACAAGATGAAGGATGCCATGAACGACAGTGCCCTGAAGCAGACGAAGCTGACAGGCGAGCTGAAAGCGAATATCGAGGCAATGATACGCCAGAGCGAAGCCGCCCAGCGCAGTGCCGAGGAACTGACAAGGGCATTCAAGCACGGATCGAAGGTGCAGGGCGACTGGGGCGAACGCATACTGGGTGAACTGCTCGACAGCCAGGGACTTACGCAGGGCGTCCACTACGATGTGCAGACCTACCTGCGCGATGCCAAGGGCGAGATTGTGACGACGGACGAGGGAGCTAAGATGCGACCCGATGTCATTCTCCACCTCGACCAGCGCCGCGAGGTAATCATCGACTCGAAGGTATCGATGACTGCCTATCTGGACTACGTCAATGCAGAGACGGAGGACGATCGCAACCGCTATCTGCGCCAGCACATCGACAGCCTGCAGAAGCACGTCAAGGAGCTGTCGACCAAGGACTATTCGGCCTATGTGCAGCCTCCGAAGGTGAGGATGAGCTATGTGATCATGTTCGTGCCTCACAGCGGAGCCCTCTGGACAGCGCTGAACGCCCAGCCCGACCTATGGCGGAAGGCGATGGACCGCAATGTGTTCATAGCCGACGAGCAGACCCTGTTTGCAGCCCTGCGCGTCATCAGCCTGACCTGGACACAGATAGCTCAGGCACAGAACCACGAGAAGGTGTTCGCCCTCGCCAACGAGATGCTCGACCGAGTGGGGCAGTTCATGAAGAAATACCAGAACATAGGCAAGGCGCTGGAGATGGCCGTCAAGGCCTATGAGGACGGAGAGAAGAAACTGCAGCCCACTGGACAGAGCATCTTGCAGACCTGCGCAAAGCTGACAAAGCTGGGTGCCCGCCAGAGCGACAAGAATCCGCTG
Organism: uncultured Prevotellaceae bacterium; assembly: GCA_900318685.1. GTDB lineage: Bacteria > Bacteroidota > Bacteroidia > Bacteroidales > Bacteroidaceae > Prevotella. The sequence goes on along the minus strand of ONLL01000005.1, from coordinate 103,546 downwards.
CCCGAGCTGCAGGACATAGATGATATCCCATTACTAACCAACGAAGAAAGCGTATGAAAATCAGTGACATGACCAAGCTGTTTCTCTGCCTCACCGCCATGCTGATGATGGCAGCCTGTGGGAACAACAAATCACGCTCGTCGGAGGATGCCGACAGCGAAGCAGAAGCCGAACTGACGGAGCAGGACGATGACGAGGAGGCCGACTGGGAGGCACAGGGTCAGAAGGAAGTGACAGCGATGCTGAAAGCCGTCTACAAAACGGAGAACGAGCTGATGGACACAGAGCTCGACGTCAACCTGACTGCACTCGACCAGAAGTTCTGCTCGAAGGAGTTCCTGGAGCTTCAGGGGGAAGTAGCCTCAAAAAGCCTGGACGCCCAGTCGTCGGAGGAAGCATTCAGCGACGAGGGCTGGCGCTGGATTCCCGGCATTGTCACTCCCGTCAGCCCCAAGAACATCCGTGTGGAGATGATACAAAAAGACCGTGCCGAAGCCCGATTCACGCTTGCTGACGACTACGGCAACAAGGCCGACCAGCACCTCGTGCTAGTGAAGGAGGACGGCAAATGGAAGATACACAACTGGATAGACGAGGATGCCTATCCCGAGGGAAACTACTTGGACTGGATGAAGAGCTACCTGGATGTGCAGGTTGGCGATGTGCTGGTGGCTCCCGACGAGGACTGGACGGAGGAAGCCGTAGAGAAGCAGATACGCAAGATATACAGCGACGTAAACCGTGTGTATGTGGACAATGCCAGCATCGACCTCGATGCCAAGTACTGCACGAAAGACTGGAACGAGGTCTACAGGAAGGTGAACGAGAAGGACGAACGCCAGAGGCTGGCTGAGAAGCGCTATTTCGTGGACGACCAGCATTGGACGCTTGGCATTCATGGTCCCCTGAAAGTGAAGGACATCTCAGTGGAACTGACTACGGGCACAACGGCCGAAGCCATGTACGAGCTGGTGGCCGAAGATGGCTTCAGCGCGTCGGAGATGGTGCTGATGGAATATGAAAAAGGCCAATGGCGCATCGACGACTGGGGTGACGATCGTGGCGGTGTAACGATGAAAAGCAGAATGAATCTTTACCTCGAGGAATAAACACTAACCATTATGAAGAAAGTATTTTGGCTGGCCCTCTGCATGATGACCGTCGTGTATGGCTGCAAGAACAAGGGGAAGGCCGGATCCCCAGAGAATGACAACGACGAGGCCATCGAGGCCAGTGTCGACGGAAGTGGAGATGACGTGCCTATGCCAATGTTCCTCATCACAGCCGACGAGCATTACAGGAAGATGCTCTATTGGATTGAGGTGGAAGAGCCGGTAAAGACGGACGACACAGAAGAATACTTCGATGAAGTCTTCAGCAGCTGGAAGATACAGGAGCAGTTCAGAAAGCATGCCGCTGAATACACTAACCTGCTGGCAGGCGACAAATACGTGAAGGTGAGGTATGTCGACGAGGTGCTGAAGAACCCTGACGGCAACCCGGCCAGCGTCGGCGAAATACACGGCAGGCCTCAAATCCCTGCCCAGTGCGCGCGCTTCGAGCTGGTCAATCCAAAGGATGCCGACGAGGAAAATATCGGCTGGATCATAGTGACCGACAGTTACCTGAAGTCGCGCAAGCGCCTCGACATCAAACTCCCGACAGGCGAGGACTATCCCCCGCTGCCCAGTTCCGTGGTCAAGAAGCTGGAGAAACAATACGGCATGAAAGCCCTGCGCTCGACGAAGGGCGGCGTGATAGGCGGACGCTACACCTTCGGTTCACTGCAGTTTGAAGGAGAATACAAGGTGCCCTTAAGCGATGAGCACGACGACCAAAAGTCGCTCGCGCTGGAGGTTCTCATCGATGGCGACGACATCTATACCGTCGAGAAGGTGGGATACTATTACAACGGCGAACAGGGATGGAACGCTGATGACGATGGCGAGTACATACCCTGCGACATCGACGCTGCCTTCGAAGGTCCTAGAGGCTTGGAGCTGTGCTACACTCACGGAGCTCCTGAGAGCTTCGAGGTGGGCCTGTTCGTGCTGCGTGACGGCAAGTACGAGCAGCAAACCTACGAGATCTTCCACACGATGATCGACGAGGAGATTCCTATATGGAAGGCTGATATCGCAGAGATGCAGAAGCTGTATGAGAAGAGCGATCCCAACGTGCCCAAGACCGAGAAGCTGACACGGTGGGCGCACTTCTACCTGGACTACGATCATGAGTGGATCTGGATGCGCTGTAAGGATGATGCCACAGGTGCCATGTTCCTAAGAAAGGACGGCAAGATAACGTTCATCACCGCCATCGAGCCCTACCAGAAGGCCTATGAGAAGTCGGCCAACGACTTCGACTACATCATCGTGTCTGGCTCGCCCACACCCAACACCTTCGAGACGGAAGCTTTCGGCTTTAAGGAAGGCGTGCTCAAGGAACATTTCAAATCGACGGAAACCAATGGCGCCTTTGACAAAGGTGAGCTCAATGACAGAAGACTCATAGAAGGGGAAGCTCAGTACTACCTCGACCTGTTCAAGGAGGCTGATGAGATAACCGCTTGGTTCCAAGACACTGAAGAAGAGCAATAGACGATGGACAGGCAGCAGAGGATGATCACCATACTGGGACCTACTGCATCAGGGAAGACACCCCTGGCAGCAGCCCTTGCAGCAAGGATTGGCGGAGAAATCATCTCGGCCGACTCGCGACAGGTGTACCGCAGGATGGACATCGGCACAGGCAAGGACCTGGCCGACTATCAGGGCGTGCCCTATCATCTCATCGACATCTGCGAGCCTGGCACAAAGTACAACCTCTTCCAGTATCAGCAGGACTTCTTCGACGCCTATGAGCAGATCAGGCAGAGGGGAGCAGTGCCCATCCTCTGCGGAGGGACGGGGCTCTACATCGAGGCGGTGCTCAAAGGCTATCACCTCTCGCCCGTACCCCAGAATCCTGAGCTGCGAAGCCAACTGGAAGGCAAGCCGCTGGCCGAGCTGACGATGATGCTTCAGGAGCTGAAGGAGCAGAACGGCTCGCACATGCACAACACGACGGATGTGGACTCCTGTCAGCGTGCCATCCGTGCCATCGAGATCGAGACCTACAACAAGGAGCATCCCACGCCGCTGCGAGAGCTGCCTGCCATCGACTCGACAATTATCGGCGTGAACATCGACCGCGAGCTGCGACGCGAGAAGATCACCCGCCGACTGAAGGCACGACTGGAGGAAAGGCAACAGGTAGGCGCGTCAGCGGGAATGGGCATGGTCGACGAGGTGCGTGGCCTGCTGGCAGAAGGCATCGCGGCTGAAGACCTCACGTACTACGGCCTGGAATATAAATATGTGACGGAATATGTCCTGGGACATCTTTCCTACAACGAGATGTTCCGACAGCTGGAGATAGCCATCCATCAGTTTGCCAAACGGCAGATGACCTGGTTCCGAGGCATGGAGCGGCGAGGCTTCGTCATCCACTGGATTGACGCCACCCTACCTCTGGAGGAAAAGATAGCCGCCATCCTCAAACTATGCAATGAAGTATGAACAATGAACTGAATAACCGCTGGGGCATCCTGTATTGCCCGCGAAATGGAATCAAGAGCAAGCGCAAACGCTGGGAGAGGCTGCAGAAGGAGCTCGACGAGCGAGGCGTGCACTACGATATGGTGCAGAGTGAAAACACCGACAGCGTGGAGCGACTCGTCACCATGCTCATCCGCAATGGCTACAAGACCATCGTCATCGTGGGAGGCGACTCGGCTCTGAACGATGCCGTCAACTGCCTGATGCGCGAGGAGCGCAGCGTGCGCGACGAAGTGATGCTGGGTGTGGTGCCCAACGGCAGCCTCAACGACTTTGCCCGTTTCTGGGGGTTCAGCGAGGGCAGCGACGCCCAGACCGTGGAATGGCTCATCAAGCAGCGTGTGCGCAGGGTCGACCTGGGCTGTATCCGCTATATCGACAAATACGACGAGAAGCAGCACCGCTATTTCCTGAACTGCATCAACATCGGCACCACGGCCGACATCATGAACCTGCGCCAGCAAACCAGACGCATACTGTGGTCGAGAACGCTGTCGTTTGTCGTATCCGTCATCCTCAACATCTTCCACCGCAAGGACTATAAGATGCGGCTGCACGTGAACAGCGAGACCATCGACCGGAGGGTGATGACCGTCTGCGTGGGCAATGCCCGAGGATACGGCCAGACGCCCAGCGCAGTGCCCTACAACGGCATGCTCGACCTCACGGTGGTCTACGACCCACAGCTCATGCAGCTCTTCAGCGGACTGTGGCTGCTCATCTCAGGACGATTCCTCAACCATCGCAGCGTACACCCCTATCGCACGCGGGAGCTGGTGGTGGAAGAAGCACGCCACGCACTGGTGGGCATCGACGGAAAACTGATGAAAACACCCGTCGGACAGTACACCATTCAAGTGGAACAAGAAGTGATAAATTTCCTGATTCCAGAGTGAGAAATGCCGCTTTTATTAGTTAAAAACGATTATTTTGTACCTTAAATGCGAAATAATCGTTATTTTTTTTGCAGGAATGAACTAAAATGCGTACCTTTGGATTTCGAAACCATAGAACGGACACATACATTAATTAAAACCTAAAATAGAAACTATGAGTTATTTGCGATTTGAAAAAGCCGTGATGACTAACCTGGAGGAAAGCCTTCGCCGCGAATTGATTCGTACAAACCGCAGTGGTGCCTACAGTTCATCGACACTAGTCGACTGCAATACGCGCAAGTACCACGGTTTGCTTGTTGTTCCCGTGCCCGAGCTGGACGATGAGAACCACGTTCTCCTGTCGTCGCTCGACTGCACGGTCATACAGCATGGAGCAGAATTCAACCTGGGCCTCCACAAGTATCAAGGCAACAATTTCAGTCCTAAGGGACACAAGTACATTCGTGAGTTTGATGCCAGCAAGGTGCCTACCACCACCTATCGCGTGGGAGGAGTCATCCTGAAGAAAGAGGTCATCTTCCAGCACTACGAGGACCGTATTCTGATACGCTACACCCTCGAGGATGCCCACTCGGCCACCACGCTGCGCTTCCGCCCGTTCTTAGCCTTCCGCTCCGTGCGACAGTTCACCCATGAGAATATGGTGGCCAGTCGCGAGTACACCGAGATCGACGGCGGCATCAAGACCTGCATGTATCAGGGCTATCCTGAGCTCTTCATGCAGTTCTCGAAGAAAAACCAATTCGTATTCCAGCCCGACTGGTATCGCGGCATCGAGTATCCGAAGGAACAGGAGCGCGGATACGCCTCGAACGAGGATCTCTACGTGCCCGGCTACTTCGAGATGCCGATCAAGAAGGGCGAGAGCATCGTGTTCTCTGGCTCTACATCACAGATCAAGACCAGCAAGCTGAAGAGCCTGTTCCAGGAAGAGGTCGACGAGCGCGTGCCGCGCGACAACTTCTACCACTGCCTGGTCACTGCCGCCCACCAGTTCCACAACCGCGAGGCCAACGACGACCGTTACCTCCTGGCCGGCTATCCGTGGTTCAAGGCCCGTGCCCGCGACACGTTTATCGCACTGCCCGGCCTGACACTGGCCATCGACGAGCAGGATTACTTCGAGCTGGTGATGCAGACGGCCGAACGCGGACTGCGCGAGTTCATGAATGGCGAGCCGCTCACGGTGAAAATCTACGAGATGGAGAAGCCCGACGTGCCCCTCTGGGCCATCTGGGCCATCCAGCAGTACGGCAAGTATGCTGGCCGCGACAGGTGCTTCGAGAAGTACGGACAGCTGGTGAAAGACATCGTCAGATACATCGAGGACGGACAGCATCCTAACCTCCGGCTCGACGACAACGGACTGCTCTACTCCAACGGCCGCGACCATGCCGTGACGTGGATGAACTCCACGGCCAACGGACGCCCCGTGGTGCCTCGCTCAGGATATATCGTGGAGTTCAATGCCCTGTGGTACAACGCCCTGAAGTTCTGCGCATCGATGGCTGCCGACCAGAACGACCAAGAAGCTGCCGACCGCCTGGAAAGCATGGCGCTGAAGACGAAGCAGTCGTTTGTCGAAACCTTTGTCAATGAGTACGGCTACCTGCTCGACTATGTCGACGGCAACATGATGGACTGGAGCGTACGCCCTAACATGATCTTCGCCGTGGCACTCGACTACTCGCCCCTGACGCAGCAGCAGATGAAGAGCGTATTAGATATATGTACGCGCGAGCTGCTCACGCCGAAGGGACTGCGCTCGCTGTCGCCTAAGAGCGGCGGCTACAACCCGATGTATGTCGGTCCGCAGACGCAGCGCGACTATGCCTACCATCAAGGCACGGCCTGGCCCTGGCTCGGAGGCTTCTATATGGAGGCTTGCCTGAAGCTCTACAAGCGCACCCGCCTGTCGTTCGTCGAGCGGCAGATGGTGGGCTACGAGGACGAGATCGACTATCATGCCATCGGCACCATCTCAGAGCTCTTCGACGGCAACCCGCCCTTCCACGGACGCGGAGCCATGTCGTTTGCCATGAATGTGGCTGAGATCCTGCGCACCATGAAGCTATTAGAAAAGTATTCATATCAGAAGTGACGGTAAGAGAGAACGGAAAAGATGAAAAAGGGTTTCAGAGAATGTCTTTTAGTTTCCTACTTGAGTATTCTGTTTCTTGGTTGCCAAGAAACAGAATACTTAGCCAACAACTCCTATATATATACAAATGCGATTAAGTTTTCTGACTGTAAAAGTAATATTGAGACCAGAAGTGACAATCCGCCTTATGGAAACTATTTAGGAAAAACGTCCTATCATTCTGTTGGCAATGGATTCATACGAATTGAGCATGAAAATATGGCATTCTGTTGCGCACAAGATAGTATAAAGCCCATAGCATCTGTTAAAGACGGAATTGTTGTGGTTAACGAAATTGAGTTTGGCCCTTCGGCGGATTGTATTTGTCTATATGATTGGTCATATGAAATTGGGCCTCTGCCACAAGGTAAATTTTCTGTAGTCTTATTGAGAGACGGAGATGAGTACTTAAATTTTAAAGTTAAACTGTGATATGATAATAATGAAACAAAAATTATTATTGCTTGCTGCCGTACTGGTTTGTACAAATATATACTCCAAAGGCTCGAATATATCATTTAATGAAGCATGGAGTATTCTGAAAAGGGATGTTTTAAGTAAAAACACGCCTTCGTGTAATGTTTTTGGATATGAAAAGGTATTTCCAGGAAACACTCACGTCAGAACAATTGCCAATAACATAACTTCACCAGCTTATGATAGTTGGTTCTTCTTTGTTGATGATGCGCCCTTTCTTAGTTGGGTTCATCCTTGTAGGTACATTTTTGTAAATGCCACCGATGGTTCTTACCAAATAGAGAATTACAAGTATCCACCTCTCATACTTGAGAATATGACATCGTTAAAAGAAGAAGTCGTGACTCTTTACAACGCGCATCATTTTCCAATAAAGAAGAAATCCACAAACACACGAAACATTAGCAATAACGAAAATTATCATAATTATGCTGTTATTATTAATGGTGGAGGTTCAAAATATATGAATTATGAAAGGTATTGGAATCATTGTTCTGTACTTTATTCTACTTTAATTAATCAATACAATTATCCTAAGGAGAACATTTTTGTGCTAATGTCAGACGGAACAAATAGTGCTGATGACCGTCATTTACTGACGGGAGGATACGATTCTTCACCAATAGATTTAGATGGAGATGGTGTCACAGATGTTAATTATTCTGCGACTCGGAATAATATTTCGAATGTGTTCAATCAATTAAGTACCAAACTAACTAAAAATGACAATTTATTCGTCTTTGTTACAGATCATGGTGACCAAATTTCCGGAACAAATTGCGCATTAATTTTGTGGGATGAAGGACTTATGACAGACACCGAGTTCGCGCTCGAGATTAACAAGGTCAATGCTGCATTTATAAATATTTGCTTGGTACAATGTTACAGTGGTGGTTTTATTGACAATTTGCAAGCTTCCAATCGTGTTATAACAACATCCTGCAGTTTTGATGAATCTGCCGATGCTATGCCTCCTTTTTATGATTTTAGTGAATTTACATTTCACTGGTTGTCTGCTATTATTGGTGAAACACCATATGGTGTAGCTGTTAATGCTGATTCAAATAATGACGGAATGGTTTCTTTGCTAGAGGCATTTGTATATGCTCGTGATAATGATACCAGAGCAGAGCATCCTCAATATAGTTCTACTCCTACTCTATTAGGGACAATAGAAGAATTATCGCCAATGAGTATTGATGGTTATACGTATGTTTGCGATACATCCTATTACAAAATTGACAATCTTTGTGGCAGTGCTTCTGTAATTTGGAATTGGCCTAGAGGAGAAACAACTGGCGGACCATACCCTACACTTCAGTCAAACTATCCTTCTGTTAATGAATGTATTATAAAGAATCCATATAAGTATCCTGAATCAAATGAACTTTCTGCTAAAGTGGTTTTGGGTAATGATACATTACTAACACTAACAAAAGATGTAGTCTCTGTTCAAAGAATATCATCTTTTTCTGCCCATTACACTCAACAGCAGTGTTATTATCATGGTGTTACATATCCTTCAATATCTAATGTAGATATAACCCATGCCCCAACAACGCCTCATTTTGTACATCAAGGTTGCTTAGTTACTCTAACATCAAGTTGGTTTAAATACAAGAATATTTATTATACAGGAGTAACGCCCGAATATTGGTCGTATGATGGAGACCAAACAATCACCTTTTCACTTCCGTATGCATCTGGTGGTATTCCTTTTCGAATACATGCTGGCGGAAATGGGTGTTGTGACGAAGCAAATATACTTTTTTTCAGTGTAAGCGGTAATATCACAAATAGCCAATTAAATATTTCGAGAAAAGGGCACTTCATTTATTTCCATTTAACTAAGGACAATTTGACAGCTGCCGATTGGGGGGTGCCCGATTATTCCTCTGGCACAATTGATACTGAAGGATGGGATATAATTATTTACAATGCCACAAAATGTGAAAAGGTCCTGAATGAGCATGTGTCTTCAGCATATTATTATTTAGATTTGAATAGATTAGAAAAAGGTATTTATGTAGTAACAGCTAAAAAGAAAGATGAAATCATTTCAGAGAAGTTTTCTATTTATAACTGATGTTATGCTAATATATTATGAAATAGTACAAGCATATGAAAGTATTAATGTTTGGATGGGAGTATCCTCCTCATGTGTTCGGTGGACTTGCCACCGCTAACTACGGAATCTCCGAGGGTCTGAAGGCTCAGGGAGACATTGAGACCGTGCTGTGCCTGCCGCACCCCTTCGGTGACGAGAGCCAGCACGCCGCACGCATCGTGGCCATGAACGCCGTGCCTATCGCATGGCGTGACGTCAACCGCGACTACGTTCAGAGCCGCGTGGGCAACATCATGGACCCCGACTACTACTTCAAGCTGCGCGAGCATATCTATGCCGACTTCAACTACATGAACGTCAACGACCTCGGTGCGATGGAGTTTGCAGGAGGCTATCCCTCCAACCTCCACGAGGAGATCAACAACTACTCGATCATCGCAGGCGTGGTGGCACGTACGGAAGAGTTCGACATCATCCATGCCCACGACTGGCTGACCTTCCCCGCCGGCATACATGCCAAGCAGGTCAGCGGCAAGCCCCTGTGCATCCACGTGCATGCCACCGACTTCGACCGCTCACGCGGAAAGGTGAACCCCACGGTCTACTCTATCGAGAAGAACGGTATGGACTGGGCCGACTGCATCATGTGTGTGTCGGAGCTGACACGTCAGACCGTCATCAACCAGTATCATCAGGATCCGCGCAAGTGCTTCACCGTGCACAACGCCGTCTATCCCCTGCCCGACGAGTATCAGGCCATTCCGCGTCCCGACCATACGGGCAAGGACAAGGTGGTCACCTTCCTCGGACGTATCACCATGCAGAAGGGACCTGAGTACTTCGTAGAGGCCGCCAACATGGTGCTGCACCGCACACGCAACGTGCGTTTCTGCATGGCAGGCTCGGGCGACATGATGGACCAGATGATCTACCTGGCAGCCGAACGCGGCATCGCCGACCGCTTCCACTTCCCGGGCTTCATGCGCGGCAAGCAGGTGTATGAGTGCCTGAAGGACTCGGATGTCTACGTCATGCCTTCTGTTTCGGAGCCTTTCGGCATTTCGCCGCTGGAGGCCATGCAGTGTGGCACGCCGAGCATCATCTCAAAGCAGAGCGGCTGTGCCGAGATCCTGGAGAACTGCATCAAGGTGGACTACTGGGACATTCACGCACTGGCCGATGCCATCTACTCCATCTGCACCAACGACTCCCTCTTCCAGTATCTCAAGGAAGAAGGTAAGAAGGAGGTCGACCAGATCACATGGGAGAAGGTGGGCACATGGATTCGCACACTCTATCGCAGAACGCTGGGATGGGAACAATAAAGTGAAGAATAAAGAGTGAAGAGTGAAGAATTGGCTGCCGCCAGTATGAGAGCAGCTATTTGGACCTCGCACACCCGGAAGTCTTCATGAGAGAATAATTAATAATCAAAGTTAAACAATAAAAAAAGCAGAGTGTATGTCTGAGAGTAGCAGGAATAGCGGAAGCAAATTCTTCACTCTTCATTCTTCACTCTTCACTTATAAAAGTTATGAAAACGATTTGCTTATATTTTGAAATACATCAGATCATTCATCTGAAGCGCTACCGTTTCTTCGATATCGGTACCGACCATTATTACTATGATGACTACGAGAACGAGCGTAGCATCAGCGACATCGCCGAGCGTTCCTACATGCCTGCCCTGAACACGCTGGAGCAGATGATCAAGGACAACGGCAAGTACTTCAAAGTGGCATTCTCGCTGTCGGGAACAGGCATCGAGCAGCTGGAGATGCATGCTCCGCAGGTGCTCGAGAAGCTGCAGCAGCTCAACGAGACGGGCTGCGTAGAGTTCCTCGCCGAGCCCTACAGCCACGGTCTGTCATCACTGGCCAACCCCGACAGCTTCGCTCGCGACATGAAGAAGCAGGTGGCCAAGATCAAGGAATACTTCGGACAGACACCGAAGGTGGCACGCAACTCGTCGCTCATCTACAGCGACGACATCGGTGCACAGATCGCAGCACTTGGCTTCAAGGGCATGCTCACTGAGGGTGCCAAGCACGTGCTCGGATGGAAGTCGCCACACTACGTCTACAACTGCAACATCGCTCCTAACCTGAAGCTGTTGCTGCGTGACGTGGAGTTGTCGGACGACATCTCGCTGCGCTTCAACAATGCCGAGTGGGACGGCTATCCCCTCTTTGCTGATGCCTATATCGAGCGCATTGCCCGTCTGCCTGAGGAAGAGCAGATCATCAACATCTTCATGGAGCTCTCGGCACTGGGTATCGCACAGCCGCTGTCGAGCAACATCCTGGACTTCATCAAGGCTCTGCCCGTTTGCGCCAAGGAGAAGGGCATCACCTTCTCCACACCTACAGAGATCTGCTCGAAGGTGAAGAGCGTCGGACAGCTCGACGTACCCGACACACTGAGCTGGGTCGACGAGGAGCGCGATGTCAGCTGCTGGCTGGGTAACGCCATGCAGCGCGAGGCTTTCCAGAAGCTCTACTCTGTGGCCGACCGTCTGCTCATTGCCGACGATCCTCGCATCATGCAGGACTGGGACTATCTGCAGGCCAGCAACAACTTCCGCTTCATGACCACCAAGCCCTCGAACGTGGGACTCGACCGTGGCATCTACAGCGGGCCCTTCGATGCCTTCACCAACTACATGAACATCCTCGGCGACTTCATCAACAGAGTCAATGCCCTCTATCCGCTGGAGATTGAGAACGAGGAGCTGAACTCGCTGCTCACCACCATCCGCAACCAGGGCGACGAGATTGAGATGAAGGACAAGGAGATTGAGCGTCTGAAGGCAAAGCTCGAGAAGCTGGAGGCCAAGGCTGACAAGAAGGAAGAAAAGCCCAAGGCTGCTCCAAAGAAGAAGGCCGCTCCCAAGAAAGAGGCTGCTCCTAAGAAGTAACTAAGAACATCTGCGAACACCAAAAGAGTCAGGACTGCAAACGCATTTCCTGACTCTTTTTATGTTAAGGACACTTTCCTTTCCTCACGCGGTAGCGTATATGCATACCATTCAGGCGAATAATGATACTTGCTATTTACAATTTGTCCCATTGTCCCATTGTCCCATCCGCAGTAAATACTGCGGAAGTCAGCGATTTCGCGGGACATTTTTGGGACAAAGTTTTTTCGAGCACGTTCCTGTTTTGATGACTCCGCGAAACGCGGACTCATCGATTCGCCAGGACGCGGCCATGAAGATGCACGTTGACGAAGAAGATAAAACCTCATACCTAATTCAGGTATCAGGTTCAAATTACAAATTTGGGACAATTCTATACGCAGAAAGGAGTATCGTTCATTCCACATTCTCCAGTTTAGCAAGCGAGAGGACGGTAGCGCCCGATAAACCACCACCCTGATTCAGGGCCCTGGTTTTACCCTAAAGCACTGCACTGATTCAGTGCACTGCTCTGCCACGAAGGCCGCCCTGATTCAGGGCCCCCTTTCAGCCATGAGCCGAAAAGCGGCCAATGCGCTCCATGCTGGAATCGCGAATCGCGATATCAGGCCAGAAACCACCCTCCCAATTTGGGAGAGTGGTTCAAATTACAAAACTTATCGGCTTCGGCGAACGGGACTGCAGGCAGGTAGTACGCCGCCTCGACGATGAGGTGGTTTCAAAACACCCCATGCTCCCTTCGTGGCAATTGCAAGATTACCCTGTCTCGTCATGTAGCTGAAAGGCATTTCTGCGAGCATGGGAGACGGCAAACAGGTGATGCGTAGATAAGGAGGTGGTTTCAAAACACCCCCTTCAGGCAGTCGCCCTTTGATGGAGTCGCGATTTGCGATACTGCCTTTCGAGCCCTGCCTCGACAAGGACGCAAATTTGCGTTCTTGCAATCCGAAGCAGTGCCCTGAATCAGGGCTGTGCCTTCTCGAATGATGAAGATGGCCCGCGTATTCCTCTGCATTGACCTGACAGAACGATTCGTTCTCCCAGCTCGTCTACTTGCCGATAGAGGGGGAGACGGATCGCCCACCCCTTTGCCCTTACATAGTCAGACCAAGCACCGTCGCAATTCGCGACGGTGGTTTCCAAGCCTGCATGGATGAAAGGTCAGCGGATGCAGATTTGCGTCGATGACTGTACGAAACATACAGTCATCGGCTCGATGAAAGGAGATATGAGCCGACTTTCCGTGCTAACGAATGTTAACACCTGCCCTATATCTGTGACATCTTGATTAATGCGAATCAGCGCTGAAATCTTCGGAATTACGCTATTTTACTGCGGAAGGGACAATGGGACAATGGGACAAATGGACAAATTGAAAATACGGGTAATGAATCGATAATATTATATATATATTATAATATATATATAATATTATATATAAAAATATAGAATGTTAATAAATGTTTATTTTTTAAACCCTGTTTTTGCACTTGCAAATAGCGATTTGTCCCATTGTCCCATTGTCCCAATTGTCCCAAATTGATCCGCTTGCAACTAGAGCGACACAAGAATCCATGCCTAAAAAGAAAGACAACAGAGCCGAGCGGTCAAAGTTGTCTTTTAAAAAAAATGACGCAAAATGCCCACTAAAAGTGGGCAAATCCATGGTAGTCTCAGGATTTTTTCGTACCTTTGCAGAGCATTTGAGAAAGATGCACGCGCAAGCAGATCCACCAGAAGCATGCGAGGCGAGTACCAACGTCGCGAAAGGTACGGACCGGACAGCTTACGGTGCGCAACCGGAGGCAAGCGAAGTGGCCACCGCGAGATCCACGGGATGCGCTGCAAACGCGCCAGGGGACCAACACCCCTTAACACTTAAATCCAACACACAAAAACAACCATGCCTAGCAACACTATCGTGATGCCAATCGACATCAAACAGAACCGCAACGCCCTGAGCTCCTAGTCGCTGACTTCCGCAGTATTTATTGCGGATGGGACAATGGGACAATGGGACAAATCGGAAATAGCAAGTATCACTATTCGCCTGAATGGTATGCATATACGCTACCACGTGAGGAAGGGAAAGCGCTCTTAGTTGCGACCACCACCGCCTCCGAAGCCGCCGCCACCGCCGAAGCCGCCGCCACCGCCGAAGCCGCCGCCGCCGAAGCCGCCGCCACCGCCAGGACGACCACCGCCGCCGCCACGCTGGCCACGTCCGCCACCTTCACCCTCTTCGCCACCGCCGAAACCGCCACGACGAGCGCTGCTGCGGCCTCCAAAGAGGTTCAGACGATAGCTCACATGAAGCATCGCATAGCTGGTGATGGAGTTCACTTCCTGGTCGCGCCATCCGTTGGCATTGACGGTACGGCTGAAATTGGTCTCCTCATGCAGGATGTCATACCACTGCAGCATCACCGTGAGTGTCTTTCCACGCAGGAAGCTATAGCTCAGCTGGGCATTCCATATCAGCTCATTGGTGTTGAGCGTAGCATCGCTGTATCCGCGCTTGCTATAGCAATGGAAGTCGGTAGAGAGGACGGGCCACGATGGAGCATTCCTTGGGCGGCCGGGAAGCTGATTCAAGTCGATGCGGGTATTGCCACCATAGTTGAAGTTCCAAGTGGTGAGGTTACGGCTAGCCTGCAGTCGGTTCTCCGTGCGTGCGTAGGTGACACGTGCATTCAGCGAGAAGTTCCACCAGCGATTGCGATAGCTGAGTGACAGATCAGGCGAGAAGTTATAGGTATGTGTCACATTGCGGTCGGGAGTGGCCGTGCGGTTCAGGTTCACATAGCCGATACGATGGTTGTAGCTGGCATTCATGCCGCCGCTCACATCCCAGCGGTTGAGCGTGTCAAGACCAATGTTGAACGAAGCACCTCCGTTGACACTCCAGTTACCATTGATGTTCTCAGGGCGCGAGATGCGTCCGCCAGTGGTCTCATTATAGGTCACCACATTACCGATGGAGTTGCTGGTGCGCTGCAGGTTGGCATTGGTACTGAAGCTCCAGTGAGCCTGCTGTTTGGGAATCTGGAATCCGAGGCTGTCCTCCACAAACGTCGGTGTGCGCTGCTTCTGGAAATTGACGCCGAGGTTGGAGCTGAAGGAGGGTTTCAATCCAGGATTACCCATCGAGATGCTAAGCGGATTGGTATCGTCGTAGATGTCGAGCAGCTGGGTGATGCTGGGCTGCGAGGTATTGCCTCGGAGGGTCACCTGCAGGTTGGTCTGCTGGTTGAAGCGATAGCGCATGTTCAGCGTAGGCGAGTAGTTGGTCACCGTGCGGACCGTATCGATGGGCACGCCGAGATACTGCTGGATATAGTGTGAGCGCTGGGGCTGGACGGTCACACCGAGGTTCATGTTCAGCTGGTCACGCACGACGCGTAACTGCAGGTCGATGTTCTGGCCGTCCTCAGTACGCTCGGAATAACGGCTCAGACGGTCGCTGAGGTACATCTCGTAAGGATTGTCCAGATAGCCGAAGAGCCTGGTCCAGTCCTGATACTCATTGAGTACATCCAGGAAAGCGGGTTCGCCCAAGTCGGGGAAATCGTATGTGGCGGGATCGTTCTTCTGATGGCTATGGTTGTAGCGGTAGTTCAGCTGCAGGAAGATGCCCTGTGCACCGAAGCTGCGCATTCTGTTTCTATTGCCAAACGGTCCGCGAGCCTGCTGCGTGGTGTCTTCTGGCTCAGGCTTCGGCTTGAAGGTGTAGAGCGGTTCGCTGTAGGTGGCACCCAGCGAGTAGCTGAAGTTGTTGTTGCCCGAGAGTGTGAAGCGGTTCGTCTGGTAGGTGGAGTCATTGCCGAAGCGGTCCTGCTGCTGGTAGAGATGAACTGCCGAGAGGTTGGCATTCCTGTTGTCGCCATCGCTGTAGTTGATGTTTCCGCTGATGGAGATATTGCGTCCACGATTACCGAAACGGCGATAGAGCTGCATCTGTGTGCTGAGGTTCTTGTTGCTGCCGTGTCCCAACGACTTGCCCTGGCGTCCGTTCACGATGAGCCCTTGCTCGTCCATATACTCCAGGCTTCTCTGGCTCAAGGCATCGGTCACATAGTCGAAGGGATTGGCATTGAACGAGGCATTGCTCGAGAACGAGCGGCTGTCGTTGCTCGAGATGCTCACGTTGGGGCGGAACGACACGTTGGTCAGCGTGTCAATCGCCCACTGGATGTTCATGTTGCCCGTCCAGCTGTTGTTGCGCGAATAGCTCTGACTGATGCTGTTCGAGAAGGCACCGCCACGGGTATTGACGAAGTTCTCCGATCCCGACCGGTTCCAGTTGTCGGCATCGTTGCGTGTCCAGGTCACACGGCCGCTCATCCTCAGGTTCTCACCGTTTGGTTTGCGCTGACTCTCGTAGCTGGCATCCAGTGCTCCTGTCTTGGTCTCACGCTGTCCGTTGCCGCCGCCGCGCCCACGACCTCCTCGGCCCGAGAAGTTACGGTCGTTCACGTTGTTGGCATTGCCCATGAAGGTATAGCGCACAGCTCCGAAGGGCTTCATGGCCGTGAGTCGGATGCCATAGCGCTTGTCGGTACCATATCCTAAGTCGGGATTCGCCTGAAGGCCTCGGCGGGCACTGCGCTTGGTGACAAACTCCAGCACGAAGTCGTCATTACCGTCGTCAATACCTGTCATCCGCGAGTTGTCACTCTTCTCGTCGTAAGCCTTCACCTTGTCGATAACGTACGATGGAAGGTTCTTCATCACAGCATCATTGTTGCCCGTCATGAAGTCACGTCCGTCGAGCTTGAATCTCCTGACGTCCTTACCGTTGATGCTGATCTTGCCGTCGTCGTCGATCTTGGCACCTGGAAGCATTTCCACCAATGCCTCAATCACCGAACCCTCAGGTACGCGGAACGCGTCGGCGTTGTACACCACGGTATCATCCTTGATCACCATCTTGGGGATGTTCGCCGTGATGACGGCACCGTCGAGCTGCACCTCCATCGACTCCATGACGATGTTGCCCAGAGACGCGTTACGGCGAGCAGTAACCGAGACGTTCCTCGTCAACGACTTATAGCCCACATAGCTTATCTTCAAGAGGTAATTGCCATTCGACACATTGGTAAACGCGAAATCGCCACGATCGTTGGACAGAGCTCCTCCAACAAAAGTGGTGTCATTATTAACTAACCTGTAGAGTTGTAGAGTAGTTTTTGCAAGTGCCTCGTCGGTCTCTCCGTCAATGATGCGTCCTGACACTGATCGCTGAGCAGTAGCAGAAAGACACATCGACAAGAACGCAATTATGGCAAAACAGCATCGTAGTTTTTGCATCCGAATTATATTATTTGTTTATCGTTTGATGCTCACCGTCGGAATTCGTTTAAGAACCACTCGTCATTTTAACATACATTCACCAAACATCTGTTGAATCGCCGCCCTACTTCTTATAATAACAAGCAGGTTAAAATAAGCAGTGCCACTGAACTTTATCGGCTCAGTGGCACTTTTGACTAGTAAGAATAATCTATTCTATCTATTTCAAAATACGTATTCGATATTTAGAAGCTGTCGTCAAACTGATCCTTCTGACGAACGAAATAGTTCTTCAGGCCATCCAGCATGAACCAACCGTTGCTATTGGTGGCACGAACCTTTACGAGGTGAGCCGTGGGATCATCAAATGCCAATTCATCCTTCGTAGTAGCGTCAGGATTGGCCATCAGTAGTATACGGGCAACGTTTGCACGCATCTGACCAGAGTATTCTATGGGTGTGTCATCCCATGCTACACGAACTTTGTAGGGGCCATTGTCGCAGCCATAACCAATGCCATTAGGCTTGTACTGATTGCCAGGCTTGGCTCCTGCGAAATGTTGGAAGAGACAGTTATGCTGCTGGTAGCCGGCATAGTCAACATTACCAAACATGCCCGTGCAGAGATCCTGGAATACAGTATTTGACATGCCGTAAGTGTTGAGCTGCTTATACTGAGTACCACAGAGGAAGTCGATCATGTCACGGCAGTCCTGGCTGCAGTCTAGCAGACGAGGGCATACGAGATACATCACAGCTGCTACAAAGAGGGGATTCTTGGTGGCTTCCACACGGGAACCATCGCTGTTCTCCATAAGGGTCTTCAGCTCAGCGACATTTCGCGGCAGGCGATTGAAGGTGAAAACCGTTCCACGATAGCCACCCTTCTTGCCGGGGTATCCAGGATATACATAGTTTGTGAAGGGCACGGAGTCAATCATATATACGCGCTCCACGGGAATGGAATATACGGATATCTTCTTAATCTTGTCCACCATATACGGATAGGTTTCAATGGCAGCCTGATTGGTGGATGTATTATACTGGGCAGTACGCTGGTTATCAAGATAGAAAGAGGAGTTCTCTGAAACATAGGATGTAGTGCTGCGAAAGCCCATAGGACTGGCCTTGCCCGACTCACCATTGCCTGACCCGCGTGCGACGAGGTTACCACCTGCCTGGAAATCGAGGTAATCGTGCTCAGGGTTGCAGTAAGTGTACTTGTCCTTCATTGTTGCGGCGACACTGGTGTTGCTCTGTCCAGCAGGAATCTTGTCACCAGTGATGGGCACGGTGAACTCCACACGGAAATACTGTTGGCTCTGCTGGGCAAATGTGGTCATGGCGAAGAGAGCCATTACGATTGTTATAAATATCTTTTTCATAATTGTGGTTATTTAATGTTGACTGGTTAATGATATAACTCTTATTTTTTGCTGAATTTTAAAGATTTGTTGCCAACTCGAACAACATAGACGCCTGCGGGCAGATGGCCAACTTGGATGGTGGTGTTCCCTCCAAGCACAGCAGCCTCAGTCTGGAGTTTTCCGTCGACAGAATACACTTGTGCAACAGTGGCATTGCCACAACCAGACAGTGTCATCTGCTCACGAATAGGAGTCATCAACTGGAGTTTTTCCACTGCGGGCGACTCCAACGGTTGGTCGATACCCGTCTGGATATACTCTTTCACAAAGTCCTCCGTGTTACGCAGGAAATAGACATAGGCCACATCGTACTCAGTGCCGTTGGTGGTGACAACATCGAACCTGTCGCTACCTTCTTTGGCGAGCATGTTGGTGACATCCATAGTCTTGAAAAACTTTCCCGTACTGGTTATTAACCACGAGGGCTTCATCATGTCGAGGTAAGGAGTTCCATCGGAATTGAGTCTGTAGAGTTCGAAATCGATCATCTCTTCGTGTTTCTCGAAGCTGATACTTTCTACATTAGCCTCACCCTCACCGTCCTTAAGCACAATTTCGAAGGTACTAGCGCCATCGGCTACAACCATCATACTCACGCGCACCACTGGGAAATAGTGCCCAGTATTGGTCTTCACACACATAACGTTTTTCTTCGAGGCTGCGGCCTGAACATCGACAGAGTAACTCATCCCTGCCAATATCAGTGCAGCCAGTGCCATTTTCTTCCAAATGTGTTTTAATGCTTCCATATTCTTTTGTTTTAAATGACCTTACTTGATCGTTTTACTATTTTGAACTACCTTTTTTTCTTTTTTCTGCTGATCTAGACGGCTACCCATAATTGACTCCATCCTGAGCAGGCGCTCCAGATAGTCATCGACATAATTCATTGCAGTGTCTTGATAGTCTGTCTTTGCCATAACTGTCTGTTTTCGGTTGCAAAGTTACGACAAAAACGACTATCAATCGTTATCATTTCGTGAAGAATCCTTATCAATTCACGAAAAAAGCATGGTTTTATTACAATAACATTGTAGGAAGAAACAATAAGCAGAATATTTATTCACTGCTCTGTCATTTTGCGCTTTTCCAAGTATTGCGTGGGGCTTATACCAAATGTTTTCTTGAAAGCACGCGAAAAGTTAGGTGTATCATTGTAAGCGCATAGCTGAGCCACCTCACTGACATTAAGGTCACGACGGTTGTCCAGAAGATAGCGGGCGCGTTTCATGCGGATGATAGAAATAAAACTTTGAGGGGTCTCGCCAGTGACAGTCTGCAGACGTTGACGGAACTGGAAGAGGCTCATATTAAGTTTGGCAGCCACCGACTCTGCATCAATCTGCCCTTTAAACATCATCTCGTTGATAGTGTTGAGAGACTTCTCAAGGAACTCGCGATCAGAAGGTGAGAGATCCTTTCGTGCCATATCTTCTGAACTGGTCCAGAGTGCTTTGTCGTAGCGTACGCTTAGCTCATCGTATTTCTTGTGCAGTTCCTCAATGTTGACGCTCAGTTGTTGATTGATTGCCGACTGTCGACGCTGCCTGCGACGCATCATCCACCAAACGAATGCAGTCAGGACAAGTAGCAAGAGGATGACGACAACAGAAACGCTCATCAAATTGCGTTTGGCCAAGCGCTCTGCTTGGTTCTTCTGAATCAGCCAGTCATTGCCGAACTCTGCTTGATAGCGGGCAAGGCTCTTTGCTGAGGTATTGGTATAAAGCGAGTCTTTCAGGGCGTTGAAACGATCCAATTCCATGCGAGCACTATCAGGAAACTGCTCCCAGAGGCTCTCATATAGGCCTTTTCTTGAGTGCATCTCATTGGTCTTGTCGCCCATCGCCTGAAAGATACTTGAAGCTTCTTTATAATAAGGTATAGCCTCCGATTCATGATGCATAGCCAACTGCACACGTCCCATCTTATTGTAACAGATGGCTAATGAATGAAGATCATCTTCATCGCGAAAGTATAGTATAGCCTGTCCAAGCACACGCTCAGCCTCACCATAGTGATGAAGGCCAATGAGCGCCGATGCCTTCTGCGAGAGTCGCATCATCGCCTTGCCCTCCCTACCTAGCTGCAACTCTAGTTCGTAGGCTTGCTCAGCGTAGTCAAGCGAAAGGTTGTCATCGCCCAACGCATGATACACTTCGGAGGCCATGCCCAGCAACACAGCACGACGTGAGTCATTGCCGGCCTCCTTTGCCATCTCTATCCCTCGCAAGATAAACTGCTCTGCCCCTTCTGGCTGATATGCGCTCATATAGATGGCAGCCAACGTGTTCAGACTTGACGCCGCCCTGTCCATATCTCCGCTCTGCTCATCCAACTTATAGCACTGCTGGGCAAAGTCAAGCGCCTCTTCGTAGTCACTCAGACGTACATTAGCTATTGCCAATATATTCAGGCAGTCAGCCTCGCCAGACCGGTCATTGCCCATGCGGAACAGCGGCAAAGCCTTCCTTCCATATTGCTCACTGCTCTCATAGTCCTGCCGGTCATAAAAGTATTCCGCTGCCCAATACCACACCTGCTCGCGAAGAGTATCAACAGGTGTTGTACTGTCAAAGTCCGAAGAATAATCAAAGAAGTCGTATTCCTGCAACTCATTGAAGAAAGCAACTGCATGTCTAAGCATTGATGGCTGATCCTCAGCCTCATTGAACTGCTCGAGCGATGCTACCACGTCGGCCTCAAGATGAAAGGCCAACATGGCTCCTACCAACAAGCATAGGAAACGTTTCATCGCCTATTCCCTTCTGGCGTTTACAACTCGGCTTACACCCTGATAACTGACGCTGGGCTGGCGCTGCAGGTAGCCGATGATGAGATCAGCAGTCAGGCGGTTGATGCTGTGGCCCTGATCCTTACGGGGGGAGTCGGCGATAGAGGCTACATAGCTATTGGTCACCAACTGGTACTTACGCTTCATGTCGAACTTGCTACCATCGGGCTTGGTCAGCTTCACGTCCTTTACCTTATAGGAGTCCTTCTTGTCATATACCACATCACATTGGAATCCACCGACATAAGGGAAGCCATGACCATCATTGTTACCACAGGCGACAAGCATCTGACGCAGCTCCTCACCCGTGACCTCCATCACTACGGCATCATTGCCGAAGGGGTCGAGACGCAGCACGTCGCTCACGGAGAAGGAGCCTGCCTCATGCTGATCATAGCGCACGCCGCCAGCATTCTGTATGGCAATGTCAGCACCAGTCTCGGCCATGAAGGCATCGCACATCATGCTACCAAGCTCTTCTTCAACGTCAAAGGGAGTAGCTGCCTGCGTGAGAACACGACGGAACGCAGGATTGTCGCTGAAGAAGCGCACCATCTCGGCCACCACCTTGTTCTGTCCTTTCCAGCGGCGCACATCGATGTTCTCTGCACGTTTCTCCACTACCCTACCCTCATCAACAACGATGGTGGTGTGAGTCACCTTCTTCAGGCGATTCTCATTCTGAGTGATGAGCAGCCCGTTGTGCATCTCACCTCCGTTGAGCTGGGTGTGGCTATGGCCTCCGACGATGACATCGGCCCAGGGGAAGAGCGGCGCGATGGCCACGTCATCCTCATAGCCGATATGGGTGAGCAGGATTACCACGTCGCACTGCTTGCGCAGGTACTCGTATTTGGCAATGGTCTCATTGACAGGCGAGAACTCGAAGCCATGCACGTTGTCGGGATGACTGTCAGGAATGCCATGCGTGCCCAGCTGTACTGCTCCGATGATGCCAACCTTCGTGCCCTCCACATCAAACACCTTCGTAGGAACCAGATGGATGCCCAGCGAGTCGGCAGGATGCACATTGGCACAGATATAGCTGAAGTTCGACAGGTTGATGACTCGTGCCAGTCCTCGAGGACCGGAGTCGAACTCATGATTGCCCAGCGTCGTGGCATCGAAACCTATCTGATTCATCAGCGCCACCATAGGGTATGCCGGAATCTCGTACATGTCATTAAGCGGCTCGCCCGTACGGTTGTCACCTGCCGACAGCACGAGCAGACCAGGATAGAGCGTGCGCAGCGAGTCGGCAATGTCAGCCAGCATGGGGAATGCCTCGATGGCAGCATGCATGTCGTTACATGAAAGGATATGCACCTCTTTGCGCTCAGCAAAGGCTCCCAGCGTGAACAGCGATGCCAGGATGAAGGATAAGAGTCTTCTGGTCATGGCTGGGGATGTTCAAAAGTGATTTTCTGTCCGTCACTCAGAGGGGCATCGTGGCCGATGACATGGCCATAGGCATCGTGCACCTCCACCTGGTCGATCAGGTTCTTGTCGAGTTTCTTCACTGTGAAGTATCTCAAGAGCGCATTCTCGACGCGTGCGCCCTCAAAGAGTTCAAGTGTTCTGCGATTGACTTTTACTTTCATCGTATCTGATAGGTTGAAGTTAATAACTGCCTACAAAGGTACAAAAAAAATGCCGTCCTGCAAAGGAGGGCGGCACTTTTTTTCACTTTTTACCAGTATTACTTCAGCTCAGCGAGGTACTTAATGGTGCGAACCATCTGAGAAGTGTAGCTGTTCTCATTGTCGTACCAGCTCACGACCTGCACCTGATAGGTGTCGTCGTCGATCTTCGAAACCATCGTCTGGGTAGCGTCGAAGAGCGAACCGAACTTCATGCCGATGATGTCGCTGCTCACGATCTGATCCTCGGTGTAACCGAAGCTCTCGTTGCCGGCAGCCTTCATAGCAGCGTTGATACCTTCCTTCGTGATGTCCTTACCCTTGACAACAGCCACCAGGATAGTGGTTGAGCCAGTAGGAGTGGGAACGCGCTGTGCAGAACCGATCAGCTTGCCGTTCAGCTCGGGAATGACCAGACCGATAGCCTTGGCAGCACCCGTTGAGTTGGGAACGATGTTGCAAGCACCAGCACGGCTGCGACGCAGGTCACCCTTGCGCTGAGGACCGTCGAGAATCATCTGGTCGCCAGTGTAAGCGTGAATGGTCGACATGATACCGCTCACGATGGGAGCGTACTTGTTGAGGGCATCAGCCATAGGAGCCAGACAGTTGGTGGTGCAAGAAGCAGCCGAGATGATGGTATCCTCGGGCTTCAGGGTGGTGTGGTTCACATTGTAGACGATGGTGGGGAGGTCGTTGCCTGCAGGAGCAGAGATGACAACCTTCTTGGCACCAGCCTGGATGTGAGCCTCGCTCTTAGCCTTTGAGGTGTAGAAGCCAGTGCACTCGAGCACTACGTCAACACCCAGCTCGCCCCAAGGCAGCTCAGCAGCATTGGGCTTTGCATAGATAGTGATCTCCTTGCCATCGACGGTGATGGAACCAGGAGTGACGACGGTCTTGCCATCCTCACCCACAACGGCGTCCTTAAAGTCGACAGTGTGCTTTCCCTCACCGAACTTGCCGGCGAAGCCACCCTGTGCTGTGTCATACTTCAGCAGGTGAGCAAGCATCTTAGGACTGGTCAGGTCGTTGATGGCGACCACTTCATAACCTTCAGCCTCGAACATCTGACGGAATGCGAGGCGACCGATACGGCCAAAGCCGTTAATTGCAACTTTTGTCATTGTTTTGTTTGTTATTGAATGGAATTAGTACTAAAATTTCACTTTTTTGCACCCTCAGATGCATTTTTTTTTCATTTCGGCTACAAAGTTACGAATTTTTTCTTAAATTTGCATCAAAATTCAGTATTAATTAAAGTGAAAAGTGAAAGGTGCCGAGCGAAAACTGAGATAAGTCAAGGCACGGCAAAGAATATTGCAAGGTAAAGCTTACAAAATCAACCATATTTGTTAAACATTAAAACATTAAAGACTATGGGATTTATTAAAGAGTTCAAAGAGTTTGCCATGAAGGGCAATGTGATGGACATGGCTGTCGGTGTGATCATCGGCGGTGCGTTTGGAAAAATTGTTAGCTCGCTCGTCGACGACATCATCATGCCGCTCGTGGGCAAGCTGCTCGGCAATGCCGACTTCACCAACCTCTACGTAGCCCTCTCCGGACAGGCCGACGGTCTCTCCCTGGCCGATGCCAAGGCTGCCGGTTCTGTATTCGCCTACGGCTCGTTCATCCAGAACATCGTCGACTTCCTCATCATCGCCTTCTGCATCTTCCTTATGATCAAGGGCATGAACAAGCTGAGCCGCAAGAAGGAGGAAGAGGCACCTGCTCCCGAGGAGCCCAAGGGCCCCACACAGGAGGAGCTGCTCGCTGAGATTCGCGATCTGCTGAAGCAGAAGTGATCCCCACATCCTACACATTATTTATATATAGGGCAGCCAGAAATGGGTTGCCCTATATATTTTTCATTGGTACTCAGACGGCCTCCTTGTATTACTTCGATAGTCTCTTTGAACAGTTTCTTTTGAAGTAAGTCAAGGAAACGTCAACCAGCAGCAAATACCTCCAGATTTCTTTCTGTGTGCGCAAACAATTGATTACCTTTGCACCCGATTTCAATAGGTATTAGATAAGTAATGAGAGCTTTAGACTTCAGGCCGAAGATGGTTTCGGCCATTCGCAATTACAACGAACAGACATTCACAGCCGACCTCATGGCAGGTATCATCGTGGGTATTGTAGCCCTCCCGCTGGCCATCGCCTTTGGCATTGCCTCTGGAGTGAGCCCTGAGAAAGGCATCATCACTGCCATCGTGGCAGGACTCGCCGTCAGCTTGTTCGGCGGCAGCAAAGTGCAGATTGGCGGACCTACAGGCGCATTCATCGTCATCGTAGCAGGCATCATCAACCAATACGGCATGGAGGGGCTGACCATCGCCACACTCATGGCAGGCGTGTTCCTCATCGGCTTCGGACTGCTGCACTTGGGCACCATCATCAAGTACATCCCCTACCCCATCATCGTCGGCTTCACCAGCGGTATCGCCGTCACCATCTTCACCACACAGGTGAAGGACCTGCTGGGCATGCAGATTGAGGGAACAGTGCCCAGCGACTTCATTGAGCGGTGGGGCGTCTATTTCCAGAACCTGACCAACATCGATCCGTGGAGCGCAGTCATCGGCATCGCCAGCGTGGCACTCATCGGCTGCTGGCCACTGCTCACGAAAATCTCAAATCTCAATTCCAAATTCTCAATTCTAAAGAAGATCCCTGGTTCGCTGGTGGCCATCATCGTGATGACGGTAGCTGCCCTGCTGCTGAAAGAATATGCCCATGTGATGTCGATCGAGACCATCGGCGACCGTTTCAGCATCAAGTCACAGATGCCACGCATGGTAATGCCTGCCCTGTCTTGGGAACAAATAAAGTCGCTCGTAGCTCCGGCTATGACCATCGCAGTATTGGGAGCCATCGAGAGTCTGCTCTCAGCTACTGTGGCTGACGGTGTCATAGGCGACCACCACAACTCGAATACAGAGCTTGTGGGACAAGGCATTGCCAACATCCTCTCGCCCGTCTTTGGAGGTATACCTGCCACAGGAGCCATCGCCCGGACGATGACCAACATCAACAATGGCGGCCGCACGCCCATAGCCGGTATCATCCATGCTGTCATGCTGCTGCTCATCTTCCTCTTCCTCATGCCTCTGGCCCAATATATCCCGATGGCCTGTCTGGCGGGCGTGCTTGTGGTGGTAAGCTACGGCATGAGCGGCTGGCGATCATTCCGTGCATTGATGCGCAATCCGAAGAGCGACATCACCGTCCTCGTGCTGACCTTCCTGCTCACCATCATCTTCGACCTCACCATCGCCATCGAGGTAGGACTCATCTGCGCCTGTCTGCTCTTCATGCGCCGTATGAGTGAGACCACTGACGTAAAGGCCGTCTACGATGAGATCGACCTCAACGAGGATGCCGATATGCAGGCAGGCAACCTGGAGCACCTGACTATTCCCAAAGGCGTGGAATTATACGAGATCAACGGTCCCTATTTCTTTGGTGCCGGCAGCCGTTTCGAGGATCTCATGGCCCGCTACGGAGGTCATCCCAAGGTGCGCATCATCCGTATGCGTAAGGTACCCTTCATCGACTCCACTGGCCTTCACAACCTGGAGAACATGTGCCGCATGAGTCAGCGCGAAGGCATCACCATCGTCCTCTCAGGCGTCAACGAGAAGGTCGAGACCGTCCTGAAGCGCAACGGCTTCACTGAGCTGCTTGGCGAGGAGAACATCTGCAATCACATCGACCTCGCTCTGCAGCGTGCGAACGTGCTCATTGGATAGCAGTCACCACTCGGTTAACAGCCACATCAAAGTTTCAATATACTTTTTTCGTCGTATAATTTGGTTTTCTCGAAAACTCTTCGTAAATTTGCAAACGAATTCATTATGACGAATAAGAACAGAAAGATACTGAACCAGATCAAGGCTGTGGCCCGAGAGACTGCCCCAAAGGGCAGTCAGGTAGTCCTTTTTGGCTCCAGAGCGAGAGGAGAAGCCAAGAAAGGGTCTGACTGGGACATATTAATCGTACTGCCAAAGAGTCATCTTGAGCAGAAGGACTACGATGATGTCAGCTATCCATTCGTAGAACTGGGGTGGATGCTGAACGAGCAGATTAACCCAATCATGTATGCCCAAGAGGAATGGGCAGCTAATAGTATCACACCGTTCTACGATAATGTGCTCCGTGACGGCATCAACTTGATAGATTAATTATGGATAAAGACTTGTTGATTAAGCTTCAAAAAGAAAAGTCACACAAAATGTTGAAAGATGCCAACGACATGGTGGAACAAAAACGTTGGGATATTGCTGCCAACAGATTCTACTATGCATGTTATCACATGTTGCAAGGACTTTTCATTTCTCGTGGCCTCTCTGCAAAAAGTCATGATGGTTCGCTGACACATTTAGGACAGGATTTCATCTTGACTGGCATCATCGACAAGAAGTTCGGGCGTTTCTTTGCCCGAATGGTACAATTACGCCAAAAAGCTGACTATAACAGTGTGGCTGATGTGACAGAGGCAGAAGTACTAGAGATGGTTCCTCTGTCAAAGGAGTTTGTGGATCAGGTAGAGGCAGTAATATCCAAGCAGTAATTACCCTATAACTTGATGAAGTAAAACAAGTTGTTTTACCTTTGAAAGTGGCATACTTTGGTATACAAAACCTATGACTTTACAAGGTAAAACAAGTTGTTTTACTTTTGCAGGAGGCCAACTAGCAATCCCCAACTGCCATACTAATGACTAGAAGTTGGCTTTTCTTCTAACAAAAAGAGGCTAACCTTGGTGAGTTGAAAACGATATGGTCATCGTTTATTCAGCCTGGCAGCATAGGCCAGCACGACAGCATAGCCTATCAACGGGATGATGAAGGGGATGAAGGGATTGGTGTGGTCGGCCAGATAACCCATGAGCAGGAAGCCACAGCCTCCTATAGGGGTCATCATCAGCAGCGAGGCGGCACTCTTCTTCTGCTGTGAATCCAGATCCTGTACAGCCAGCGAGAAGATGGTGGGGAACATGATGGCCTCGCAAAGGTAATTGGCGATGAGGGCGATGAGCGACAACGTGCCTAGGTTCATCATCGTAAGCAGCATGCAGACCACCGTTCCGATGGCACAATAGAGCAGCATACGCTCAGCCTTGATGCGACGCATGATCCAGCTGCCCAGGAAACGGCCAACCATGAAGATGACCAGTGCCAGCGACACCACACGCGAAGCATCAAGCTTCGACATCCATCCTGTGCCAGTGACGAAGTTGACGAAATAGCTGTTGATGCTAATCTCAGCCACTTCGTAGCTGAGCAAGGCAAGGAGTCCGAAGACAAACCACTTATTCTTCAGCACTTCTCTTAGCCCGCCTTTCGTCTCGGTATCTTCTTCGCGAGTAATCTCAGGCAGTTCTACTTTTGTGAATACCAATGCTATAAGCAGAACGAGCACGCCCATGATGGCATAAGGTATCGACACGTCAGTATTGCCGCCATCCTCACGGAAGAGGAAACCACCAACGAGCAGCGTAGCCATGAAGCATCCCATGCCGTTGAAGGTCTGCGAGAGGTTCAGACGGCTGCTGGCCGTCTCCTTGGGGCCAAGCTCCGTCACGTAGGGATTGGCTGCCGTCTCAAGGAATGTCAGACCGCAGCCGATGACAAACAAAGCGCCCAGGAATGCCACGAAGGTATTGCCAGGAATGAAGGCGAGTGCTCCCAAGCCAAAGAGCGTCAGGCCGAAGACCACACCTCGGCGGTAGCCATAGCTACTGATGAAGATGCCTGCAGGAATGGCCATCAGGAAATAGCCCAGATAGGTAGTCACCTGAATGAGCGACGACTGTGTAATCGAAATATGAAGTTCGTCCTGGAAATGCTTGTTGAGCACATCAAGGATGGCGCGTGCGAATCCCCAAAGGAAGAACAACGTGGTGATCAGCACAAAGGGCACCACGTACCGCTTATCAGTCAGTTTTGATTTGTCAGCCATAGTATTGTCGTTAACTCCTTAAAACTCGTAACTCCTAATTCCTAACTCCTAACTCGTAACTCCTAACTCCTAACTTCTTATTGTTTGATTTTGTCCCACGAATTGCTCTGCGAAGCGTTGATAGCCATGAGGATATCATAGACCTGCTCCTTCTCCTTGGGCGTTCCTTTGCCCTTGTAGATGCTGGCCAGTTCGTCTTTCTTGTAGTCAGTCCATATCAGCGGCAACTGGCTCAGCGGCTTGTCGTCGTGGGCTTTCTTCAGGCAATCCTCCAGGCAGGTGGAGACGTTGGTGCGCCCACGCTCCACATTACTGGCCATCTCGTCGAGCCCCTTACGATAGTAGTCGTACTGAAGCTGGCGGAAGGGTTTCATACCCTCATCGAGGTAGTCATTGATGATGGCAAAGCGATTACGCGAGTCATCGAACGACTGCCACCCTGAGAAGCCCAGGTTCTGGGCATTGTTCACCAGGTTCATGCATCGCTGCAGGATATCCGTGCCGCCCATAGGCGCAAAGCTATCGAGGTCGAGGCCAATGATGAGATAAGCATAATAGGCGAAGAGCGCCACCAGCTGATTGTCGATAGTCTCCTCGTTGAAGTTCAGCTGGTCGAACTGCACGAACTCGAAGTCGAAGTTCTTGTCCCTATTATTATATAATGTGGTGGTGTAAGCCGAATTGTAGACTGGACGATTGGCCTGGATGAGTGCCGTACAAGTGAACTTGTTGGCCGAGGCATCATACTTCGAGACGGTGATGTTGAACGTACATTGTATGCGTTCATTCTCCTGAAACTGCAGCGCCGTCCACTGGCGCTCGTTCACAAACTGCTCCAGTGTCTGCTGCAGATTCTCGAACACCGACTTGTCGGCACCCTGCACCTGCGCGCTGTTGATGTTGATCTTTGCCTGCAGCTCCTGTGCAGCGACATTGTTCACCACCAACTGGCAGACAAGCAAAGTCAGAATTATTAATCGTCTCTTCATATTGATTCGCTTAATTGATAAGGCTTTTTATTAACCCTCTGCAAAAGTACAACTTATTTCTGACTTTCCCAAACTTTTGGGCAAAAAACTTTCTTTTCTTTCAAATATGAAAAAGGATGTACCCAACCATAATGAGCACATCCTCATATTTATCAGGACGACAGTGATTACTTCACCACAGCCTTGCGTACTTCCCCGTTCTGCATCCTTACGATATTGATGCCTTTCTGAGGAGCCTCCATCAGTTTGCCGTCCAAACCATAGCGGGCAACAACAGACTTTTCCCCTGCGTTGACACTCTTAACACCAGTAGCCACCATATTGTCTATGCGGAAAGCAGGGCTGACGGTCTGTACCTGCTTATTGCCAGCTTCGTCAGTCATTGTGAAGCGCACATCGAACCAACCCTTCTCAGCGTCGCCAGTTACGTCTTTAAGCGAGGCATGGTAGAAGTAACCCCAACCGATATAACCACTCTGCTCTGGAACTTCCTCGACATCGAGTGACGACCACACATTCTCGTTGTAAGGCGAATATTCCACAACGACATTGACAGGCTTGGCATCATAAAACCAGCTACTAACTTCCGTATCCCACGTACTTTCAAAAACAGCTGTGGTAAACTCCATAATGCCTTCATCTGGCGAAGAGAACCTATCGGTTTTGTTGTCTTCACTGTCTCTGAACTGAAGCATTGTCAGCTGAGGAGGGTATCGATTAGTTTCCGTTTCAACCCAATCAGCCGTAACGATATTCTTACCAGGCAATCCATCAACCTCGATATTGGTATTTTCGTAACTCACAGAATATACCTCCTCCACTTTCATGTCTTGTTTGATATCAAGTTTATCTATGCGATAATCTATCGACTCCCCATAGCGCCCCAAATATGTTATCAAATTAGTTTCGCTTTTCGATAAATCCGGACCCACATTTGGATTAATTGGACAGTTATCTCCGAATTTCCCTTTCATTTTTTGTTGTGAGTTACAAAATGCAGGAGGACAAGGTAGCATCTTACTTCCTGTTGCTTTTATTCCGCTGTTTAGATCTATCTTAACCGTTGAAAAAGTTTTTGAAGGAATGCCATTAATAATAAGTCCTAGATTAACATAGACTTTTTCATCATTATCATAATAGAACGGAGTTCCTGAAATGTAATAAGGCTTAGTTTGAACAAACCCCATTGGATTTGTTACCAACACACCATCATCAACATATTGAACCCCCATAAATAGTTTTAACTTGTTGTCACATTTGTCCTCTGTAGGAACATTCGAATAAATACAGACATCTACGTTTTCCCCTTCTTTGCTCTCGTTAATATTTATAGGGACACATTCGGTGAAATTCCGATAAACTCCATCGTAGACAGAATAAAGTCCTACTCCAGCACCATTTATTTCTGCTTCCCGTCCACGAGGTGTATACGTCCCGCATTCATGAGTTATTTTATAGTCTTCTGGAGAGTTTTCCAACACCCCTGATTTTACGTCATCTGTAGAGCAATAATTCACATACCACTTATCTAATTCCTTACTAGATGACAACATTGATAGGGAAAACATAATCCTGTCAGAAACATCAGTCACGTAGAAATCCAACGGAATGTTGCCACGATCCCTTAAATCGAAATTTAGCGCAAACATTGGCTCACGACCCTTGAAAATCAACTCAATTTTTCCATAAACCTGAGCCACATTACCAACTTCAGTTGTCACCCAATTACCTGTATTATCATAATAGCCCGAATCAAGCTTCATAAGGCTTCCGTCTGGACAATAGCAATTGACGGAAACCTTGTTGGTGGCTGACTCAGGATTGAGGACGATGGTAGTGTCTTTATCTATAGCTATTTGCTCCTTGATAACATAATAGTATGTATTATCCATCGCTATAAAGGGAATATAGAGATCATAGGTCCCAGGTCCCAAGGATGCTTCCATATCCATTCCCATGTACATGAGAGTATGCATCTCACTTTCACTCCATACAGCTAACTGCATGAAAGGCCACATGAACTTACTTTGGTCATACTCCAGCTTAAAAGTTACATTCACTGGTTCAGGGGTCCAGGGTTGAAATTGCCCAAAAGCATTGACATTTCTCCCAACCAGCATCAACAGAAGCAGGGCCGCCATTCTACAAAAGCTAAACTGTTTCATAAGCATAAAGTTTTAGTGAATAATGAATTTTGATGGCACAAAGGTAGGAGAAAACAAAAAAAGAAACAACAAAAAAGCCCTTCAACGTGTATTAGATTATCATTTGGAACCAAAAACGCACATTTTTGAGTATTTTCATGTCAAAAGGCACTTCGTTTGAACATCCTCATCACAACCTGACTGGGGGCGTATGTTCTGTGGAGTTCACGCAACTCAGGCAATCTCGTTACTTAGTGTTTTAGCCTGTCAGTCCTTTGTTATGTATTTTTGAAGTTGAACTTCAGATTTGCATAAAGAGAAAAGATACATGCTTTTCAATCTTCAGCATTCTTAGCGGCCATGCGCTGGTATTCCGATGGTGTCAGGCCAGTGAACTTTTTGAAGTTGGTAGAGAAATTGGTGCGTGACTTGATGCCCACACTGGCGGCTATGCCCTCAATGGTGAGGTGTCCATAGTGCTCACGGTCGTTCATGCGACGACAGGCTTCCTTTATGCGGTACTCATTGAGCAGCACATTGAAGTTGCATTGGCGCTTCTCGTTGATGACATACGACACGTAAGTAGGGTTAGCTTCCACCAGTTCAGCCAAGCGGTCGATGGTGAAATTCGGTTTGAACACCTCTTCCGACTTCTCCATCACAAGTAGCACACGGTGCATCAGTTCCTGCTTGCCATCTTCATCCATCGGGTTCTTGTCGTATTTTGCTTTGTGCGTTTCTTTGCTGTCGGCCACCGTCTCCTCTAAGCGTCTTACCTCTTCAGCATGAGCAGCCAGCAGATTGATGTTGTTCTGATAGAGCAGACGGTTCTTTTGCTGTGTCTGATGATACTTTCTGAAGATCCACACCAACATGCACATCAACAAGACAGCAATGAAACCAACGCCATACATCAGGTATGTCTTCATTCGCTCCCTTTGTGCCTGCTCACTGGCCTCCTGGTTCAGCTTCTCTATCTCGAACATTATTTTCGCCTTATCAATATCTCGTAGTTTACTTTGGTTGACGAGGTAATCTTTCTCTCTTAAGAACAGCAATTCATACTTTTCGGCCATCGGCATGTTGCCAATCTCCTTGAAATACTCGTTAAGCTGCTTATAAATATCGGACAACCCAATATGATGTTCATGACGACGAGCTATTTCCACTACACTATCTGCCATAACAAATGCACGTTCTGGGAGACCTGCACGAAAAAGCATAGTTGACTTCATCTCATATATGATGACTGAGTCGTTGCTCTTTTCCTGTACATTACGTCCATACCCAGAACTCAATGCAGAGTCAAGATAGCTCAAAGACTTATCCACATATTTGGTATCGCGAAAAGTCAAGACGGCTTGAGACATATAGCGTGCATGCTGAAGAAAAGCAATAGGGGTATCCGAACGAACCTTCTTGCAAAAGTCACCCAGCACAGGGCCTATTTGTTTAATCTTGTCATATTTTAGCCCAACATAAGCCTGATTTGCTGCTATTACTCCCATCAGTTCTTCCTGACGCATGTCCGCTGCCTCCCAATAGGTCTTTTTTGACTCATCTAAAATACTGTCAATAACAAGTTCAGATTCTTGATGAACAGACAATGTGTTCAGCAGAGTAAGCCCTGTCATATTATTATGAATCTTAGGCAGTTGTGTTTTCAAGCCATGCTTATTAGCATATTCCTCAGACAGGTGATAATATTGCCAAGCTTTCTGGTAGTCGGAGAA
Source organism: uncultured Prevotellaceae bacterium (assembly GCA_900318685.1). Lineage (GTDB taxonomy): Bacteria > Bacteroidota > Bacteroidia > Bacteroidales > Bacteroidaceae > Prevotella. Next base: position 69,457 of record ONLL01000005.1, on the reverse strand, counting down.
CCAGGCCTTATACAACACACCCATAAAGTTCAATGCATCGGCACAAGCCATCATCTCCGCAGTGTCTTTCTGTTCAACAAACCGTCGATTTGCCACTAGCGTAAAACAAAGCAAGGCACTATCGGGCATGTTGCGCTCGTTAAGGTAAATCAAGCCGACATCCACCAGTTCTTTCCCCCGCAAGGACTTTAGTCTGTCGTCAACTTTAAGTTTGAACTCTTGCCCGAAAGTAGCACTTACTGAGAGGAAGACTAATGTCATCACAAATATCCAGATGCGAATCAACCTCATCATTGCCTCCCCCTTATAATAATAATGTAATTAGTTGGTGATGCGAACTACCAGTTCGTCGATAATGTCGGCAGCCACCTGCTGCTTGAGTTTCTTCTCATAGTCCACCCGGCCACTGGAGGAGATGATGGCAATCTGATTCTCGTCAGAACGGAAACAGGTGCCCTCATTACGGAGGCTATTGAGGACAATGAAGTCGAGGTTTTTCTTCGCCAACTTCTTCTCGGCATTCTGCTGTTCATCGTTGGTTTCCAGAGCAAAGCCCACCAGCACCTGCCCCTCACGCTTCATCTGCCCGAGCTGAGCAGCAATGTCAGGATTGGGCACCAGATGGATGTCGAGGTCGTCCCCTACCCGTTTGATCTTCTGCTCGGCAACCTCTGCAGGACGGAAGTCGGCAACAGCAGCACAGAGGATGGCAGCATCGCTATTGGGGAAAGCCTCAACGGCTGCATCACGCATCTGCAGACAGCTCTCCACTTTCTGGATGGAGATTTGAGATCTGAGATTTGTGATTTGTGCTTGCACAGGCCCCAGTATCAACGTGACATCAGCTCCACGACGGGCGCACTCCTCTGCCAAGGCGATGCCCATCTTACCACTCGAGTAGTTGCCAATGAAGCGCACTGGATCGATCTTCTCATAAGTCGGGCCTGCCGTAATCATGATACGTTTGCCCAGCAGGTCCTTCTTCTCGAAGAAATCGTCGAGCACTGCCACAATCTTCTCTGGATCCTCCATGCGGCCCTTACCCTCGAGTCCACTGGCGAGGAATCCGGTACCTGGCTCAATGATATGATTGCCAAAGGAGCGCAGGCGGTCGAGATTCTGCTGGGTGGTAGGATGGGCATACATGTCGAGGTCCATAGCTGGTGCGATGAACACAGGTGCCTTCATCGAAAGATAGGTGGTGATGAGCATATTGTCGGCCACGCCCGTCGCCATCTTACCTAGCGTTGCAGCTGTGCAAGGTGCGATGAGCATAGCATCGGCCCATAGTCCAAGGGCAACATGACTATGCCATGTGCCGTCGCGCTGGGAGAAGAATTCGCTGATGACAGGTTTCTGAGTCAGTGCCGACAGGGTGATAGGCGTGATGAACTCCTTGCCTGCAGGTGTGATGACCACTTGCACCTCGGCCCCTCGCTTCACCAGTTCGCGGATAATGAGGCACGACTTGTAGGCAGCTATCGAGCCTGTGATTCCTAGTACGATCTTCTTCCCTTTCAGCATATTCTTCCCAAACTATATTCTGTAATCCGTGAATCCAATCACCTGTTCTTCTGCGCTTCACGCAAGCGAATACGGGTAAGCACCTGCTTGGTATTGTAGGTGAAGTCACCACCCAGAATCCATGCGTAATAGCCTGAATCGAAACGAAGTACATCGGCCACAGTCTTACCCTTGTGCTTGCCGAAGTTGAAGTACTCAGTCATCACGGGCTTGCCATCCTCGCCAAGGATCACGTTGCCCTTGGCATCGCGAGCCTCACCCCATACGATACGGCCGGCAAAGTCCACATTATTGTTAGCCTTCGAGAAATCGTGCAAAGCCTGGACGTCGTTCTGAAGGACGCGACCTTCTGGATCTTCGCCCAGCTCTCGCTGATGCTCCTCAGTGTAATAGTCGAGCTGGCCCTGCAACACACGCCAAGTAGCCTCAGTATCTTCGTCGGCACGGTGAGCCGTGAAGTCCTCCTCCATCTTGCGACCACAATAGAACTTATAGGCAGCAGCCAAGTTGCGACGCTCCATCTTACGGAAAATGGTGCAAGCGTCGATGCAGCGGCACTTGCTGAAGTCGAAGTCGATGCCTGCCCTGAGGAACTCCTCGGCCAGCAGCGGAATGTCAAAGTTATTGGAGTTGAAGCCGGCAAAGTCACACCCTTTGAACAGATCGTTGAGTCTGGAGGCCAGCTGCTTGAAGGTGGGAGCGTCTTTCACGTCCTCATCCGAGATGCCTGTCAACTCCGTGATGACAGGCATGATATGACACTCAGGATTGATCAGATAGTTGCCACGCTCCTCCATGCCTGAAGGATAGACCTTGATAAAAGAGAGCTGGATGATGCGGTCCTTGACCAAATCAAGACCCGTTGTCTCCAGGTCGAAGACAACGAGCGGTTTCGTAAGATTAAGCTTCATCGTTCTTTAGTCGTTGATTAGCATTGGCATCATCAGCATCAGCACATCCTGGTCGGCAGGCTGCTCTGAAGGAAGCACCAAACCTGCACGACTGGGATCGGCCAGCTGTACTATCACCTCCGAGCAATCGAAGTTGCCCAGGATCTCAATGAACGACGATCCCTTGAATCCAATGCTCATCGGCATGCCGTTATAGTCGCACGACATCCTTTCCGTTGCCGTCTTCGAGAAGTCGTAATCCTCAGCATCGAGCTGCAGGATACCATTCTCCACATGGAAGCGGATGAGGTTGCTGGACTCATTGGAGAAAGGCTGCACACGGCGCAGAGCCGACAGCAGTCCTACACGGTCGACAGTGAGCTGGTTGGGATTGCTCTGCGGAATCACTGAGTTGTAGTTGGGATAACGGCCCTCAATGAGACGGCATACGATGATGCCATCCTCATAGTTGATCTCAGCATTGCGGTCGTCGAAACGAATCACCACGTCGCCACCCTGCTTGCCCAGCACGCTCTTCAGCAATGTAGCAGGCTTCTTGGGAAGGATGAACGAGGCAGGCTGCTCGCTGCGAATATTGAGCACCTTGTTGCGCACCAGCTTGTGACCATCGCTGGCAACGATAGCCAGACAGTCGGGTGTAAGGTCGAAATAGATGCCATTCATCACAGGACGGAGCTCGTCTTGAGCAGTGGCGAACAGCGAGCGGTTGACATTCTCGGCCAGGACGGAAGTGGAAATAGTGATGACGGTAGCACCTTCACCTATCTGCTGTGCCTGAGGGAACTCATCGGCATTCTCAACAGGCAGTGAGAACATACCATTCTGGTAACTCACCTTCGCAATGTTGGCCTGTAGGTCGACATCCATCGTGATGGGCTGTTCGGACACTCCTTTCACGCCTTCCAGCAGATCGTGGTTGCCTACGCAGAAACGCCCATCGACATCACAATCGGTCAGCTCCAGTGATGTCTTCATCATCACCTCACTGTCGGAAGCCGTCAGAAACAGGCGTCCGTCTATAACCTCGAACAGGAAGTCGCCAAGGATAGGCAACGAGTTCTTACTGTTGATAACTCTGCTCAGTGCCGACAGACGGCTACTAAGTGCTGTGCTTGATACGGTAAATCTCATAGTTATTGCTTCGTTACTTTTTTATTTTTTCAGTTTTGGACTACAAAAATACAAAAAAACTGCGTCAATAACAAAATAATTGGAAAAAAATTGTGGGTTTTCAAACTATTTTAGTAATTTCGCCAGCGAAATAAAGAAATCGTTAACATTAATAACAACAGAAAGTATGGATTTAACAGGAAAAATTATTGCTATTCTTCCAGCAAGCAGTGGTGTGTCAAACCGCACTGGTAACTCATGGATGAGCCAGGATTATGTCATTGAAGTACCTGGTCAGTATCCCCGCCGCATGGTATTCAGAATATTTGGCGAAGACCGTATCAAGCAGTTCAACATTCAAGCCGGCGAAGAAGTTACCGTCCAATTTGATATTGATGCACACGAGTATCAAGGACGTTGGTTCAATGACATTCGCGCGTACAATATTATTCGTGGTCAGATGGCCGACACCGTGCCTGCCGCCACCACCATCGCTGGCACAGCTCCTAGTGCCACTCCCTTCCCCCCGCAGCAGAATGCAGCACCCGCAGCCGATGCTCCATTCCCACCTGCACAGCCTGGCGGAGAGAACGCAGCAGACGATCTGCCCTTCTAACATCATCACACCTACCAAGGCCGCTTGGCTTTGGTGAACATCGCATTAAAAACCAAAGTGGCCCGCCATGTGTATTTTGGCAGGCCACTCGGTTTATGTAAGTTCAATCCTGATTCTAACGGATTAAGACAAGAATCCAAGCAATGCACCGGCAGCAACAGCCGAGCCGATGACACCTGCGACATTCGGGCCCATAGCATGCATGAGGAGGAAGTTGTGACGGTCGTACTCCAGACCCATGTTATGGCTGATGCGGGCGGCCATAGGTACGGCCGACACGCCAGCATTGCCGATGAGGGGATTGATCTTCTTGTCCTTCGGCAGGAAGAGGTTCATCACCTTGACGAAGCATACACCGCTGGCCGTGGCGATGGCAAAGGCGAAGGCTCCGATGGCGAAGATGAACACCGTGTTCAGCGTGAGGAACTCACTGGCCTGCGTCGAGCAGCCTACGGTCAGTCCCAGCAGCACGACGACGATGTCGTTCAGGGCGTTGCCGGCCGTCTTAGCCAGTCGTGTCGTCTTGCCACTTTCCTTCAGCAGGTTGCCGAAGAAGAGCATGCCCAGCAATGGCAGGGCCGAGGGCACGATGAAGGTAGTGATGAGCAGTCCGATGATGGGGAAGAGAATACGCTCTGTCTGGCTGACCTCACGTCCGGGCTTCATCTTGATGACGCGCTCCTTCTTGGTGGTGAGCAGTCGCATGATAGGTGGCTGGATCAGCGGCACGAGTGCCATATACGAGTAGGCACACACAGCGATTGCTCCCATGAGGTTGGGCGAGAGCTTGCTTGAAAGGAAGATAGCCGTAGGACCGTCGGCACCACCGATGATGGCGATACCAGCAGCCTGATTGGGCTCAAATCCCAGTGCAAGTGCTATCATATAGGCTCCGAAGATACCAAACTGTGCTGCCGCTCCCACAAGCAGCAGCTTGGGATTGGCCAGCAATGCCGAGAAGTCGGTCATGGCTCCAATGCCCAGGAAGATGAGTGGCGGATACCAACCTTGTTTCACTCCCTGATAGAAGATATTGAGCACAGAGTTGTCCTCATAGAGTCCTATCTCTAATCCGGCATCACCACGGAATGGAATGTTACCGAGGATGATACCCAGTCCGATGGGCACGAGCAGCAGTGGCTCAAAATCCTTCTTGATGGCAAGATAGATAAAGATGGCTCCCACCACTATCATAATGAGATTCCCCGCCGTAGCATTGGCAAAGCCCGTATAGGTGAGGAACTCGTTGAAGTTATCAGTAATAAATTCCCACATATTCATTGAGGTTTGAGAATGTAGACTTGAGATTTATGCGATGGTCAGCAATACGGCACCCTCCATGACGGTTTCTCCCTGCTTGACAACAATCGAGGTGACCTGTCCGGCATACTCAGCCTCAATGTTGTTAGCCATCTTCATGGCTTCGAGCACAATCACGGTCTGACCGGCAGTGACCTGCTGACCTACCTGCACCTTGATTTCTGTGATAGTGCCAGGCAGCGGAGCCTTCAGTGCCCTGCCTTCACCAACGGGAGCAGCAGGGGTTGCGGCTGCGACAGGTGCGGCAACAGGAGCGGGAGCTGCCGGTTGGGCAGGAGTCACAGGCGACTGTGCACGCGAAGTGGCTGCCAAGGCAGGATGCTTGGCAGCATTGATGGGTTTCTGCATCTCCACTTCAAACGGGATTCCATTGACGTTGACCTTGGCAATCTTGCCTTCTACGGCGGCGATTTCTACTTCGTAGTCTACGCCATTCACTTTATATTCGTACTTTTTCATCTCTTTAACTATGAACTTTGAACTAAAAACTTTGAACTTAATGCAGCTCTGGAGCTGTGGGGATGGTAGGAGCGTTGTGATCGGAAGGACGGAACGGGTCGTGCCAGTGTGTCATCTGGCTATATTCATCGTCCCAGTCAGTGTCCTTCGACCTGATGGTGATAACACCACTCTCCACATCATGTACATCGTCTTCATACTGACGCAAGGCAAGACCGATGACGGCCATGTATACCTCCATATCGATGCCTTTTTTGTCGAAGCCTTCCTGAAGGATGTTACCTGTCTTGTGAGCCATCTCGGCAGTCTTCTCCACAGTCTTCGTGATAGGCTTGATGGGCTGAGTATTAGCCACTTTCTTAGCAGTGTCGAGATGACGCATCAGCATGCCGAAGAGGGTGAAGAACAACCACAGCAGTGCCAAGCAGAGAAATACAACGCCCATAGCCATGATAGCCATAGCGAAGCCATAAGGATCCTGCTCCTTGAACTTGTCGACACCTGTCTTTTTCTGTGCCTCACTGGCAGCATTCTCGATGCCCGGCGTCACCTGCTGGGCACTCTTCACAGCCCAATTGCCATCGACACGAGCATAGGAGCAGTCAGCCTGCAACGTGGGCACTGTGACAGAGTCGATGAGCTCTACGCCATTACCATTGTAGAGAGCCACCCATACGGAGGCAGAGTCAGGAATCTGCAAAGCCAGATGCAACTTGCCTTGTGCTGGATTGGAATTACCAAAGAGCACCAAATGCTGGCGTGCACCAATGCTGGTGCGCTCTTCGCCACTGGGAATGATGCTCATGCGTTTGATGCGTTCTGGGGCACTCATTGGCTGTAGCACTGACCGGTCGGTAGTAAGGAACATGCCGCGCACATTATAAGTAGAGTACGACGTGTTCTCCAACTCAATCCAGGCTTCGCGCTGCCCGAACTCATCCACGATGCTAGATGCATTGTTGGTGAGCACCTCACTAATGACGATGTTCTTGGCTCCCTGGCCCAGTACCGTCTGCGAGGCTGTCAGTACAAGTGCTCCTAGCAGTAGTTTTAAGTTGTTCATGTTGAATTTTGTGTATTATTATTGTTCTCTATGTTTCTATTGACAGAAGAAAAGCACGATGAGTTGTGCGGTCAGGATGCGCAAGAACATCGACAGCGGATAGACCGTGGAATAGCCTATGGCAGGTGCCTCCTTCGAACAGATGGAATTGGAGTAAGCAAGTGCGGGCGGATCGGTGTATGTGCCCGATATCATGCCGGCAATGGTGAAGTAGTTGAACTTGAACCTCATGCGGGCAATGGGGCCTATTATTAAAATAGGTATTATAGTAATGAGGAATCCCGTCAGCACATAAAGCAGTCCATCACCCTGCATCACCGTCTCAAAGAATCCTGCCCCAGCCTTGATACCCACGGAAGCAAGGAAGAGCACCAGTCCGATCTCGCGCAACATCATGTTTGCAGAAGTGGTGGTATAGGTGACGAGCTTGATCTTATAGCCATATCGTCCGATGAGGATGGCGATAATCAGCGGACCGCCAGCTATGCCCAGCTTCATCAGCGGCATGCCAGGTATGAAGGGCAGCGAGCCAAAGATGATGCCCAGGAAGATACCCACGAAGATTGTGGCGATATTGGGGGCATCCAGACGTTTAACACTATTGCCCATCTTACTAGCCACGCGGTCGACGGCATCCTCTGGACCTACTACCATAATACGGTCGCCTACCTGCAAGGGCAGCGAAGGAGATGCGAAGAGCTCCATGCCATGACGTGTGACACGAGTGACATTAACGCCATAGACACTGGAGAAGTGCATCTGTCCAAAGGATTTTCCATTGATGCTGGGATTGGTGACAACGACACGCTTCGACACCATCGGCTGATCTTGCTGCTGCCAGTCGACCTCGATGACAGGGCCAATGAATGCCACAATGGCCTCCCAGTCAGCCTCTGTAGTGACGATGCTCAGCTGGTCGCCAATGTGGAAGATGGTATTTCGATTGGGGATGCTGACATGTCCATCATGCAAGATGCGTGAACACACAAAGTCACGATTGAGAAAGTCGTGTACCTGCAACAGCGTACGGCCTTCCAGATACTGGTTGGTCACCTCCAGATGCATCTTATGGGGTTTCTGTGTGGCCTTGGCCTCCTCCTGTGCCGAAAGGGCTTCTTCCTCCTTCTCAAGTCGCACTTTGCAAAGATAACGTATCAGAATAATGGCTCCGATGATACCCAGTACACCCAAGGGATATGCACAGGCATAGGCAGAGGCTATCTGCGGGGCTTCATCACCATAGACCGATACCAGTGCTTCGTTGGCAGCACCAAGACCAGGAGTATTGGTCACGGCTCCATAAAGTGTTCCCACCATCATGGGGAGCGCAGCTTTGTCGCTGGTGTCGAAGAAGACGAAATAGCACCCAAACATCACCAAGATGTTCAATGCAATGGCAGCAGTGGCCAATCCGTTGAGTTTGATGCCTACCGTACCAAAGCTCTCGAAGAATCCTGGTCCCACCTGCAAGCCTATCATAAAGACGAAGAGAATCAGTCCGAAGTCCTGGATGAACGTCAAAATGTCGACTGGTGCAGTGAAGCCAAAGTGACCCGCCACGATACCTGCAAAGAGCACGAACGTGACACCAAGCGAGATGCCACAGACCTTGATCTTGCCAAGATACACGCCAACGGCAATGACAATGGCATAGAGCAGGGCGATATGAGCCACTGACTCAGAATTAGTAAAGAGGTTGATCAGCCACTGAAAGGATTCCATTGTATCTTTATCGTTTGCGTTTTGCTTACTTCAACGGACTATTACTTCTTCAATGCTGCGATCGACTCCTTAAGGGCAGCAATCTTTTCCTCAGCATCGCTCTGCTTCTTGCGTTCCATAGCCACGACAGCCTCAGGAGCATTCTGCACGAAGCGCTCGTTGGATAGTTTCTTCAGCACACCCTGCAGGAAGCCCTCGAGATGATTCAACTGAGCTTCCATCTTAGCAATCTCGGCATCGACATCGATGAGCGATCCAAGGGGCACGGCATATTCCGTCATGCCTACCATAAAGGCGCTAGCAGTACTGTCTTTCTCACAGACTGAGACTATTTTGTCCAGATTGGCCATCTTCACAACGGCATCGTCATATTGACCAAGCAACTGCGAATTGACCACCTGCAGCGTCAACTTCTCTTTGTTGGCAATATTCTTCTGAGCACGCACAGCGCGCACTCCACTTACCACTTGTTTGATGGTTTCCACATTACCGAGCAAAATGTTCTCGTCCTCCGTCGGAGCACTGAGTTTCAGTTCCTGACGCATGATGCTCTCGCCAGCCTTACGTTCATAAAGTGCCTGCCATAGCTCTTCAGTAATGAAAGGCATAAAAGGATGAAGCATCTTGAGCAGCTTATCGAAAAAGTCGAGCGTAGCCTCGTAGGTCTTGACATTGATGGGCTGTTGCTGTCCATCGACATAGGCGGGCTTCACCATTTCGAGATACCAGCCTGAGAACTCATCCCAGAACAGTTTGTATACCACCATCAATGCATCTGATATGCGGTATTTCGAGAACATATCGTCAAGCTCTGCTGCAGCGGCTTTCAACTTGGCTTCAAACCATTTCATAGCCAACTGCTCTGCACCTGTCTGCTCGATATCGTTGCTCACCTGCCAGCCCTTTACAAGACGGAAGGCATTCCAAATCTTGTTGTTGAAGTTACGTCCCTGTTCGCAGAGAGCCTCGTCGAAGAGGATGTCGTTGCCGGCAGGAGCAGAGAGCATCATACCCATACGCACACCGTCAGCGCCAAACTTCTCAATCAGCTCAATGGGGTCTGGACTGTTACCCAGCGACTTCGACATCTTACGTCCCAGCTTGTCACGGACAATGCCAGTGAAGTAGACGTTTTTGAAGGGGAACTTGCCCATATACTCTTCACCGGCCATAATCATGCGAGCCACCCAGAAGAAAATGATATCGGGTGCCGTCACCAGGTCGGAGGTGGGATAGTAATAGCTGATCTCTTCGTTGCCGGGATTATTGATACCGTCAAAGAGCGAGATGGGCCAGAGCCATGACGAGAACCATGTGTCGAGAGCATCCTCATCCTGACGCAGGTCACTATCCTTCACGTTCGGATCTTTCTCCTGAGCCAGTCTCAATGCCTCTTCCCGTGTTTCGGCAACCACAAAGTCGTCGTTGTCGTTATAATAATAGGCAGGTATGCGGTGGCCCCACCAGAGCTGTCGGCTGATGCACCAGTCCTGAATGTTCTCCAACCAGTTCTTGTAGGTGTTCACATACTTTTGTGGATAGAACTTCATCTCGCCGCTGAGCACTGGAGGCAGAGCGATGTCGGCAAAATGCTGCATGCGGAGGAACCACTGCAGTGAGAGACGAGGTTCGATAGCTGTGTCGGGATTACGCTCAGAGTAACCCACCTTGTTCGTATAGTCCTCTATCTTCTCCATCAGTCCGGCTTCCTGCAAGTCCTTGGCAATCTGCTTACGACAGTCCATACGGTCCATGCCAACATAGAGGGGAGACTGCTCGCTGATGGTGGCATCTGCGTTGAAGATGTCAATGGTCTCCAGATTGTGGGTCTTACCCAGCATATAGTCGTTGGTGTCGTGGGCAGGTGTCACCTTCAGACAGCCCGTTCCAAACTCAATGTCCACATAGCGGTCCTCGATAACGGGAATCACACGGCCCACCAATGGCACAATCACCTTGCGGCCCTTCAGCCACTGGTTCTTCGGATCCTTGGGATTGATGCACATGGCAGTATCGCCCATGATAGTCTCAGGACGAGTGGTGGCAACAACTGCATAATAGCCCTTGGCATCCTTGTGGATGATGTTACCCTCAGCCTTCAGAGCCTCCTCGTTCTCGAGGACAGCGAGGTCATGCACATAATACTTCAGATGGAAGAGATGGCTTTTCTCTTCCTTATAAATCACCTCCTCAGTGGAGAGAGCCGTCAGTGCCTTAGGATCCCAGTTCACCATGCGCAGGCCACGATAGATGAGTCCCTTGCGATAGAGGTCAACAAAAACCTTGAGCACGCTCTCTGAGCGTTTCTCATCCATAGTGAAGGCGGTGCGGTCCCAGTCACATGAGGCACCCAGACGACGCAGCTGTTTCAGAATGATGCCGCCATGTTCGTGGGTCCAGTCCCAAGCATGCTCCAAGAACTCATCACGCGTCAAGTCACGCTTCTTGATGCCCTCAGCAGCGAGCTTCTTCACCACTTTTGCTTCTGTAGCGATAGAAGCATGGTCAGTGCCCGGCACCCAGCAGGCGTTCTTGCCCTCCATACGGGCACGACGCACCAGGATGTCCTGTATCGTGTTGTTGAGCATGTGGCCCATGTGTAGCACACCCGTCACATTGGGCGGGGGAATAACGATTGTATAAGGTTCACGCCCATCTGGCTTCGAGCTGAAAAGTTTGTTATCCAGCCAATATTGATACCATTTACCTTCGACCTCACTAGGGTCGTACTTGCTTGCAATTTCCATACCTATTTATAAAAGCTTTCTCTATTTGGGGTGCAAAGGTACGAAGAAAAAACGATATGACGAAAAAATGAGTGTCGTTTGTTGCGTTAATGCGTGTTAAATATACCCCAAATAACGAGCACAGCTCTCTGCACACCGTTCTCCGTCGACTCCAGCCGACACAATTCCTCCTGCATATCCCGCTCCTTCACCACATGGGAACAGACCTTCCAGACGCACATGTTGCAAGGTTTCAGCATGTCGGAGAATGCGCAGTGGCGATGAAGTACGGGTCTCTACACCTATCATCACAGCCTCGTTGGTTAGGAAACCATGTGCCTGTCGCCCAAAGGTCAGGAATCCCTCTTTCAGGCGTGTGGCGACAGCTCGAGGCATCCAAAAATGCAGGGGTGACGACACTAAGCCGGGAGCATAGGACGATCGAGGCAAGTCAAAACTGAGACGTCCATTGACAAAGTCAGCCATACGCTGTGCAGGAGCCGTCTGCTTCATATTGGCCTGCTGCCAGCATACACGCTCCATCTGTTCCTGAAAATGCATCACTTTAAGCACGTCGTCGCCTTCAATGTCTTCAGGTCGTGTCTCCACTACCATGCCTGCATTACTCCATTGTGTACCGCGATTAGCAGGACTCATACCATTGACCACTACCTGCTCAGGCCCTGTAGCAGCAGGAATGACAAAGCCACCTGGACACATACAAAAAGAATAGACTCCGCGCCCGTCGACCTGAGTGACAAACGAGTATTCGGCAGCAGGCAGCCATAGCCCCCTACCCTCTTTCCGATGATACTGAATCTGGTCGATGAGTTGTGAAGGATGCTCCAAGCGTACACCTACGGCAATACCCTTTGGCTCTATTTCAATTTCCTGTTTAGCCAAATATCTGTAAACATCTCGTGCTGAGTGACCTGTAGCTAAGATTACAGGACCAAGATATTCCCGTTCTCCGGCCACGCATCCTACTACGCAATTACCCTCCAGCAACAGCTGAGTCATCTGAGTCTGGAAGTGCACTTCCCCACCATGACTGATGATGGTATTCCTCATCGCCTCAATCACTTGCGGCAGTCTGTCAGTGCCGATGTGGGGATGGGCATCAGCCAAGATAGCTGTTGAGGCACCATGCTGACAAAACACGTTGAGGATCTTGTCCGTATTACCACGCTTTTTGGAGCGGGTATAGAGCTTACCATCGCTATATGCTCCTGCCCCACCTTCACCAAAACAGTAGTTGCTCTGCTCGTCAACCTGCTGAGTTCGCGAGATGAGAGCAAGATCCTTCTTGCGTTCATGCACGTCCTTGCCCCGTTCCAGCACGATCGGACGCAAGCCCAGTTCTATCAAACGAAGAGCGGCGAAGAGTCCACCAGGACCTGCACCGACGACAATCACCTGCTGCCCTTCAGACACATCATTATAATTTGTACGCACGAAAGCATCATCTGCGGGCAACTCGTTGACATATAGTCGCACTTTCAAGTTGACATAAATGGTACGCTGCCGTGCATCGATGGAGCGTTTTAAGACGCGAACGCCCTTCAAGGCACTGAGAGCCAGGCCCTTTTCATTGGCCAGATATCTGCGAAACTGGTCGGAGTCGGCTGCCACTTCAGGCAGCACTCGTAGTTGTAATTCCTGTATCATTCTGCAAAGGTACGCTTTTTTTTCGATAATTTCGCCGGAAATCGCGATATTTCATATTTTTTTTCCTACCTTTGCACACTGAATTAAAAACAGACATAGAATGAAGGTAATGAAATTCGGCGGAACAAGTGTTGGTTCCGTGGAGAGCATACAGAATCTGAAACGCATCGTAGAGGCCGAAAAGAAGCCTGTCGTGGTGGTGGTAAGCGCCCTTGGCGGCATCACTGATCTACTGCTGAAGACATCACGCCTGGCTTTGAACGGTGATGATCACTGGCGACAGGAATTCTCGGCCATCAAGCGGCGGCATTTCGACATGATCGACACCCTCTTTGATGACGACGAGAGCCGACGGGAGCCTCTGACACAGACCATTAGTTCGTTCTTCCGCGAGTTGGAATCCATCTTTTATGGTGTATTCCTTATTCACGACCTCAGTCCGAAGACCGAGGCTGCAATCGTCAGTTATGGCGAGCGTCTCAGCAGCCATATCGTAGCCACCCTGATTGATGGCGGCGTTCGCATGAACTCACGTGACTTCATACGCACAGTCAAGAAGCAAGGCAATCATGTACTCGACGCTGAGCTCACCTATCGCTTGGTTAGCGAGGCCTTTAGCCCTATATGTTGCTGGGATACAGCAACAAACAAGACGGTGGCTGTGGTGCCAGGTTTCATAGCCCGCGATCGCGACACCCATGAGACCACAAACCTGGGACGTGGCGGTAGTGATTATACTGCTGCCATCATCGCTGCTGCGCTCGATGCTGAAGTACTTGAAATCTGGACCGATGTCGACGGATTCATGACTGCCGACCCACGCGTCATCAAGACCGCCTACACCATCAACGAGCTATCCTATGTGGAGGCGATGGAGCTTTGCAACTTCGGAGCGAAAGTGGTCTATCCCCCGACCATCTACCCTGTCTGCGTAAAGAACATCCCCATCAAGGTAAAAAACACGTTCAATCCTGAGCATCCCGGCACGCTCATCAAGCAGAAGATAGATAATGACAAAAAGCCTATCAAGGGTATCTCAAGCATCAAAGGCACTACACTCATCACAGTGACTGGCCTGTCGATGGTGGGCGTGATTGGCGTCAACCGTCGCATCTTCTCCACTCTAGCTGAGAATGGCATCTCGGTATTCATGGTTTCGCAGGCATCATCAGAAAACTCCACCTCCATCGGTGTGCGCGATGAAGATGCCACGCGGGCTGTAGAGGTGCTCAACATTGAGTTTGCCAAGGAGATTGTCACAGGAGCCATGTTCCCCATGCAAGCAGAGCACGGCCTGGCCACTATTGCCATCGTTGGCGAGAACATGAAGCACACGCCAGGCATTGCCGGAAAGCTGTTCGGCACGCTGGGCCGAAGCGGCATCAGCGTCATCGCCTGTGCACAGGGAGCATCGGAGACCAATATCTCGTTCGTAGTAGATGCCAAGTACCTGCGTAAGTCGCTGAACGTGCTCCACGACTCGTTCTTCCTCTCTGAATACAAGGTTCTCAACCTCTTCATCTGTGGCATAGGCACCGTTGGAGGCAACCTTATTGAGCAGATACGTTCGCAGTATGACACGCTGAAAGAGACACGACAGCTGAAGCTCAACGTCGTAGGCATAGCATCCAGTAAGAAAGGCATCTTCACACGCGACGGCATCGACCTTAGCACCTACCGTGAGCAATTGGCACAGGCTGAAGACAGCAACATCGAGCGCTTGAAAGAGGAGGTAATCGGCATGAATATCTTTAATTCGGTATTCGTCGACTGCACCGCATCAGCAGAAGTAGCTGCGCTTTATCAGGATTTCCTCGACCACAACATCTCTGTTGTCACAGCCAATAAAATTGCTGCCTCCGGACCTTATGATGCCTACGCCCAGCTCAAGAAGACGGCCCTTAAGAAAGGCATCAAGTTCCTCTTTGAAACCAATGTCGGAGCCGGCCTGCCCATCATCGGCACCATCAACGACCTGCTGAACTCCGGTGACAAGATACTGCGCATCGAAGCCGTACTTTCAGGTACGCTAAACTTCATCTTCAACACCATCTCGAGCGACGTTTCTTTCTCCGAGACAGTGCGTCTGGCCAAGGAACGAGGCTACTCCGAGCCCGACCCACGCATCGACCTCTGTGGTAAAGACGTCATCCGCAAGCTGGTCATCCTGACACGTGAGGCAGGCTACCGCGTTGAACAAGACGATGTGGAGAAGCATCTCTTCATGCCCGACTCATTCTTCGACGGCTCACTTGATGACTTCTGGAGCAACCTGCCTTCGCTCGATGCTGACTTCGAGAAGCGTCGTCAGGAGTTGGACAAGGAGCACAAGCGCTGGCGCTTTGTGGCAAAGATGGAAGGAGGACGTACCAGTGTCTCGCTCGAAGCTGTCAGTCAGCATCATCCTTTCTACGGTCTGGAAGGTTCCAACAATATTGTCCTGCTCACCACTGAGCGCTATCGCGAGTATCCCATGCTCATCCAGGGGTATGGAGCCGGTGCCGGAGTCACGGCGGCAGGTGTCTTTGCCAATATCATGTCGATTGCCAATATCTAAGTATGAAACACATTATTATATTAGGCGACGGCATGGCCGACCATGCGGTGGAAAAGCTGGGAGGCAAGACCCTCCTGCAATATGCCCACAAACCCACGATGGATCTCCTTGCCCGGCAGGGGCGCACAGGCCGTCTGATCACTGTGCCTGAAGGATTCCCTCCCGGAAGTGAAGTGGCCAACACGGCCATCCTAGGTTACGACCTCAACAAAGTATATGAAGGAAGAGGCCCATTGGAAGCTGCTTCCATCGGCTATGAGATGGCCGACGACGACCTTGCGCTGCGCTGTAACATCATCACGCTGGAGGATGGACGCATCGTCACTCACAATGGCGGCAACCTGCAGACAAACGATGCTGCATTGCTCATCGACTATCTCAACCAGCATCTGGGCTCAGACCATGTGAGGTTCATAGCTGGCATCCAGTATCGCCATCTGCTCATTATCAAAGGTGGCAACAAACACATCTGCTGCGCCCCACCCCACGATCATCCCGGCGAGCCCTGGCGACCATTATTAGTAAAACCGGAAGAAGGTCTCGTAGGCAGCGACTCTGTCGCTGCTCAACAAACAGCCGACCTGCTCAACGACCTCATCCTCCGTTCGCAGCAGCTGCTCGCCAAGCATCCTTACAACCAGGCCAAGGCTGCTCGTGGCGAACGCCAAGCCAATAGTATCTGGCCCTGGAGCGGCGGCTATCGCCCATCGATGCAAACCCTTCAGGAGCAGTATCCACAAGTACAGTCAGGATCAGTCATCTCAGCCGTTGACCTCATCCGTGGAATCGGCCATTATGCTGGCCTTGACATTGTTGAGGTTGAAGGAGCCACAGGACTAGCCGACACCAACTATGAAGGCAAGGCGCAGGCTGCCATCGAAGCCCTCCGGCATCAGGATTTCGTCTTCGTACATGTCGAAGCTAGCGACGAAGCTGGTCACGACGGTGACCTCGACCTCAAGCTGCGTACCATCGAATACCTCGACCAACGGCTCATCGCTCCTATATATAAAGAGGTGTGCACTTGGCCAGAGCCTGTCGCCATCGCCGTACTGCCCGACCACCTGACTCCCGTCGAGATGCGCATCCACGTAGGCGAACCCGTGCCCTTCCTCATCTGGTACAAGGGTATCATCCCCGACGACGTTCAGACTTACGATGAAGTATCGTGCGTCAGCGGCAGCTACGGTCTGCTCAAGCTACAACAGTTCATGCAAACATTCATGAATATATGAAGCACTATCAGCCTTTCATCGTCTTCTGGGCCCTGATCATCACCGCCCTATGCTCCAGCATCGGCAGTTATAAAGCCGCAGAGCACGACATCTCACTGGACATGCAGCAGGCATTGGCCTTGACCTTGGAGGAACAACCCCGGCAAGTCATCACCCCTGACACCATCCAGACGTTCAACCAACACCTGCAGATAGCCGCGCTGCGGGGACAGGCCGTCCTCACGGTCGACACCCATCAGCCGGAATTTACACTGCAGGCCTACTGTCCCACATCTACCATCCTTGCCATGAGCGACCAGCGACCGGCAGCAGCATGGGCTTCGTTGGCTCTGGCATGGGCGCTAGGCTGTGGCTTCAGGCTCCGACGGCAAACATTACCTCGAGAAGGCATCACCTTTGGAGGCCTCACCCTCAGTAGTAACCGTTTCTTCAGCAACGCAGACATGGAAGTGAAGTTCACGCCCATGCAGCACCAGCTGATGACACTATTTTTCCTGGCTCCTGACCACCGGCTGGCAAAAGAGCAGATTTGCGATGCTCTCTGGCCCAAGAAGGACGACGCCAGTGAGACGCTCTACACCCTCATCCGCCGTCTGAAGACTGTGTTGGAGGCACAATCACACCTTCATATCCTATCTGACCGCAGCAAAGCCTACCAACTGACTGACAGCGAGTTATCCTAGTGTCAGGCAAATGTCAGACAAATGTCAGGCATTGTTTGACGCTTGATTCTTTATCTCTTCGTACCTTTGCACAAAAAAGGCATGAAGAGATTCGTTTTTATCATGATGCTTGCAGCAATCGAAATGCAGGCACAGGAAGTGAAACTCGATGAAGTGGTGGTCAGCGGCGCACGAGTAGTGCAGCAAGCCGACCGACAGGTCATCTATCCTACACAACAACAGTTGGAGCACTCGACATCAGCATACTCGCTGCTGCAGAAACTCTCCCTGCCACATATCCGCATCGACGAAGCCTCCCACACCATCACAGCCTTGTCGAACAGCGGCGTAGAAGTGCGTATCAATGACCTCAAAGCCACGCGTGACGACCTGCTGTCGCTCGACATGCAGGCAGTGGAGCGCATCGAGTACATCGACCATCCTGGCGTGCGCTACGGCGAAGGCATAGGCTATGTCATCAACATCATCGTCAGGCGACCTGTCAGCGGTTATGTCGTTGGAGGTGAGTTGGACAACACGCTCACCAGCGTCAACGGCAGTGAGAGTGCCTATGGAAAAGTGAACTTTGGGAAGAGTGAGCTGGCAGCCAGCTATTCGCTGGACTACCTTCATGCCAAAGGCTACAGCTATGATGAAGATGCCCATTACCTGATGCCTGACGGAAGCACGACCAGCATGAACCGCCACTCCATAGAAGACCGTAGACGCCAGATGGCACACGCCCTGCAGCTGACCTATAGTCTGGCCGACACCGACTACGTGTTTCAGGCCAAGTTCAACGGCAGCCGCGACATCCGTCCTCAGCGCAGCCGGTCACTGCTGTCTGTCGATGGAATCATAGTGGAGAACAACTCCAGCACACGTCAGCACACCCCGTCGCTCGACCTGTACTTCCACCGCGACTGGAGCCAACGCCAGTCGCTGACGGTCAACACCGTGGGCACCTACATCGCCACCGATGCCACCAACGAGAACAACGAGGCCACACATTATTTATATAATACGCGAGGACGCACCTATACCCTCTGGACCGAGGCCCTCTACGAAAACCACCTGAAGCCCTTCACCCTCTCGACTGGCATCCAATACGGCCAGCGCTATACCAACAACCACTACGATGGCGACACACAAGCTCATAATGGCATGCATACCTCCAGCATCTATGCCTTCACACAACTCAGCGGACGTCTCTTCCAACAACTCAGCTATGTAGCTGGCTTCGGAGTGAGCCGACGCTACTTCAGTCAAGGCCATAGCAGCAACGACTTCCTGCTCATGCGCCCCAAGCTCTCGCTCAGCTATCCCCTAACCCACCGGCTACGCCTGAAGTACGATGCCGAGCTCTCGCAACATGCCTCGCAGATAGCCCTCATCAGCAACGTCAGCATCAAGCAGAACTCAATGGAGACACTTGTGGGCAATCCCGACATCCGCCCCAATCGCGTCATCAGCCACGATCTGCGTCTCACCTATACTACTCCTCGGCTCATGACTGAGTTGCAAGGCTACTACCGAGGCAATGCACACTGCAACATGGAGAAAGTCATCCCTACCGACGACGGCCACTTCCTCAACACCCAGACCAATCAGAAAGCCTGCAACATGTTCTACCTGCAGAACCTCAACCGATGGACCATCATTCCCGAGAAACTGGAGTTCACCATCTACGGCGGCCTGTACCGTTTCTTCAACTTTGGCGACGACTACACCCACACCTATACCTCCTTCAATGGTGCAGCCTGGCTGCAGGCTTACCTAGGCAAATGGACGCTGATGGCATACGCCGACAACGGCTGGCACTGGATGGAGGGCAATCATCGCGGACATCAGGGAGCTAACTGTCAAGTGTCGGCCTCCTACACTATATCGCCCAGTCTCACCATCAGCCTCTACATGCACAATCCCTTCCGTGCCCATCCCGAGACGACGGCAATGCAACTGATGGACCACCACATCCAAAAGGACGTTTCAGTTCACAACAGCGACCAAGGCAACCGCCTCATACTCACTCTCACCTGGAAGCTGAGCCACGGACGGCAATACCGCAATATCCAGCGCTCGATGAACCATAGCGACACGGAAACGGGCATCTTGAAATAACAATCAGCGCACCTTTTCCGAACATGCTACATTTGATATAGTTTTTGAAACACCAGATGCAATGTCATTGGCCAATTATGTGTACCTTTGCCACAAGAAAACGATTCTTAAAAGCAAAGCAATTATGAACAACATCACCAAAACCCTGCTGCTAGCAGCATTCCTTTTCCTGCCGTTCCTGAAGACGACGGCAGCCGTCGACCCCAACTTCTATATCTTCCTCTGCTTCGGACAGTCGAACATGGAGGGCAATGCCCGTCCTGAGGCAGCCGACCTGGCCAGCCCAGGTCCCCGCTTTCTGTTGATGCCTGCCGTTGACTTCCCCGCCACCGACACCCGTCCTGCCCGCAAGAAGGGCGAGTGGTGCGAGGCATCGGCTCCGCTGTGCCGTCCCAACACCGGTCTGACACCTGCCGACTGGTTTGGACGTACCCTCGTGAATTCTCTGCCCGACAACATCAAGGTTGGCGTTATCCATGTGGCCATCGGAGGTATCGACATCAAGGGATTCCTGCCCGACAGCATTTCCGATTACGTGAACAAGAAGGCTCCCGGATGGATGAAAGGCATGCTCCAGGCTTACGACAACAATCCTTATCAGGCACTCGTCACCTTGGCCAAGAAAGCCCAGAAGGACGGTGTCATCAAGGGCATCCTGATGCACCAGGGTGAAACCAATACCGGCGACCCCAAATGGGCAGGTATGGTGAAGCAGGTCTACGACAATCTCTGCAGCGACCTGCAGCTGAAGCCCGAGGAGGTGAACCTCTATGTGGGCAACATCGTCCAGGCCAACGGCCAGGGCGTCTGCATCGGCTGCAAGAAGCAGATTGACGAGCTGCCACAGACCATCCACACCTCGCAGGTCATCTCCTCAGACGACTGCACCAACGGCCCCGACCGCCTGCACTTCGATGCTGCCGGCTATCGTGAGCTGGGATGCCGCTATGCTGAAGCCGTGGCCCGTCATCTCGGCTACGAGCCCAAGCGCCCGCAGTTGCCCGCAAGAGTCGAGAGAGCCGCACGCGGTCAGAACAACCGTCCTAATTTCCTGCCTGCCGGCAAGAAGATTGACGTTCCTGCCGACGCCGTCACAGGTGAGAACACCATTCCCGGCAATGACTTCCCGAAGGTCGACTCGCAGCATCGTGCCTACTTCCGCATCAATGCCCCACAGGCCAAGAAAGTCATTGTCGACATCTGCAGCAAGCAATACGACATGGAGCCCGATGGTCAGGGCAATTTCATGGCCGTCACCGACCCGCTGCCCGTAGGCTTCCACTACTACTTCATGAGTATCGACGGCGTGAGGTTCATCGACCCAGCCTCCGAGACTTTCTTCGGCACCAATCGTGAGGCCAGCGGCCTTGAGGTTCCCGAAGGCCCCGAGGGCGACTACTATCGTCCACAGAAAGGTGTGCCCGCAGGCTCCATGCGCAGTATCTACTACTGGAGCAACGAGCAGAGCAAGTGGCGTCACGCTATGGTCTACACGCCTGCCGAGTACGACCAGAAGCAGGGCTTCAAGAAGCGCTATCCCGTGCTCTACCTCCAGCATGGCATGGGTGAGGGCGAGACCAGCTGGGCTCTGCAAGGAAAGACGCAGCACATCATGGACAACGCCATTGCCAAGGGCGAGGCCGTGCCGATGATCGTGGTGATGGAGAGCGGCGACATCAAGGCTCCCATGGGCCGCGGACAGGGCATGGGCGACTACGGTGCATCATTCTATCCCGTGCTGCTCAACGACCTCATCCCCTATATCGACCAGAACTTCCGCACGAAGACCGACCGCGACAACCGTGCTATGGCCGGACTCTCATGGGGCGGACACCAAACGTTCGACGTCGTGTTCAACAACATGGACAAGTTCGCATGGCTGGGCACCTTCAGCGGAGCCATCTTCGGCCTCGATGTGAAGACCGCCTACAACGGAGTCTTCACCAATGCCGACGAGTTCAACAAGAAGATTCACTACATGTACATGAACTGGGGTGAAGAGGACTTCATCAAGAGCGGCGACATCGTACGTCAGCTGCGCGAGCTGGGCATCAAGGTCGACTCCAGCGAGTCGCCAGGCACTGCCCACGAGTTCCTCACCTGGCGTCGCGGACTCCATGAGTTCATCCCTCACCTCTTCAAGAAGTAGCCGCCACATTCTCTTCTGCCCGTCGCTCTGCCAACACAAAGTGACGGGCAGTTTTTTTTTGTCGCCCTTGCACTTCAAAGGCGGCTCCTTGGTATCAGTCGGCAGCGTTCAAAGCTTCACCTGACTGCTCAGCACGCTTACGCCCAGCTCTACGCTGCGACGGCAGGGGGCTGCACTGGCCACGGTGACGGTGTACTCGCCTTTGAGGAGCTTGCGCGTGCCATCCTCCTGCACAGTCTTCAGACGCTCGAGGGGGATGTCGAACGTGACATCAAGGCTCTGTCCGGGCTCCAGCTGCACACGGCGGAAAGCCACTAGCTGCTGGAGGGGCGCACTCACGCCAGCGCCAGGAGCCGACAAATATACCTGAGGCGTCTCGGCCACTGCCTTCGTCCCATTGTTCTTCAGGGTGACGGTGACTGAGGCTCCCGTTTTCTTGTCGGCCTTTACCACAAGGTTATCATAGCCTACTCGCCCATAGCTCAAACCGAAGCCGAAGGGGAAGTAGATGTTGTCGGTCATGTACTTGTAGGTGCGTCCCTGCATGGAATAGTCCTCGAACGGAGGCAGGCGGTCGCCATCCTCGGGGAAGGTGACGGGCAGACGGCCCGAGAAGTTCTCGTCGCCAAAGAGCAGGTCGCCCAGAGCATAGCCACCCTCCTGACCGGGATACCAGGCCATGACGACGGCATCAGCCAGCCGGCATACCTCGCGCACGTCGACAGGGCTTCCACCAGTGAGGACGACGATGATGCCGCTCTTCTTCAAGGCACATACCTGACGCAGGAAGTTCATCTGGCTCTCAGGGATGCGGATGTTGTCGCGGTCGCCACGCTCCGAGTCGATGGCTTCGCCCTCCTCGCCTTCCAGGTTGCCGTTGTTACCCATCACGATGATGGTCTTCTCAGCACCTGCAGCCTCGTCGACGGCCCAGTTGATGCGGTTGCGTGTGGCCATATTCTCGAGCACACCCGGACGATAGTTGACAGCCGTGCCGTTGCTCACCTTCGACACGATGCCCTGCAGATAAGTGCAGTAGCGGTCGCTGATGCCGAAGTAGTTGCCCATGAGCCAGAAGGCATCGGCAGCCCCTGCGCCCGCTACGAAGAGCGTATGGATATTCTTGTCGATGGGCAGCACGCCACCCTCGTTCTTCAGCAGCACCATGCTCTCCACAGCAGCCTTCCGGGCCAGTGCGATGTGCTCCTTCGAACCGATGACCTCTTCACCAACATGATTATAGGGACAGGCGGGGTCGGGCTGGAGTATGCCCAGCTTCAGGCGGGTCATCATCAGCGGCATCAGGGCACGGTCGATGTCATCCACCGTCAACAGCTGCCGGTCGAGAGCCTCCTTCATAGCTCGGAACGAAGAGCCGCACTCCACGTTCAGGCCAGCCTTGATAGCGATGGCGCAGGCCTCGGCAGCCGTCTTTGCCAGCCGGTGGCCACCGTGGATGTCGGTGACGGCGCCACAGTCGGACACGACATGTCCCTTGAAGCCCCATTGCTGGCGCAGCACATCAGTAAGCAGGAACTTGCTGCCCGATGCACTCTCGCCGTAGACACGGTTGTAGGCTCCCATGATGGTCTCCACCTTGCCCTCTTTCACCAGCATCTCAAAGGCCGGCAGATAGGTCTCCCAGAGGTCGCGCTTCGAGGGCTCCACATTGACCGAGTGGCGCGTAGCCTCAGGTCCCGAGTGCACGGCGAAATGCTTGCCGCAGGCCGCCACCTTCAGGTAGACGGGATCATCGCCCTGCATGCCCCGTACGAAGGCCGTGCCCATCGTTCCCGTGAGGAAGGGATCCTCGCCCCAGGTCTCCATGCCCCGTCCCCAGCGCGGGTCACGGAAGATGTTGACGTTGGGACTCCAGAAGGTCAGACCAGTATAGCGGGAATAGTTCTTGTTGCGGCGGGCCACAATATATTTCGCACGCGCCTCCGTGGCGATGGCATCGCCTATCTCGCGCACCATCTCAGCGTCGAACGATGCACCCAGACCGATGGGCTGCGGAAAGACCGTAGCACGCCCGTCGCGGCCCACGCCATGCAGGCCCTCGTTCCACCAGTCGTAGGGCTCGATGCCCAGGCGGGGAATGCCGGGTGTCTCGTTCATCAGCTGTGCGAACTTCTCTTCGAGGGTCATCTTGGCGATGATTTCCGAGGCCTGCTGCTCCATCTGAGCGAGCCTCTCCTGAGCCAGGCCCGTCGTCGCCATCGACAGGGCAAGGGGTACGGTAAGAATGTTCTTGTTCATGCGTTGAGAGAATTATTTCTGCAAAAGTACGT
Source organism: uncultured Prevotellaceae bacterium (assembly GCA_900318685.1). Taxonomy (GTDB): domain Bacteria; phylum Bacteroidota; class Bacteroidia; order Bacteroidales; family Bacteroidaceae; genus Prevotella. The sequence goes on along the minus strand of ONLL01000005.1, from coordinate 45,323 downwards.
ATTTTTTTCCAAATACCCAAATAATTTTGCATCTTTGTCTCAGCAGGAACCAGCCCGATGCTGTCAAGAGGTAGTTCTATCGCGATATTCTTTGGCGGTCATGCCAGTGACGCGCTTATCAGATGTCTCTAGACTCTGAACAAAAGCGGGGGATGAGGGCCTCAAATCCAGCGATTTGAGGCCCTTAACGCGTACTCGAGTACTCGCGTACTCGCGTACTTCGCTTGAACTACACTCTGACCATAAGCCGCGCCACGGTTTCGGTCATTTTCCGCTCTATCCAGAGTGCATCGTCGTAGCTGGGCATCTGCTTCAGATAGGCGTACTTGATCCAGGGGATGTTCCTGACGGGTTTCTCAGCCATTGACCTGCCCTTTCTTCCTGTACATGCCGCGTGTCGAGCGCTCACAGAGGCCCTGTTTCAGCCACCGGCCTATCTGAGCCGACGCGCCACCCTTCGATATGCCCAGCATTTCCTGTACCTGCTTTGTCGTGAACTCGGCGGGCAGCTTGGCGAACACGCCGTCGTTCTGCGTGTTGCGCACACGCGGCTTATAGTCGTTCTCGGCATTCGTCCAGCTCTCCTGCAGCATGCGCCCGAAGAAGCGGTCCTGCCAGTAGATCACGGCCTCGAACATCAGCGTGGCGAAGTCGAGGTCGCCCTGGTCTATCACGACCTTGCCCGTCTTCTGATACTCGTCCCACTGGCGGCCGTAGATGCGGGGGATGGTGAACCAGGTGGCATAGAACACGGCACGCTTGCGCAGGAAGTCGAGCACGTCGTCGCCGCTGGCCTCGGCCTCCCATGTGGCCTGCTCGCAGAGCGAGTAGACATGGTCTACCAGCGGCTTGATGGCCAGCTCGCCCTTCATCGAGTCGAAGCGGAAGGCCCACTCCTTGAGCTTGCACTCCAGCTCATGGTTCCTCGCCCTCGAGCCCTTGGCTATCATCTTGTAGCCCTCGGGCATCATCTGGAAGAAGGCGATGCGCGAGCAGAGGCCGTCGTTGACGTTGCGGATGTTGATCTTGCGGTTCAGGCTCAGGGGCGTGCCCGTGCATACGGTGTTGTAGTACACCTCGTAGAGGCCGTTGGCCGAGTCGGCATTCGAGAAGTCCACACCCGTGCGCTCGTTGTGGAAGGCTTTCAGCTCGATGTCGTGCTTGTCTATCCAGGTGCCTCCGCTCTGCGCCTTCGTGTTGGCATCCAGCTCCGAGTCGAAGGTGTAGAGGTGGAGGTGCATATCCTCGCCGTCGACCGTCTCATGGGCATTGCGCATACGATGGAAGAGCACGGCGTTCGAGGTCTTCGACAGGCAGTAGCGCACCATCAGCTCGGGTTTCTTCAGGGCCTCGCCGCGCTGCTCCTTCGACGAGGTCTGGCGCTCCTTCAGCTTGCGGCTGTACTCGGCCTCGGCCTCGCGGCCCATGCGGTCGGCAGCCACCATCGGCCCCATGATGATCGAGTCGAGGCGGTCGGCAAAGCTCTTGCCCGCACCCGGCATGCCGATGATGTAGACATTCGGGTTCATGCGCTGAGGCATGCCGTCGAAGTGCTCATACCAGCAGCGGGTCATCAGCGTGCAGAACATAGCGCCGGAGGCAAACACGGCTCCTATCTTGTTGCCGTCCTCGGTCAGCGCGCAGGCCTCAGTGTAGGGCGAGGTGAGCAAGGGCTTGAGGCGCTGCCAGTAGGTGGAGTAAACACCCCCAAGCCCCCCTCCGGCTCCCCCGAGGGGGAGGGCTTTTGTGGCGCCGAGTTGTTCGAGGATTGCGCTGAAGTTCTTTGGGATGCTCATGTACATCTTTCTTTCGCACACGTCCTCGCAGGCGTTGTCTACTTCCTCGCTGCCGCGCTCCTGTTCGATATCCCTGACAAAGGCAGCCAGCCTGACGGCTTTTTTCACCTTCGCAGGATCATTGTCGCAGATGTAGCGCAGGTCGCCGGCGAGCCGCAGCATGGTCAGGTGCCTGGTCCCCTCTGCCGGCACCCCTCGCTCTTCAATCCATTTGTCAACAATGCTCTGGAAAGGCACGCCGTTGAACTCAAGCGCAGCCACCTCTCCCCCTTCGGGGGAGCTGGAGGGGGTTTCATGCGCAGCCACCTCTCCCCCTTCGGGGGAGCGGGAGGGGGTTCTATACAGCCCCCCATACCTCTTGTCATACTCCTCATTCTCGTAGGTGAAAATCAAATCATTGATATACAGTATGTCGCACTCTCTCACCGCGAACGACGTACGGTCGGCGTTGATGCACTGCTTGTCGCACTCCACGCCGAGGATGCGGGCCATGTGCTGCTGCTGGTCGGCGATCTTGCCACGGGCGGGGTCGGCCATGGTGACCAGCCTCAGTCCGTCGTGCGATGGGGTGTGTGCCGCATAGAGCAAGGCGAAGGGGCAGGACTTGTCGTCCTTCATCCAGTCGGGAATCTTGGCGTAGAGTTCCTCGGCCGTTGTGCCCTTCTCGCTCAGATGGTCATAGTCGTGCATGATCAGTCCGCTCAGGTGAGCTGCTGACTGCAGTCGCCAGGAGTCCAATGGCTTTTTCACCCTGCCGCCATTGTTGGGTTCGAAGTACGCGGTCATGAAGATGTGCGAGTAGAGCGACTTCTTCTTGTCGTTGTACAATGCCTTCTTGCCTTCGGCGTAGAGCCTGTTGCATTCGGCCACGATGCGTGCGGTGCGCTCTGAGCGTGCTACTTCGTAGAAGAGCTGGCGAGTGCACGGCACTGTTTTTGAATTGTTGTGCTGTTGTAATACAAACATTTGTTAATCTCCATACAAATAGTGTTAAAGTTTTTGATAAAGTCGATGTTCTCACGCAGGTCGATGGTCAGGGCCATTTCCAGCCGTCCGCCCTTCATGTCGAGGTGCACTTTCGCATGATCCTGATCCATCAGTTTGCGACCCTTCAGAGTGGCCCTCCGCTTCGATGGCGGCAGGGCTTTCACGAGATTCTCCAGCTCATCATAGAGTGATGCGGCGGGGTCGGCTGCATCGGCAGGGATGCGCAGACGTGCGATCAGCGATTGCGTCTTCTCGCCTGTAGTCCTAGCGAGCGAGCTCTTCTTGCCGCCCTTGTCACCCTTGATAAACTCCAGTTGGGGCTCGCCTTTGCCGGCTGCCCTGAAGATGTGCATCCCACCTTCATACTCGGTCAGCTTGCCACGCAACTCATTGATTTTCTTTTCGTTAGTTGTCATTCTTATGCTCCTTTCTAGTACGCGAGTAATTGAGTACGCGAGTACGCATTAAGCCATTTTCGACGTCGAATTTTCTGCAGGTATCTTTTGATATATATATAATATATTATATCAAGCTGATGTGTGACCTTAACGCGTACTCGAGTACTCGCGCACTCGCGTACTTTTTCTAATTCTTACTTTTGTAATGATTGTGTCGTTTCCCACCAGGGCTTGAACTCCAGCTCCACCCATTGCCTCACGTTGAAGCACGGGCAGGCTTTCTTGGCAAATTCGTTGTGGCCGTGGATGCAGTCGGGTGTCAGCTTCCACTTACGCAGGTGGAAGGCACATCGCTGCTTCAAGGCCTCCTTCTGCTTCTCGGTGCGGGTGTCGTCCCATGCCCAGTGGCCATTGTCCTTGAGATGTCGGCCGCCGATGTAGCAGATGCCGATGGAGTGCTGGTTATGGTCGGGGCAGTGGGCACCTGTGTCAGCGTATGGCCGTCCGTATTCTACCGTACCGTCCAGACGGATCACTTCATGATAGCCGATGTCGCGGAAGCCCCGGCCGCCCTTCTCCCGGGGTGTGGTGTGCCAGCGGCGGATGTCGCCAGCCGTCACGTCGCAGCCTTCCTGAGTGTCGCTGCAGTGGATGATAATCTCATTGATCTTACGCATGTTCGTTTGTTCCTTTCTTTGTTTTTACGTTAAAATTAGAATCCTTTCTCCTCCTTGTGGATAACAGTGTAGCCAGTGATTTTCGCGTTCGTGCCATAGCCAGAGGAGCCTTCCTTCGTCCATTCGCGGCACTTGAAGGCGAGGCCGACGCTGAGGATGGTGCCCTCGGCACATCCCTCCCTGGCAAACTGCTCCGCCACCTCACCGAACATCTCGGCAAACATTTCCTGACCGCCAGCGGCCAGCACAAGGCCTATGACGAGCATCGAGCCCATCTGGCCGTTCATCCGCGTCACCTCGATCATCCGAGGCTGCGCGATAGTCTTGATCTTAAATACTTGTACCATAATCGCTTTGTTCCTTTCTTTTTTCTTTTTGGTCGGGCTTCGTCCGACCCCTTTAAAATTCTTAATTCAAGTTTCGCAAGCTTTGCTTGCCCAGGCTCCTAGACTCCATGAAACTTGCGATTTTCAATCACCGGAGCAATGAAAAACTTCAGGTGATCGACGAACGGCAAGCCTGGGAAATCCTCCCTGACCAAGCCGATGGCAACATCATAGTGGCGCTGCGCCACAACACTCTTAAACTTCATCCTGTGTCCCGTCAGCACAAACACTACCACCGCATAGGCCAGGGCAGCGCGGTCCACAGGGTGATAGAACTTCATGATCTTCTCCACACGCCTGCGGCTGTGGGGCAACAGCAGCAGCATCAGGATTTTCTCCATCATGATGCCGGGCAGCCTCTCCTCCCAATAGCCTATCGTCTCCTTGCCGCCGGTCTTTTCAATCCAAGGCGCCAGATAGTGCAGCATCAGCTGGATCTCTGTTTGCTGCTTGTTGTCTACTTCGTTTGCAACTTCCCATTGTGTGCCTGTTGGCTGAGCCAACTTCATCACTTCTTCATGAATCTCTGTCATTGTCTTCATTTTTAAAATTGTATGTAAAAAACAAACCCACGGACACCATTTCTGATTTCCGTGGGCAAAGATTCTGAATCCTTTTCGATATTTGCAAGAGTTTTCCCCGATTTTTTTAAATGCATAAGTACTAGATTACCAGGCTGTTGGCTGAATCCGGAGCACTTTCCAAAAAAGGATTCAGGCGGATTCAGGCGGATTCAGGCTCTGGGATACCTCCTGAGCAGTCCCTGCAGCGTGCCAAACACCATGTCTGCCTCCATCGACGAGAGCTTGCGGAACTTGAATAAATTGCCTTATTTGAAAGATAATTGGGGGAAAGTATTGTTTTGCATCTATTTTCTTCGTACCTTTGTATCGTGATTCAGCCGCACACCCCGTAACTGCACGGCTCAAAGCCTAAGGGTAAAGGAGCTCAACCCTAAGGGTGTAAGGCCTGAAGCCTAAGGGTGTAAATCTGGAAGCCAGGAAACCAAAACAAAAATTTTTAACAAAACTAGACAAGAAAGGAGAACTAAGACAATGGCAAACAATTCAATCATCATGAGCCTCGACATCCGCAAGAACAACAACGCGCTGTCGAAGTGCTTCGGACACTATTTCGCCGAGGTGCACCGCCTCGGAACCCTCTCGACCTACGCCCTCGCCAAGCACATGAGCGAGCACAACAACCTCTTCGGCGAGGAGGAGCTGCGACTCATCCTCGGCAAGCTGGCACGATGCATCATCGAGATGATCTCGCAGGGACGTGGCGTGAAGCTCGACGGACTGGGCACCTTCTATCCCACCGTGCAGAACGTGGAGGGCGGCGCTGCCGACCTGGCCACCGCCCAGCAGATGGGTGCCAAGGGACTGGTGGAGGGCATCCACATCCGCTTCAACCCCGAGAGCGAGGATCTGCGCGACCTCACCTACAAGGCCATGAAGCGCAAGTGCACCCTCCGCCTGGAGAACGTCGTGGAGTCGACTCCCGTCACCGAGACCGTCGACGGCGAGCAGAAGATCGTGCGTCGCAACCGTGTCTTCACCCCCGTCAGCGACTTCGCGTACAACGAGGAGCAGGGCAGCGACAGCGGAAGCGGAGGCGACGACGAACCACGTCCGTAGGAAGTGAAGAGTGAAGAGTGAAGAATTTGCTACCGCGCGCATAGCGGATTCTCACTCTGAACCAGTGAAAATTTAGGCACGGATTTCACGAATTAACACGAAAAAAAATAAAATTCGTGAGAATTCGCGAAATTCGTGCCTAAAAAACAAAACAAAAGGAGGAAATGAAAATGAAAATCTCTGAACGACTGAAGAACCGACTGATGGAAGCCATCATCGCAGCCATCACGGCGTTCATCGCGGCCATCACCACTACCTCGTGTATGGGACACGGACCGTTCTAACAAGAAGTACGCGAGTACGCGTTAAGGGCCTCAAAATCGCAGGATTCTGAGGCCTTACTCTTTGGAAAGCCCGAAAGCACTTCCTTCCGGGAAAACAAGAAAAACAAGTTTTTTCTTGGTTTTTCGCTCACTTATTCGTAACTTTGCACAAAATTTCTTACTAACCTGACTAACTGATGAACAAAAAGAGAATTCTGACTACGGTCTCGATGCTGCTGACGCTGACAACGGCGCTGGCACAAGGCACGGTGGCCGACTATCAGCGCGCAGCCGCCATCCGCGGCAAGTACTCCAACAAGGTGGCCTTCGGCGACGTCCGCGTACACCGCATGCGCGACGAGCACAAGTTCTGGTACTCCGTCTTCGATGGCGAGAAACAAATCTACAAGGAGGTCGATGCCGACAAGAACACCGTCACGCTGCTGCCGGAGAATCCCGAGCGGCAGCAGCAGCGGCAATGGCCCAGAGGCGGCGGACAGCAGCGACACTGGGCAGAGGTGCCCAACGAGATGGACGGCTCGCGGCAGTCGCCCGACGAGCGGGTGCGCATCTTCGTTCGCGACTACAACCTCTGGGCCCGACAGGGTGAGGACACACGACAGCTGACAGCCAACGGCGACTCCACGTTCTACTACTCGGCCTGGGGCTCGTTCTCGCCCGACGGACGCTACTATGCCACCGTGCGCATCAAGCCGGCTCCCAAGCATTATATCTACTATGTCGAGTCGTCGCCCAGGAATGCCGTGCAGCCCGTGCTTCACAAGCAGGAGTATGCCAAGCCCGGCGACTCGCTCAACTTCCGCGTGCCCGTCATCGTCGAGGTGGCCACAGGCCGGATCGTCGAGCCTTCTACGGAGCTTTTCCAGCATCAGTATGAGGTGAGCATGCCACGATGGGACAAGAACGGTCAGACCGTCACCTTCGAGTTCAACGAGCGAGGGCACCACACCTACCGCGTGCTCGAGCTCTCGGCCGTGACGGGACAGGTGCGCACGCTCATCGAGGAGCGCAACGACAAGTACATCAACTACAACCGCCAGCAGCGCCGTGACTTCGAGGACGGACGGCGCATCCTCTGGACCAGCGAGCGCGACGGCTATCACCACATCTACCTCTACGACCGCCAGAAGGCCCAGCTCATACGCCAGGTGACACGCGGCGAGTACTACGTGCGTGGCATCCAGCATGTCGACGAGAAGAAGGGCATCGTCTACTTCTCGGCCAACGGCAAGACGGGACTCCGCGCCAGCGACCGCCGCAAGGGTGCCGCCCAGGAGGAGGACCCCTACTTCATACATTATTATAAAATAGGGCTCGACGGCAAGAACCTCGTATGCCTCACCCCTGAGGAAGGCCACCACAGCGTGACCTACACCGACGACATGGCCTACCTCATCGACACCTACTCCACCGTGCTCACGCCTCCCGTCACAGTGCTCCGCTCGGCCAAGGACGGCAAGATACTGCGCACCCTGGAGACTGCCGACATCAGCCGTCTGGAGGCTGAGGGATGGAAGGCCCCCGAGGTGTTCGTAGCCAAGGGACGCGACGGCGTGACCGACATGTGGGGACTCATCCAGCGCCCCTCCAACTTCGACCCCTCAAAGCGCTATCCCGTCATCGAATACATCTATTCGGGCCCCGGCGACCAGTACGTGCCCAAGTCGTTCACGCCCTGGCTCTACTACCTTCAGGATCTGGCCGAGCTGGGATTCATCGTCGTCCAGCTCGACGCCATGACCACCTCCTTCCGCTCCAGGGCCTTCGAGGAGGTGTGCTACAAGAACCTCAAGGATGCCGGACTGCCCGACCGCATCGCCTGGATCAAGGCCGCAGCCGAGAAGTATCCCTACATCGACATCGACCGCGTGGGCATCTACGGATGCTCGGCCGGAGGACAGAACGCACTCTCGGCAGTGCTCTTCCACGGCGACTTCTACAAGGCGGCCTATGCCGCCTGCGGATGCCACGACAACCGCATGGACAAGATATGGTGGAACGAGCAGTGGATGAGCTACCCCATCGACAGCAGCTATGTGGAGTGCTCGAACGTGGAGAATGCCTGGCGACTCGAACGTCCGCTGATGCTACTCGTGGGCGAGCTCGACGACAATGTCGACCCAGCCTCCACCATGCAGGTGGTGAACGCGCTCGAGCGTGCCGGCAAGGACTTCGAGCTGGTGGTCATTCCCGGCGCCCGCCACACCATGGGCGAGACCTACGGCGAGCACAAGCGTGCCGACTTCTTCGTGCGCCATCTGCTGGGCGTGGAGCCTCCGAAGTGGAGCGAGCTCTCCAGGCGCTAGCCCCAAATCTCAACTCTCAAATCTCAACTCTCAAACCTCAACACATGAAACGACTGCTTCCCCTACTCCTGCTCCTCCTCGCCAGTGAGATGCAGGCACAGGTATCGTTCGGCAAGGCCGAGCGACTGAACGACGACTGGCGATTCCTGCGCGCCGACTCCAGCTGGAACGTCAGCGAGTCGCCCGAGATGAAGGCCCCCGCCTTCGACGACTCCCGATGGCGCCGTGTCACCCTGCCCCACGACTGGGGCGTGGAGCTGCCCATGTCGCCCGACAAAGGCTCCTGCCAGGGCTACCTGCCAGGAGGCATCGGATGGTACCGCAAGCATCTCTCAAACCTCAACTCTCAACTCTCAAACCTCAAACCTCAAACCAAATACTTCGTCTATTTCGAGGGCGTCTACAACCACTCTGAGGTCTACCTCAACGGGCACCTACTGGGCAAGCGGCCCAGCGGATTCGCCTCGTTCCTCTACGACATGACACCCTATCTGAAGCCCGATGGCGACAATGTGCTGGCAGTGCGCGTCGACCACTCGCAGGAGGCCGACTCCCGTTGGTACACAGGGTCGGGCATCTATCGCGACGTATGGCTCATCACGGCTCCCGAGGTACACCTCGCCCAGTGGGGAACAGCCTACCGCCTCACACGCATCAATGCGAAGAAGGCTGAGCTGGAGGTCGATATCGAGACTACCGACGAACGGGCCACGAAGTCGCCCCTCCAGCTGAAAGCCACCGTCGAACTGAGCGATGCCACCGGCCGCGTGGTGGCCACTACCACGACTGCCATCGCTGCTCAGGAGAAGAAGACCGTCAAGCTCAGCGTCGGCAATCCCCAGCGCTGGACCCTCGACAGCCCCTACCTCTACGCCCTTACCACCCGGCTCAGCAACGGCGACCAGTCGGTGGTGCGCGCAGGGCTGCGCACGCTGGAGTTCTCGCCCGACAAGGGCTTTGCCCTCAACGGACAATGGATGAAGGTGAAGGGAGTCTGCGTCCACGATGATGCCGGCGTGCTGGGCACAGCTGTGCCCCAGGAGGTATGGCGGCGCCGTGTGCAGGAGCTGAAGGACATCGGCGTGAATGCCCTACGCATGGCCCACAATCCCCATGCGCCCGCTCTCTACGACATCTGCGACGAGCTGGGCATGCTTGTCATGGACGAGGCCAGCGACGAGTGGGAATTTCCCAAGCGCAAGTGGCTCAAGGGATGGAACCAGGGACGGCCGGGCTACGAAGGCACCTACAGCTACTTCGAAGAGTGGATCGACCGCGACGTGGCCGACATGGTGCGGCGCGACCGCTGCCATCCTTGCATCTTCCTCTGGTCTATCGGCAATGAGGTCGACTATCCCAACGACCCCTACTCTCACCCCGTGCTCGACGGCGACGGCAAGGACTTCACGCAGCCCATGTACGGCGGCTACAAGCCCAGCCAGCCCAATGCCGAGCGCATAGGACGCATCGCGCAGCGACTGGCACGCATCGTGAAGGACATCGATGCTTCACGTCCCACTACGGGTGCCCTGGCCGGTGTGGTCATGTCGAACGAGACTGCCTATCCCGAGGCCATCGACGTGGTGGGCTACAACTACACAGAGAGCCGCTACGACCAGGATCATCAGCGCTATCCCAAACGCGTGCTCTACGGTTCGGAGAACCGCCACGACCTGGCAGCATGGAAGGCTGTGCGCGACAAGGAGCATATCTTCGGACAGTTCCTTTGGACGGGCATCGACTACCTGGGTGAGAGCGGACAGTGGCCTGCACGCGGATCGAGCGCCGGCATCCTCGACCTCGCCGGACAGCGCAAGCCCAACGGATGGTATCGCGCCATGCTCTGGAGCGAGAAGCCCATGTGCTACATCGGTACCTATCCCGCTGGAGGACAGCGTGGTGCCGGTGGCCGACGCGGAGGAGGAGGCGGCGGAGGAGGTTTCATCTCCACCTACGCCAACGACTCGTGGAACTATCAGGAAGGGCAGCGCGTGCGTGTCGTCTGCTTCACCAATGCCAATTCCGCCCGGCTCATACTCAACGGTCAGCCGCTCGACGCTACCTTCCAGCGCGACCCGCAGACGGAGGTGTTCTACTGCGACATCGACTATCAGCCGGGCACCCTGCGCTGCGAGGCCGACAACGGTGCTTCCTACGAGGTCAAGACCTGCGGACAGCCTGTCGCCCTGCGGCTCACCACCGACAACCGTATGCACATCTTCGTTGAGGCCGTCGACGCTCAGGGAATCCCCGTGAAGACCGCCGACAACGAGGTGACGCTCATGGTGCGCGGAGCGCGCCTGCTCGGCATGGAGAATGCCGTGATGGAGTCCAACCACCCCGTGCGCCGCTCTCCCGACTATCGTCCCTCTTCGCGTCTGCGTCTCAATGGCGGCCGACTGGTGGCCTACATCCAGCCCCAGCCCGGTGAGGAGGTCACGGTCACGGCATCTGCCACCTACCTGCAGCCCGCCACGCTGAGAATCAGAACTGAGGAGTGATGAGAGCAAGGTTTGTTTTTATACAGTTAATATTGTTTGTCGCAACGGCAGGTGCGCAGTCCATCTGGGATGGGCAGCACCTTGCCCGCGTCAAGGGTGAACTGAGTCAGCCGGCCTATGCCGCAGCCTATCGGCAGCTGATCGCCGAAGCCGACCGACAGATGAGCCAGCCTCCGCTCTCAGTGATGATGAAGGAGAAGGTGGCGGTCAGCGGCGACAAGCACGACTACCTCAGCCTGTCGCGCTACTTCTGGCCCGACCCCACCAAGCCCGACGGCCTGCCCTATGTCAGCCGCGACGGGGTGTCGAACCCCGAGCTCGAGAAGCTCGACCGCCCCAAGCTGTCGGGCATGGCTGCCGGCGTCACCACCCTCTCGCTGGCATGGTACTTCAGCGGCGACGAGCGCTACGCACAGAAGGCCACCGAGCTGCTGCGCACATGGTTCCTCAACAAGGACACCCGCATGAACCCCAACCTGAACTATGCGCAGATCGTGCCGGGCAAGTTCGACGGCAAGGGCCGCTGCTACGGCGTCATCGACAGCTATTCCTTCGTCGAGATGCTCGATGCCGTGCAGCTGCTCGAGCAGTCAGCCGCCTTCACGCCGAAGGACAGCAAGGCACTCAAGGCATGGTTCTCGAAGTTCCTCGACTGGATTCTCACCAGTCCGCAGGGCATCGAAGAGGGCAATCAGCTGAACAACCACTCCACTGCCCACGACGTGCAGGTTATAGCCTATGCCCGTTATGTGGGCAACAAGAAGGTGCTCGACGACTATCTGGCCAACTTCTACGAGCGGCGCATGCTCAAGCAGATCCAGCCCGACGGCAGTCAGCCTCAGGAGCTCCGCCGCACTCTGGGCTTCGGTTACTCCCAGTACAACCTGACGCACATCATCGACGTTCTCAGTTTATCTCAGCTCTCCGCTCTCAAATCTCAAACCTCAAACCTCAAATCTCAAACCTCAAACCTCAAATCTCAAACCTCAAACCTCAAATCTCAAATCACTTTAGCCGAAAAGGCCGCCGACTTCCTCACGCCCTACCTCGGCAAGAAAGTGGAGGAATGGCCCTACCAGCAGATCAGCGAGTGGGACTACAAGCAGAACGAGCTGGCCAAGGACCTCTATCGCCTCTACCTCCTCGACCCGCAGCGCACCGACTATCTGCAGCTGGCCAGGCAGCACATCGTCAAGCGCTTCTCCGACCGTTTCTTCCTGCTCTACTACACGCCCGATTCCACCGACAATGCCTTTGCCGCCGCCGACGCCCAGCTGCGATTCCTCGTCAGGCAGACACAGCAGGCACGCCGTGACATCGCCGACAAGCAGAAGATCATGCCCCGCTGCGTCGAGAAGGACGGGTCACTGCGGCTGGTGGGCATCACCGACTGGTGCTCGGGATTCTTCCCCGGCGAGCTGTGGCACATGTACCAGTACTCGCACGATCCCTACTGGCGCGAGCTGGCCGTCAGCAACACCTGGAAGATTGAGGAGGTCAAGCACCACAACGGCACCCACGACCTAGGCTTCATGATGTACAACTCCTTCGGCAAGGCCTATGAGCTCACCGGCGAACAGTCCTACCGCGACGTGGTCATACGCTCGGCCGAGACGCTGGCCACCCGCTTCAACGAGACCGTGGGATGCATCCGCTCCTGGAACTGGGGCACGCCCGACCGCTGGCAGTTTGCCGTCATCATCGACAACATGATGAACCTCGAGCTGCTCTTCGAAGCCTCCAGGCTCACCGGCGACAAGAAGTACTACAACATCGCCGTCAGCCATGCCAACACCACCCTGCAACATCACTTCCGCGATGACTACTCATCCTATCACGTCGTCGACTACAACCCTGCCGACGGCACCGTCATCAAGCGCATCACCCATCAGGGACTCTTCGACGAGTCGGTGTGGAGCCGCGGACAGGCATGGGGACTCTACGGCTTCACCATGTGCTACCGCTATACCCACGACAAGGCCTATCTCCAGCAGGCGCAGAACATCGCACGCTTCTTCTTCTCGCAGAAAGACCTCCCTCGCGACATGATACCCTACTGGGACATGCGCGACCCCGCCATCCCTTCCGGTCAGGGACCGGCACGCGACGGAGGTGTGCCTCGCGATGCCTCGGCGGCAGCCATCTTCGCCTCCGGGCTCTACGAGCTGGCCACCTACTCCGACCAGGCCGCTGCCCATGAGTACCGGCGCATTGCCGACCGCATCATGCAGTCGCTCGAGACCACCTATCAGTCCGAGCCCATGCAGAATCAGGGATTCCTCCTGCTCCACTCCACGGGCAACTATCCGTCGAAGGACGAGATCGACGTGCCCATCAACTACGCTGACTATTACTATCTGGAGGCCTTGCACCGCAGGGCGACGATGCGATGAGCAGTCCCCTCAGTCGTCTGTATCCAGTCCGGCCAGCTGCCTCCCGCCTTCCTTCGCATCTCTTTCTAGCTTTCGCGCCCGCCCTTTATTTACAGGCGAGCGCGACATCGTGACTTGACATCAAGATAACAAGACTTGACATCAAGACTACAAGACAATGGGAGCCCCACAACAAGACAACAAGACACGAAACCGGTCGTCTCGATGTCTTGTTGTCTTTGAGGTCTTGCAGGTCAAGAGCAGCGACCTTTTTGAAGGAGCTATTCGCTGAAGGGAGGCAGTGTGCGGCTGCCGGTAAAGTCATAGCGATAGGTGATCTGCTCGTTGTTGATCATCACATACGACAGTGCATTATCGATGTTGAAACCGTATTTGAACTCTCTGGCCGATGTACCGGTGTGCACCTTGCCGTCCTCGATTTCCTCCCATTCTTCGTGGCATCCTGTAGGCAGGTATTTGGGACCTTTGCCGAGCTTCCCGACATGTGCCAAACCTCTCTCCAGCTCTCCGTCGCCAAAACACACGAAATCAATCAGCGAGGCAGCAAACTGAAGATGAGGATTCTCGATGAGCTCCTCGCCGTCGTAGTCAAATACTGTCCTGTAGGACTCGCTGTAGGGCTCTTCGTCGTCATATTCTTCTGTCTGCCAAGCTATCATGCGCAACAGGTCGGTGCGCCAAGTCAGTGTAGCCACGCTCCTGTAGTTGTCTCCAGGATCCGAATAGGAAGCGGAGATTTTCGTCAGATGGCCATCGCTGTCGTAGGTAAAGATGGCCGAGAGCTTGTATTGTTCGTCCGAGTAGCTCAGGCTCTTCAGGTAGCCCTGTGAGGTATAGCTGGCGTCGGCATAAGCTGGCCCGTCTTCAGGATCTCTTTCTTCAGTTTCTTCCCCAAACCAGATTTTGTCGGGCTTATAGGTGAACCAGAACGGCTCATCACGATAGTAGATGGTCTCCAGTCGCCCGTCGTCGTAGTAGCTGTACTTATATCTATCGACGCCCACGAGCCGCAGGCCCACCTCACCGTTAATCACTCCCGAGCTGTTCTCATCGTCGTCATCGTCGCTGCAAGCCGTGATGCCGAAAGCAAGACCTCCCCACATCAGTAGTGCCAGTCCCGCATAGAAGAATCGTTTCATAGTCATAATAATCATCTGTAGTCGTTTATGTATGTGAATTAAAGGCTGGGGGTTATTGATTCAAGATTATGTTCACGATGGCGAGCGCATCGGAGATGGTGATGGCATCGTCGTCGTCGACATAGGCGGCCTTCTCGTTGAACTCATCCGACGACTGGCCGAGGAGGTAGTTCACCAGGGCTGCCACATCGGCAATGGTCACTAGGCCGTCGCCATTGACATCGCCCTTGAGAACGACCTTGCGGTAGATCTGAGGGAGTGTTTTGACTGTCGACGTTGAGGCATAGCAGGAGAAGATCGGAGTGCCATTATTGGGGTTGTAGCGCATGGTGTTGCGCGTATTCTTACCCTGGAACGTAATGGTGGCATCGCCACTGCTGATAGTGATGGTAGCCTTTGCATTAGCATCGGCTTCAGCCTCCGTTCTCAACCAGTTACTATCACTGCTGGCAGCATAGAGATAGCCATCGCCTACGTTGAAGAGGAAGTTCGTGCCATCCTTCTCGAGCGTGATGACTTGGGCATCGCTACCGGGTGTCAGCGTTTTATCAGCGTTGAGCGTCACTGCCACTGCCGTACGGTTGTTCTGCGTTTGCTCACCCATAGCCAGCTGCACCTTCTTGTCGACGTATGCAATAAGCACCTCATCGCCAGCTGCCAACGTAGTGGCATCGGTAACGAGCTGGTAGCGGTTGCCACTGACGGGGCCTACAGGAGTGTACTCCATGTAGAGGTTGGCCTGAATCATCGCTGAGGTGGGGTTGCTTGTGTAGGTGGTGAAGCGGGGATAGCTTGCATTGTAGAGCATAGTACCATCTTCGTCATAGGACATGATGACTCCTTCGGTGCCATCGTCTAGGGTCCATGCAGCATCGTTCTGGCTGGTATAGCCTAGTTTCTTCGTGCCTTCCGAGTAGAGATACTTATCGGTGGCCTCGTTGCGGAACGTCCATCCGTCAGCTGTTTCTTCGAGAACGAAAACATCGACATTGTCATCAATGGTGATGATATCATCGTTGATGGTCACACTCTGGCTGTTGAGTATCTTTTTACTGCTATCATATCCTCCCGCAGCCACTTCCTTACTGCCACAAGCGATGATATAGCGCAGACCGTCTTCCAGTTCACTTGTCGAGGCAACTAGTTTGAACTGTTTCGTATTAGGATTGCTGACTGCGGCTCCTATCTTATAAACTGCCGTAGCCACCTTACTCTCCTCGCCATCGTTGAGCACGGCTACGGCCTTGAGAGTAGTGGTTTCTGCGATGGTGATGGGCTCCGAATAAAGGGCACTGCTGGCAGAGGGCTTCGTGCCGTCGAGGGTGTAGTAGATGGCGGCTCCCTCGGTGCTACAGCGGATGCTCACCGTCTGAGGCTCGATATAGCGACCAGCAGCCAGCGAGAACTTGGGCGCAGCCACATTGGTCTGTGACTTGAAGAGGAAGGAGATGGTGCTATCGGCATTCTGCGTGATGTTCTCGACGGAGGAGTCCATAAAGTAGGTGCCGTCGGAGTTCTCGTTGTAGAACTCGGCAGCAGGCGTGGTGTTCTTGTTGAAGGCGTTGACTGAGCCATTGGGGAAGGGGTCGCCAGCATCGCCTATCAACGAATAACTGTTGTCGGCAGGAATCCACGTCATGCGCTGATGGTCGGGATCGTCGTTGGGTTCATTATCTGCCCACACTGTTGCATCATAGTCGACATGCAGTATGAGGAGTCCTTTGCCAGGAATGCTTGCATCCCAGCTCGTCTTCTGGCGGTTCTCCAAGAGGTAGTACTCATTGTTGTTTCCCTTATTGTATATAATGTAAGAATCACCTCCATCGGTGAGTGCCTTCATATTGGTAACGCTGAGCTTGGTCTCCAACTCGATGGGCTCCTTCCATCCTGCCACCCAGCGCTCATAGCTGGTGTAGCCGGCTGGTCGGTAACCATTGCCATTATACGAGCCATAGTCCATCAAATCCCAGGCACCCATGCCCTGACCGCCGCTATCGTCTGTATCGTAAAAATCGGGATAGCCCAGACAATGACTGAACTCATGGCACATCGTGCCGATGCCGGCAATCTTACCATCTCCGTTGAGTTCACCACCACAGGCATAGGTATCAATAGTCACACCGTCGAGGGTCTGTGCACCTGCTCCATCACCATAATAATTGGCTGACGACAAATTCCACTCATGCGGCCAAATGGTGTTGGCAGCACCGCCGTCGGCCTCGCCCTTTCCAGCATAGACCACATACACCTGCTCAACCACTTTATCACCATCCCAGTCGTAATTGGCATAGTCGACAAGCGGGTCGGCTTTTTTCAAGGCCTCGATCACCATCTCTGCAGGATGCTCGTCGTTTCCTCTCACATTACCAATATTGGTACCATAATACGACTGATTCTGATTGACCGTCACTGGTCCGACGACATCGAACGTCAGTTCGAACTGACCATCGCTCTGATCATAGAAATAATCGTACATCGACCCTTTGAAGTCGCCCTCATTGAAGCCCTTTTTGTTGGCGATGCGCTGAAAGAGGTCATTGTCGTTGGACTCTTTGAAGACGGTATCCTTGAAATTGACAAGGATGATCAGTCCTTTCTTCTCGCCAGTAATGCCACCCATTTCACCCACCTTTCTGCGAGCGAGGCGCTTGGAGCGATGCTGGTTGGCGGCCATGCGACGTGCACTGGCATGCTGCTTCACGGCCTGAAGATCGACGACGCTATACACTTCCTCTCCATTCAAGGCCTGATAGGCCCGGCCATCGGTGCCCAGCCAGTAGTGGCCGAACTCATCGCCGACGAGCGTGGCGCTGACGGTGGTGCCATCAGTCAAAGTAATCAGTTTACTCTGTCCTGGCTTTGCAGGAACAGCAAATACGGCTGCCGTCACCAGCAGCATCAGCAGCAGCGCAACTTCCCGTTTGGCTGTCTGCAACATCGAAAGTTTTTTCATAGTATATTGTTGAACTTATTTTTTCTTGATCTCCACTTTTCGCACATCGCTGGTGTCAGCATCACGGCCGAGGAGGAACTTGTCGATGAAGGCCTGAACCTCGGGGAACTGGCTCTGAGGCAACTGGCAGTGACCATGACCATCGACGATGCTCCAGCCCATGCGGTCGGCAATGCCAAAGGCATCCCATACCTTACGGGCTGCCTGGGCAGAGGGAAGCATGGAGTCGTCGGCAAGCCACTCATAGTCGGGGTTGCCCAGAAGCAGGAGGGCACGCGGACAGACGAGGGCGCAGAGCTCGTGCTGGTCGTAGGGCAGACGATAGACGCTGTCGCCATGGAAGTTCTCGCGCTGGCTCTCCATGAACCAGTGGTAGTCGGTCTTGTCGAGATCCTCGAGGTTCTTACCCGAAAGGGTCAGCTCGTGGGACTTGCGCCAGGCAGCAGCACCACCGCCACCGGGTTCCTGGGCAATGGTGAGGGCGACACGCTCGTCGAAGGCACCGCAGTAGAGTGCCATCTTACCGGCATAGGAGCAGCCTGTGACACCGATATGGCTCATGTCGATCTTGGTGACCTCAGGACCGAGCTGCTGGAGTCCGTCGAGAAGACGGCTGAAGCCCCATGCCCACTCGCTGTAGGCGCCATTGTCCTTGAGGTCGGGATAGAGGCGGTCGAAATTGTGCTCGCCACGTTCATGATGACGGCCGAACTGCCCGTAGTCGTTGACCTGCTTCTCGTGGAAGGTCATGAGGGCAATGGGACGGTCGGCAAAGAGCTGCCGCGGCAGCGAGATGCCGCTGGAGCCCACCATGAGGGCATAGGGCGGCTGGCCGACAGAGGGATACTGGATGGTGGAGCGCAGGGTGAGCGTCTCACCACCAACGGTGACATCGACGATGAGGGTGTCGCCATCCATGCGAGCCTTCACCTGTGAGGGGTCGACGGCGGGCTTACGGCCGATGCCGTAGTGCTGGATCTGTGAGGAGATGACGTTGCGGCGCTTGCTCCACTGCTTGAACTTCTTGACACCCTGAAGGGCATCGGGGAGATCACGGATGACGGGCAGCTGGTCGGGAGGCAGCATCTTGGGAGCTTTCTGACTGGCGGCGGTGTTCTCGACATTGTAGACGAGGGGCACGCTGTTGCCCTGAGCCTTAACTGTGACTGTGGTCGCTACAAAGAGCGAAAAAAGAATTGTGAGATGTTTCATATTATAAGTTGATAGTATAGAGTTGAGAGACATTACTTCACTACCACCTTACGTCCACCTACGATGTAGAGGCCGGCAGGGAGGCCATGGAGAGCCTGACTGCGCGTCACCTGGCGCCGGACAAGCTGACCGGAGAGGGTGCAGACATCGACAAGGCCGGAGGCATCGCCAGCCATCAGGGCATCGACGGATGAAGGCGGAGTGTAGTCGGAGTTGTTGGTGAGATAGATATCGTCAACGACGATGGTGCCGTTGCCATTGCCCCAGAAGTCGACGATGTGAATGTTCTTCGTGTCGAGTGGCTTGCCCTTCTTGTCGCCACTGGTGTACTTCGCGGTGGAGAGATTGACAACAATCTGCTTGCGTGTGCCGAAGGCCGACGACTCGCAGCAGTCGCTCCAGATGCTGTTGGCAGTGAAGATATTCAGATGGGCATCGCAATTCTGAGCCTTCTTGAGCTTGATGACGAGATACTTATAGGCCGACATGTCGGCGCCACCGGGATACTCCCATCCCATCTGTCCCCACTGTCCCGGACGGAAGGTACGCGTAGAGGGGTCGTAGGTGCCCTGTGAGAAGAGGGAGGTGTTGATGTACTCGGATGCGAAGGGGAAGAACGTGGAGCGCACGTCGAAGGCAGTCTCGAGGGCATGACCCATGGGATCGGTCCAGGCGACGGTGACATGAGCGCGCCCCTCGGTGATGCCACGTATCTGTCCGTTGCGCAGCTCGACGACCTCAGGTGCATCGATGGTGTAGCGTGCCTGTGCCGCGATGTTCTCGGTATGGCCGTCGGCGAAGGTGGCAGTGAGCTGCAGCGGTGCGGCATTGCCCACCATGACCTCGAGCTCGGAGTCAGCCACGTCGAGACGCTCGGCAGTGAGCATATCGGCAGAGAAGCCTTCGAAGGTGGCGGGATAATACATATCCTCGGCGAAGGTGTCCTCGGTGGAGAACCAGTCGAAGTCGGCATAGCCTTGCTCAGGTCCCTGGGCATAGCAGAAGAGTCCGAAGCGGGCTCCGACGAAGACGGAGAGGTTGAAGCCAAGGGTGGTCTGCTGGCCGAAGGGCGTGTAGGTGACGTTGTCGAGGGAGTAGTAGAACTGTGTCTTCGAGGTGGAGTAGCTGATGCTGGCACGGAGATAGATGACGCTGTCAATATCGATGGCCTTCACGAGCTGTGCGGGCGCTGTAGAGGTGGAGTGGCGAAGGGTGTCCTGCCGCCATACGAGCTGCCGCTTTCCGTCGGTGACCTGCACGGCAATCATGGCATAGGGATCCTGGAGAATGCAGATGCCAGCGCGATTGCCCTCAGCGAGATGACTGACATCGAGGCGCACAGTGCCCAGCGACGGCTGGGAGGCATAGCCGAAGATGCGCTGTGTGAGCATGTTGCGGGCAGCGGTGAGCCGGCTGGCGGGCAGGCTGGTGCGCAGACGCAGCCATCCGGGACGCTCGAAGAGCGACCAAGCTCCATCATCGGGATTATGGTTCCACTGCCACTGCATGCCGAGAGGATAAGAGCGGAAGTTATCGTTGGTGGGCAGGGGCACACGGGGACTGGAGGTGCCTACCTTGGGCTTGGTAAAGGAGACATAGGGTTTGCCGTTGTTGCCGACAATGGGCCAGTCGTCCTTCCAGCGCACAGGCTGAAGATTGGGCATGCGTCCGAGGGCTCCGAGGTCCTCCTGAAGGATGGTCCACCAGTCACCATTGGGGGTATCGACGAGGGCTCCCTGATGAACGGTGTTGACCTTGCCGTCGATGGTCTTCTCGATGAGCATCTTCTCCTCGTAGGGTCCGAAGATATTCTTAGAGCGGAAGACAGCCTGTCCGGAGGGCCATCCGCCATAGGTGGCATAGAGGTAGTAGTAGTCGCCGATGTGATAGAGGTGACTGCCCTCGAGTCCGTCGCGGTCGCTGACGACACGCTGCTCGCGGATGTAATTGAAGTCCTCGTCGAGCTCGCAAATCTGGATATTGCCGATGCCGCAGGCTACGTAGACCTTGCCATTGTCGAAGAGCATGCCGGGATCGTAGTAGATG
This sequence comes from uncultured Prevotellaceae bacterium, assembly GCA_900318685.1. Classification (GTDB taxonomy): domain Bacteria; phylum Bacteroidota; class Bacteroidia; order Bacteroidales; family Bacteroidaceae; genus Prevotella. Next base: position 24,605 of record ONLL01000005.1, on the reverse strand, counting down.
CGCGAGAGCTTCTTTTTCTGCCACGGCCCGCGGGGATCAGTGGCGGTGAGCAACCATCCACCGGCATCATTGCCGTTGATGAGCAGATAGAAGCGTCCGTCGTGCCAGTCCATAGAGCAGGCCCACATGCCACGGGCATAGGCATCGTGGCCGTCGGAGAGGTTATAGTCGTCGGTGGCGGCTAGCTGCGTGAGTGGCTGAGAGCAGTACTCCCAGTTGACGAGGTCGCGCGACTGGAGGATGGTGGCTCCAGGGAAATGGTGCATGGTGGTGGACACCATGTAGTAGGTGTCGCCGACGCGGATAACGTCGGGATCGGGGAAGTCGGCGAAGATGAGAGGATTCTTATAGCGTCCGTTGGCCTGATCGCTGACGGGCGCATTAAGGAAGTCGGCTCGTGGCCAGTCGACGAGGTAGTAGTCGGCATACCAGTCCATGCAGGCCTTGCCGCAGGCCTCTTCAAGACCTCCGAAGGCAGGCACGACGGTGCCTTTCTGGATGAGGGTGTCGACATCGATGAGGCAGCTGGTGCCGGAGAGTGTCATGGAGATATTGCCATAATGGTCGAGCATGGCCTTATAGGCCTTGCCCCACTTCGAGGTGGATCCTGTGGCCCATGTGCCATAGTTGGACTCGACCCAGTCGCCGTGCTCATTATAGTGGCCTGTGCCGGGTTTCTTAGGACTCCAGTCGACCTCGGTGATGATGATGGGCGCCGTGTCGACTACGGGCACTTGCTTATGGAATTGTGCTATCTTGTCAGAGGCACTGGGATGGTCGTCGCTGCAGCCATACCATCCGCAATAGTCGTGGACGGCATAGCCTATGTTGTAGCCCTCAATGGGATAGGTGGCATAGCTCTGGTAGTTGGCCTGCCAACCAGTGCCGGGCACCCAGATGATGCCTGTGAAGCCATTGGCACGTATCTTGTCGACGATGGGCTGGAAATAGTCGTGAAGGGCCTGCGGGTCATCCTGTCCGTCGGCATTCTTCAGACTGACGGGCTCGTTGGCGAGCTCGATGCTGATCTGTCCGTCGTACTTGCGGATGTTGGCATTCTGCGTGAAGATATCCCAGACGGTGAGGAGGTAGTTCTGATAGTAGTCGCCCACCTTGAGATTGCCGGGACAGACACCAGGAGGACGAACCACGACGTACATGCCATGGTTCATGGCGCGCTGCATCAGCGGGAAGTAGAGGGTACCGAGATAGTTGCGAAGGCGCTCGGGATTGAACTTGCGGATATCGGCCTCGCCGGAGGCATCGGATGCCTGTCCGGCAGCTCCCGACCACTGATAACCGCTGGAGGGGTCGTTGGTCCAGGCGGGCTCGAGGTGGAGGCGGAAGACAGTACAGTGGGCCTGCTCGAGTCCGGTGTAGAGTTGTTCGAAGTAGTTGATACAGCGTTGGCGGCCAGCGTCATCATAGCTCCAGCCCCAGCGTCCGCTGTTGAACCAGGCTGAAGGAGTGTCCATGACTCCGTGGAGCACGACATGATTGCCGTGTGTGTCGGTCAGCCAACGGCCGTCGACATGCAGTGTAGGTAAAGGCTTGACACCCTGTCCCCACGCTGCGAGCGCGAGACAGGATGCCAATAGGGTTGAATAAAAAGAGTGCTTCATAGTGATAAGAAAGATAGTGAGAGGCGGGCTTTAAGCTCACCTCTCAAAACTCGGATTACTTAAACAGGCTCTGAGCCATCTGATGGAGAGCGCGGCGCCAAGTGAGGAACTCGTGGGCTGTACCCTCGGAGACGTGACCCTCTGCATTGTAGCCTGCAGCCTTCAGGGCTTCAACGGCTGACTTGATACCATCGGGATTCTCCTTTGAGCCACAGCTCAGGAAGATGTACTTCACCTGGTTCTTGTCCTTGATCTCATCGGGGTTGTAAGTGCCACCGCTGAGCAGTCCATAATAAGCGAACATCTCAGGACGACGCAGGGTGATGGTGTGTGTCTCCATGCCGCCCATCGAAAGGCCTGCCATAGCACGGCTCTCCTTCTTGGCGATGGTCTGGAAGTTGGCATCGACATAGGGCACAAGCTCGTCGCAGAGCACCTTCTCGAAATCCTGAGCGGTGAAGCCGCCAAGGCCACCGAACTGGATGTTGTTGGTCATACCGTAGGTGCAGACGACGATGAAAGGCTTGATCTTACCCTCGGCAATGAGGTTGTCCATGATGAGGTTGGCGTGGCCCTGGGTCATCCAGGCGGTCTCGTCCTCACCCCATCCGTGCTGCAGGTAAAGCACGGGATACTTGGCCTTCTTGTCCTTGCCATACATAGGAGGAGTGTAGACAAATGCACGGCGGCACTGCTTGGTGCTCTCGCTCCAGAAAAGAATCTGCTGTACATTGCCGTGAGGCACGTTCTTCATGGCATAGAAGTCCTTGTCGTGAGCAGGAATCTCGATACCGCTCTCCCAACGGGTAGAACCGTAGAAATTGCAGGTGCCGGGGTCGTTGAGGGTGCCACCGTCAACAGTCAGATGGTAATAGTGGAAGCCCTCGTCCATGGGACCGGCAGTAGTGCCTACCCATGAACCGTCATAGGTTTTCTTCAGCTGAGTGCCACCCTGGCCGCCAAGGCCGAGGCTGACGCTGACTGCCTGTGCATCGGGTGCCTCAATACGGAAACGGGCATAGCCCTGCGAGTTCACCTGGGGATACTGCTGTCCGGGCTGGTTGAGCTCAGAGGGCACGAAGTCCTCCTTCACGCCGGGCTGCTCGGGGAAGGCGCGACCGGCATCAAACGGCGGGCGCTGCTGGCCGAAGCCACCGGGGCCACCGCCACGACGGCGCTGTCCCTGCTGACCGCCCTGACCGAAGCCACCCTGACGCTGACCGCCCTGGCCAAAGCCACCCTGCGGACGGGGCTGACGAGCGGGACGTGGGGGCAAGCTCCACTTAGGTTCTTTCATGTCCTTGATATACTCATAGGCGAGCTTAGGCTTGTACTCGGTGTCGAAAGGCAGCGGGTAGTTGGCTGCGCCAAGCCAGGAGTCGCGGTCACCGAGGTTCCAGAAAGTGACGCAGTCGATGACATCCTTGTGCTTGCGGAAGACGCGGAAGCAGCGGGCATACTGGTCAGCAAGGTGCTGCTTGACGGAGTCGGTGACATTAGCGCCCTCACGGCTGAACTGCAGGCCGCCACCCATCTCCTCGTTGACACGGATGTCGAACTCGGTGATGTGGATGTGCTTGACGAGGGTCTTGAACTTGGTGATGGCCTCGTCGAGCAGTTCCTCAGAGGGGAAGTAGATGTTGTAGTGGCCCTGCATGCCAATACCGTCGATGGGTATACCCTTGTCCTTCATCTTCTTCACCATGTTGTAGATGCGGTCGCGCTTGTGAGGATCGACGGTGCTGTAGTCGTTGTAGAACAGCAGGGCGTTGGGATCGGCCTCACGGGCATACTGGAAGGCTTTCTCGATGAACTCATCGCCGCAGAGACGGTACATTGCACTCTGGCGGTAGGGATCAGTGGCGTTGGCATTGTCCTCAATGGCCTCGTTGACCACATCCCAGCAATAGATGACATCCTTGTAGCGTGAGACCACGGCATGGATGTGTTTTCTCATGCGCTCATAGAACACCTCCTTGGTGGGGTTGTCGCCAAGCATCCAACGACCAATCTGCGAGTGCCACATCAGACAGTGGCCGCGCAGCTTGATGCCATTCTGGCGAGCAAAGTTGGCAATGCGGTCGGCATTTTCCCAGTTGAACTCGCCCTCACGGGGCTCGGTGGGCTCGGGCTTCATGTCGTTCTCGGCAGTCATTGAGTTGAACTCCCGCTTGATGAGAGCCTGCTGCTCAGGGTTGGTCACATTGCGCTGGTTGACAGCGACGCCAATCATGAAGTAGTCCTTGTAGACGTCTTTCAGTCCCTGGGCCAGGGTACACGTGCTGCTCAGCGTGGCGAGCAGCAGCCCGATGACAAGTCGTTTCTTTTCCATTGTGCTAAGAGATTGGTTTTAAAATTTTGTGCAAATTTACAAAGAAAACGGCAAGAAGTGCTTGCCGTATGTATCAAATACTTTAGATTTAGTGTTTTTTTGCTAGAAATGATAGGAAAGGAAACAAAAAGGCATCAGGTTGGCGGCACTAACTCTTCTTCCAGAACGAACGTGTGAAGAGCACGAGGACAGCCATAATTTCGAGACGACCGACGAGCATGAGGAAAGAGCACAGCCACTTCAGACCGTCGGAGAGGTCGGCCCACGACATCTGCGGCCCGATGTTGGTGTCGAGTCCCGCACCGACATTGCTCATGAGACTGAAGGCAATGGTGAAGGCATTGGTGACATCGATGCCCGAGAGCACCATGATGGCGGCGGTGATGAGGAACATGAGGATATAGAGTGTGAAGAACGCCAGCAGGGTGACTAGGCGGGCTGTGGGCACCGTCTGTCCCCCTACCCTCACAGGCAGCACAGCATTAGGATGAAGTATATGGTGGAACTCATTGCGGAGCACACGCAGGAGCATGAGCAGGCGTATGCTTTTGAAGCCACCAGTAGTGCTACCGGCACAGGCTCCCATAAACATCAGCACGCCAAGGATAACCCAGGTGACATGCGGCCACGCTCCTGCATCGGTATTCGACAAGCCAGTGGTAGTCATGAACGACACCACCTGGAAAAGTGATGAGCGCAGTGCTGCTTCGACATCATAGCCCATGCGAGTGATGAGGAGATACATGATCCACATCGTTGCCACGATGATGGTGATGACATAGAGCTTGAACTCGGAGTTGCGAACCAGGGATGAGAAGCGAAACTTGAAGAACGACAAATAAAGCAGCGTGAAATTAATACCTGCAAGGAACTGAAAGAGGATGGCCAGATACTCAATCGTAGGAGAAGCCAAGAAAATGGTGCCGTTGTGGGTGGAGAAGCCGCCCGTAGCAGTGGTCGACATCGAGTAGTTGGTGGCATCGAACCAGTTCATGCCGCAGGCCCAGAACGAAAAACCGCAAGCCACGGTAAGCAGGAGGTAGATGCTCCATATCCACTTCGCATTGGTGGAGAGGCGCGGATGCATCTTCGAGCGCATGGGGCCTGTGGCCTCGGCTGCAAAGACCTTCACACTTCCACCCACCATCGAGGGGAGGATGGCGATGGTGAAGAACACGATACCCAAGCCGCCAATCCACTGCATCAGCGATCGCCAGAAAAGGAGCCCGTGAGAGAGCGACTCGACGTCATCGATGACAGTGGCGCCAGTGGTGGTGAAGCCCGACATTGTCTCGAAGAAGGCATCGGTGAGGCTGAGGGGTGAGCCCTGGATGAGGAAAGGCAACATGCCAAAGACGGAGAACACCACCCAAGTGAGAGTGACCACGACATAGGCGTCGCGGCGGCTGAGGGTATTCTCGGCATCATGGCCGAAATATCGGAACAAGGAAGCACTGGCACCGGTGATACAGGCCGAGATGACAAAGACCAGCAGGTCGGGCTCACTATAGATGGCCGACATGGCCAGGCACAGCGCCATGAACAGCGCCTCTAAGAAGAGCAGCGAGCCAAGGATCTTTGAGATGAGCTTCCAGTTGATCATGAGGTGTTACCAGGGGAGGATGGATTTCTTGAAATACTTCTCGACCTTGTCGAGCATATGACGATGACAGAACACAAGAACGCAGTCACCAGACTGAATCTGAGTGTTACCGTTGACCAGTAGTCCCTGCTTACCACGCACCAAGCCGCCAATGTTAACACCAAGAGGGAGACCCAGGGCTTTAACGGGCTTCTTGGTCACGCGGGAGTCCTCGCTCACCACGAACTCAGCCACCTCACTGTCGGCAAGCATCAGCGAGCGGAGGTTGCGCACATCGGCCTTCATCATCATCTGGAAGATATGGCTGGCGGCGACGGTTTTCTTGTTGATGATTGTGCCGATGTCCAGGCCCTCGGCCATGCTCACATAGTCGAGGTTCTCGACCATAGCTATCGTTTTGCGCACTCCCAGCTTCTTAGCTGTCAGACAGGCCAGGATATTGGTTTCGGCATTGCCCGTTAGTGCCACGAATGCCTGATGACTCTTGATATTCTCCTCACGCAGCAGGCTCAGATCACGGCCATCGCCATGGATGACCATCACGTTGCCACGGTCGATGAGCTGGTTGAGGCGCTCACAGCGCTCCAGCGAACTCTCAATGATCTTTGCATGCATGTTGTCGGGCAGCGTCAGGGCAGCACGCACGGAGGTCTTTCCGCCTCCCATGATGATGACATTGTGCACATCCTCATACTGATCCTTACCTACAACATGCTTGATATGAGGGATGTATTCCTGCGTGGTCATGAAATAGGCCAGGTCATTGGCCTGCAGGAAGTCGAGGCCACCGGGGATGATGGTCTCACCGCCACGTTTCAAGGCCACGACATGATAGGGATCATCAGGACCGCAGAGGTCTTTCAGGGGCTGACCGAGCACCTGGCAGGTGTCGCGCAGCTTGATGCCAAGCAGGACAAGGGCTCCGTCGTGGATATCCCATCGCTGCCTCACCCACGACTGCTTCAGACCGCTGATAATATCGGTGGCAGCAAGCACCTCGGGATAGACCATCGAATCGACGCCCATCGCATGGAAATACTCCTGATTCTGGGGCAGCAGGTACTCGTAGTTGTCGATGCGTGCCACGGTCTTCTTTGCTCCGAGGGCATGGGCAAGCATGCATGCCGTGATGTTGCGGCTCTCATAGCGGGTGACACCCACGAAGAGATCAGCATCGGCCACGCCGGCATTCTTCAGCGTCTTGATGCTGGTTGGTGACTCGCACATGGCCATGATATCGTAGTTGGAGTCCATACCGCTGAGGCGCTCCTCATCGTCATCGATGAGCACACAGTCGTGATTCTCCGTCGAGAGGAGCTTCGAGAGGTGTGTACCCACGGCTCCTGCACCTGCTATTACTATCTTCATTTCAGTATCTCGTTGATGATTGAAGGAACGTCGAGGCCCACGATAGCTCGCAGCTCGCTCACGTCGCCATGTTCTACAAAAGCATCGGGCAAGCCCATCCTGGTCACCTGCGGATGATAGTCATGATCAGACATCCACTCGAGCACGGCGCTGCCCAGACCACCACAGCGGACGCCATCCTCAATGGTGATGACACGCGAGAAACTGCGTCCCACTTCATCGAGGATTGTCTCATCGAGCGGCTTGAGGAAACGCATGTCGTAGACGGCACAGTCCACTCCCTGACGGGCACACTCCTCAGCAGCCTGCAAGGCATCGTTACCCAGAGGTCCGATGGTCAGGACGGCTACGTCATGACCTTCACGCAGCTGTCGTCCACGCCCCACGGGTATGGCTTCCAGCGGACAGCGCCAGTCGTCGAGGACGCCGCGACCACGGGGATAGCGTATGATGAATGGGCCCATGTCGGGCTGCTGGGCAGTAAACATCATCCGACGCAGCTCGTGTTCGTTGAGCGGTGAGCAGATAGTGAGATGAGGGATAGGGCGCAGGAAGGCCAGGTCGAAGGCACCATGATGAGTAGGCCCGTCACACCCAACGAGTCCAGCACGATCGAGGCACAGTACGACATTGAGCCGGAGGATGGCCACATCATGAATGATATTATCGTAGGCCCGCTGCGAGAACGCACTATATATGTTGCAGAAAGGCAGCAGCCCCTCCTTCGCCATTCCTGCAGAGAAGGTGACGGCATGTCCTTCGGCAATGCCCACATCGAAGGTGCGCTCAGGCATCTCCTTCATCATGATATTCATCGAACAGCCCGTGGGCATGGCGGGTGTGACACCCACGATACGGTCATTCTGCCGGGCAAGCTCGAGCAGCGTCTCACCGAACACGTCCTGATATTTCATGCGACGGTCGGTGCTGCCTTCCTTTATCAGCTGTCCTGTGTCAGGGTCGAACTTGCCTGGAGCATGCCAGACGGGAGTATAATGCTCGGCAGGACCATAACCGTGACCTTTCTTCGTATGCAGGTGCAGCAGCTTGGGACCTTTCATGTCCTTGATCTGCCTCAGGATGCGCACCAGCTCCCGCACATTGTGCCCATCGAAAGGTCCGAAGTAGCGTATGTTCATGCCATCGAAGATGTTCTGCTGATGTGAGATAGCACTCTTCAGGGCATTGCTCAGGCGGATGAGCCCCTTGCGCCGTTCATCCTTCAGCATCCCGTGTCGCTGCATGAAGCGGGCTGCCTTGAAACGCATCTTGTTGTAGGCCTCATTGGTACTCAGCCCTAGCAGATACTGCTTCATGCCACCGACAGAACGGTCGATGGACATGTCGTTGTCGTTCAGTATGATGAGCAAGTCGTTGGGCGATGACGACACATTGTTGAGACCCTCAAAAGCCAACCCACCGCTAAGTGCGCCGTCGCCAATGACTGCCACCACCTGACGGCTGCCACCCGACGCCACTGCCATGCCCAACGCAGCAGAGATGCTGTTGGAGGCATGACCGCAGATGAACGAGTCGTAAGGACTTTCCTCGGGTGAGGGGAAAGGCCGCAGACCATGCAGTTTACGGTTGGTGGAGAACAGCTCACGCCTCCCGGTGAGGATCTTATGGCCATAGGCCTGATGACCCACGTCCCAGACGATGCGGTCCTCGGGGGTGTTGTACACATAGTGCAGAGCCACCGTCAACTCAACCACTCCAAGGCTCGAAGCCAGGTGTCCGGGATTAACCGACAGCTCCTGCACGATAGTCTGACGTAGTTCGTCGCAAACCTGAGGGAGCTGATCCACGTTCAGCTTCCTCAGATCGTCAGGATAGTTTATATGGTTTAATATCTCTATTGTCTTTTGTTCCACTGTAGGCATTCTCTCTTTCGGGCTGCAAAGGTACTACAATTTGGGCACTTGGCAAAACGAAAGCTAAACTTTTTTGTCAATAGGCCTCGTCGTGGGCTATCTCGTCATGATCCAGCTTGCGGCTGTCAATCTTGTCCCAGCAGTACACGATATAGGCGAGCACAAAGGGAATGAGCAGCGACACATAGAACATGGTGCGCAGCGTGAACTCACTGGAACAGGAGTTACTGATAGTGAGTGACATCTGCATGTCGTAGGTCGAGGGATAGTAGGCCGTGTAATGCCATCCGGCACATAGCAGCAGTGCCAGCACCGTGAGCACGGTACCGATACCCGCAGGCCAGATGCCACCTATGTAGGTAGCCGAGACGAGAGTCTTGCCGATGCCCAGGAGCACCAGCACCACACCGATGAGCAGCAGTATCAGCAGCGGCCACATCTCCAGGAAATTGTGCAGGTATTTGTTGGGCTCAAGGAATACCTCGCCAGTGTCTGGCCGCCAGGCATAGCCGTCCATCAGCACCAGGTGTACGAGATAGGCCACGAAGAGCACCAGGAAGGGAACGGCACTGCCCAACAGGCGCACTGAAGCACGTGAACGGATGTCTTCATCGTTCACATTATTTATAATATATAGTGTGCCCAGTGTGCGTGCCAGGAACATCACCGCCAGTCCGAACACCAGCACCCATGGATTGAGCAGGGCGTCGAGGCCATGAGAGGCATTACCCCAGTGGCTGATGACGGGCGTGACAGCTCCAGCATCGAGGAAATTGGATTTCTCGACTACGAAGTTCGAACCTTCGAAGAACGTGGCTACGGCTCCACCCAGCAACAGCGGTCCAAGGATGCCGTTGATGACGAGGAACCACTGGAATGTGGTCGGCCCCAAGATGTTCCCCAGCTTGTTCTGGAACTCGTAGCTGACGGCCTGCAGCACAAACGAGAATAGGATGATCATCCACAGCCAGTAGGCTCCGCCAAAGCTCGTGGAATAGAACAGGGGGAAGGAGGCGAAGAAAGCTCCTCCGAAGGTGACCAGCGTGGTGAATGTGAACTCCCACTTACGGCCTGTGGAGTTCACCACCAGCCGCCGCCCTTCGGGTGTCCATCCCAGCGAGCGCACCATCGAATTGGCTCCCTGCACGAACATCAGGAAAACGAGGATGGCACCGAGCAGGGAAACGATGAACCACCAGTATTGTTGTAGGAATGAGTATGTCATAGTTCGGGTCCTTTCTTAATCTGTCTGAGCATGATGTTAATCTCTACGGCCAGCATGGTGGTGAAGAGAATGAGGAAGAGGAAGAAGGTGAGCATTACCGAGCCTGAATGGAGGTCGCTCACGGCGGCCCATGTGGGCAGCATGTCCTGGATGGTCCAGGGCTGACGGCCGAACTCAGCCACCAGCCATCCGCTCTCAGAGGCGATATAGGCCAAGGGCACCATCACAATGGCTGCGATATAGAGCCAACACGGCATCTTGGTGGCACCGTGCACGTCGGACTGTGTCTCAGGCATCAGCCCCAGTGTGGCTAGCAGCCGACGGGAGAACACCGAAAGGAAAGGCACCTTGAACGAAAGCACCCATACCAGTCCGAAGAACAGGATGAGCAGGCAGCCCAGCCCCACCATCGCACGGAATGCCCAGAAGTTGATGGGTATAGGCGGCACCAGTTCGCTCTTGTCACGCACATATCCGTAGCCGAAGTACTTCTCGTTGGCACGGAAGGTCTTCAGCTGGCGCTCTGCCTCGGCAGCATCGCCTGCAGCCTTTGCCTGACGATAGCCCTGCAGGGCAGCGATAGCCTCCTTGCCGCGTGCAATCTTCTCGTCGGCCGAGGGCTCACGGGTGCCATCAGCCTTCAGATATCCGTTCAGAATGTCGTTAATGCCCGGTACATAGCCATCCAGCGTGTTCGTAGCCATCAGCGACAGCGCATTGGGCAGTGCAATCCTCAGCGCAGGTTCCTCCTCGTTGGCATAGTCGGGCTGCCCAATAGGATTTACCCATGCCACCATCGTCAGGCCCTGCTCCGTACCTCCGTTGTAGAGAGCTTCCATTGCAGCGAGCTTCATTGGCTGTACCTCGGCCACGTCCTGACCCGACTTGTGGCCTGTCAGTGCCGCTCCGACAGCAGCAACGAGGCCCACCACGGCGCCTATTCTGATGCTCTTCACAGCCAGCTCTACATGGCGTTTCTTCAGCAGATACCAGCAGCAGACAGCCACGCAGAACACAGCTCCGACGATCCATGCCGAGATCACGGTATGCAGGAACTTGTCGACGGCAAAGGGCGACAGCGCCACTTCCCAGAACGACACCATCTCATTACGCATCGTGTCGGGATTGAACTCACAGCCCACAGGATACTGCATCCAGGCATTAGCCACCAGGATCCACCATGCCGAGAGCGTGGCTCCCAAGCCAGTAAGCCAGGTGGCGGCCAGGTGGAACCCTGCCGACACTTTCTTCCATCCGAAGAACATCACCGCCACGAATGTCGACTCCATGAAAAAAGCCACGATCCCCTCGATGGCCAGCGGAGCGCCGAAGATGTCGCCCACCAGCCAGGAATAGTTCGACCAGTTGGTGCCGAACTCAAACTCCAGGATGATGCCCGTGGCAACACCCATCGCGAAATTAATACCGAAGAGGCGCTGCCAGAATTTCGAGGTCGACTGCCAGAAGTCCACCACCGACTGATCAGTAATCTTGCCCTGGTCCAGTGCCTTGCGCCGCTTGTAGTAGATGGTCTCACAGATACCCATGATCACTGCCAAGCCCAGCGTCAGCGGGACAAACAGCCAGTGATAGATGGCCGTCAGGGCAAACTGCGCCCTCGACCAGTCGATGGTACCAGCGTCAATTGTTAATAATAGGTCTTGAGTCATAACGTATAGTTTTTAGGTTATTGAGCACGCTCGATGAGCTCGGTGGCCACAAAGGAGGGTTCGTCGTTGTCGGCATGCTGCTTGAGGAAGTTCGGGAAGAAGAACACCTTCAGCACCACGAAGATGACGAAAAGCTTAATCAGAATGATTGCCCAAAGCGTCTTCCCCAGCGTCATGCTGCGGAATCCATCATAGTAGAGGTGGAACGCACGGCTCCAGAATCCATCCTTTTTCATAGGCCATCAGGTTCATATTGTGGGCAAAGATAAGAATTATTTTCCAAACGACCAAAGGAATGGCTAAAATTGTTGTTTTTTTCCATAATAATCTTAAAAATCAAAACGCCAATCAGCATTCCCGCACCCATTTTTTTGTTGTTTCGCCGAAAACTAGTAACTTTGCACGTTAGAAACGAACATAACGGATAAAAATGAAAAAAAACTATCTCATCCCTCTCATTGCCTCGCTGGCAGTAGCACTACTGGTGGCTGCCGCCCTCGTGTTTTTCGTCATTCTGCCTCAGCGCGATGACAACAGGGAACTGGAAAACAAAGTGACTGCCATCCAGGAACTGGCCGAGCTGGAGAAGCAGGAGATGGAAAACGACTATGAGCAGCTGGGACAGCAGTACGGCGAGATGATGGCTCAGATCACCAACGACTCGCTCATCGCCCAGCTCACCCGCGAACAGCTGCGTGCCCAGCAACTGCTCGAGGAGCTGAAGAAGGTGAAGGCCGACGATGCCCGCGAGATCACCCGTCTGAAGAAGGAGCTCAACAGCGTGCGTGCCGTCTTGCGCGACTACATCCGCCAGGTGGACTCGCTCAACCGCATCAACCAGAACCTGCGGCAGGAGAACACCCAGCTGACAGGACGCCTGGAGGAGAGTGCCCGCCAGAACCAGAACCTGCAGCTGGAGCGCCAGACGCTGACCGAGAAGGTGACCATCGCCGCCCAGCTCGACGCCACCGCCATCAGCATGACTGGCCTGAACAAGCGCGGCAAGGTATCGAAGAAGATGAAGGACGTGAAGACGCTTCAGGTCAACTTCAACATCTCACGCAACGTCACTGCTGAGAACGGCCAGCGCACGCTCTACGTCCGCATCCAGACCCCTGCCGGCGAGACCCTCAATGGCGGCGGCACATTCGCCTACGAGAACCGCCAGCTGGAATACTCGATGAAGAAGGTCATCGAATACTCGGGCGAGGAGACTCCTGTCACTGTCTACTGGCAAGTGGGCGAGTTCCTCGAGGCTGGTGAGTACCGTGTCAGCATCTTTGCCGATGGCAATATGATTGGCTCACGGACATTCACCTTCGAGAAATGATCACCCGACGACATCTTTCCAGAAATGACAACCAAACGACAATAATACGATTGTGAATCATGAGAAATAAAGAAATCGGTAAGCTGATTGGCTTATCATTTTTCATCGTTCATCTGTCATTCACCAGCGCTGAGGCACAGCAGGCGCTGAGCCTCGACAGCTGCCGTGCGATGGCCCTGCGCAACAACAAGCAGCTGGGCGTCGCCGAGCTGAAGAAGGATGTGGCGCAGAATCTGCGGAAGTCGGCCCGCACGAAGTATCTGCCCCACGTCTCGGCTATCGGCACTTACCAGTGGACCAGCGAGGAGCTGTCGCTGCTCAACGACCAACAGAAGCACAGCCTGAGCAACATCGGCACTACGGCCGCAGGAGGGCTGCAGGGCCTGACCAGCGGCCTCGAGACAAAGATCGGACAGCTCGGACAGATGCTCGGACAGATGGGCATTCCCATGGATGCCTTCCAGCAGATGGCCGGACAGATGCAGCAGCAGTTCGGACAGACACTGACCAACACCGCCGGCCTGCTCAACACCGAAGGGCAGAAAATAGTCGATGCCTTCCGCACCGACACCCGCAACATCTTCGCCGGCTCGCTGATGGTGACCCAGCCCGTCTTCATGGGAGGAGCCATCATCGCCATGAACAAAATAGCCGACATCAACGAGGAGATGATGCAGAACTCGGCCGACGTGCGCCGGCTGGCTGTCATCTACTCAGTCGATCAGGCCTACTGGCAAGTGGTCTCGCTGAAGCATAAGCAGCGGCTGGCTGAGAGTTTCCTCAACGTGGTGAAGAAGCTCGACAGCGATGTGCAGAAGATGATTGACGAGGGCGTGGCCACTCGTAGCGACGGTCTGAGTGTCAGCGTCAAGGTGAACGAGGCCGAGATGACCCTGCAGAAGGTGAACGACGGACTGGTGCTCTCCAGGATGCTGCTCTGCAAGCAGATAGGCTTGCCACTCGACTCCGAGATTACCCTCACCGACGAGGATGCCGACCAGCTGACCGTCATCGCCATGCGTCCGCAAGCCATCATCGAGCAGGGCGCAGCCCGGCGTCCGGAGCTGAAGATGCTCGACAATGCCGTCAGCATCAGTCGCCAGGCCACCAACATCCTCAAGGCAGCCAACCTGCCACAGGTGGCACTCACCGGCGGCTACGCCATCAGCAATCCCAACGTGCTCAACGGCTTCGAGAAGAAGTTCGGCGGATTCTGGAACGTAGGACTGCTCGTGCGCATTCCCATCTGGAACTGGGGCGACGTGGCCTACAAGGTACGTGCCTCGAAGACTGCCACCGCCATCGCTTCACTTGAGCTCGACGAAGCCCGCGACCTCATCGACCTGCAGGTGAACCAGAGCAGCTTCAAGGTGACCGAGGCCAACAAGCGGCTGGCTATGGCCCAGAAGAGCATCGAGCGTGCCGAAGAGAACCTCCGCGTGGCCAATGTCGGCTTCCAGGAGGGCGTCATCACCCCGACCACCGTCATGGAGGCACAGACAGCCTGGCTGCAGGCCCAGTCACAGAAGATTGACGCCGAGATCGACGTGCGCCTCGCACAGGTCGATCTGCAGAAAGCCCTCGGCACCCTTGCCCCATAATTTCCCCATCATTTCCATCCATTTCCATTAGCCCTTTCAACAACTATGACAGAGAAAGAACAAGCAAAGAAACAGCACAACAATATCCTCGTGGCCATCCTCGGCTTCATCATCGTCATAGCCATCGTAGCCCTCATAGGATTCCTGGCCCTCGACCGCGACCCTGAGATCATCCAGGGACAGGTTGAAGTATCCGAATATCGCGTGTCGAGCAAGGTGCCCGGACGCATTCAGGAGATCCGCGTCAAGGAAGGCGACTTCGTGCGGGCCGGCGACACGCTGGCCATTCTCGATGCCCCTGAGGTGCACGCTAAGATGCAGCAGGCGCAGGGTGCCGAGGAAGGTGCTGCCGCCCTCGAGCAGATGGCTCGCAATGGTGCACGTAAGGAACAGGTGCAGGGAGCCTTCCAGCTGCTGCAGCAGGCCAAGGCCGGACTGGAGATTGCCCAGAAGAGCTACCAGCGCGTGCAGCGCCTGTTCGACGAGGGTGTGGTGAGCGCCCAGAAGCGCGACGAGGCCGAGGCCATGTTCAAGGCCTCCGAAGCACAGGTCAAAGCCGCCCAGAGCCAGTACGATATGGCTGTCAATGGTGCACGCCAGGAAGAGAAGCGCGCCGCGATGGCTCAGGTCAACCGTGCCCGCGGTGCCGTGGAGGAGGTCAATGCCTACATCGGCGAGACCGTTCAGGTGGCACAGATGGACGGTGAGGTGAGCTCCATCTATCCCAAGGTGGGCGAGCTCGTAGGCACGGGCAGCCCCATCATGACCATCTCGATGATGGACGACCTCTGGGGCACGTTCAACGTGCGCGAGGATCAGCTCAACGGCATGAAGATCGGTCAGGAGTTCAATGCCTTTGTGCCCGCCTTCAACAAGACCATCAAGATGAAGGTCTACCACATGAAGGACCAGGGATCCTATGCCGTATGGAAGGCCACCAAGGCCAACGGCCAGTTCGACCTGAAGACCTTTGAGGTCAAGGCCCGTCCCGTCGAGCCCCTGGAGGGTCTGCGCCCGGGCATGTCGCTCGTAATCAAGTAAGGCCGTCCTCAGTCCCCCTCCGTAAGGACGGGGAACTTTAGTCAGATTACGCAATGAAGGAATACATCTCAGAAAAGGACACCAGCCGTTCCCCCCTTCGGAGGAGCCTTGGAAGGCTTTTCCTGCGCGAAGGCCGCATCCTGCTGAAGAACCCCATCTATGTGTTCTGCATGATGGTGTTCCCCGTTGCCGTGATGTTTTTCTTCACCTCCCTGCTCGACGACGGGCAGCCCCTCGACCTGCCCATAGCAGTGGTCGATTTGGACAACACATCCACCACCCGTTCGCTCACACGCACCCTCGACGCCTTCCAGAACTCCCGTGTGGTGGCCCATTATCCCACCATGTCCGAGGCCCGACGGGCTATCCAGCGCAACAAGATCTACGGATTCCTCTATATCCCAAAGGGTACCACCGACGACCTCATCGCCAGCCGGCAGCCCAAGATTTCCTTCTACTACACGCTCACCGCCATCACCGCCGGCTCGATGGTCTACAAGGACCTGAAGACCGTCTCCACCCTCGGTTCGGCAGCATTGGGGAAGGCAACGCTGCAGGCACGCGGCTTCACCGACCAGCAGATAGCCACGCTGCTCCAGCCCATCCGCGTCGACCTCCATCAGCTCAACAATCCGCAGGCCAACTACAACATCTACCTCACCACGACAATGGTGCCCGGCCTGATGATGCTCTTCATCTTCCTCATCACCGCCTATTCGCTCGGCACGGAGATGAAGTTCGGCACATCCAAGGAGTGGCTCGCCCAGGCCGACGACAACATTCTCGTGGCACTCATCGGCAAGTTCCTGCCCCAGACGCTCATCTTCCTCTCCATCATCTACTTCTACGAGTACTACATCTTCGGAGTGCTGCAATTCCCCCACCCCGGCGGCATCGGCGTGCTGGCGTTGCTCGGCCTGCTCGAAGTGCTCGCCTCACAGGGCTTCGGCATCTTCGCCTTCGGACTGATGCCCTCCCTGCGCATGTCGATGAGTATCTGCTCGCTGTGGGCCGTGCTCAGCCTCTCGATGGCAGGCAGCGCCTTCCCCATCATCGGCATGGACGAGCCGCTGCAGGCCCTGAGCTGGCTCTTCCCCCTGCGCCATTATTACATGATCTATCAGATCTGTGTCTTCAACGGCTATCCCCTGCTCGAGGCGTGGTTCCATCTGGCAGCCCTCGTAGGCTTCACACTCCTGCCCTGGCTCGTCATGAAGAAGATCAAGAACGCAATGCTCAACTATGTCTACATCCCGTAAGAAAAGCACATCCAGTCAGTCCTTCCTCCGGAAGGTTTGGGAGAGGCTCACCCAGTCTCTCCAAGACACCGCTTTCATCTGGTGGGACGAGATGAAGCAGGCCGTGAAAGACGAGGGAGTACTCATCTTCTTCATCCTCGTGCCATTGTTCTATCCCCTGCTCTACTCCTGGATATATAATAATGAGGTGGTGCGCGAGGTGCCCGTCGTCGTCGTCGACGACTCCCATTCGCAGCTCAGCCGACAGTTCGTGCGTCTCTGCGATGCCTCGCCCGACGTGAAGTTCCTCTCCTATGCCGCCGACCTCGACGAGGCCAAGTCGCTGCTCAGCCGGCAGGTGGCACGAGGCATCTACTACTTCCCCAGCGACTTCGAGTCGAAGGTATGCCGCTTGGAGCCTGCCGTAGTCAGCGTCTACTGCGACATGAGCCTGATGCTCTGCTACAAGGCAGTCTTCCAGACCGCACAGACCGTCTCCATGCAGATGGGGGCCGACATCCAGACGCGCCTCGGCGGCCACTACACCCGCCGTGAGGAGCAGATAGCAGCCCAGCCGCTGGCCTTCGAGGAGGTGCCCATCTTCAATCCTACGGGCGGCTACGGCTCGCTCATCATCCCCGCCGTGCTCATGCTCATCATCCAGCAGACCCTCGTCCTCGGCATCGGCCTGTCGGCAGGAACGGCACGCGAGCGCAACCGCTACCGCAACCTCATCCCCATCTCGCGCCACTACAACGGCATGTTCCGCATCGTGGCAGGCAAGTCGCTGGCCTATTTCATGATCTATGCCGTCATCACTGCCTACCTCGTCTTCATCGTGCCCCGCCTCTTCGGGTTCACAGCCATCGGACGGCGCTACGACGTGCTGACCTTCCTCCTGCCCTATCTGCTCGACTGCATCTTCTTCGGAATGGTCGTCAGCTGCATCGTGCGCTATCGCGAGAACGTCATGCTCCTCATGGTCTTCGTCACCGTGCCCCTGCTGTTCCTCTCAGGAGCCGTCAGCTGGCCCCAGTCCAGCATACCGCCCTTCTGGCAGGCCGTCAGCTGGCTCTTCCCCAGCACCTTCGGCATCCAGGGCTTCATACGCATCAACGAGATGGGAGGCACCCTCGCCGATGTCCTCCTCGAGTATCAGGTCCTGTGGATTCAGACCTGCGCCTACTTCATCACCGCCTGCATGGTCTACCGCTACCAGATCTTCCTCTCCCGCAAGGAAGCCCGTCAGCGACTTTCCGACATCAAGAAAGCATCCTTAGTACCCTAAGCCCCCTTCTGACGGCATGAAAGCTTTCCGGTTCGTCATCGCACTGCTGCTCCTGCTCTGTACGGTTCCTCCCCTACAGGCACAGAACCGACGGACGGTGGGCGACATGATGGGCGTAGTGGTGAACGGCTGCGTTTATGGCAGCGACGAGCTGGAGTCGAAGCCCTACGGCCTGCCCAATGCCAGCATCCACATGACGTGCCTCAACGACACGTCGGTTACGCTTGATATGCTTTCGACGAAGAATGGGCAATTCAGCAAATACATGTATGTCCTCCGCAAGCGCGTGAAGAAGAACGACGCCGTAAGGGTGAGAATCAAGGTGTCGTATCTGGGCTACGAGACTTTCGAGAAAGACTATTCGGCCGTGTATACCTACTACGACGAGGACAATCCCAGTTTTGGCAGATACTGGAAACTACAAGTCGACAGCATCATGCTCCAAAGCCAGCCCGTGACGATACAGGAAGCAGAGATCGTGGGCGAGCTGCAGCGGATGTACGAGAGCGGCGACACCACCGTGTTCAACGTCGACGCCTACCAGATGCCTCGCGGAACGGTGCTCCTCAACCTCGTGCGCCGCCTGCCCGGACTGCGCTACGAGCAAGGACAGCTCACCTATCGCGACAGCGTGATCCACGAGATACGCCTCAACGGCGAGTCGTTCTTCGCCCACGACATGAAGATGGCCCTCGAGAACATCGAGAACGCCGACCTCAAGCAGTTCCGGGTCTACAGGACGCAGGCCGACACGATGAGCACCGACACCACCAAGCACTGGGTGGCCGACATGATCACCAAGAAGCCCACCAACCGCGTAGAGATGGCGAAGCCCGAAGTGGGCACTTCCGACAAGAAGAACACCTATCACATCGCGATGGAAGGCATGAAATGGAACTCGGGCAGCAAAGGCGAATGGTCGGCCAGCGTCAAGCTCGACGACTTGCCCGATGCCAGCATGAAAAAGTACAGTAACAACAGCATCGGCGGAAGCTACCGACGGAAAATAGGCCAGACGAACATCTCCTACCAGCCCCGTTATTCCTACAGCGACCAGCGCAACAACAGCGAAAGTCTCTACTCAACGCTGATGACGGGCTTCGAGCAGTATTCGCAGAGCACGAACCAGAGCAAGACCTACCGCAACAACACCAACCACAATCTCAGTGCCAGCGGAATGATTGGCGAAAAGGGCGGCTTCTGGAACACGAACATCTACTATAACAACGTCGACACGCGGTCGCATAGTCAGGACACCGAGGCCAACTACAGCAGCGACCCATACGGTGGAGAGGACAACCAACTGCTCGACGAGCAGCAGCTGAAGGCCATCGGACTGAACCGTCGCAGCAGTCAGCAGCAGCGACGCTCGCATCTGGAAAACATCACCATGAACGGCAGCTACAGCAAGTATTTCGAAGGCAACGACAAGCACAACAGTTCGCTGACGTTCAACATGGATCTGAACAGAACCCACCAATACAACTCGACCACCGAACGACAGCACACCGACTACCTGCAATATGCCGACAGCGTCTGGAGCTATCATCGTCAGAGCACCTCGCCGGTGGAGTCGGGGCGCCTTCGCCTCAGGACGGAATACAGCTACAACATCGTCACCAAGCGTGTCCGCCATTACCTCAGGCTGGGCTATGAGTACTCGCACAACTATCAGGAATCGGAGCTCACCTATCACGACCTCGAGCACCAGGGGAAGAGAATCGACAGCATCAGCACCTACACCAACGACCTGACCGACGCCCATCGCATCGGCATCAACTACAACTTCAACTTCAAGCGCCTGCGTCTGGAACAGGCCTTCGCAGTCATCCCCACACGCGAGAACTACCACTACGAGCGGCGCGACGGCACGAAGGCCGACACCATCCTCAAAGCACCCTTATACAACACCTCGACCAGGCTGGAATACCAATTCGCAGAGCGGCGGTCAGCTTCGATAGAATACAGCATCAACAGCCGCCTGCCCAACGCATCCAACCTCGTGCGACCCACCTCCAACGACGACCCACTCTACATCGCCATCGCCAACCCAAACCTCAAAAAGCCCGTCAGCCACAACATCAGCCTCTACCTCAGCCTGGGCGGCGACTGGAGCTTCAGCAACTACTACCGCATGACGAGGAACAACATTGCCTCACGCAACATCTTCGACACGAAAACCGGAGCCGTCACCTCCACCTACGACAACATCAACGGCAGCTGGTCGATGGACAATCACGCAAGCTATCGCACCGACTTCAAGCATGCCAACATCACCGTCGACGCCACACACCAGTTCTCCCACAACGTCAACTACCTGAGAACCAGCACCTCGACAGGCGAAGAGAAAGGCACCTCCAACGTAGAAAGCATCCGTATCGAACCGCGATTCATGCTCTACACCAAGCACTACGACCTCAGCCTCAACGGCCACTACGGCTACCAATGGGGCACCAGCGACTACACCACCAACAACGACAAGATCCACTCGTTCCAGTTCAATTCCGGATTCAACTACTGGCTGGGCACCCGCCTCACCTTGCACTCCGACCTCAACCTCTCCGGACAGGCAGGCAGCAAGATGGAGGATGCCAACCGCACCGATGTCATCTGGAACCTGGGCGTGGAATACAAGGTGCTGCGCGACCATCGCGCACTCATCAAGCTCCAATGGTACGACATCCTCCAGCAGCGCCGCACCTTCAACTCCTACATCACCTCCACAGGCCGCTCCGAGTATCGCAGCTCGGGCAATCCCCACTACGTGCTCCTCACCTTCCAGTATAAGCTCTACAAGATGAAGTGAAGCTTAGGAGTCCCCCCTCTCCAGTTGGAGAGGGGCCGGGGGTGAGGCCGAGGGTTAGGGGGTGAGGCCGGTAAGGCCCCACCCTTTGAGCATCGGCTCCACCTCCATCGGATAACTCCCGTTCTCCATCATCGCCATCACCCAGGCGAGGTCCTGCCAGCGCTCGGGCTCCTGCCAGGGTGGCGGCAGCGTGGCGTCAGCATCGTGGCGCATGCGGCTGGCCACGAAGTTGATGTAGCGTCCCACGTTGTTGCCGTCCTGTGGCGGTGCCCATCGCGTGATGATCTTGCGGATGGTGTTCAGGTGCCACTTCTTGTAGTACGTCCTGGTGAGCAGCACGAACGCAGCCCTCCACCCATATTCCATCTTCTCGAAGGTGACAAACTTCTTATCCTTCTGCTCCTTCGCCATCCCCATCCACACGGTCTTGGTGCGGATGATGTTCAGGGGATTGTTGTTACGGATTCCTCTTGGTACTTTCATCGTTTTTTAAATCTCAAATCTCAATTCTCAAATCTCAATTCTCAAATCTTCCCTTTGTACTTTTCGCTCTTGAGAAAACTGTATTCTGTATTCTGTATCACATAGCCGCGATTGACCCAAGTGCGGATCATCCTGATGGCGCTGTAACCTTCGTTGGAAATGCCCTGCTGCTGGCGCACACGACGGGCATCGTCGAGTGTAAACTCGTCGGGCAGCAGCTCCAGCAGGTTACGCGGGCCGCGCCGGCCGATGCGGGCCTCGTCGCCCTGCTCGGCACGCTCAATGTCAGCACCGAAGAACAGCATTTTGCAACTCATATCGTATCGCAGGCTCCAGCGTATGAACTCTTCGATCGAGCGTTCCCACTTCTGCCCGTTGGCCACGTAGAGCACGCATGCCTTCAGCCAGGCTATGACGCAGGCCCGATGCGAGAGGTTCCAGTAGGTCTGCGACTGCGACAGGCGGGCAAACTCGGCGCACTCCTGCTGCAGCTTCCTGGCCAGCCGGAAGGCTTGCGGACAATCGATCAGCCCGCGCGCTGACGTGAGGTTGTCGATGTAGGGCTTCAGCGCCTCGTCGAAGGCTGCGTCATACTCGCCGTAGACAGGCTGCTCGCTGCCGATCTCCTGCTCGGGAATCGTGCAGAAGTTGATGCGCGAGATGGGCCCGTCGGTGAGCACGCGGCTGAAGAAACGGCGTCCTTTCAGTACGGTGGTGCAGGCGTTCCAGTTGAACCGGCACTCAGGACGGGCTGTCACCGACTGCACGCCGACGCGCGTCTGTCCGTAGGTGGCGCCCGAGTCGAAGGCCAGGCACATCAGCTGGAAGTGCTGCTTGCCCGTCTGTCCGCGCAGCTGCTCGAAGAGGTCGAGCTCGTTCAGCTTCACGTAGACGAAGTGTCCCTCGGCCTCGTCCATACGGGTCACCAGCGCGGGCTTGGTCATATCGGAGTCTATCTCCTGAATCACCAGTCCCTCAGGGCGCACCATCTTGTCCTTGTTCGCCCCCTTGCGCTGACAGTCCTTCTTCCAGTCACCCTCGCGGCGTTCGTTCTCCTTGTCGCGCAGCCTTATGTCGGCCATGATGTGGTCGATGGGCTTGTCGATGCACCCCTTGCCGGTGCCCGTGCCTGCCATCAGGCAGTTCATCAGCGTCGCCTCGTGCTCTACGTTGTCGGTGTAGCGGAAACGTACGCCGCAGAGGTGTGTGGCCAGCGGAGGAAAGACGGCGTGGGCGACGGCAGCCTTGTAGACGTCAGGAGTCCTAGAGGTCAGCAGCTGGATGAGGCGCGGGAAGCGGGGCAGAGCCTCTCCCAGCCCGGATGCCGGGTCGGGCTGGGCGGCAGCATCGCCTTCGCACTCTCCGGCCAGTCTTCTGCTCTTCACGAACAGCTCCTCCTGGTACTTCAGCAGTCGCTGACTGGGGTTGGTGTAGTTCTGGTAGAAGTCGCTGACCAGCTGCTGGATGTTCGCGTCGTTCCAGTGCTCGGGCATCAGCTCCTGCAGCACGCCGTTCGTCTCCTCTTTCGTCAGCAGCTGTGTAGCCCCGCTGAGGAACATCTTCACGCTGGTATGTCGGCCACCCTCATCGAGGAAATCACTCTCCACGAGCCCCTTCTCCTTCATCACGCCACGAGCGATGAAGCGGATACGAGTGACAGAGCCGGAGCCAGACCCACCAAACCCACCCCCTGCCCCTCCCGAGGGGAGGGGGGATTGATTTGCTCTTCCGTTGGGAACGTCCTGCATCGTCTGGCTCTCCTGCTCATTCTGGACCCTCTGCTCATTCTGAATCTCCTGCTCATCCTGGACCCTCTGAACATTCTGAATCTCCTGCTCATTCTGGACCCTCTGAACATTCTGAATCTCCCCTCCCCTCGGGAGGGGATGGGGGTGGGTTTGAGGTTGGGTTTGAGGTTGGGTTTGAGGTTGGGCTCTAAAATGCTTATTCGCCTTCTTCGCCTCGGGCGGCACCTCCTCCAGGCCGTTCTTCTCGCGCTCCTTCAGCCGGCGGTACTCCTCGGCGGCCTCCTCGTCAGAGAGTTCCTCGGTGAACAGCGCATCGTCGAGCAGCGGCGTCGTCTCGTCGTTGATGGGACCGTGAAACACCACCCGGTTGTTCTCCTTGTTGTTCGTGTCCATCTCGGTCTGAGTCAGCATCGACATACGCACCTGGCACTCCAGGATCGTGCGTCCGGGCTCACGACGGCCTACGGCATGCACACCGTAGCTGGCCGACTCAGCCACCTCCACCAGCCCCAGCTCGTCCTTCCTGCCGACCAGCTGACCCATGATCTGGCGGCACTCCTCACGGTCGCGGCAGTCGATGTCGTAGAAGAAGAACGGGCTCACCGTCTTCACGCCCCGCAGCATTCCGCCCTCTTTCACCTGACAGCTATAGCACACCTGCACCAGCGCACGCTTATAGCGGTCGTCACCCGTCTGGCGGTACTTGTTCCAGTTCTCCACGTTCTCCTCCGAGTTACAGGCCTCCACCAGCACCTCTCGGCTCTTCACGGGACGGGCGACCTTGCGCCCGTTCCCGTCAATATAGATCAGATTAATCATACTCTTAACAAATGTCTCTTAACAAAGTCTCTTAACAAATGTCTCTCCGCTCTAAATTCCGAGGCTGAGGCCTCCCCTCTCCAGTTGGAGAGGGGCCGGGGGTGAGGCCACCTTTAATGCGATAGCCATCGCCTGTCGCACCAGCTCCTCAGGCAGAATGTCGATCTGCTCCTCAGGCAGCGAGAAGTAGAAGTAGTAGCGGCCGTCCTGTCCCAGCGACAGCGTCGAGTTGTCCTCGCGGAAGATGGGCTTGTTTCTCACGCGCCTCTTCCTCTCCGTCATATAGACGTTGCCGTCGCGCATGCCCTGCACCCGGAACGTGCCCTCGAACGCCTCCATCTCCGCATCCTCGCAGCACATGAAGTCCAGCGTGCGCAGTCCTGTTTCCAACTTGCCGAAGGTCATCATACCGTCCAGCGTTAACTCTCTCTTGTAAGAATTCTTTTTTGTACTCATTTTTTTTCTGATGTTGATTAGCGAGAAGAAGATCGGATTCTTTGGCCATTTACTCGAGAACATCCTCCTCACTTCAACTCAGATTTTTGGAAGCCCCCTCC
>ONLL01000051.1 GCA_900318685.1 uncultured Prevotellaceae bacterium | reverse complement strand
AGTGCCACCTCACCGTTTCTTTTCTCCTTCCAATCAAGGAGTTGCTGATATATTTTACGCTTCATAATGATGTCATCCGCACCTTTTTGCGATTTCTGAGCTTCCATATTTTACACCTTTTTGAGATTTTACACGATGCAAATATACACCTTTTTGAGATTTTCTGCAAGAGTTTTGACGAAAAAGCATAAGATATTTGATTATTTTAAGTCATTTTGACCTCAATATGACCTATTTCGTCGTATTTCCCCAATTGTCATTCAATATACCTACATGTTCGATGTTGTCAAAATCCGGATGCGCCGCAAACGTATCTTCTCGCATCCCTCACCGCCACGTTTGACGACATGGAAGCAGTCGCGTATGGCGATTGCCTTAGGAAAGGCCTCTCTTGCTATGGCACGCATGCTGTCGGAGAGGTCCATCGTGATACTCTCTGTCATTTCACGCTTGTCTTCAGGCAGTTGCATGAGTACTCTCAGTACATCGGCAGGATTCGTCCCCTTGACAACTGCAATGATTGCGCCTTTGCGACCATGGGCATCCTTGTCGTGGACAATGGTGTACAGCTCGCCTTGGAGGGAAGTCTCATCTATGCCATAATCCTTGCCTGTGTTTTGCGGCAGAAGAATCCATTCGGCGGCATGTCCTTTCTGTTCCCACGTCTCGAAGTCACTCAATGTGTCTTTGTATCTCTTCGCAAACGTGGAACTGTTAATCATGTATGTGTAGCCTATCTGGCGAGCGGTTATCGTCTCATTGTCCATCCGCTTTCTTTAAAAAAAGCGCGAAGTCTTTCGAGTATCGCGTGCCAGGATGCTTCAGTTGTATCTTCTTGTCGAGATCCACCGACTTGGTCGTGCCGTCTGGCATTGTCCAGCGACGCCTGCGCACATGGAGGACGGTTTTCTTGTCACGTGTCGGGAAATCCAGAAGACATGATTCATCACCGAAACCATCACTTACAGAGCCACTCATGTCAGCAGTCCGATTGTCGCGTTCATCAAGATAAATGTGAAGCTCGGTTGTGTACAGAACATCTTTGTCCTGCGTTGGAACTTCTGCGAAATCAGTCACTTCAAAGTACTCCAGTACACCTGTAGGAAGAAAATACGAGGCAAGGCCTTCGTACATATTTATGTTGTTGTTACGATTCATACCGCAAAGGTAGTAAAATTTACGCAATCATGTATCATTTATCAACAGTTTTTTGGGTTAAAAGCCGTACACCCTCCCCACAGGGTTTGTCGGTTGCGCCCAGAATTCGAAATATCGAAATAACGCAATAACGAAAAAAACTGAATTTGATTGCAATCAAGAACCCCGGCTACTTCTGGCTCGACACCTGGGTGCTGGCAAACGTGATTCAGCTGGCCACGCAGGACTTCTGCCTGCGCTTCCTGAACCGCACGAATGCCCCCTATACCCGCAAGGCGCTGTCAGACCACGTGGACAATGAGGATCGCGAAGATGGGGTAACGATTCGTGACGCCATCGGCCGATGGGTGCTTTACTTGCGGAGGACTTTGCGGATGATGGCGCGGCCCTGGGCGTTGATGGACTGCTGGAGGACAATGCCCTTGCTGCTGGCTGACTTAGGACGGCCTGAGAGGTCGTAGGACTGCGCGGGGAGCGACGGGGAGGGGGCGACGGATGGTACGGCGGTGAGGTCTTCCTTGCCAAACTGCCAGGCGTCGAACTGGACGTTGGTGGATTCGGTGAAGACGAAGAAGACGTTGCGCGTGCCTTTTGCTGCCTCAGGATCGACGGGGACGATATAGTCCTGCCAGGCGGTCGAGGCGATGTCGACGGTGGCTGTGGCGGCGTTGGTGAGGCTTCCCAGGCGCAGCTCCATCTTTCCCGTTCCCTTGGCCCTGATCATGAGCGAGGCTGCTCCGGGTGTGCCGAACTCCACTTTCCTGAGCATCGTCCAGGATCCTGCTGCCATCTTCACCTGCAGGTTCTTCGAGGCGTCGTTGCCCAGCGTGTTGAGGTTGGGCACCTTGGTGATGTTGGTGAAGTCCTCGTAGCTGACGCCGCCGCACGTGGACATTGTCTCGGCCTGCTGCAGCACGTAGGGGTTGAGGTTGGCTATGGCCGTCGGTCCCTGATTGTTGGCGGTGACGGCGCTGATGCGCTGTGCGCTCTCGTTGACCGTGGCCTTGTTCACTTGTATGGAGCGGAATCCCGATGCACCTGTGTTCATGCTCTTCTCGAGGCTCATGGCGTGGTAGAAGAGGTAGTAGTTGTTGTCGACCTTCTGCAGGTGGGTATGGTTGTTGCCGTAGTTATAGCCGAAGGTGCCGGGGTTGGCCAGATACTGTCCGCAGTACTCCCATGAGTTGGGATCGAGGGGCGTGTCGGTCTTCATGTAGCACATGCTGCATGCCGAGGGGGCGCTGAAGGAGCCTCGCTTGCTGTAGCTGCTCCAGTCGTTGCGGTCGCTCCATGAGGTGCAATAGGTGTAGACCATCTTTCCGCCGATGATGTTGAGCTCGCTGGCCTCGAAGTGGTAGGGTGCGGGTATCTTTACGGCGCTGCCG
This sequence comes from uncultured Prevotellaceae bacterium, assembly GCA_900318685.1. Lineage (GTDB taxonomy): Bacteria > Bacteroidota > Bacteroidia > Bacteroidales > Bacteroidaceae > Prevotella. The sequence goes on along the minus strand of ONLL01000051.1, from coordinate 17,431 downwards.
TCGAGGGCAGTCATCGAGGGCTTGAGCTTGGCTATGCAGGCATTGTTGGGCTGCAGCTTCGTGCCTTTGTTGTTGGGGTCGCCACCGCCGAAGGCTATCCAGGCCGTTCCCTCGTCGTCGATGACCACACCGGGGTCGAACACCCAGTTGCAGGGGCTGACGCCGGGCGTGCTGCCCGTGATGAGTGCCTTGGTGAGCGGCGAGCGGAAGGGCCCTATGGGCGATGATCCCTTGATCACTCCTACGCTGCCTCCGCCATTGGAGAAGTAGATGAAGAACTCGGGCTGGCCGCTGTCGGTGGTGCGCCAGACGGCCGACGGAGCCCACGACTGTCCGCACCACGAGCCGCAGACGCGCCCCACGTCGATGGTGCCGTGGAAGGTCCAGTTGGCCAGGTCGTCGGTCGACAGCACCACGAGCGACTTGATGTTGCCGTAGCCGTTCTCGCCTTTCTTGCCGTTGACGATAAACTGCTGGTGGTCGTTGGATCCATAGACGTAGATGCGGCCGTCGTAGTAGATGGCCGTAGGATCGGCGCAGAAGACACAGGGGCTGATGGGGTTGCCCTGTGATACGCTCTTATAGGTCTTTGCCACGCCCTGTGCCATTGCCGGCAGCACCGAGGCCATCAGCATCAGGGGGAAGAAAAACTTTCTGATCATCGTATTAGGTCGTTTGGTTGCTTAGGGGGGGGACTACTTCTTCTTTTTTCTGCCGAAGAGTCCGGAGAAGGCATTGTAGTTCTTGCGGAGCTTCCGCATCATGAGGAAGGCATCGATGGCCAGTGCGCCGTTTGAGATGATGCTGGAGATGAACTCGCCGCGCGTGGAGTCCTCGCGCTTGACGAACAGCCGGCCCCAGAGCTGGCTGATGCGCTGGTTGTCGCGGTCAATCTCGAGCAGGAGCTTGCCCTTGCGCTGCCTGATCTCCTCCAGTGTTTGATATTCGGGATTGCTCTTCATGTTGAGGATGGCGTTAGTGGGTTTATTCGTTCATCAGCAGGCGTGCAAGCCGTCGCACCAGAGGCCGCTCTATCCAGGGGCGGCGGAAGGTGTAGATGACAAGTAGTATCAGGGCATAGATGCCTGCAACGACGAAGAAGGCTCCTACGCAGCCCAACGCCGGCGATAGCCACAGCGCCAGGCCTATGGAGGCGAAGAGGAGCACAAAGAGTAGGATGACTGACAGCAGCAGGATGAGTGCCGCGGCCTTGAGCAGGCGCACCACCTTCTCTATGACGTCGAGCTTGACGTACTCCGTCTGAAGCCCCAGGTAATGCTTCATCGCCTCAATGAGCTGGGCAATGGTCTCTACGTTCTTGTCACTCGATAGCATGGTCGTCGGAGTAGAGTGGGGGAGCGGCGCATCGCTGCGGATGCCTGCCTCTCCCTCCGCAGTTGTTGAGTTAGTCGGCCATCTCTTCGAGGTCGTCGACGAGGTCGCCTACTTCCTTGCGGTTGAGCTTGATGTTGTGCTTCTTGAGGAAGTCCTCTACCGTCTCGGAGATTTTTGCACGGGTGTCCTTGCCACTCTCAGGGGCCATGAGCAGTCCCAATGCTGCGCCGGCGATGGCTCCGCCGATGAATGCGCCAATGTAACCTAGTCCTTTCATAGTTGATACGTTTATTAATTTGGTGAGTAATGAAAGTTATTCGGGGGCAAATTTACAAAATAATTGCATATAACGGTAAGAAAAGCTGTTATTTTTTTGTTAAAAATGTTAGTTTTTGTTCATTTAACAAAGTTTATGCCCTAAAACGCTTGCTATGTCGAGGTATTTTTGTACTTTCGCGGTGGATTTACAAAATATTCAGTCAATCATTTAATAAATTATGAAGAAGTACATCTTATTCTGCGCAGGCATCGGCCTGGCAATGGCATTTACAAGTTGTGGATCAAGCGAGAAGGCCTACCGCAAGGCTTACGAGAAAGCTCAGGCACAGGCTCAGCAGCAGGTGCAGACTCAGCCCGTGCAGCAGACACAGGTGACCGAGACTCCCGTGGTGACTCCTGTGCAGACCGTCCCGTCGACCCAGACTCAGGTAGTGGACAATCGTGACAATGTGCAGGTGCGCCAGGAGCGCGTGTCGATTGTCAGTGGCTCCGGCCTGCAGAACTACAGCGTGGTGGTGGGCTCGTTCTCAGTGATTGCCAATGCCGAGGGCTTGCAGCAGCGCCTGAAGAATGCCGGCTATGCCGCTCAGATTGTGAAGAACGAGGACCGCAACATGTATCGTGTGGTGGCCTCGACGTTCAACAACAAGGCTGACGCCGTGCAGAGCCGCGACCAGCTGCGCAACACCTACGCTGACGCCTGGCTGCTCTACAACGGACGCTAACTCCAGCTATTTGGGCAGGATATTATCCATCGATTACGGCCAGAAGAGAACTGGCTTGGCAGTCACCGATCCTCTGCAGCTCATAGCTGGAGGATTGGCGACTGTTGCTACATCGGAGCTCTTCGAATGGCTGAAGGCCTACGTCGGCAGGGAGGCGGTGGAGCGCATCGTCATCGGCGAGCCGCGCCAGATGAACGGTCAGCCCAGCGAGAATATGGCTCGCGTGCAGCAGTTCGTCAACCGTTGGCGCAAAGCCTTCCCTGCGATTCCCATCGAGCTCTACGACGAGCGTTTCACCTCGGTGCTGGCTCATCAGGCTATGCTCGACGGCGGTCTGCGGAAGAAAGCGCGCCAGAACAAGGCGCTGGTCGACGAGATCAGTGCCACCATCATCCTTGAGGACTACATGCGCTCGCGTCGCTAAGCAAAAATCTCAACTCTCAACTCTCAAATCTCAACTCTCAAATCTCAAATCCAAGTGGTATTACCTATTTATATATACGGCCAGCCAGTGCTGCGAAAGGTGACGGAGGACATCACTCCCGACTATCCCGACCTGACGCAGCTCATCCAGAATATGTGGGACACGCTGGCTGAGAGCGAGGGAATAGGACTGGCGGCACCTCAGATCGGGCTGCCCATCCGCCTCTCGGTCATCGACCTTCGTCCGCTGGCTGACGATATGCCTGAGTACAAGGACTTTCACAGGGCATACATCAACCCTCATATCGTTGAGCGCGACGAGACCAATACGGACGTCTCGGAGGAAGGCTGCCTGTCGCTGCCTGCCATTCACGAGAAGGTGACGCGCCCCACGCGCATCCGCGTGCAGTGGCAGGACGAGCAGTTCGTGCAGCACGACGAGTGGGTGGAGGGCTATCTGGCACGTGTGATGCAGCATGAGTTCGACCACTTGGATGGAAAGATGTTCATCGACCATATCTCGCCGCTGCGCAAACAGCTCATCAGGAGCAAGCTGAAAGCCCTGACGCAGGGCCGCTATCGCTGCGCTTACAAGACAAAGCCGGTGAGAAGATAGAGCATATTGACCCACCACCAGCCCCTCCCCGTGCGGAGAGGAGTTTAAGTAGTTTGCAGTATGAGTATATTCGTCAGACTCTTCCTACGACTGAACTATCTAAACGCCCCTTCTGTGGCGAAGTGTTGGGTGTGGGCTCTTCTCATTCTGCTCTCTCTTCCTTCCGCTGCCCAATACAACACCGACCGCCTCGTCACCATCGGACGGTCGGCACTCTATTATGAGGACTATGTCCTCTCCATGCAGTACTTCAATCAGGCCATCGCCGTCAAGCCTTACCTCTATGAACCCTGGTTCCTGAGAGGGGTGGCCAAATATCATCTCGACGACTTCGCAGGAGCAGAGAGCGACTGTACGGAAGCCATCGAGCGCAATCCTTATGTCGTGGGCATCTATGAGTTGCGAGGGCTCACCCGCATTCAGCAGGAGAAGTTCGCTGAGGCCATCGCCGACTACGACCGCGCCCTTCGCATGTCGCCGGAGAACCGCTCGCTGTGGCACAACCGCGTGCTCTGTCACATCCAGAACAAGGATTTCGACATTGCGCTGGCCGAGCTCGATACGATGCAGGCACGCTGGAGCCAGTATGCCGCCAGCTACACCATGCGGGCCGACACCTACCTGCAGATGAAAGACACCACCCTGGCTGTGGAAGCACTGGAGAAGAGCCTGGAGCTGGACCCCTACGACGGCAAGACCTGGGCGGTGCGCAGCCTGATCAGCCTGCAGCGCAAGGAATGGAAGGAGGCCGAGGAACAGCTCGACCACGCCATCCACCTGCTGCCGAAGAATGGCGGCTACTACATCAACCGCGCCCTGGCTCGCTACAACCAGAACAACCTGCGTGGAGCGATGGCCGACTATGACATCGCGCTGGAGATAGAGCCCAACAACTTCCTGGGTCACTACAACCGAGGACTGCTGCGTGCTGACGTGGGCGACGACAACCGCGCCATCACCGACTTCGACTTCGTCCTACGGCTGGAGCCCGACAATATGCTGGCACTCTTCAATCGCGCTGTGCTGCTCGACCGAACAGGTGACCTGCGTGGCGCCGTCGACGACTATACGAAGGTCATCGACGAGTATCCCAATTTCTATACGGGCATCCTCTATCGCGCTCGCTGCTACCGCAGGATGGGACTGACGCAGAAGGCAGAGCTCGACGAGTTCAAGGTCTATAAGTCCCAGCTCTACCAGCACCTCTACGGCATCAAGCCCAAGCAGGGACCACGCAGTCAGCGAAAGCGCAGCGACATCGATCCTGAGAAATATGACGAGCTGGTGGTGGCCGACGAGCAGGAGCCGGAGCGCGAGTACCAGAGCGACTATCGAGGAAGGGTGCAGGACCGCAAGGCCGATATGGACCTCCTGCCCTTGTTCGCCCTCTCGCTCGAGGCTCAGCATAACGAAGTCAACAAGTCGGCGCTCTTCGACCAGCAGGTGGAGGAATACAACCGCCACCGCTACGCGCGTACAATATTTATAAATAATCAGCATGCCTCCCTCGACTCTAGGCATTCTGCCGACTATTTCCAATATCTTGACTCGTTGTCGACAGCCATTCAGCAGGCCCGTCAGACGCGTGTGGCAATGCCGCTGCTCATCGCCAGGGCTGTGGCCTATGCGGCCATTCAGGACAATGAGGCCGCCGTTCACGACCTGACCACCTACCTGCAGGTTGACTCGGCGTCGGTGCTGGCCCTTTGGCAGCGGGCTGCCTGCCAGTCGCGCCTCAATCAGTTTACGGCTGCCGAGGGCGGCAATACCGAGCTGGCGTCGGCAGGTGTAAGGAGCGACATCGACCACGCCCTGCGCCATAGCCCTCAGAATGCCTATCTGCTCTATAACCGCGGATGCCTGCATGCCCAGCAGCAGGACTATCAGCAGGCTGTGGCCGACTTCTCAGCCTCCATCGCTGCCGATGCTCGTCTGGGCGAGGCCTATTACAACCGAGGCATCTGTCTGATTCGACTCGAACGTATCGGCGAGGCTGTTGCCGACCTCAGCAAGGCCGGCGAGCTGGGACTCTATGCTGCATACAGTATCATCAAAAAATATAGGAGCAATGTCACAAAATAAGGAAAAACTGACCTGGAGCCGCGTGCTCACAACCGTGCTGGAACTGCCCGGAGTGAAGGTCGACCGCGTAGCATTCCTGCGCAAGGAACTGAAGTCTTATTGCAGTGCGTCGAAACTCGATATGCTCGAGGGCGTCCGACCCTATACCATCGTCAGCGACCGCGTCATCGATATCGCGGCGAAGAAATGCATCAACCGTCATACCACGCTGGCCACCACCGCCTCGACTATTGCCGGACTGCCTGGCGGACTGGCTATGGCTGCCACCATTCCGGGTGATATCACGCAGTATTACTATCACGTGGTGGTGCTCTCGCAGAAGCTGGCCTATCTGTATGGATTTCCTGATTTCTGCGACGAGGAAGGCGAGCTGGGCGATATGGCTTCTGACCTGCTCACCATCTTCATGGGTTCGATGATGGGCGTGAAGGTGGCCGACCAGGGCATCACTGAGCTGGCCAAGGGTCTGGCGCAGCAAGCTGTGGGACGCCTCCCTCGAGTGGCCATCACCCGTGCAGCTGTCTATCCCATTGCCCAAAGCATTGCCCGTGTGGCCGGCATGAAGCTCACGAAGGAAGGCTTTGCCAAAGGCATCGGTAAGTTCATCCCCATAGCAGGAGGCCTGTTCTCAGGCAGTCTCACTTTGTTCACCTTCAAGCCCGGTGCCCGCCGCCTGCAGAAACGACTGAAGGCTCAGAAGATGCACTTCACCGACGGCGACATCGATGCCCTCTCCTACAAGAACATCCGCACCTCCTTCTCGAAGGCAGAGCAGAGCGAAAATCATCCCGAGGCCAAGCAGCGTGCCGTCATCGAGGCGATGGTCAATATGGCCAATATCAACGGGGCTGTGGCTCACGAGAAATACAGGCTCATAGAAGAGAAAGTGGCCAAGAGCGACCTCGACGACGATGAGAAGCTGGAGCTGCTGGGCAATGTGGGTACGGAGGAGAGCCACGAGAGCGACTTCAGCTATGACGTCGACTACGACCTGCTGTCGTGCGATCCCGACTATGCTGCCGATGCCCTGCGCTCGCTGATCAGCGTGGCCCGTGCCCAGGGCACCCAGCCCACGATGGCCGAGCGTATGTTTCTCACGATGGCGGCCAAGGCTCTTGGCATCAGCAAGGAGACGCTCGACGAGTGGATGAATGCCTGACAGAAAACTTTTCTGCATGAATATGCCGTTATTACAAAAATAAGTAGTACCTTTGCACTCGCTTAAACATAAACATATATCGTAGATATGGAAATCAAGATTACATTCCCTGACGGATCTGTTCGCTCGTATGAGCAGGGCGTGACGGGATTTGAGATTGCCGAGAGCATTTCGCCGGCTCTGGCACGCAGCGTCCTGTGCTGTGGCGTGAATGGCGAGACAGTAGAGCTGAACCGTCCTATCATGGACGACGCAAAGATCGAGCTCTACAAGTGGGACGACGAGCAAGGTAAGCACACCTTCTGGCACACAAGTGCCCACCTGCTGGCTGAGTCGCTGAAGGAGTTGTATCCTGGCATTCAGTTCGGTTTCGGACCTGCCGTCGAGAGTGGCTTCTTCTATGATGTGCTGCTGCCTGAGGGCCAGATGATCAAGGAGAGCGACTTCCCAACGATTGAGGCAAAGATGAAGGAGCTGGCTTCGAAGAAGGAGCCTGTGGTGCGTCGCGAGGTGCCTAAGGCAGAGGCCCTGAAGGAGTTTGCTGCCGACGGTCAGACCTACAAGTGCGAGCACATCGAGCAGGACCTCGAGGACGGCACCATCACCACCTATACCCAGGGTGCCTTTACCGACCTCTGCCGCGGTCCTCACCTCGTCGATACTGGCGAGATCAAGGCCGTCAAGCTGACGAGCGTTGCCGGAGCCTTCTGGCGCGGCGATGCCACTCGTGAGCAGATGCAGCGCCTCTATGGTATCACCTTCCCCAAGAAGAAGATGCTCGACGAGTACCTCGTGATGCTGGAGGAGGCCAAGAAGCGCGACCACCGCAAGATAGGCAAGGAGATGGAGCTGTTCATGTTCAGCGACAAGGTAGGCAAGGGTCTTCCCATCTGGCTGCCCAAGGGCACTGAACTGCGCCTGCGTCTGCAGGATCACCTGCGCCGCGTGCAGAAGCGCTTCGGCTATCAGGAGGTCATCACGCCGCACATCGGTTCGAAGAACCTCTATGTCACCAGCGGTCACTGGGATCACTACGGCAAGGACTCGTTCCAGCCCATCCATACCCCTGAGGAGGACGAGGAATACCTGTTGAAGCCCATGAACTGCCCCCACCACTGCGAGATCTTCGCCTGGAAGCCGCGCAGCTATCGCGACCTGCCCCTGCGCATTGCAGAGTTCGGCACCGTCTACCGCTATGAGCAGTCGGGCGAGCTCCACGGACTGACGCGTGTGCGCTCGTTCACCCAGGACGATGCCCACCTCTTCTGCCGTCCCGACCAGGTGAAGCAGGAGTTCCTCAATGTGATGGACATCATCAATATCGTGCTCTCTGCCTTCGGTTTCAATTTCGAGGCACAGATCTCACTGCGTGACCCTAACGATCACGAGAAGTATGTGGGCACCGATGAGGACTGGGCACTTGCCGAGCGCGCTATCCAGGAGGCTTGCCAGGAGAAAGGACTCAATGCCAAGGTGGAATACGGCGAGGCTGCCTTCTACGGCCCGAAGCTCGACTTCATGATCAAGGACGCCATCGGACGCCGCTGGCAGCTTGGCACCATCCAGGTCGACTACAACCTGCCCAAGCGCTTCCAGCTGGAGTATACCGACGAGGACAACCAGAAGAAGACTCCCGTCATGATCCATCGCGCACCCTTTGGCTCGATGGAGCGTTTCACGGCCGTGCTCATCGAGCACACCAGCGGTCACTTCCCCCTGTGGCTCACTCCCGACCAGGTGGCTATCCTCCCGCTGTCGGAGAAGTACAACGACTATGCCAAGAAGGTGTGTAAGGACTTCGACATGCAAGGCGTGCGTGCCACCATCGACCTGCGCAATGAGAAGCTCGGACGCAAGATCCGCGACAATGAGCTGAAGCGCATCCCCTATATGGTCATCGTAGGCGAGAAGGAGGAGGCCGAGGGCCTTGTCTCCATGCGTCAGCAGGGTGGCGGCGAGCAGCGCACCATGACCATTCAGGAGTTTATCGACAAGATCAATGCCGAGGTTGCTGAGCAGACCAGGAACTTCTAAATTCCCCATGCAGCATGGCAAGACAGAATAATCATCTAGTGATCATGGCCGGAGGCGTCGGAAGCCGCTTCTGGCCCATGAGCACTCAGGATAGGCCCAAGCAGTTCATCGATGTGCTGGGCACGGGCAAGACCCTGCTGCAGCTCACGGTAGAGCGCTTTGGCAATATGGTGCCCGCCGAGAACCTGTGGGTGGTCACCAACGAGCGCTATGCTGACATCGTCAGGGAGCAGCTGCCCGACATGCCTGCAGAGAACATCCTCTGTGAGCCTTGTCGCAGGAACACAGCCCCTTGCATCGCTTATGTCTCGTGGCGCATCAAGTCGAAGGATCCGAAGGCGAACATCGTCGTCACTCCTTCCGACCATGTGGTGACCAATGTGCAGGAGTTTCAGCGTGTCATCAGCGAGTGCATGACGTTCACGCAGGACTGTGATGCCATCGTCACACTGGGCATGAAGCCCTCGAGGCCGGAGACTGGCTATGGCTATATCCAGGCCGACCTCTCGTCGCCCTCCTTGCGCAACAAGCAGATCTTCCGCGTCGACTCGTTCCGTGAGAAGCCCGATCTGCAGACAGCCGAGCAGTATATCAAGAAGAACAACTACTTCTGGAATGCCGGCATCTTTATCTGGAATATCTCTACTATCGTCAATGCCTTCCGCGTCTATCAGCCCAAGCTGGCCAAGATCTTCGAAGCATTGCTGCCGGTCTATGGCACTACCCAGGAGCAGGAGGCCATCAACGAGCAGTTCCCCAAGTGCGAGAATATCTCTGTTGACTATGCCATCATGGAGAAAGCCGAGGAGATCTTCGTCTGTCCAGCCGACTTCGGGTGGAGCGACCTGGGCACCTGGGGCTCGCTGCTCAGCCAGAGCAGGCGTGACCTCTATGGCAATGCCCTCATAGGTCCTTCCATTAGCATCTATGACAGCCACAACTGCATCGTGCATACCACGCAGGAGAAGAAAGTGGTGATTCAGGGCCTCGACGGATATATCGTTGCGGAGAACGACGACACATTATTAATTTGCAAGCTCTCGGAAGAGCAGCGCATCAAGCAGTTCTCGGAATGAAAGGCATTGCTTTGATTACTGGTATCACGGGTCAGGACGGCAGCTTCCTGGCCGAGTTCCTCATTGAGAAAGGCTATGAGGTGCACGGGCTGCTGCGCCGCTCCTCATCGTTCAATACCGGGCGCATCGAGCATCTCTATCTCGACGAGTGGGTGCGCGACATGAAAAAGAAGCGACTGGTCAATCTCCATTATGCCGATATGACCGATTCCTCGTCGCTCATCCGTATCATCGCTGAGGTGCGTCCCACGGAGATTTACAACCTAGCGGCGCAGAGTCACGTCAAGGTGTCGTTCGAAGTGCCGGAATATACTGCCGATACTGATGCCAACGGAGTGCTGCGACTCTTGGAGGCCGTGCGCATCTGTGGGCTGGCACAGTCGTGCCGCATCTATCAGGCATCCACTAGCGAGCTCTACGGCAAGGTGCAGGAGGTGCCCCAGAGCGAGACCACTCCCTTCTATCCCCGCTCACCTTATGCTGTGGCAAAGCTCTATGGCTTCTGGATCATGAAGAACTACCGCGAGAGCTACGGGATGTTCTGCTGCAACGGCATCCTGTTCAACCATGAGAGTGAGCGTCGTGGCGAGACCTTCGTCACACGAAAGATCACACTGGCAGCAGCCCGTATCGCTCAGGGGCATCAGGACAAGCTCTACCTGGGCAACCTCAATGCCCTGCGCGACTGGGGCTATGCCCGCGACTATGTGGAGTGCATGTGGCTCATCCTCCAGCAGCCTGAGCCCGACGACTTCGTCATTGCCACCGGCGAGTATCACAGCGTGCGGGAGTTCTGCACACTGGCCTTCCATGAGGTGGGCATCGACCTTGAGTGGCAGGGTGAGGGCATCGACGAGAAAGGTGTCGACCGTGCCACGGGCCGCGTTCTCGTGGAGGTCGATCCCAAGTACTTCCGGCCGGCCGAGGTCGACCAGCTGTTGGGTAATCCCGCCAAGGCCAAGTCCGTGCTGGGCTGGAATCCTCATCAGACCCCGTTCGAGGACCTGGTCAAGATCATGGTCAGGCACGATATGAAGAAGGTGCGCAAGATGTTTCTGAAATCGCAAATCGATGAATCAGAATAGCACTGTCATCCAGGATTCCTCCCGCTTGGGAGTGATCGGAGTGGATTCTAAAATCTATGTGGCGGGCCATCGGGGACTTGTTGGCTCGGCCATCTGGAACAATCTCCTGCAGCGTGGTTATACCAACCTTATCGGGCGTAGCCACAGCGAGCTTGACCTCACCGACCAGCTGGCCGTGCGACGCTTCTTCGACGAGGAGCGCCCCGATGCCGTCGTTCTGGCGGCAGCCTTCGTGGGTGGCATCATGGCCAACTCGCTCTATCGTGCCGACTTCATCATGCAGAACATGCTCATGCAGTGCAACGTCATCGGCGAGGCCTATCGTCACGGTGTGCAGCGTCTGCTCTTCCTGGGCTCTACCTGCATCTATCCCAAGAATGCCCCGCAGCCTATGAAGGAGGACTGCCTGCTCACGTCGCCGCTGGAGTACACCAACGAGGAATATGCCATCGCCAAGATTGCCGGTCTGAAGATGTGCGAGAGTTACAACCTGCAGTACGGCACCAACTATATCGCCGTGATGCCTACCAACCTGTATGGCCCCAACGATAACTTCCACCTCGAGAACTCGCACGTCATGCCGGCCATGATGCGCAAGGTGTATCTGGCCAAGCTGTTGCACGAAGGGCGCTGGGATGCCATCCGCAGGGATCTTGACGTCAGGGCTGTGGAGGGCGTCGACGGGTCATCGTCGAGCGAGTCGATTGTCAACGTGCTGGCCAAGTATGGCATCAGCGACAATCGTGTCGTGCTCTGGGGCACAGGCACTCCGCTGCGTGAGTTCCTTTGGAGTGAAGATATGGCCGACGCCTCGGTTCATGTGCTGCTCAACGTCAACTTCAGCGATGTCATCGGCATCGAGAAATACTCGTCCGTGCACTATGGAGCATCAGTCGATGGCGCTGTCGACCGCAACCACAGCGAGGGTAGGGGAGGCGCCATTCCCAAGCTGGGCGAGATACGCAATTGTCACATCAATGTGGGCACGGGCAAGGAACTCACCATCCGCCAGCTTTCCGAGCTCATCGTACGTACGATAGGCTTCAAGGGCGAGGTCGTCTTCGATGCTTCGAAGCCCGACGGCACGCCCCGCAAGCTCATCGACGTGAGCAAGCTCCACTCTCTGGGATGGACACACAAAGTGGAGATTGACGAAGGCGTGCGCCGTCTCTTCGAGTGGTACACGTCCACCATTCGCCTTTAGGCTGTCAGGCTTCTATTCATGATGGTAGGGCTCACCACGTATGATGGTGCAGGCCCGGTAGAGCTGCTCGGTGAAGACCAGCCGCACCATCTGGTGGCTGAATGTCAGGCGCGACAGCGACAACTGCTCGTTGGCGCGCTGATAGACAGCCTCCGAGAATCCGTAAGGCCCTCCGATGACAAACACCAGCCGTCGCGCCGTCTGCTGCTTTCGCTCCAGCCATCGTGCCAGCTCTACTGACCGCATCTCCTTCCCGTGCTCATCCAGCAGCACGACGGTGTCCTGCGGCTGAATCTGATGCAGTATGAGGTCGCCCTCCTGCTGCTTCTGCTGTTCCTGGCTGAGGCTCTTTGTGCTGCGCAGCTCGGGGATGACGCTGATGCTGAAGGGCATGTAGTGGCCTATGCGCTGGGCATAGTCGTCGATGCCGGCCTGAAAGTGTTTGTCGGCCGTTCGCCCTACTAATATGAGTTCAGTCTTCATCGGTGCTATAAAACATAGTCGTGATGATAATTTGGTGCAAAGGTAATAAATAATTCTTAATTCCTGTGATAAGTTCCCCATTTTTTTGTACCTTTGCAACCAATTATGACACAGGAGCAAGACATCAGGCAAGCCGTGGAGGTGCTCAGGAAGGGTGGGGTGATACTCTATCCCACTGACACCGTCTGGGGCATAGGCTGCGATGCCACCAATGAGGAGGCCGTAGCACGTGTATATCAAATCAAGCAGCGCGACGAGCGCAAGGCGCTCATCTGCCTTGTCGACAGCGACGCCCGCCTGCAGCGCTATGTGCGCCAGGTGCCCGAGGTGGCGTGGCAGCTCATCGACTGCATCGTCAAGCCCACGACGCTCATCCTCGACGGAGCGGTGAACCTGGCGCCCAATCTCATCGGGGAGGACGGCTCCATCGGCATCCGTATCACCCAGGAGCCCTTCAGCCACGAGTTGTGCTACCGCTTCCAGAAGGCCATCGTCTCGACGTCGGCCAACATCAGCGGCGAGCCTGCTGCGCAGAACTACCGCGACATCGACCCCCGGCTGCTGGAGCAGGTCGACTATGTGTGCTTCTCGCGTCGCCAGGAGCACAAGCCCCACCAGCCCTCGAGCATCATCAAGCTCGCTATCGACGGCCAGGTGAAGGTTATCAGGTAATCATACTGAACGGAGAGAGTATTTTTATATGTTACGACAACTATACATTCGCAACTTCACCCTCATCGACGAGCTCGACATGGAGTTTCGGCCGGGCTTCTCGGTGATCACGGGTGAGACGGGAGCGGGCAAGAGCATCATCCTGGGAGCCATCGCCCTGCTGCTGGGGCAGCGGGCCGACATGAAGGCCATCAAGCAGGGCACCGACCGCTGCATCGTCGAAGCCCATTTCGACCTTTCCCACTATGAGGGCATCGACCGTTTCTTCGAGGAGAACGACCTCGAGGCTGACGGCGACGACACCATCATACGCCGCGAGCTGACCAGCAGCGGCAAGAGCCGCGCCTTCGTCAATGATGTGCCCGTGTCGCTGGCTGTGCTCAAGGAGCTGGGCGACCGACTGATCGACGTCCATTCGCAACATCAGAACCTGCTGCTCAGCAAGCACGACTTCCAGCTGGGCGTGCTCGATGTCATTGCCGACAATGCCTCCCAGCGTGCTGCCTATGCGCAGGCCTTCGAAGGCTATCGCCAGGCCGAGCGCCAGCTGGCGACGATGCGGGAGGAGCTCGAGGAGAGCCGCCGCAATCAGGACTTCCTGCGCTTTCAGCACGACGAGCTGGCAGCAGCACGCCTTGTCGACGGCGAGCAGGAGGAGCTTGAGACACGCAGCGACACCATGACCCACGCCGAGGATATCAAGCAGGCACTCTATGAAGCCGACCATGCGCTGTCGGCCGACGAGACGGGCATCGTCTCCCAGCTGCACACTGCCACCCAGGCCCTGCAGGGCATAGCAAGGATGCTCACGGGAGCCTCCGAGCTGTCCGAACGCCTCTCTTCGTGCTACATCGAGCTGAAGGATGCCGCACAGGAGGTGAGCAGCAAGATGGAGGACATCGACTTCGACCCTTCTGAGCTCGATGCCGTCAATACACGCCTTGACCGCCTCTACGACCTGGAGAAGAAATACCGCGTCGAGACCGTAGGCCAGCTCATTGCCATCCGCGACGAGCTGGCTCAGCGCCTGCAGACCATCGACGACGGCGACGAGGCACTGGCCGAGAAAGAGCGCGAGCTGGCACAGCTGCGTGCCGCCTGCCGGCAGGCAGGAGCAGTCCTCACCGAGACACGCCGCAAGAGTGCCGCCGTAGTCGAGCGGCAGATGGAGCAGCGGCTGCCGCAGCTGGGTATGCCCCACGCCCGTTTCAAGGTCGACATTCAGGTCGACGACGATCGTCCCTCAGCATCGGGCTACGACCGTGTGGCCTTCCTCTTCACCGCCAACACATCGTCGGCGCTGCAGCCCGTGTCGCAGGTAGCGTCGGGTGGCGAGATTGCCCGCGTGATGCTCGCCCTGAAGGCCATGATCAGCGGCGCCGTCAAGCTGCCCACCATCATCTTCGACGAGATCGACACCGGTGTCAGCGGTAAGATTGCAGGCAGCATGGCCGAGATGATGGCCGAGATGGGAAGTGGAGGCCGTCAGGTGATCAGCATCACCCATCTGCCGCAGATTGCCGCACTGGGCACCACCCACTACAAGGTCTTCAAGGAAGAGACTCCCCAGGGCACCATCAGCCACATGCAGCTCCTCAGCGACGACGAGCGCATCAGCGAGATCGCCCAGATGCTCAGCGGCAGCAACGTGACCGATGCCGCCATCAGGAATGCCAGGGAGCTGCTTTCGCACTAATGAAAACATGAATTTAAGAATAAAGAAATGAATACAATGAAACGCTGTCTCATACTATTGTCATTTGTCATCTGCCAGTACTCACTCTGCGGTGTGAGCGCGCAGTCGTGGGTGAAGAAAGCCGCCAAGTCGGTGTTCACCCTGAAGACCTTCGACGCCTCAGGCACGCTCCTTGCCAGCGGCAACGGCGTGTTCGTCGGCGAGCAGGGCGAGGCCGTCAGCAACTACGAGCCCTTCCGCGGAGCCAGTCGCGCCGTCGTCATCGACGCTGCCGGCAAGGAGATGCCTGTGGCGCTCATCCTCGGTGCCAGCGAGACCTACGACGTGGCTAAATTCCTTGTCGACGCAAAGAAGACACAGCCTCTCGCCATCGCTGCCGGCAAGGCAGGCGAAGGCAGCGCCGCCTGGCTGTTGCCCTACCTTGAGGCCAAGAAGGCTATCGAGGGCCGTGTGAGCAAGGCCGAGACCTTCAGCGGCGACTATGCCTACTACACCCTCCGCATGCAGATGCCCGACGACGGCGTGGGGCTGCCGCTGCTCAATGACGAAGGACAGCTCGTGGGACTCATGCAGAAGCCCGCCAGCGCCGCCGATACCGTGTGCTACGCCGTCAGCGCCCTCTTTGCCGACAGCCTGAAGATACAGGGACTGAGCATCAACGATGCCGCCCTGCGTGCCATCAACATCAAGAAGGCACTGCCCGACGATGTCAGTCAGGCCGTGCTCACCCTCTTCGTAGCCGCTCAGACCTACGACTCGCTGGCCTATGCCGGGCTGCTCGACGACTTCATCCTCAAATTCCCCGACGAGCAGGAGGGATACATCACCCGCGCGAAGTTTGCCGCCAATGCCAACCGCTATGCCGATGCCGATGCCGACATCGCACAGGCCCTCAAGGTAGGGCAGAAGAAGGATGAGGTGCACTACAGCTATGCCAACATGATCTACATGAAGGCACTCTACCAGCCTGAGCCGCCCTACGAGCCGTGGACCCTCGACCGAGCCCTCGACGAGGCGAAGGCCGCCTATGCCGACAATCCCCTGCCCGTCTATCAGCAGCAGCAGGCCTACGTGCTCTACGCACAGCAGAAGTACGCCGAGGCCAGCAGCATCTACGACGCCATCTGCCAGAGCTCACTGCGCTCGCCCGACCTCTTTTTCGAGGCATCACGCTGCAAGCTCATGCAGCAGGACACCACCGCCTATCTGGCTCTGCTCGACTCCACCGTGGCCCAGTTCTCCCGACCCTATCTCAAGGAGGCAGCACCTTATATACTCGCACGCGCACAGGCACGCCTCGATGCCAAGCTCTTCCGCGATGCCACCAGCGACCTCAACGACTACGAGCAGCTCATGGCCACGCTGGTCAACGACGGCTTCTACTACCTCCGTTTCCAGGCAGAGCAGGGAGGACGCCTCTTCCAGCAGGCTCTCAACGACATCGCGAAGGCCATCGAGATGAATCCACAGCAGGAGGTCTACTATGCCGAGAAAGCGTCGCTGGAGGTGCGTGTGGGCCTCTACGACCAGGCCGAGCAGACCGCCCAGGAGTGTGTACGTCAGTGGCCCGAGTACAGCGACGGCCATCTCTTCCTGGGTCTCGCCCGTTGTCTGAAGGGCCAGAAGCAGGAGGGCGTAAAGAGCCTCCAGCGAGCCCGCGAGCTAGGCGATGAGCAGGCCGACGCCCTCATCGAGAAATACGGTAAATAAGCTGACGTCAAGACGACTAGGACAACTAGGATAACTAGGGCGACTAGGACAACTAGGATGACTAGGATGACTAGGACAACTAGGACCACTAGGATGACTAGGACGACAAGACAACAAAGACATCAAGACTGCCAGTTTCGTGTCTTGATGCCTTTGCTGTCTTGATGTCATAACTAACCGTTAGTCGTCCTCCCAGTCAAGTTAGAATAGTGGGCCGTGACCTAGGCACGAGGTGGTGGTGATGGCCGCGATGAATGCAGTGATGGCTGCGATGAGTGCTTCCATCAGGCGGTTCTTCAGTCGTTCTTTCATAGTGTGTTCCTCCTTTCTTAGTTATAGGTCGCTTACGCGACCCCTTAACCTATCAGAGCGGTAGCAAATTCTTCACTCTTCACTCTTCACTCTTCACTTCCTACGGACGTGGCTCGTCGTCGCCTCCGCTGTTGCCGCCGTTGCCGGAATTCTCGTCCCTCGAAGCGGATGTCGCGGAGCATGGTGGCGGGGTGGTCGAAGACCTGCTGCTGCGTCTCTACGACGGTGGCCACGCCGTTGATCATGCGGGCACGCTGCACGTCGACTACACCCTTGAGCACGGACACGGTCTCGGGCTGGAAGTTCACGCGGCTCTTCTTCACCAGCGAGGCAGTGCAGCCCGCCTCAGTGTCGCTGGCGGCGCTGGATATGCCCACCTTGAAGATGCCGATGCCCTCGAGCTTCACCTTCTGACCCAGCTCGAAATAGTGCTTCATGGCGCTGCCCAGCTCCTCGAGCACGGCGCGGATGTCGCTCTTCTTCACGGTGCACTGCGTCTGGATATACTCTGCCAGGCCGTCGGTGCTGATGAACTGCTTG
>ONLL01000016.1 GCA_900318685.1 uncultured Prevotellaceae bacterium | reverse complement strand
TTTAGTTCAAAATTGTCACACAGATTTCACAGACATCACAGATTTTAATTGGTCGCCTTCGGCTCAAAATTAAAGCAAAAATTATATTGAAAATTGAAGTGGTCGGGAATTCTTTCAGATGATGTGTTCGCTTTTGTTGGAAGAGCTTATGAAAGCTAGCTTTCAATACTCTTCCAACAAAAGCAAACCTTTATTCATGCGCGCATGAATAAAGCTGTCATTTTCATGACTGTCATCTGAAAGAATGGATCTGTGTGATCTGTGTGACATACTTTAAGAGTGAAGATTATAGCCCTTCTGTCCACAACAGATGGAAGAAGTCATTAACATACATGCATTCAATATTACCTATGCGGCGTGTGAACATGTCGAGGGAAACGACTATGAGACGGCAGTCGGGATGTTCTTCTGCGAAAATCTTGATGTTCTTAAGATGCTTGTTCTGTATTTCTTCTGTGGATTTGATCTCGATGGCTATACGGGCATCACCAATGACGACATCAACCTCAATGCCCGTGTAGGTACGCCAATAGGAAAGGCGCTCGTCGCTATGGGTGTAGTGCAACCATGCCACCAGCTCCTGTGTGACCAGATGTTCGAAGGCATGACCATAGTCTGCCGTACCCCTTACGAGCTCCTTGCGGTGAAGCAGATGGTTGACAATGCCGACATCGAAATAATAGAAACGCGGTGCTTGTACCAATCGGCGTTTCATCACTTTTGTAAAGGCAGGAATGCGGTAACCCAGAAGGGTGTCTTCGAGGATGTCGAAATAGGAGTTGACTGTGGTAGCATGTACTCCACATTCTTGTGCAATATTGTTATTGTTGATGATTTCACCATCGGTGAGTGCCGCCACTTCCAGAAATGCGGTTGAATGTTTTTGGTTTATGCACGAATTTGCTTTAAAATGTTGTATGCCATCCACGATTTTTATTGAAAATCGAGTGCAAAGATAAGCATTTTATTTATAAGGGCAAAGAAAAAAGCAAATTATTTTTGGGAGGGGGGGAGAGTTAGGAGTTAGGAGTTAGGAGTTAGGAGTTAGGAGTTAGGAGTGAGGAGTGGAGAATTTGGAACGAAAACGAACACGGATTGTACGGATCTTAGCCACGGTTTTATACGGTTTAGTTCAAAATTGTCACACAGATTTCACAGACATCACAGATTTTAATTGGTCGCCTTCGGCTCAAAATTAAAGCAAAAATTATATTGAAAATTGAAGCGATAGGGATTCTTTCAGATGATGTGTTTGCTTTTATTTGAAGCACTTCTGAAAACTAGTTTTCAAGATGCTTCCAACAAAAGCAAACCTTTATTCATGCGCGCATGAATAAAGCAGTCATCGCGATGACTGTCATCTGAAAGAATAAATCTTAAAAGTGAAGAGTGAAGAATGAAGAGTGAAGAATGGGATCATAAGAGTTTTTTAAAATTTTTGTTTTAATTTTCTTTCAGTCGCTGCACTTTGTGAAAGCGAGCAGAGCTCGAGCGGAGCCCATAGGGCGACCAGAGACTCTTTCTGCGATTTTTGCGTGACATACTATAAAAGTGAAGAGTGAAGAGTGAAGAATCTGGGGGAATTGTGCTGATGTTTCCACTTTTTTGCTTATCTTTGCACTCAAAAGAGAAAATACGCTTATCAACTATGGGAACAAGAAGAACAATGGTCATGCTGCTGGTGCTGCTGGGAGGGGCGCTCGCTCCTGTGAAGGCACAGACATGGAGCCGAGGTGATGCACCCGTCATCTCTGTCGTGAGTACTGTTGAAACGAACGGGCAAGCCGGAGAGAGGGACAGCGACCATCGTGACATCTACGTGATAGACATGGGCACATACAACGCGGAGACAGGGGATTATGAAGGTGCGAGGAAGTACTCTTTCGACCTCTGCCTTGATAAGTCCGTGGACTATCCGGTGAGCGTGGAGCTGTCGGGGCATGGCATGGATCAGTATGCTTCGCTCACGCTGGAAGTGAAGCAAACGGAGAGTGACGCATACGACGCCGTGAAGGTGGTGACATTTGCGCCGGGAGAGACACGCAAGACCATTTATGTCTCAGATATATATCCCTGCATGTTCCCCATCGTGGGGCGTAGACCGGTGTATGTGGAGCTGCTGTTCCCCAGCCGTGCCACGCTCGATGTGAACCTGGTGGAGATGGTGTTCGACTTCAACAGCCCGCCTGGCGAGGACAACACCTTCTCTGAGAGCTACAACACCATAGGAGGGAACTATGCCGTGCCGCTGATGACGCAGAACAGCTATGGGTTCCTGTTTATGCAACCCCATAACGACGAGACGGGCAAGGATGCCTATGTGCGAGTGAACCAGGACACACGCTACAGCTTCACCGTTGGCAACGTCGACTTCGACGCCCTGGACGAGGAGCTGCCTACGGCCTTGCCGTCGACGACCCACGTGGTGGGCTTCGTGCCCCGGCAGCAGCAGAACACACGGTCGAGCAGCTTCGCCGTGGTCCATCGCTTCAACCAGGGCGAGTGCGTCAGGGACAGACGTGAATACTCCACTGAGGTGGGAGCGGGCAGCACGAGGGAGTTCACGCTGATGAGCTCAGTCAGCAGTGCCGGTCCTTTCTTCAGTGCCGGCTCTACCGACGACACGGCACCCACCACGCTCACAGCCGATGACATCACTGCCTACGAGGGTGAGAACACACGGTTTGAGCTCGTCCATGCCGTGCCTTATATATATAATGTGTCGACCTCGGAACAGTCGTACACCACGGGACAGCAGATGGACGTGCATTTCATGATAGACAACTGGCGCTTCTGCTACACGTTCTACAAGGAGACGCTGCTGCAGCAGCTGTTCGTCACCTTCGACCATGGCGTGACGCGCCTGCCGCTGACGAGTGCCACCATGAGTAATGGCATGGTGACAGCCAGCGTCAAGGCTCCTGCCGAGGCAGGCAGCTACTGCCTGGAGATAGGCGTGGCGGTGAACGACTATACCGATGGTGATCAGGTTGCCACGCAGGACTATTACCCTGCAACGGCCTTTACCAATGTCACTGTGGCAGCAGGCACAGCCGCATTCGTGCCCATCGGGCAGATGCATATTGCCGGTGTGCCCGACGTCATCCACTACACGACCGAAGACACCCACCGCAGCTATCAGGCCTACGCAGCCATCACGCCTGTCACCGCCACGTGTCAGACAGGCACCTGGAGCATCGCCCGTAGTGACGGTGAGGAAGATGATATCCTTGCCATCGACAGCGACGGCCGCCTCACCTTCCGTGCTGAGAACATCGGCCTGTGGGACTTTGAATACGGCTTTGCCAAGTCGGGAGAGGTGACCATCACCTTTGTGAGTGACGAGTATCAGTACCGCATAGCCAAGGGCGAGAGCCCCGATGTGGCAGACTACACGCTGACGAAGAAGGTGACACTGCTGCCCGCCGTGCCGAATGGCATCACGTTCTACTATGACGACCAGCAGCAGGATGTCTATGGACTGTCGCGAGACGTGGTGGTGGACTATCAGTTTGAGGCCGACGAGACGTGGAGCCTCGCCACTGAGGGCACCACTAACATGACGGTCACTGCCAAGGACGGAGTGACACGCACGCTGGAGGGCATCGATGTCGGCAAGCTGCAGAGCGAACGGAAGGACGGCGTGCTGCATGTGTATGTGCCGCTGACGCTCAACGACCATGAGTACAGCCTGCTGGAGCGTCATGGGAAGAGCTCGCAGCTGGTGTGGACGGTGAAGACCGACATCAGTCTGCCCTTCACTAACAGCATCAGCCACACGGACTACACCCTCGCCACCTTCCGCTATATCAACTATGCCTACGATCCCGTGCGCGTGGATGCCTGGGCGAAGACCTCCTCGCCCGTGTACAGCGACATCGTGAAGGGACAGACCGACTATGTGGTCACCCATGCCTATAACCTCCCGAAGGATGCCTACTTCATGGTGCACTGGGACATCAAGAGCGATGAAAAGTGGGATGGCCATTCGAGCTATAACTACACGAACAAGCGTCAGGAGACGTGGGAGTCGACACAGGGCATGGACGCCAAGCCCGACTGGCTGCAGCTCCTGGACCGTGGCGACGGCTACTATGATGCGAAGATCATCGTGCCTGTGGAGACGGAAGACTGTGAGGGAGAGATGATGCCCGTCGTCATCTCCACCGGTGCCTCGAGCGAGGCCGGCGAGAATGGCTATGGCGACTACGGCGTGAGCAGCTACCGGCACTATACCGTGTTTGGCAAAGACGACTTCAAGACATACGTCGCGCGTCCTTACAGCACCCTTGGCGACACGACGCTGGAGCTGACCGACGGCAGCACGCCGCAGCTCAGCGATGAAGCCCAGATGGCAGCCTTCAGCAGTGCACTCACTGACGACAGCAAAGACCTGTTTGATGCCATCGCCAGTGTGCGCAAAGGCAACATCCTGGCCATCAGCAATGCCTTCGAGGGTGAGACCAACTCCTATGCCGGTCACTGGGCTGCCCGCGAGACGCAGATCATCGTCACCGGAGGCAAGCTGGGTGGCGACACCATACGCCTGAACAACAGCGAAGGCGGCTACCTCTACTTCCCCATTGCCGATGCCACGTACAAGATAGAAGTCGTCAACGAGACGTTCGGTGCACACCGCACCTTCAGCTACACCACCCACGACCTGAAGCAAAAGAAGAACCTATACGTGTACTACAGCATGGCAGAGGCCTACATGCAGAACGCCCAGGCGGAGCAGTTCGTGCTGCCCCAGTTCGTTGACTTCGTCTATACCACGAAGAGGGGAGAGACCAAGACCATCCATCACAAGGAGAAGAAGACCCAGTGGTTCTACGAGCCCGATGACATCGTGGGCTTCTTCCTGCTGAACGATAAGAATGAGGTCGTCTATAACTCGCTGAACTATTACCACGCCTCCATCGACAACTACACACGGCCCTTCTTCACCGCCTCCGTCTTCCCCAGCGCAGGCAGTTATAGCAGTTTCCTGGAGGGCAGGAGCAACATGATAGACGAGATAGAAGACCGCAACCCCGTGATACGTAATGTCATCTTCGAGGAAGACGGCTACGTCCACCTCTCGCTGCATAACATCATGGGTGAGGCCGTGACCAATGCCCGCGTCAACTATGTGGCTGTAGATGGCGAGGGAAGTCCTGCCTATGGCCATGCAAGAGTGCAGGTAGGTGCCGACGGCCGTGTGGAGCTGCCCTTCCGCACTGTGGTGACCGACCCCCTGACGAGCAGCCTCTACCTGGAGGTGGTGGCCGAGGGCTATGAGCCCAAGTTCTATAAGTACAACGCCACGAGCCAGAGCTACCGTCACAGCTTCAGCGCACAGCCCACCAATGAGGTCGACCTGGTGCTGGAGAGAGCCGACGAGGCCATCAGCAAGATCTGCCGTGCCGACCTGATGAGCATTGTGGAAGCCAATGCCGACACCACCACCGTCACCTTCGCCATTACCGATCTGACAGGCTATAACCTCGTTGACAAAGTCAGCTACAAGGAGAGCGGTCCGCTGGGAGGTCCCAAGAGCATCTATGCCATTCAGAACACACAGGGCGTCTATGGCTTTGTGAAGCGCTGGGAGGGTGAGAAGTTCCTGCAGCTCGACCTCACCTTCCGGAAGGAGAATGCTGCGCAAGACTACAGCAAGATGACCCTCTCAGGCTTCGGCAACAAGAAAGACGTCGAGCCCACGCAGTGGCAGGAAATCAAGGCTGCAGCTACTGGTTTCGCGCATGACTACATAGACGCCACCTTCAACCTTGTAGACTTCGTGCCCAACGAGAAGATGGCCATCCCCATGCTGAAGGTGGGGCTGGCCGACTTTGCCCAGCTGCCCAAGCTGCACAACGAGGAGCTCGACATAGACTCCATAGCCCGTAATACCGACATCAAGATCCGTACCAATCCCACCTTCAACCCCGCCGACATCGGTACTGAGAGCAAGAAGCGAGACTGCGACCTGGGCGAAGACAACCAGGAGCTGTTCAACGAGATCGACTTCGACTTCCCCGAGGTCATGGGCTTCCAGTTCCAGGTGAAGAAGGTGGGCAACCACTTCCAGGTGCGTGGCGTCTACTCGAAGAACTTCCTCCCCGGTGGTGACGAGGCCGACATGGTGGACTCGTTCACCGAGGAGATGATGGACTATGCCAACCAGTTTGACAAGGTGTTCAAGGACTGTGTCGATGCCTGCACGGGAGGCTCCGGTGGTGATGAGGACTTCGACTTCCTCTATGGCAACGACCCGCTCTTCGCAAAGAACGACGCTTTCATCGGCATCCGTGCCTTCATCTCGGGTGTGGCCTATATCGGTCCGAAGGGAGAGTTCATGATGAACTTCCACGATGGCGGTATCAAGCTCGAGATGTCGGGTGAATACACCCACAAATGCTCGTTCGGTATCGGCTCGTTCGGTGCCAAGCTCTCAGGTGAGTTGTCGACTCAGCTGAAGCTCATCAACCACAAGGCCGCTGCAGGCGATGTCTACAACTTCAGTCTCAACGTGATGGTAGAGAATGAGGTGAGGGCTGAGATCGTGGCATGGGCCACTGCCGGACTTAACATCCTCAACCTGGTGAAGGCCGAGGTAGGCGTGCGAGGTGGTGTGTCGGCCACCTACCAGTCGGGTATCTCCTATCCGCTGGTGGGCAATGCCGGCAGCAACAGCGTCTATGGCGGTCATAAGCTGTCGTTGCGCTCAGGCATGTTTATCTATGCCGATGCCCGCTTCCTGTGGTGGAAGAAGCACTGGGAGAAATGGTTTTTCAAGTACTCGAAGGACTTCTGCTGGCCTGACGACTCGTCGAACCCCTATAGTGACAGCTTCGTCTATGGTCCCAGCCTGTTCAGTGTCAAAGCCATCGGTGGACGTGAATGGCGCAAGGTGAAGCCACGTCGTGTGGTAGGCCTGGGACAGACGTTGATGAATGACGTGTCGGGGCTGGCCAGTCCGCGCCTGTTCAATGGAGGCGCCAGCATCATCTATAACAAGCTGAACAGTGCTACAGACTATAACGACGACCGCCTGATGATGCGCACCATTAACGGTGGTGCTGACACAGACATTAATCCGCAGGCCACAGGCGCAGCCTTTGCCTTCGATGTGGCAGAGCGTGGTGACAAGGGCATAGCAGCCTTCGAGCAGTATCGCACCAGCGACCTCAGCACGCAGGACGTGGAGGGCAGCACCTCGATGGATGCCATGAACGAGATGAGCTGCAACGTGGATGTCGTGGCCTCGCTCTGGAACGGCTCGTCGTGGCAGAGCACAAACGTCTCTCAACTCTCAACCCTCAACTCCCCCCAGGCCAATCTCTCGCCTCGCGTAGCCGTGCAGGATGATGGTAAGGCCGCCGTGGTATGGCTCAGCGGAACGCCCATGGCCACTGCTGCCGACAGTGATGAAGACCGCCAGCAGTACCTTGTGGGCAGCTATATGCTCTCGCGCTATGACGGTGAGCAGTGGAGTGAGCCCATTGAGCTGGCCAAGCTCAACCAGAGCTTCATCGTGAGCGATCATCGCATGGTGATGCATGGCGACTCGCTGCTCATCATCATGGAACATCAGGACGAGATCAGTTCGGAGGACAACCCCTACATAGACTATATCTGCGTCACGCCTAAGAATGCCGTCAGCATGCAGATGGGCGTGGAGCGTGGTCGTAACCCGCAGGTGGTGCGCATGGGCGATGTGAACATGGTGGGCTATCTCACTGAGCGTCCCGACTCCACGCAGGACATCCGCCTGCGCAGTGTAGACATGGCCAACAGCCCCGTCGCCACCACTGACGCCTATGCACGGCTGGGCAAGCGCAGCGTCAACGCCTTCAAGCTCACCGCCACTGAAGATGCAGCCTCGCTTGACGACCTGGCACTGGTCTGGACACAGTCGGTGCTCAATCCTGCGACCAACGAGGCCGACTCGTGGCTTTGTGCCGGACGCTTTGGCAAGAGCGGCTCACAGCTCTATGTCTCGTATCCCGAGCAGGTGGTGCGTATACCCGATGACTTCACTGCCAGTGCCTTCGACGGCTATATCGACCATGACAGCCTTCACGTGGTGTATGCCCTCAGCGATGTCGACAATGACGGTACGGCAGTCATACAGAAGGACGTGAAGTTCACGAATGCCATCCGTGTGAAAGACTGTGTCATCACTGCCGCCAACGCCACGAACAGTGGGCGGATACCCTTCAAGCTGAGCGTGCAGAACACAGGTTATGCTCCCGTCACCACCATCACCGCTGAGATAGGCTCCACCGCCGTGGAGTTCACCGACCTGAACCTGCTGCCTGGCGAGACAGCTGATCTCTCCGGCTACTTCGCCATCAATCCAGGGAACTATGACGGTAGGGAGGAGATGGAGGTCACGGCATGGTTTGGTAATATGAGTGCCCGCCTGGCACCACGCAGGAGCCTGGCTCAGAATAGCTCAATGCCCGAGATGCCCCGCCTTGTGCAGCGAAGCATCATGCCTCGCCATGAGGCAGCAGCCCGTCGTGCAGCCCGTCGTGCTGCCACAGATCCGACGATGACAGCCACGGCAACCCTTGACTGCCAGGTGCAGGCCACTGACCTGAGTTGCACCGTGGTGAATAATCGCATACGTGACACCCGCAACACGATCATTGCCAAGGTCACCAACTGCTCGCCGCTGCCGCTGCTTGAAGGACAGACGGTCACTGTAGGGCTCTATGCCTCGACAGTAGACACTGAGCCAATGGCAGGCACCAGCCTTGTCACCATCCCCACGGGTGAGCTATATGCCGGTGGCAAGCCCCTCTCGAAGGTCGTACGCCTGCAGGCCGACGACCTGCCCGAAGACCAGCAGGTGTTTATCAAGGTGGTGGTGAGTGATGCTGAGGGTAACGTCGTCACCGACGTGCAACCCGAGAACAACCATGTGCCCGTGATGCTCTATGCCCAGGACGGCAATGTGATGACGCTGCTGGGTGATGCCAACGGAAATGGTGATGTCAACATTGCCGATGCCGTGGCAGTGGTGGACTACATCCTGGGCAGACTGTCGGGAAAGTTCCTGGTGAACGCTGCCGATGTCAACTTCAACGGAGAGATCACCATCAGTGACGCCGTAGGTATCGTGAAGATCATTCTAAGTGGGAGAACAAATAAATAGGAAGACAATGAAAAACTTACTGACAACACTGGCAGCACTGCTGATGGGCTCGGGTCCGGTGATGGCACAGACCGATGAGGTGGTGAAGGAACTGAACAGGTCGGGCTTCTGGATGCCCTATGTGCAGTGGCTACAGAGCGATGAACGGATGGAGGGCTACCTCTCGAACCTGAGTGACTACAGCATTCCGTCGATGGAAAACACGCTGGAGTGGATGGAGAGAGACCATGAGCGTGCCAAGGCCCTGCTGGATGCCCGTAAGGACATTGTGGGCAGGAAGAAAGGCAAGAAAGCTACCGCCCTTCTGGAGAAGCATTTCACTGACGTTGCCATGGCGATGAAAGCCTTCGACGCTGCTGCGGCTGCAGAGAAGCGTATCGGGCGGATACAGTCGGCCATCAAGCACGAGATCAAGACACGTCCTGAGCCTACGATGCCTTCGGGACGGCTGAATCATTTCAGCTTCTCGAACGGTAATGGCTTTGCGGGCTATCATGAGGAGGTGACCTTAGACAGAAATGACAACGGCACTGGCGGGAAGCTCTCCATGAGGGTGCAGCGTATGAGGACGCCGGAGGAGATGGACAAGAAACCCCAGACCGTGGAGGTGGATGACTCGGTGCTGCAGCGTGTCAGGGACATCATTGAAGCAGGAAAGCTGTATGAGGTGGGAAGAAACTATATGTCGGACGTCGAGATCATGGACGCCAGCAGCTGGTCGATGTACCTCGGCTTTGAAGAAGAAAACATCTTCTCCGGTGGCTATGCTGCCGGTCCCGACCACTCCGACACGCTCAGTGAGGTGATACAATACCTCAAGGGCATCGCGGAGGCAGCGAAGGGTGAAGACGACCCTGATAGTTCAGAATAATCAATCACTGTAAAGGAATAAAAAGGTATGAAAAGGCTCTGCTTATTGGTATGCATGACTGCCGCTGTGCTGGCAGGCCACGCACAAGAGACGATCGGCGACAAGGTGTCGCATCTGGGTGTCTATGACGATGAGTTCTGGCTGGGTGATGTCACCCTGCTCGACGGCCCGCTCAAGAAGGCACGCGACCTGAACGTGAGGACGCTGCTGCAGTATGACTGTGACCGGTTGCTGGCTCCCTATCGCAAGGAGGCCGGCCTGGAACCCAAGGCGAAGGCCTATCCCAACTGGGACGGGCTGGACGGACATGTGGGTGGCCACTATCTGACGGCGATGGCGATGAACGCCGCCATGGGTAATGAGGAGTGCCGACAGCGCATGGAGTATATGATCAGCGAGTTGCAGGCCTGTGCTGATGCCAACGTGAAGAACCACCCGGAGTGGGGCAGGGGCTACGTGGGCGGCATGCCTAACAGCGAGCGCATCTGGAGCAACTTCAAGAAAGGCGACTTCGGTGTGTACTCCGGTGCCTGGGCCCCGTTCTATAATCTGCATAAGATGTTTGCAGGCCTGCGTGACGCATGGACATACTGTGGCAACGAGCAGGCTAAGAAGCTCTTCCTGGGCTTCTGCGACTGGGCCATCGACCTGACGGCAGGCCTCAGCGACGAGCAGATGGAGCGCATGCTGGGCAATGAGCATGGTGGCATGAACGAGGTGCTGTACGATGCCTACTGCATCTCTGGCTGTCAGGAGAAGTATCTCGACGTGGCCAAGCGGTTCTCGCATCGTCGGTTGCTCACTCCGATGATGCAGCGCGTGGACTGTCTGGACAACATGCACGCCAACACGCAGGTGCCCAAGGTAGTGGGGTTCGAACGCATCAGCAACCATTCGGGCAATGAGAGCTACCACGAAGCAGCCCAGTTCTTCTGGGACATCGTCACAGGGCAGCGCTCGCTGGCCTTCGGCGGCAATTCGCGCCGCGAGCACTTCCCCAGCAAGGATGCCTGCATGGACTTCATCAACGACATCGACGGCCCCGAGACCTGCAACACCAACAACATGCTGAAGCTGACGGAGCTGCTGCACCACCGTAACCCTGAGGCCCGCTATGCCGACTACTATGAGCTGGCGCTGTTCAATCATATCCTCTCGTCGCAGCATCCTGAGCATGGAGGCTATGTGTACTTCACACCCGCCCGTCCGCGCCACTACCGTAACTACTCGGCACCCAACGAGGCCATGTGGTGCTGCGTGGGTACGGGTATGGAGAACCACAGTAAGTACGGACAGTTCATCTATACCAGGAAGGGCGATAACCTCTTCGTGAACCTTTATGTGGCATCAGAGCTTAACTGGAAAGACAAGGGTTTCGTGCTGCGTCAGGAGACCGCCTTCCCTTATGCTGAAACCAGCCGCATCACGATCACTGAGGCTCCTTCGGGGAAGGTGGGGAATAGGACCTTTACGCTCCAGGTGCGTTATCCCGGCTGGGTGAAACCCTGTCATTTCCAGGTGAAGGTGAACGGCAAGCTGGTGGGTACCGACCTTGGCGTGGGAGGATTTGAAGGAGTGTTCGGTCTTGTCACTGGTCCGTCGAGCTACATTCCCATCACCCGTAACTGGAAGAAGGGGGACGTGGTGGACATCGAGTTCCCCATGTACAACTACATCAGGTATCTGCCCAACGAGCCACAGTACATCGCCCTCATGCACGGTCCCATCCTGCTGGGCATGAAGACAGGAACGGAGGATATGGCTCACCTGATAGCCGACGACAGTCGTTTCGGCCAGTATGCCAGCGGAAAGAAGCTGCCCGTCAACGAGGCTCCTATCCTCGTCAACGACAAGATTGAGGAAATAGCCAACCAGTTGCAGCCTGTGGCAGGCAAGCCCCTGCACTTCACCCTCGCTACGAAGATGGAGAATGCCATTCATAACGAGCTGCAGCCTTTCTTCGAGATTCACGACTCGCGCTATATGATGTACTGGCTCGCCCTGTCGGAGAACAGCTACAAGAGCTACCTCGACAACCTCGCCCGTCAGGAGCAGGAGCGTCAGGCACTGGAGGCACGTACCATCGACAAGGTACAGCCAGGCGAGCAGCAGCCTGAGACCGATCACAAGATGGAGACCGACCGCTCGCAGACGGGTAACACCAATGATGTGTTCTGGCGTGATGCCCGCGATGGGCATTATTTCAGCTACCTGATGCAGACGGCAGGACGTACTGACCTGCAGCTGCGCCTGATGTACTGGGGCGTGGGTGAGTGGAAGAGTCATGAGTTTGACATCATGATCGACGACCAGCTCCTCAGGAGCATCAACAATACAGGCAAGTACCGTGTGTCAGAGTTCAAGTACGAGACCTACGACATCCCCGCCGAGATGCTTCAGGGCAAGACACAGGTACGGGTGAAGTTCGTGGCCAAGCCCGGTAAGCAGATAGGTGAAATCTATGGTGTGCGACTCATCAGGAAGGAGTAGGGCTATGGCATATGCAAAGAAACAGGCGCTGGTGATCGCCTGCCTGCTGCAGAGCCTCTGCGGATGGGCACAGACAGCGCATGACTGGGAGAATCCCGCCGTGCTGAGTATCAATAAGCTGCCGTATCACGCCACGTTGCAACTGCCGTCGAAGGAGAAGGACTGTGGTGAAATTATCTCGCTCGACGGGCAGTGGCTGTTTCACTGGAGCCGTAATCCGGAGGAAAGACCCGCCGACTTCTACAAAGAGGATTATGATGTGAGCGGTTGGGGCAGGATCACTGTGCCGGGCAACTGGCAGACACAGGGCTATGGCACCCCGATCTATATCAACATCAACTATCCCTTCGTGAGAAACCGCCCCAGCGTGACCAGTGAGCCCCCGAAGGACTGGACAGCCTATGAGAACCGCAATCCCGTGGGATCGTATGTGACGAATGTGGATGTGACGAAGGAGATGCTGGCCAAGAACCTCATCCTCCACTTCGGTGGTGTCCACTCCGCGATGTATGTCTGGGTGAACGGTCAGCAGGTGGGCTACAGTCAGAACTCGATGTCGCCGGCAGAGTTTGACGTGACGAGATACCTGCGTGAGGGCAGGAACAAGCTTGCCGTGGAGGTGTACCGCTGGAGCGACGGCTCGTATCTCGAAGACCAGGACATGTGGCGCTTGAGTGGTATCTTCCGTCCTGTGCAGCTGTGGGTGAGACCACTGGTGCATATCAGCGACTACAGCGTGACGGCAGAGCCTAATGCCGGCTATACACAGGCTAGGGTCACGGCAGACGTCAGCCTCTGCAATGTAGGCAGCAAGAAAGTGAAAAAGCTACAGACAGTGCTGCGGATAGAGGGGCAGGACATCGTGAGCGACGTGAAGCAGATAGCTACAGGCGACACCACGACCATCAAGATGGACTATACCATCGACAGTCCCCGTCTGTGGTCGGCAGAGAAACCCCATCTCTATCCTTTCAGTGTGGAGCTGCGTGATGAGCGTGGCCGAGTGATCGAGCACTTTGACTATCACCTGGGCGTGAAGAAGGTGGAGATAGCGGGTGAGGTGTTCAAGATCAACGGGAAGAACGTGAAGCTGCGTGGCGTGAACCGTCATGACCATCATCCCAGAACAGGCCGCTATGTGGACGATGCCACCTACGAGAAGGATATCCGGCTGATGAAACAAGCTAACGTCAACTTCCTGCGTACCTCGCACTATCCCGACCGCGAATACCTCTATGAGCTCTGCGACCGCTGGGGTATCTACGTCATGGACGAAGCCAACCACGAGACCCACGGGTATGGCTATGCCAACAAGGTGATGGGTGAGGACCTGACGTTCCGGCAGGCACATGTGGACCGTGCCGAGTCGCTGGTGAAGCGTGACCGCAATCATCCCTGCGTCATCCTCTGGAGCCTGGGCAACGAGGGTGGGGTAGGACCTAACATCGAGGCGATGTATCAGAAGGTGCGCGAGCTGGATGGGACACGTCCGCCGTTCTATGACAGTGACCGCCGCTATTCGTCGATCTGGGATGACAGCTATCTCTACCCCGACGAGCTGCGCAGGAATGCCCAGCAGGTCACAGACAAGCCTTTTATGATGCGCGAATATGCGCATGCCATGGGTAACTCGGTGGGTAACCTGCAGGAATACTGGGATGTGATCTATGCAGACTCCAGTATTTGTGGAGCTGCCATCTGGGACTGGGTGGACCAGGGGTTGAGGCCTACCCCCGGCCCCTCCCGAAGGGAGGGGGGAGCTGTATTACCTTTGGGAGAGAATGGCGAGGACTTTCTCTATGGTGGTGACTTTGGGGATAAGCCTAATGACGGGCCTTTCTGTCTCAATGGTCTTATCGGGCCTGACCGTAAGCCACATCCTCACTACTATGAGGTGCAGCATGTGTATCAGCCCATCAGTTTTGTGCTTGAAAGGAGAGGAGAAGGTGCGACGGCAGGAGTGGGCGACAGGATACGGCTTTTGAACCGTGACCAGTTTACGGACCTTGACGAATATGACTATACCTATAAGTTGCTGAGTGGCGGAGACAGCATTGCCGGAGGCAGGCTGAAGTTGGATGGCGACTGCCTGGTGCTGCCGCAGATGAAGAGAGGCTTCGAATGCTATCTCAATGTGTCGGCCCGTCTACGCCAGGCTACACCCTGGGCTCCTGCGGGCTTTGCTGTTGCCAGTGAACAGTTTCTGATATCTGAGTTCAAGACCGTGAGAGTCAGTGATGAGAAAGCTCCGACACTGACGGCAACGCCTGATGCCGTCACCGTCAGCACGAAGACCTCTACCATCACGATCGATGCCAGCGGAGCACTTACCAGTTGGGTGGTCGGTGGCGAGGAGCTGCTGACGGCTCCGCTGGAACCCTACTTCTGGAAGCCAGAGAACGACAACCAGCATGCTGCGAGCTTTGCCCGTAGGGTGGCAGTGTGGAAGGATGCTGCCGCTCGGCGTACCGTGCGCTCGTTCAAGACGAAGAGCAACGAGAACACGGTCACTGTCACTGTTGACTGCAGCCTGCCCGTGGGTGCTGACTACACCTTGGAATATACCATCTTTGGCAATGGAGAGGTGGAAGTCGATGCCGACTATCGTCCTACAGCCAGCGACATTCCCCTGATGCCGAAATTCGGTATGAGGATGCGTCTGCCCAGCAGCTACACAGAGGTGGAATACTATGGCCGTGGTCCCTGGGAGAACTATCCTGACCGCAAGCTGTCGGCTTTCGTGGGTCATTATAAGATGGCGCTCGCCGACTTTGAGACGGAGTATATCCATCCGCAGGACAATGGCAACCGCTGTGACGTGAGATGGCTGGCGCTCTCCTCTTCTGAGAGAACCCTTCGCATTGTGGGCAAACAGCCACTCTGTGTTCGTGCCTGGGACTATGGCGAGGAAGATCTGGAGGGGGCTCAGCATCCTCATGAGATAGCGCGTGGACGTTTCGTCAATCTGAACATTGACCTCAACATCCACGGCGTTGGTGGTACGGATACCTGGGGCAAACGAACATTGCCGCAATATACCATCGACGGTTCACAGCCTCATCGCTATGGTTTCTCCCTTTCGGTAGAGTGATAGCAGGAAAATACAAACCCCGCCCCTGTCTGGGGAGAGGCAAGGGCGGGTAGTTATTGCGTAGACGTACTACAGCGTGATGCTTTCTATGCGGAGCTTCAGGATGCCTGCTGGGACACGGACCTCGACGATGTCGCCGGCCTTCTTGCCGAGGAGAGCCTGACCGATAGGTGACTGGATGGAAATCTTCCCCTCACGCAGGTTTGCCTCGTGAGGACTGGCGATGGTGTAGGTCATGCGGGCATTCGAGTTTATGTTGGTCATCTCAACCTTGGAGAGCAGTCCTACGGTGTCAGAGCCTAGACGTGAGGTGTCGATGACCCTAGCAAACTCCAGCACCTTCTGCTTGAAACGTATCCTTCCCAGCAGTCGGGCCTGTTCGCGCTTGGCAGCATGATACTCGAAGTTCTCACTCAGATCGCCCTTGTCGCGGGCTTCAGCAATGGCCTCCCTGACCTTTGGCAGTTCTACGCTTTCCAGCTGGTGAAGTTCCTCCACCAGTTTGTCGTAGCCCTCTTGTGACATGTATTCCATAGCCTTAGCCTACTCTTTAGTGCGTTCCAGGAACCGTTGCATGAGCCACTCGTTCTGTTCGGCGATGGTCATGTGACTATTGTCGAGGAGCAGGGCATCAGGTGCCTGACGCAGTGGACCTACCTCGCGATGAGAGTCGATATAGTCGCGCTCCTGTACGTTCTTGAGAATATCAGCGTAGTCGGCAGGCATTCCCTTCTGCTGCAGTTCGTCGTAACGTCGCTGAGCACGCACCTCGGCCGATGCTGTGACGAAGACCTTCAGCTCGGCATCGGGGAAGACGACCGTGCCTATGTCGCGCCCGTCCATCACGACACCGCCTCCTTGTCCCATCTGCTGCTGTTGGGCTACCATCGCCTCTCGCACGAAAGGCAGGGCTGCGATGGGGCTGACATGACTGGACACCTCCAGCGAACGGATGAGCTGCTCGACACACACACCATTGAGATAGGTGTCGGGACGACCAGTCTCGGCATTCAGTTGGAAGGTGATGACAATCTGTGGCAGTTGCTCCTTCAGCATCTCAGTATTGATGGAACCGTCGGCACTGAACATGTTGTGACGCAAGGCGTAAAGAGTGACGCTGCGATACATGGCTCCGGTATCGACATAGATATATCCCACGCGCTGGGCGAGGTCTTTGGCCATTGTGCTCTTTCCGCAAGAAGAGTGGCCGTCAATGGCAATGGTGATCTTTTTCATATATTGATTTGAGATTTGAGATTTGAGGTTTGAGATTTGAGGTTTGAGATTTGGGGGTTGAGATTTGAGATTTATAGATTATAACTGAAGTTGACTACGAAGGATGGGGAGCTGACGTGGAGCTTGGCATAAGCGATGTGGAGTTTGAGACGCTGGAGGCTGATGCCGCCTCCCAGGGAGAGGGCTGCTCCATGAGCACTCTTGCCATCAGCATCGGCAATCTTCATCTCTGATGCCCGCATGGCATTGTAGCCCGCAGCGAGGTAGAACTGATCGCCTAGCATCAGGTCGGCACCTACCACGATATGATGGCCTATCCCTTCGTGCCAGTCGTTGAGCCGGACGAGGGTAGCGGAGAACCGGAGGGGAGAGCCAATCAGGCGTTTCGACACACCCAGCTGCAGGTCGAGGGGCATACGCTCGAAATCATCCTCGTAGGCTGTGAGCTGTCCTCCCAGGTTGCGTGCCACGGCTGAGATGCTCCATTGTCGGTCGGGGTCGAAATAGTTCAGACCCAGGTCGACGGCAGCTGCCAGCGAGTTGTAATGCCCGATGTAGGAAGTGATGATCTTTGCGGTGATGCCTCCGCTGATGCGCTGTGTGAGGTCGTAGGCGAAGGACCCTCCAACGGCAATGTCCTTGGCTCCGAAGGTGCCTGTCTGCTGGTTGTCATAGGTGGTCTCCTTCATCTCGCCGTAGTTGACGAAGCGTCCCTGTACCGCCCATGTGGCACGTTCTCCGACATATCTCTGATAGGATGCGCTGGCAGTGACGCTGCCTTGCATATAGGTCATCATGTTGAGCGAGAGGCTACGGTCGGAGATATTGTTGATGAGTGCCGGGTTATGGAAGAGAAGTGTGGCATCATCATCGTGGATGGAGATGTTGTCGCCTCCGAGTGCTACGACGTGAGCACTGACAGGCAGTCGTAGGAAGTTGAACGCAGTCCTGCTATCTTGCGCCTTGACGGAAAGCGCAACGAAAGAGAGCAGGGCTGTATAAACAACTTTCTTCATATCTACATATACATAGAAAAACCCCGCTACTGACCGGAGCCATTCACGGGGTCCATAATGAAAGGAGGAGTGGTACCTCCAGGAATCGAACCGGGGACACACGGATTTTCAGTCCGATGCTCTACCAACTGAGCTAAGGCACCATGTTGTCACTGCATTCCTTTCGTTTGCGGTTGCAAAGGTACGACTTTTTTTCCGTTCCGCCAAATATTTTTGCAATTATTTTGGAAAAAAGTTATTTTAGCGGGTTCCAGCCCTGTGCTTTGAGCTCAAATTCGTGGCTGTCGCGTGTGACGAGTAGGTGTCCGAAGCGTTCCTCGGTGATATGACCTATGAGGTGGATGTCGTCGATCTCCTTGATCTTTTCGAGGTCGCCGATAGGTACGGTGAACAGCAGTTCGTAGTCTTCGCCGCCATTAAGGGCGCAGGTGGTGACGTTCATGTTCAGCTCCTCGGCCATGACAGCTGTCTGGTAGTCGATGGGCAGTTCCTTCTCGTAGATGCGACATCCGGTCTTACTCTGTTTGCAGATGTGGAGCAGTTCGGAGGAGAGTCCGTCGCTGATGTCGATCATGGCAGTGGGGTGTATGCCGGCCTGTCGCAGCTTCTCGACGATGTCGCCTCGCGCCTCCGTCTGCAGCTGCCGTTGCAGCAGATACTCCTTGCCGGAGAAGTCGGGAGTGGCGATGGTTGAGAATTGAGAATTGAGATTTGAGAATTGAGAGTTGAGATTTGAGAGTTTTTCGCTGTCGCCGGCTTTCCTGGCTTCAGCGATCTTCTTCTGCAGCTCATCGACCTGGCTGTAGTAGACCCGCTTCTCACGTTCGAGCAGTTGCAGTCCCATGTAGGCTGCTCCCAGGTCGCCGCTGACACAGATCAGGTCGGTGTCGTGTGCTCCGTTACGATAGACGATGTCCTCGCTGCGTGCCTCGCCGATGCAAGTGATGCTGATGGCCAGGCCTGTGTAGCTGGATGTGGTGTCGCCTCCGATGATGTCGACCTTCCATTTCTGGCATGCCAGTCGCAGTCCTTCGTAGAAGAGCTCCATGTCCTCGACGGTGAAGCGCTTGCTGAGTGCCAGGGACACGGTCATCTGCCTGGGAGTGCCGTTCATGGCGAAGATATCGCTGATATTCACCATGGCAGCCTTGTAGCCCAGGTGCTTGAGGTCGATATAGGTGAGGTCGAAGTGTACGCCCTCCATGAGCATGTCGGTGGTGACGAGCACCTCCTTGTCGGGGTAGTGCAGCACGGCACAGTCGTCGCCGATGCTGTAGCAGGTGCTGGCGTTTTGTGGTTTGATATC
This sequence comes from uncultured Prevotellaceae bacterium, assembly GCA_900318685.1. Taxonomy (GTDB): domain Bacteria; phylum Bacteroidota; class Bacteroidia; order Bacteroidales; family Bacteroidaceae; genus Prevotella. The sequence continues at coordinate 48,338 of ONLL01000016.1, read as the reverse complement.
TTTTGTGAGATGTTCGATGAGTCCGAACTCACCGAGAGATGCTATTTCCATGTGTCTGTCGATGCTTATTGCTGTTTGGGGTGGTTGTCGCTATTTGAAACTGATGGTCTTGGATTTGCCTGCCGGCTGCTGGGTGTCATGAGCCTTGCCGTCGTCCTTGCCCTTCGCCAGAATACTGTTCCTGGAGTTCTTCAGGATGTAGCCCACGATGAACTCGTTGAATTTCTCCTCTTGATCCTTCTGCATAAAACAGATGTTGACTGGAAGAACATAGAGATTCTGCCGCACCTCATCGCTCAGCCCTTCTATGCTGGCCAACCGTGCTGCATCTTTCTCGGTGGTGATGATGACCTTTGGCGAGGGCATGGCCTCGAACGTGGAGTTGATGAGCTGGATGTCCTTCCGTCGGAAGGCATGATGGTCGGAGAAGGCCAGTGACTTGATATTAGTCGACAGGCCATAGCTCTTCTGGAGGGCCTCCATGTCTTCCTTCAGCTGTCGTGGCGAGGCAATGCCCGTGAGCAGGAGGATATTGTTTACGCAGAGGTCGCTGAGAGGTGTCTGGCTCTTGTTGAAAAGACCAGTGGGAGTGCCATACTCGAGTGTGGTGAAGTACAGGTGCTGGTAGGGGAAGAGGTTCATGGCCTTCGTGATGACACGGAACTCCATGGGCTTCAGCTCCTTGGGACACTTCGTGATGATGACGATGTCGGCACGGTTCTTGCCGTTGAGCGGCTCACGCAGTCTGCCTGCCGGCAGCAGCTTGTCGTAGATGATCAGCCGGTGGTAGTCGACGAGCAGGATGTTGACGCCCGGCTTGACATAGCGGTGCTGGAAGGCGTCGTCGAGCAGGATGATGTCGAGGTTGGGGTCGTCGTCGGTGAGACGCTGGATGCCGTTGACCCTTTTCTTGTCGACAGCGACGCTGATGTCGGGATATTTCGTCTTGATCTGGAAGGACTCGTCGCCGATGTCACGTGTGGTGGAGTTTCGGTCGGCCAACACAAAACCCTTCGTCTTCCGCTTGTAGCCCCTACTGAGAACAGCCACGTGGAATCTCTTCTGCAGCATGCGTACGAGATATTCCACATGAGGAGTCTTGCCCGTTCCTCCGACGGTGATGTTGCCGACGGCAATGATGGGTACATGGAAGGTGTGACTTTTCAGAATCCCTACGTCGAAGCAGAAGTTCCTCAGTCGGACACCACAGCCATAGATCCAGCTCAGGGGCAGCAGTGACTCTTTGATCTTGATGAAATCGCCTTCCATGATAGTATTAGTTTATTGAATGCTTACATCATAGGGCAGGCGTGCCTGCAGACGGTTGCGAAGCTGGTCGAGACGGAGCTGCATGACGGGCTCGTAGAGGTCGCCCAGCAGCTTATGCAGCTGACTGTCGAGGTAGGAGTCGGATGACTCCTCCTGGCTGGAGAGGAAGCTGTCGAGCCATCCTGCCTTTTCAGGATAGGCGGTGGCGTGGTATTCATCCATCTTGGCCAATTCTGCTGCTTTCTTCACTGCATCATCGAGTGAGCCCAGCTCGTCGACCAGCTTGATGCCCAAGGCATCGGTAGCCAGCCAGACACGTCCCTGTGCTATCTCGTTGACCTCGTCCTTCGTCATGCCGCGTCCCTGACCTACGATGCTCAGGAAATTCTCGTAGCCTCTGTCGGTATATCCCTGCAGAAAGCGCATCTCGTCGCTGTTCTCACTGCCGAAGATCAGGTTGTTCTCGAAGTCGGAATACTTGTTGGTGGCCACGCCATCCCAGGTGACCCCAAGTTTATCGGTGACCAGTCCGCTGAAGTTGGGAACAAGTCCGAAGATACCAATAGAACCGGTGATGGTGGTAGGCTCGGCAAAGATATAGTTGGCGCCGCAGCTGATCATATAACCTCCCGATGCAGCCATGCCGCCCATGGAGACGACTACGGGCTTCTGAGCCTTCAGCTGCTGGATGGCATGCCATATCTGCTCGCTGGCAATAGCACTGCCACCGCCTGAGTTGACGCGCAGCACGACAGCCTTCACGTCTTTGTCGGCAGCCAGCTTCTGGATGTCTCTGGCTGTCTGCTGACCTACGATGGTGTGTCCGCTGAGGAATCCGCTGGCCATCTCGTCGACAATCTCGCCATAGGCATAATAGACGGCCACCTGGCCACCTTTCTCCCTCACTTTCTCTGACGGCTTCAGCCGGAGCATGTCGTTCAAGTTCAGCTTGTTGATATCTTCGTCGTCGTCGAGTCCAAGCTTATGGCACACCACCTTCTTCATGTCCTCGGGATAGAAGACACGGTCGACGAGATGAGCCTGGAGATAGTCGTCGGTCGTAGCGAACATCATGATGCTGTCGTTGGCCAGAGAGTCGAGCTGGGCAGCGCTGACATGACGGCTCTCGCCCATCTGACTGGTCCATAACTGCCAGATACCCTTGAGGTAAGCCTCATGCTGCTCACGGTCTTCTGCACTCATGTCCTTACGTGTGACGCTCTCCACATAACTCTTATACTTACCTACGCGAGCCACCTGATACTTGATGCCGAGCTTCTCGTAGAGTCCTGCGAGGTATTCGTGCTTGCCGCCCAGTCCTTTGAAGTCGATCATTCCAGTCTTGTTGAGGAAGAGCGAGTCGGCAGCAGAAAGGACGTAGTAGCTGGCCTGCATCATCTGGTCGGCATAGGCATAGACCCATTTTCCGCTTTTCTTGAAGTCGAGCAGTGCATCGCGCACCTGCTGCGCAGTGGCAGGAGCATCGAAGATAGTGGTGCCGCCTTCGATATAGATACCTTTGATGTTCTTCTCGTCGCGTGCCAGACGGATGGCCTTCAGGATGTCGTCGAGACCCATCGCTTCGCCATTGGCCATTCCGATGATCTGGTCAATGGGGCTTCCGCCCTCAGTCCGCTCGCTGACGGTGCCATTCATCTTCAGTACAAAGACGGAGTTGTCCTTGGCCTTCACTTTCGAGTCGTCACTTGCCAGCATGCCCATCACTGTCAGTGAGAGCAGGACAAAGCCGATAATTCCCACAATGATAACTCCGACCACGGTAGCCATCACGTATTTAAAGAAATCTTTCATCGTTTAAAAACATTAATGTTGTAAAAATCAGTGGCAAAGTTACACATTATTTTTTATTCTAAGGAAAAAAAAGCAGTTTTTTTTCAATTCTGTGCGTACTATCGACCTTTTTTAGTGTTTTTCTTTTGAAATCAAGCCCTTCCGGTGCTAGTGGATCTTGTTTCGACATCTAAAGCGTTGAATTCTCTTCATCGGCAAACTCAGTGCGCATCTTCTGGTACAGCTGCTGCCACTCCTCAGCGTTAGGCACTTCGGGCACGGCATTTAGTGCCTTGTAGACAACAGCAATGTCATCTGGAAACGCTCTCCCGAATAATTTCTTACAAATGCCCTCGTGAGAAGGGGCTTCTTTCAATTTTATAGTCTTTAGGCTGTAAATTTTCGATTCTCGCGAGAGTTTATAAACCGCTGAGAATAAGATGCTTCCCGTTTTTGTCTTTTTTCGTCGAAAAAGGGGATTGCCAAAACCTATGGTTTTGGTCTCCAAAGTCATAGGTTTTGGGTTGCTTAGTCACGGAGTAAGCGGAGCAAAGTCGCGGAGGAAGCAGACCAAAGTAGCCTACTAAGTACCCCAAAAGTGCCTTCCGGAGTCCCCAAACCAACTTTCCGACCTCTTCGTAGTCATTTTCTCCCTTGTCATCAAACCCCAAAGCACCCTCCCATTCTCTAGATGGTGTATAAATTCTGATGCTTTTTTCGGCACTTTTTCTTTACAATAGTTGCTCGTCTGTTACAATCTTTTTTGTAACTTTGTAAGAATTCGCAGGATTTCATTTCTTCTGAATCCTCCAAATACTTTTTTATTATTCACTTGTTTTTTTCATCAGTCGCTTTGTAGCTCGAATCTCCTTCCGTAGCAGTTCCATACGCTCCCTTAGTTGCTCTTGTGTGGGTAGCATATCCTTAATGCGGATATTGTTATACGTGGCTACTCCCATCGGTGTAGTGATTCCTCGGAAAGACCATTGTACATCTGTCTTATCTATATCAGAACAAATCAGAAGACCGATAGTAGGGTTATCATCCGGTGCTTTCAGCAACTCGTCAACGGCACTAACGTAGTAGTTCAACTTACCAGTAAACTCTGGTTCGAAGGGTTTTACTTTGATTTCGCAAGCGATATAGCAACGAAGGCGTACATGGTAAAAGAGCAAATCTATCTTCCGTGAACGGCCTCCCACTATTATTTCTTTCTGTCTGCCCATAAATGCAAAACCCGTTCCCATCTCCAATAAGAGGTTCGTCACATCACTAGTAAGGGCATCCTCCAGTTCTCGTTCTTCAAAAGGCTCATGGTCAACAGTAGCAAAGCCGAAATCATAATTCTCCTTTAGTATCTCCTGCACCAGATGACTTTGCGGCTCTGGCAGATACGTTGAAAAGTTGTTTACTATCTTGCCCTGATGATCAAAGAGATGAGCCTTATAGCAGTTGATAAGTGCCGTTCTGCTTAATCCTTTCTCTATCACGTGTTGCATATAAAATAACGCTTCCTCAAGACTTTCGCTTCGTGTGATTATCTCAATATGCTGCCCCCAGGGAACGAGCGCAAATGGCAGTGGGAACTCGTCATTGGCATTATACCCAGTTTCTGAAACAGGCTGTTTCATTAATTCTGCAACGGGTCGTTGCAATTTTGCGGAATGCACCTCAATTCCGTTCTGAAGAACAATTTCTGCAATAGGTCGTTGCAATTTTGATGCTTCGTTGGTATAATATAAGTACCACTGTTTCATATACCTCAGATTACGAGCAGAGAAACCATCTTCATTTGGGAACTCTCTCCTTAAATCCAAGCTTACCTGCTCCACAACACCAGCACCCCAACGCTCCTCAGCTTTCTTTTGCACAAGGTCACGCCCCATTTGCCAGTTGAACAGCAGTTTATCACTATTCACCTTAACGGCAGCCTTTACCTGAGCAGAGCGATAACGGTGCTTCACCTCCGCTATCCACTCTGCATACTCGGAATCCAGCACAACATCGTGAGATTTCACCATACGCGGCTCATTGATTTCTATTTCCTTATTCTGTTTGTCCATATTTATATAACGTTTCAGTATCTAATTCTATTGTCTGATAATAATTTAGGAGTTCCACCACTGTCATATAATATGGTGGCATCATCCTCTAGCTTATGCCATAATATTGGGTAATAAACATCATACTTTCTCATAAGTCCCTCACCCTTTGCTCTTGCTTCATCAGTAATGTATTTGTCTACAAGATAAAGAATCTTTTGGCTTGCAGCAGCATTAAAGACAAACACTATTAGCTCCAAATCATCGTCATCAAGTGAACTAATATCGTTTCTTATATGTCTGCCATTATTCTATTTCATCCGCCAATTCTTCAAAATCGTCTTCAGACTCTGACGTAATGACATTAGCTGTATCGCGTTTAAAGAGATCCTTAATGCGCTCATGAAGCAATTTACGCCTTTCTTCTATATATTCAGGGAAGTTATCCAATTCCAAATTCACATCAGGAATAAGATGGCTTTTTAAGAACGAATCGCGAGTCTCAGGAGTCGTTTCTGACTCAACCCATTCTTTCAGCTCTTTGGCGTTTTTAGCCATATTTTCATTCGCATCTAGCATTTGGAGGTTTAGTATGGTATCATATTCCTCCCAATCATAACCAGCGTTTTGACATAAAACGTATGGATGAATATGGTCTTTGTGGAATGTATTTCTGTAATCAAGATTAGAGTATAGTAGTGCAAGAATAGCAAAGGCAAATTTATTATCTTTGTGTATAGTCAGAATATGAACATCAATATACTCATCATTAATCTCAGTAGGCTGCCTAATGGCCGAGGATAATGTATCTGATGGAAAAGCTGTAATATCATCATTTATAAATGACAAGTCCATATTATCTGTAAACGCCTTACGCGATAATTGCAGAATTCTATCACCGCTAGCACCAAAAGATCTGAAAATTAAGGTTTTCATAAGCCATAAACGAATCTCTTTTCGTTCATCTGCATATCCTATAGCAGAAGAAAAGCTTTTGTAAATATTGCGATGATACAGGTAATATAATATTGGAAGTGTTGCATTGTTTGATGTTAGCGAAGAACGGTCTAATCCATAGTTCTTCAACAATTCGAATAACTCATCAATACAATCTCTTATAGATTCCCACTTTTCTTCAACAAGATCAATGAATTCATTATCGAAGCTCTTTATTCTGAATCTTACGTCTGCCTTGTAAAGATACAAGAATGCTTTGAGAATATAGTCTTGGGTAATATTAAACCCTTTATTATTAACCAAATCAACCAAACGAAGGATTTCTGTTCGAGCATCTTTTTTCTGCCATCCAGCAATTGCCATTGACATTAACATGTTAGAGAATGACAACTGGGTACCGCCAGAATTGATACGAACAAAAATGTTAACCGCAACATCTGGCTTAGAATCTTCTATTTCGTAGAAGTTTATTACAGGCTTGTCAAAAATCTTTGACCTTAGTTTGTTTAACATATTTCTTTCCTCCCTAGTCAAAGAGTAGTCATCTGAAAATTCAAATATTCCATAGTCAGAATCTCCATCGCCTAGCTTGAGAATCTCACCAACCTGAAACCATTTGTCTCCATTGGTGTCTTGATACAAAACCTTTCCTTGAGTAAGAGACTTCTCTTTAAATGAGAAATCGTATGTTTTATCACTTTCATCTTCTGGGAAAGTGCGGCTGATGTTTAGATACAGAATACGCTCAGGAAAATTGTAATCACTATTTTCCCATCTTGCCCTGTACCGGTGAAAAGCATAGCTTCCGCATAGTCCGATATATAACGAAGTTAATCGTTGCTGACCATCAAGAATTGCATGAAAATCATTTACCTGATTGGTATTAAATGCATCATTGTGAATGTGGTATTTCTCTATATATTTGTCGAGAATCTTATAGAACTTATATGTGTTCTTAGCTTCGTCCTTTACTTTCCAAAAGAGCATTGAGCTAATTGGGTAGCCCTTCATTAACGAGTCAAAAAGATTTTCCACTTGGTACGATGACCACACGTATTCTCGCTGAAATGCTGGCAATAAGTATTCGTTATTCTTGATTCTTCCTATAGCCTGCTTGATAGTAATTGGAGATTGAAAACCTGACATATTTAATTCGTCTATTTATTATTGTACAAAGGTAGTGAATTTTTTTCAAAAATTACAATTATCTTACCCATTATAACATCTTTTAGCCTTTCGACATTCCATCCCTATCTAATAAAGCGTAAATTTCATTTATCCTAATGCCACCTTTTTTATATTCCACGATATTGACTCTATTTGCCCTACTCTTCTCACATGGGCCATCATCATCGTAGTAATATGCAATAGAGTAATCCCCACCACTTGGCGTCGGATTGTCACGTTTTTCCATATAGTGAGGGTCAAATGCTATCTCCGGAACCTTTACTTGTTCCCCAGCTATTTCAAGGGTCAATGCTTCAAACTCAGCATCTGTCATTGACTCAACGTCTCTGTATCTCTTTTTCTTCATTATTTGAATATGATATGTTTCCTTAATCAGCTCAATCAATTAACATTCCTATTGGGAGCACCGCTCTTCTTTAAATACTCTTCCCCCTCTCATTGCCTTGATAACCTGCTGAAGCTTCTCGCCACCAGAAGGCACGTGCTCTAACAATATACGGTTGTGCAGACTCTGGCTTTCCTCCACCATATTGCCCACACTCAATGTCGAGAGCATCCAGTTCTGAACGGAATCCTCTCGAAGCACGTATTCATTACCTATATAATATTTGTTGCCGTTCTTCTTGTCGCAGTCAATATAAATACCAAAGATGACCTCAATGGCACACTTATGGCGATAAAAAGTAGTGCGAGCCATCTCTACGCCCTCACTCATATCCGTCTTAAGCCACCGCCTGTTGATCTCAGCCAGCGTAATGCTCTTGGCCTGATAAATCGTGTTCACCAGCCAGATGTATTCCTTATTTTGTATAGGTTGTCATACTTCGAGCATCTTTATTGCGCAAATATACGATTTTTTTTCGAAAGATTGTTCATACCCCCTCATTTTTACACATCTTTTAATAATATACTTGATTCCATTATAAGATTGGATACCCTTTGTAGGTAGCATGCTTTGTACCGGATAATCCATACCTTTTGTGTATGCGCAAAACACCTTGTGAGTATTCTGGAATCTGAGGATTAACTCATGACTAATTAAGCATAAATAGCTCTTATTTTATCGTCATTCTGCGTTAATTCTCCATAATTGCTCGTCTGTTACAATCTTTTTTTGTAACTTTGCCCCGCAGAAACAAATCAAAACATGTGATATGATGAAACAGAGATTATGCGTGGTGCTTCTGATGGCACTGGTATGTATGGGAGCAGTGGGCAAGAAAAAGGTGACGAAACAGGAGCTGTGGCCCAATGGGGAACCCATGAGTGAGTGGTTCAGTGACACGGTGAAAGTGAATGTCGATGATTTGGGCAAGAAGTATGTCCTGACCAGCTATGGCGTGCGTCAGGGTACGACTGATATCCAGACACGTGAGATCCAGGCCGTCATCGACAAGGCTGCCCAGGAGGGTGGGGGAGTCGTGGTCGTTCCCAAGGGCACCTTCTATTCGGGCAGTCTGTTCTTCAAGCAGGGCACACATCTTTATCTGGAGGAGGGTGCCGTGCTGAAAGGCTCTGACAGGGTGCATGACTTCGAGATTCGCGAGACACGTATCGAGGGACAGACATGTAAGTATTTCGTTGCGCTGGTCAACGCTGATGGTGTCGATGGCTTCACCATTTGTGGCAAGGGCACCATCGACGGCAATGGTCAGGACTACTGGGAGGAGTTCTGGATTCGTCGCCAGTGGAATCCCCAGTGCACCAACAAGGATGCACAGCGTCCGCGCCTGACGTACATCTCAAACAGTAAGAACGTCACTATTCAGGATGTGCGACTGATCAACTCGCCGTTCTGGACCAACCATATCTACCGTTGTGATCATGTGCGCTACCTTGATCTTTATATCTACTCCTCGACCCAGGGCATCAAGGGACCTTCGACGGATGCCATCGATATTGACGCTTGTCACGATGTGGTGGTGCGTGGCTGCTACATGAATGTGAACGATGATGCTGTGGTGCTGAAGGGAGGTAAGGGCACCTTTGCTGACAAGGCACCCGAGAACGGACCCTGCTATAATATCTTGGTGGAGAACTGCCACTATGGTACGGTGCATGGATGCATGACGCTGGGATCGGAGAGCATACACGACTGGAATGTCATCATGCGCAACTGCGTGGCCGACGATACGAACAATGTGCTCTGGCTGAAGATGCGCCCCGACACGCCACAGCATTATGAGTACGTGTTGGTGGAGAACTTTACAGGCAAGTGCCGTAACTGTCTCCTCATCCGTCCCTGGACGCAGTTCTATGAGAAACAGGAGCGTGAGGACATGCCGCTCAGCCAGTGTAACAACGTCACCTTCCGCAATATCCGGATGGAGTGTGGCAACTTCTTCAATGTGGCAGGTTCGGACAAGTATGCGCTGAAGGATTTCACCTTTGAGAGCATCGACGTAAAGGACTTTGCCAAGGAGAAAGCCTTTACGCAGCGCCCCATCGACAATCTCATACTGAAGAGTGTCGTCGTGAATGGCGAGACCATCGAATAATGAAAAGCAAGGGGGCTAGGACTGTCGCCCTGCCCCCTATAACGCTAGTGCCGCGAGCGGGACTCGAACCCGCACAACCCTTCCAGGTCAAGGGATTTTAAGTCCCTCGTGTCTACCATTCCACCATCACGGCAGGCACTATGCGCTAATGCGGCTGCAAAGTTACAAAAAAGTTGGGAGTTAGGAGTGACGAGTGAGAAGTTTTTCTGATTTCATTATCATTTTTTAACTCGTCACTCCTGACACCCTATGGGTTGCTGACGATGAGTATGCCACTGTCGAAGGCATAGCTGACGTTTCTATAGAGGGTGAGTGCCCTGCCTTTCTCGCCGCTTTTCACGTAGCCGTACTCACCGTCGATGTTGTAGGTGCGGTGACACTTCTTGCAGACGAGGTCGAGGGGCTGTGTGTCGCTCCATGCCAGTTCATAGTTGTTGTCGCAGTTGGGACATTGCAGGTCGTAGCATCGCAGCTGTCCGTAGAGGGAGCGTCCGATGATCAGTCCCCGCTTGTAGCCCATGCTTGCATAGCTGATGCGCTCTCCGCTGATGGCTGTGTTCATGAGCAGGTCAAGGTCAGTGGCAGCGTAGGTACCACGGTTGGGAGTGAGCACAAGATGCGTGCCGCCATTCTTCGATACAGCCTTTACGATGCAGAAGTCGCCACCTGTGGAACCTACCGCCCTGGAAAGGGCCGATGAGGGATATTGCGATGCGTTGAAGGTGAATCGGCAGTAGTTGCTGCTGTACATGTTGTCAGTCTCGCATGCCGACAACAGGTACAGGAGGACAATGACGAAGAGCTTATACATCGAGCAGTTCCTTTTCGGCCTTTGCCACCCGTTCGAAGCCGAACTGTGTGAGGATGCCATCCATGAGCAGGCAGATGCGATCGTTGCAGAGGTTGCCTATCGATCCCTCATGCGTGTGATGGATATCCTTGTCGGGAGAGAAACGTCCAGCCTCAATGTCCAGCCCCACCTTCTTGTAGGCATCACGGAAAGGCATACCCTGCGTAGCCAGACGGTTGACCTCTTCGACAGAGAACATCGGATCATAGCGCGGGTCATCAAGGATATGGTCGTTGACTTCAATCTTGTTGATGATATAAGCCGTCATGCGCAGGCAGTCGAGTATCTCGCCGAATGCAGGCAGGAACACCTCTTTGATGATTTGCAGGTCGCGGAAATAGCCGCAGGGCAGGTTGTTCATGATGAGCGTCACCTGCTGGGGCAGTGCCTGTAGCTTGTTGGACTTTGCACGTATGAGCTCGAACACGTCGGGGTTCTTCTTGTGAGGCATGATGCTTGAGCCTGTGGTGCACTCCTTGGGCAGACGTACGAACCCGAAATTCTGTGAGTTGAACAGACAAGCGTCGAAGGCCAGCTTTGCCATTGTGCCAGCGATAGAGGCCAGGGCGAAGGACACGTTGCGCTCCATCTTGCCACGTCCCATCTGGGCATAGACCACGTTATAGTTCATCGAGTCGAAGCCCAGCAGGTCAGTGGTCATCTGACGGTTGAGCGGGAATGACGATCCATAGCCAGCAGCTGAACCCAGCGGGTTGCGGTTTGTCATGCGATAGGCTGCCTGGAGGAAGAGCATGTCGTCGCATAGGCTCTCGGCATAGGCTCCGAACCATAGTCCGAAGCTTGACGGCATGGCCACCTGCAGATGGGTGTAGCCAGGCATGAGCACATCCTTGTACTGATTGCTCTTGGCGATGAGCTGGTCGAAGAGATCCTTCACGCTCTCCGCCACCAGCTGCAGCTGATGACGTGTGAAAAGCTTCAGGTCGACCAGTACCTGATCGTTGCGTGAGCGTCCGGAGTGAATCTTCTTGCCCATGTCGCCCAGTCGGCGGGTCAGCATCAGCTCTACCTGCGAGTGAACATCCTCGATGCCTTCCTCAATGACGAACTCACCTCGCTGCGTCTGGTCGTAGATGGCACGCAGCTCACGCAAGAGCTCGGGCAGCTCGTCCTTGCCTATGAGGCCGATGCTCTCGAGCATGGTGATATGAGCCATGGATCCCAGCACATCATAGGGTGCCAGGAAGAGATCCATCTCACGGTCGCGACCTACGGTGAAGCGCTCAATCTCACTGTTGATCTCGAAGTCTTTTTCCCAGAGTTTCATCTTATTCGTAATGTATTTGTGCCAGTGCTTCAGCTACCTTGTCGACACCCTCCTGAAGAGGACCGCTGACCATGGCCTGAAGCATGAAGGGGATGTCGGCCTTGACCGTGACCTTCAGCTTCGACGTCAGCTCGTCGACAGGCAGGATCTGTATCCAGAGGTTGAAGGGCATGGGTGACTTCGCTGTTTCGAACTTGATGCACGAAGGCTCCTCCCGCTCGATGATGCGCAGACTGATCTGTCCTACAGGGGGCACGGTGATGCTTACAGTATCGCTGTCGAACGAGAACTCCTTGATCTTGTCGTCATCGACGCGGTCACGAATACGTGACAGGTTGTTCAGGTCGCTGATGGCACGATAGACCGTCTGCTGCGGATAGGGAACCTGCTTCACCTTACTCTCGTATTTGCTCATTGCGCACCTCCTTTCCACTCTCCGGGAGCCTTTCTCCATTCTGCCAGCACAGGCTTGTCTTTATCCTTGATGTACCCTGTCTTGGCAGCCTCGGCTACGACATGCTCATAGTCGCTCAGCGTGAGAAGCCTAACGCCGGCCTCACGAAAGGCTTCCTCAGCGACAGGAAAGCCGTAGGTGAATGATGCCACCATGCCCACGACCTCAACGCCATAGTCACGAAGGGCCTGTACGGCCTTCAGCGATGATCCGCCAGTGCTGATGAGATCTTCGACGACGACCACTTTGGCTCCCTGTGCTATCTCGCCTTCAATCTGGTTGCCCATGCCATGATCCTTGGGTTTGGGACGGACATAGCTGAAAGGCAGACCCAGCTGGTCGGCTACCAATGCTCCCTGAGCGATGGCTCCGGTGGCCACGCCAGCCACTGCCTCAGCCTCGGGGAAGTTCTCCTGGATGAGATGGCAGAGCTCCAGCTTTACGAACGAGCGCAGGCTGGGGTAGGACAGGGTTTTGCGATTGTCGGTATAGATGGGCGATTTCCATCCGGAGGCCCATGTGAAGGGCTCGTTAGGTTGCAGCTTGACAGCTTTCACCTCGAGCAGTTTCTGTGCGAAGATTTTCTTGATGTTGTCCATTTGATGAAAAATTTTGTGCAAAGGTACGAAAAATCCAATGAAAAGTTGTATCTTTGCCGCAGTTTTTTCAATCTACACGTCAAATAGAAACAGGAACACAGTTATGAAAGCAAGCGTAAAGGCATTCTTTGCCGTGACATTATGGATGGCAGCATCAGTGTCGGTGCAGGCTGACAAGTGGGTAGGGACATGGGGTACGGCGCCTCAGCTGGTGGAGCAGAACAACCTTCCGCCCCAGCCTCGTTTATCAGGAAACAGCCTGCGGCAGATCGTGCAGGTGTCGATAGGAGGCGAGACGCTGCGCCTGAAGCTGTCGAATGAATATAGCTCAGGCAGCACCGAGGTGCAAAGCGTGGAGATAGCCCGTGCGCTGAGCAGTGGCAGCAGCAGTGACATTGATGAGTCGACAACGACCGTCGTCACCTTCGGAGGCAAGAAGAGCGTGACGATAGCTGCCGGAGAGATGGTCACGTCGGATGCTTTCGCCTTTGCGCTAAGCCCTCGTCAGAACGTGGCCATCACCATTCACTACGGACAATGCAGCAATACCAATGTGACGGGTCATCCAGGCAGTCGTACTACGTCCTACCTGGCAGCAGGCAACACCAGTGACTTCACGCAGGCAGTCACCACAGAGCATTGGTATACCATCAGCGGCATCGATGTGATGGCTGGTGATGGGGCAAGGGCCGTGGCTATACTGGGTAACTCCATCACTGATGGTCGTGGCAGCACCACCAACGAGCAGAACCGCTGGGCTGACATTTTCTCGCGTTCCCTGCTCGACAATGCAGCAACAAAGGATGTCGGCGTGCTCAATATGGGTATAGGAGGCAACTGTGTGCTGGCAGGAGGCCTAGGTCCTACGGCTGTCAATCGTTTCAACCGCGACTGCCTGCAGCAGGCGGGTGTGAAGTACATCATCCTCTTCGAGGGAGTCAACGACCTTGGCTCGGCCAGGAATGGTGAGCAGACAGCGTCCAATATCATCGCTGCTTACAAGAATATGGTCAACGAGGCACATCGTCTGGGCATCTGGGTCTATGGCGCTACGATCACACCTTTCAAGGGCAACGGCTATTATTCTGCCGACCATGAGGCAGGACGAAGGATGCTGAACAACTGGATCCGTACTGGAGGCGTGGTCGATGGTGTGATAGACTTTGACAAGATCATGCGTGATCCTGCTGACACAATAGCCTTGCAGAGCCAATATCTCTATCAGAACGACTGGCTGCATCCCAATGCCCAGGGCTATCTGGACATGGGGCAGAGCATCGATGTGAACATGTTTGTCAGGACAGACAATCCGCCCTATGTTGACCCTAAGGCAGGGACGGAGCAGGTGTGGATAGAGGCTGAGGACATGATCGACAAGACTGTGGGTACGGCTTTCAAGGTGGTTGAGAGCAATGAGGCCTCTGGCGGCAAGTACCTGGAAAGTGTCGTCAACAACACCTCACTGCCTTCAGACCCCAAATGCTTCCTTCAGACAGAGTTCACCACCACCCAGCAGGCACGCTACTATCTCTATGCCCGTGTCAACTGTCCGTCGTATGACGATGATTCCTACTATGTCAAGGTTGACAATCAGGGCTATTCGCGCGTCAATGGCATCATGACCAACGGGCAGTGGCAATGGCTTGACCTGGCTACGTTCGTCGATGATGGCGATAAGCCCGTTTTCATGCTCTCCCCAGGCAAGCACAGCCTGTCGATAGCTAGCCGTGAGAATGGTGCACGCCTCGACCGTATCTGTATCAGCAGCTATGATCAGGCTCCTACTGGTATGGGTGATGATGAGAGTCAGGCATCAGTGCCCTCGCTTCTTCGTCCGGCAATGGCCGACGACGGCATGGCTTATACCATACAAGGCTACAGGCAACCCTATCCCCAGCATGGGCTCTTTCTTATAGGCAACAGGAAAGTGCTCCTGCGCTGACATGATGCTATGATTTGGTCATGCCCAGTGACAGGATGCTGATGCTCACCCCATGAGCTTTCGCCAGCTCACGTCCGCAGGCACTGACGGTGGCTCCTGTGGTGATGATGTCATCGATGAGGAGGATGTGCTTGTCGGCTATGCGCTGGGCATCAGTGAGGTGGAATACCCCGTCGACATTGCGTAGCCTGTCCAACGCGCTCTTCTTCGTCTGACTTTCCGAAAACCTCGTCCTCTTTACCACATTATTATATATAGGCAGGCCAGTGATATTGCTCACCCCTCGGGCTATCATCATACTTTGGTTGTAGCCCCGCTTCCATTGCCGGAGACGAGTGATGGGCATGGGAACAATGGCATCGATGCCTTCGAAGAACCCTTTTGCAGCAAACTTAAGGGCTGTCAGTTCGCCCATCGCCTCACCTACCTCAGGACGTGAGCGGTATTTCATGTCGAAGATGAGCTGGCTGATCTCACTCTTGGGTTCATAGAAGAACAGCGCAGCAGCACGCTCGACAGGCATGATTCCCCAGAAGAGACGTGCCAGAGGATTGTCGAGAGGCTTGCGTTCGTAGCCTGTAGCCGGCAGATGAAGATGACAGACAGCACACAGCACCTGCTCGTTGGGAGAAAGTCGACGACCACAGATGGCACAGGAGCGTGGTGATATGACATCGAACAGTTTAGTCCAGAAACTCGTCTTCATCCTCTACCTCTATGCATTGCTTGATGATGTCGATGGTGAACCCTCGGCCCAGGGCAAAGCGGATAAGCTTCATCCTCAGTTCGTAATCGCTTTTGGCACTGATTGTTTTGCGTTTCTGCTTCAACAGGGGCTTGAGGACATTGAGGTATTCATTGTCATCCACCTCGTCGAGCACCCGCTTGCTGATTTCCTTGTCGATATGCTTCAGCCATAGGGCCTCTTCCACCTTTCGCCGTCCCCACTTGTTGTAGCGCACCTTATCGTTGACGAAGGCACGTGCATAGCGCTCGTCGTCGACATATCGCTCGCTGACGAGCCGCTGCATCACTTGTGCCTGCTCTTCTTTGCTGACACCCCACTGACGCATCTTCTCCAGCATCTCGTGCTGGCAGTGCTCACTACGGGCACACAGTGCCGTCAGCTTGGAGTAGGCCTGCTGGCCTGTCATCTCTTTCTTTACTTGCATGCTCTGATGAATCGTTGTTTGTCGAGGAAGTCTTTCCTGATGATGATATCTCTGAACCCGGCATCCTGAAGCATCGTTTTCAGTTCAGTTGCATATAGCGGGTTGATCTCGAAGTAGAGGGCACCTGTAGGATTCAGTGCCGATGCTGCATAGAGGGCGATGCTGCGATAGAAGAGCAGCGGGTCGTCGTCAGGAACGAAAAGAGCCACGTGTGGCTCATAGTCCAGCACATGAGCGTCCATTGTCTCTCGCTCTTTCATGCAGACATAAGGGGGATTGCTGACGATGACGTCGAACTGTTGAAGAGTGTCCGATGCCGGCATATGTAGAACGTCCTGCCGCTCGAAAGACACATGAACGTGGGTACGTTTGGCGTTTTCCTGAGCAATGCTGAGCGCTTCTGTGCTGATGTCCCATGCCGTGACTTCAGCTGCGGGCAACTCAGCAGCCAGCGTACAGGCGATGCATCCACTGCCCGTGCCGATGTCGAGGATGGAGCGTGCTGAAGGCTCGCACTCTGTAATCCACCGGCACAGATCCTCTGTCTCAGGTCTAGGGATGAGCACGCCTGGCTCTACATGGAACCTACGCCCACAGAACAAGACCTCGCCCAGTACGTATTGCACAGGCTCGCCTTGCTGTAGACGAGCTGCTGCTGCCAGCAGCCATTGCATGTCGCTGTCGGACAGGAGAGCCATCTTGCCGCACAAGATGTCGGCCAGCGACAAATGGAATCGCTGCTCCAGCACCAGCCTTGCAATAGCTTTCGCCTCACTTGCTCCGTACTGCTCTTCTAATGGCTTCCACAAATCTTCGTATGTCATAGCATTTGCAAAATTACGCATTTATTTCCGAAAAATATAAGAAATAGCACATTATTTATCTTAAATTTGTTTGGAAGGTATAAAAACCCTTAAAAGAATAACGAGTTTTGCGTTATTTTGTTTAATTTTGCAAGACATATGTGAACTCAATGGCTAAATAGCAAATCATTAAACAATCAATATCAATGGAACAATCAGTTGTTAAGCCGGCAAACGGCAAGTTGGGAATCTTAATCGTCGGAAACGGCGCAGTGGCCACTACATTCATGACGGGTGTGCTGATGACTCGTAAGGGACTGACAAAGCCTGTTGGAGCCATGACCCAGTACGACAAAGTACGTGTGGGTAAAGGCGATGCCAAGAAGTATCTGAAGTATAGCGAGATTGTGCCACTGGCTAAGCTCGACGATATCGTATTCGGCTGCTGGGATGTCTATCCTCAGAATGCCTATCAGTCGGCTGTCTATGCTGAAGTGCTGAAGCGTGAGGACATCGACCCGGTACGCGACGAGCTGGAACAGATTGTGCCTATGAAGGCTGCCTTCGACAAGAACTATGCCAAGCGTCTGGACGGTGACAATGTGAAGGACTGCAAGACCCGCTGGGAGATGGTTGAGGCCCTGCGTGAAGATATCCGCAGCTTCCGTGAGGAGAAGCAGTGCGACCGTGTCGTGGTGCTCTGGGCTGCCTCTACTGAGATCTATGTGCCCGTCGATGAGCAGGTGCACTACACGCTTGCAGCCCTCGAGGAGGCTATGAAGGCTGATGACCGTGCCCATATCGCTCCTTCGATGTGCTACGCCTATGCTGCTTTGGTTGAGGGATGCCCGTTCGTCATGGGTGCACCTAACACCACCGTCGATATTCCTGCTATGTGGGAACTGGCCGAGAAGACCCAAATGCCTATCGCCGGCAAGGACTTCAAGACTGGTCAGACGCTGGTTAAGAGTGGTTTTGCACCTATCATTGGCACACGCTGTCTGGGGCTGGAGGGATGGTTCTCCACCAACATCCTGGGCAATCGTGATGGATTGGTGCTTGACGAGCCTGCCAACTTCCATACGAAAGAAGTGTCGAAGCTCTCTACCCTTGAGACCATTCTCAAGGCTGACGAACAGCCCGACCTCTATAGCGACTACTATCACAAGGTGCGCATCAACTACTATCCTCCTCGTAATGACAACAAGGAGTCGTGGGACAACATCGACATACGTGGATGGATGGGCTATCCCATGCAGATCAAGATCAACTTCCTCTGCCGCGACAGCATCCTGGCTGCACCTGTATGTCTCGACCTGTGCCTGCTCATCGACCTTGCTGCACGTGCAGGACGCTGGGGCACACAGCGCTTCCTCAGCTTCTTCCTCAAGAGTCCTATGCACAACTATACCGTGGGCGAGGAAGCCGTCAACCACCTCTATCGCCAGCATACCATGCTGAAGAATGCCATCCGTGAGATGGGTGGCTACGAGGCAGACGAGGAAATCGATTAGTCACTGCCTGCGAATAGGACTTTATGCAGGAGGCCGACGAGAAATACATGTGGCGCTGCCTTCAGCTTGCCAGGAATGGCAGGCAGAACGCTAAGCCCAACCCAATGGTGGGAGCGGTAATTGTCGCTCCCTCCATTGGTGGGGGGCAGAATGAGGCTCGCATCATCGGTGAAGGCTATCATGTCCGTTGTGGTGAGGCTCACGCCGAAGTGAATGCCTTTGCAGCAGTGCGTCCTGAGGATGAGCAGCTGCTTGCTGAGTCGACGATGTATGTATCGCTCGAGCCCTGCTCCCATTATGACAAGACGCCTCCCTGTGCCGATTTAATCATCAAGAAGGGCATCCGCCGTGTTGTCGTGGGATGTATCGATGAGTTTGCTGAGGTGAGGGGCCGGGGAGTGCAGAAGTTGCGCGATGCCGGCATCGACGTGAAGGTAGGGGTGCTGGAAGAGGAGTGCAGAGCGCTGAACCGCAGGTTCTTTACCTTCCATCGTCTTCATCGTCCCTATATCATCCTGAAATGGGCACAGACGGCCAACGGCTTCATCGATGACAACCATCGTCCGCTGCACATCTCCAGTGACTTCACACAGATGCTCGCCCATAAGCTTCGTGCTGAAGAGGATGCCATCCTCGTGGGACGTGTTACTGACGAACGTGAACATCCGCAGCTGACTGTGCGTCACTGGGTGGGAGCCGATCCCAGTCGTCTGGTTGTGGACCGTCAGCATCCCCTGAACCTTGAGAGTCTTTATCATCACAACATCCAGTCGCTTATCGTCGAAGGAGGACGTCGCACACTGGAGTCATTCCTTGTTCAGGGGCTTTGGGATGAAATCCGTGTGGAGACCAATCTGCAGCTGACCGTTGATGGTGGCACAAGGGCACCTCAACTGCCTGCTACAGCACGTGTGGTGAGTAGCCTGCAGTATGGCAGCAACACCATCGTCCGTCTCGCTAACCATTGCCAAAGTGAGGTTACAAGTGAGGTATAAGTGAGGTATAAGTGAGGTTAAATGGACATACCTCACTTGTCAAATCCCCTTTGTTTACAGGTGTTTCAAGCAATTTAGTGAGGTATCGGCAAAATTACCGATTAGAACGACTATACTCGGTAGGTAAACGGTTCACACTCAGTAGGTGTGTAGCCTTCAGTCGGTAGGCGTAGAGCGGTAGGTCACTTTGGGCTCGCTCGTCCGCAACCGTCGTATGCTCCGTCCGCAACCGTCGTATGCTCCGTCCGCAACCGTCGTATGCTCCGTCCGCAACCAGCGTATGCTCCGTCCGTAACCGTCGTATGCTCCGTCCGCAACCAGCGTGTGCTCTGTCCGCAGTCCCTGCAAGTTTGCTGCTATTTCCTTCCGAAATCGGCGGGAATCTCGCCCCATTTGTCTGTCTCCCATTTGATGATGGGGTTGCGGAAGTCGTGGGTGCGAAGCCAGTTCTCAGCCCGGGTGATGATCTGATAAAGCTGCTCTGTCTCAGGTGTGCGCTCGAGCTTTGTCTTGCACTGGCGCTTCTTCACCCAGAGGATAGCGTTGTAGGAGTCGCTGTAGATGGTCTTGTTAGGTAGCCCCTGCTGCCAACAGAGGGCGAGGGCATGCACGATGGCCAGGAACTCGCCGATGTTGTTGGTGCCCTTCATCGGCCCGAAGTGAAAGACCCGATATCCCGTCTGCAAGTCGATGGCCTGATACTCCATCGGTCCGGGATTGCCTGAGCAACCCGCATCGACGGCCCAGGCATCGGCTGTCACTTCTAGAGGAAGTGGGAGCACGGTGTCGTGACGATAGTCGGGAGGGTTCTGTGTCATGTCTTTGAGATTGCGACAGAGTCGCAATGAACTGAACTACATGCGCTCGGGCACCTCGATGCCGAGGAGGGCCATACCTGCCTTGATGATCTTGGCCACGTTCTTGGCCAGCATGAGGCGCATCTGACGCTTGGCGGCATCAGGCTCGTTGAGGATGGAGTAGTCGTGGTAGAACTGATTAAACACCTTCGTCAGCTCGTAGCAGTAGTTGGCGATGCCGCTGGGTGAATAGTCCTTGCCGGCCTGCTCAACGGCTGCGCCGAACTCGTTCATCTTCTGAATGAGTTCGATCTCCTTCTCGTTTAATTCCGGAGTTTCCGGAATGACCTGAGTTTCCGGAGCTTTGCGGAGGATACTACGGATGCGGGCATGCGTATATTGGATGAAGGGACCTGTGTTGCCGTTGAAGTCGATCGACTCCTCAGGATTGAACAGCATGTTCTTGCGGGCATCGACCTTGAGGATGAAGTACTTCAGGGCACCCATACCCACGATGCGGGCTATCTCCTGGCGCTCCTCCTCAGTCATGTCGTCGAACTTGCCAAGCTCCATCGAGGTCTTGTAGGCGTCCTCGACCATGAGCTCCATCAGGTCGTCGGCATCGACCACCGTTCCCTCACGGCTCTTCATCTTGCCGTTGGGCAGCTCCACCATACCATAGGAGAAGTGCGTCAGTTCCTTGCCCCACTTGAAGCCGAGGCGGTCGAGCAGGATGGAGAGCACCTGGAAGTGATAGTTCTGCTCGTTGCCCACGACGTAGATCATCTTGTCGATGGGATAGTCCTCATAGCGCATCTCAGCCGTTCCGATGTCCTGCGTCATATAGACGCTGGTGCCGTCAGAGCGCAGCAGCAGCTTCTGGTCGAGACCCTCGTTGGTGAGGTCGGCCCACACGCTGCCGTCGTCATGACGCTCGAAGAGTCCCTTCGCCAGTCCTTCCTCAACCTTGGCCTTGCCCTTGAGGTAAGTCTGCGATTCGTAGTATATCTTGTCGAACGAGACGCCCATCTTCTTGTAGGTCTCGTCGAAGCCGGCATACACCCAGCTGTTCATCTTCTCCCACAGGGCTCGCACCTCAGCATCGCCCTGCTCCCATTTCACCAGCATCTCGTGAGCCTCCTTGATGAGCGGAGCCTCTTGCTTGGCTTTCTCCTCGTCCATGCCTTGAGCCACGAGTTCCTTTACCTCTTCGCGATAGTGCTTGTCGAAGGCTACGTAGTAGTCGCCGATGAGGTGATCGCCCTTCTTGCCAGAGCTCTCAGGTGTCTCACCGTTGCCCCATCTCAGCCAGGCCAGCATCGACTTGCAGATGTGTATGCCGCGGTCGTTCACGATGTTGGTCTTGACCACGCGGTTGCCGTTGGCCTCCATGATCTGAGCCAGCGACCATCCCAGCAGGTTGTTGCGCACATGACCCAGGTGAAGGGGCTTGTTGGTGTTGGGGCTGGAGTATTCTATCATCACGAGGGGAGCTTCATCGCCAGCTACCTTCGTGCCGAAGTGGTCGTCTTGGTCGATAGCTTCCAAGAGCTGCAGCCACGCTCCTTCGCCTACGCTCAGGTTGAGGAATCCCTTCACAACATTATATTTCTCTATGGCCGAACAGTGCTCCACCAGGTACTGGCCTATCTCCTGAGCTGTCTGCTCAGGGCTTTTGCGGGCCATCTTGACAAAGGGGAACACCACGAGGGTGAGATTTCCTTCAAACTCGCTGCGTGTCTTCTGCAGCTGCACCATCTTCTCGGGCACATCCTGCCCATATAGTGCCTTCACGGCTTCCTTGGCCGACTGGCTTATCAGTGTCTCAATATTCATGTTCGTACAAATTTGGGTGCAAAGGTACGAATAAGCGAGCGAAAATGCAAATATATTTGCAATTTTCCGAGCGCAAAGGTCCCAAAAGCATCCCAGTTTTTACTTTTGGGGCTCTTCCGTGCTATTTGTAGTTGCCAAAGAGATGGTCGTTCTCAGAGAGCTCTGCTACATGCTGCTCGACTGGCGTACGGCGAACGACCTCGTTTTCCTTCCAGAACTTTGGGTCATAGCCCTGCTTCTCTATCATTCTGTGCATATTACCGTAGAATATCATGTCCTGTCCGCTTTCCTTGCTGCCGTTGCCAATATTAAAGAGCAGCGAGCTGGTTGCGATAGTCCTGTCGTTGAACTCATGCTTCGTCTCGACGTGTATCGATTCCACTTCAGTATAACCGTTTTTCTCCGTCATTGTAATGACAAAATCAAAGTCGGAAGGGATGATCCATGTGAAATAGGGATGGCTGTCGGCGATAGCGTCCTCCTCCACCTCTGCCTCTACCACCTCATCCTCCATCCAGGTGCCCGTCCTGATGAAGGTGTTCACACCGTGCCCCACGACCTTTATGATATGCATCGTTTCCTCGTCGATGTAGAGCGTTGCTGCCAGGATGGGACGTATCACCTTGGTCCTGGGTGTGAAGTTGATCACGACAATACTTCGGCCCTGGTCATCGAGGGTATAGCTGTAGTCCGTGAGATAGTAGTTGTCGTAGTAGTACAGCAACGGTACGATAGTGTCATCAGGGTCGTGCTCGCGCTTCTTTCCTACAAGTTCGAGTTGCGAAAAAGTGTAGTAGTTACGATAGTAGGCGTAGGAGTTGGCACTGTCGGGGGCGATGGCAGCATAGCGACCTGTGAGCAGGATCAGGTTTTTAAGTTCTACCGCTGCCTGACCTGACAAAAACGCCTCTACGTACTCGTTGCATGTGGTGTCGCAATGCGAGGTCTGCCGATAGAAGAATGTCGATGTACAATCCCCGTACAGCTTTATTTGCTGGAGTGTCTCCTTGGCGGTCTTGCGAATGAAATCACGCAGCTTCAGTGGCTTCACGACTACCTCGTCCAGCGTGTTTTGTATGGGGTCCAAAGGTGTGATGGCCTTTAAGTCGGCAGCCATGATTTCTACTTTCTTGTAGCCTATAAATGATATTTGCAACCGATCGGTAGGCCCACACTTGATGCGGAAGGCTCCTTCAGCATTGGTGATGGTGGCATTGTGCCTGCTACTGCTGACGCTGGCATAGGCAAGCGGCTCGCTAGTCTTGCTGTCGATGACAACCGACTCAAAGCGCGTCTGTGCCATCATAACACTATGTGACAAACAGGCAAATATAAGGGTTAGACTGATAGCCAGATAGTTCCACTTGTTGTCCTTCTTAAGCATAACCTGCTTGTTATTGGCTTATACGGATGAGGGTTGAGCCGTTACCGATAGTGAGGGCATAGACTCCCGCAGGCAAAGAGGGCAAGACGATCGTGTGTTCCTGGATGGAGGCAGGAAGGGTGGTGGACAGCACGGGTCGTCCGGTAAGGTCGTAGAGGCGCAGGGGAACATGCGAATCAGAGGCTTCGGGCAATGTGATAATCAATTGACCAGGACGCAGGCTGATGCTGGCTGAAGTGTGCTGACGGGGAATGTCGATGTGTTCGGCTATCTGGAGCACCTCCAGCAGTCCGGCATAGACATCGAGCTGGCCATAGCCGTAGTAGTTGTTGGGATAGTCGAGATCAGGATCGTTGTGGCGACAGGTGCGTTCGAGAATGCCTCTCACGTCCTCCGGTGAGAGGGTAGGGCAGGCCTGCAGCCAGAGGGCGATGGCTCCGCCTACTGCTGGTGACGATGATGACGTGCCGCTATTGGCTGTCCAGGCATAGGTGCGATTGTTGAAAGGGAATGTGGCTATGTTCCAGTTGAGGTCGCTCGACTCAGGATGGCTCTCCATGAAGAAGCTACTGTAGGAAGAGATGATATTGTTGCCTGGTGCCACACAGTCGGGCTTGATGCGGTTGTCCATCGTGGGACCTTTCGACGAGAAGTCGGTGAGGACTCCGCCTGTGCCTCCCCAGTAGCTCATCTTTTCGCCCTGAGCATTGATGATGTGATCGCGATAGGTGGTGGCTCCGACGCTGATGACACAGGGTGCACTGGAAGGCGAGTGAATGTTGTGGGTGCTCTCACCACCATTGAGCAGCAGGTTCTCAGCATAGGTGGTGAGTTGGCCGTTGACCTTCCACAGCTCGACATCGGCACCCGTCCCTGTGAGTTCCAGCGACAGTCGTGGCTTGTAGCCTATGGTCAGGGGATTGCTGACGGTGATGTCGTAGCACATGTCGGCTTCGTCATAACATGAGTTGTAGCCTTCGACGAGCACATGATATCCTGCCCAGTCGATGTCGAGGGTGGAGTCGGGGGCTGCCACTACCTGATGAGAGGCGATGAGAAGCGTGTCGTAAGGATTGTCGTAGGCCACCAGTCGCATGTTGAACAGATCGCTCGACTTGAGCACTACCATCATCGTAGTGTCGGCACAGCGCAGAAAGGCTCCTGCTGAGGGCAGGCCACGCTCTTTGCGCAGGTATGACCTGTTATTCCCTTCGTTGCCGGCTGCCGCCACCATGATGTGTCCAGGTCCTGTGAGGCTGTCGAGCATCTCGTAATAGAGCTGGTCGTAGCCATAGAAGTCCTGCATGCTTCCTTCGCTGAAGGAGATGACGCAGGGCTTGTCTACGGCATCGGCATAGTCGAAGATGTACTTGAAGCCAAGGGCATCGGTGGCAAAGGTGTACTTGTAGACATCCGTCGAGTCGATGTATGGCAGGTCGTCGGTCACGGCATTTGCTACCAGACAGATGTCGGCTTCAGGAGCCATACCACGATATTGGGTGCCGTAGCCACTGCCTGCAGCGATGCCCAGGGTGTGGGTGCCATGCGTCAGGTCGAGTCCGTCGCGTGAGTGGCCAAGTGCTAGCAGCTCCTCCTTAGTGGTAAAGTCGCGTCCAACGGGGAAGGGACTGCCGATGGTGTCCTGCGACAACTGATCCCAGAAGCGACGGATGCGGTAGTCGGAAGTGTCGCGCGAATAGAAGTTCGGATGGGTAAGGTCGAAGCCGACATCCATCAGACCCATCACCACCCCTTTGCCCGTATAAGCCTGAGGCAGTCCCTGTCCTGTGTACACATCAGTAGCATGGAGGTGTATAGCCATCGAGTCAGTGAGCACATGATTACTGGGACTGGCCTCGATGCGCAGCACACGAGGGTCGTGGGACATTGCACTGAGCCTGTTGATGGGGATGCTGGCAATATGGAGGTTGCCGTAGGAAGCCAGGCTTTGGCAGCCATTCTCGCTGAGAGCCTTGTTGCCGTCGGGAGTCAGGCGGACGAAGGCATGCACCAGTGGGCTTTGCTGAGCTTTTTGTCGGACAGGCCCCTCCTGTGATGGCACTGAGTTCTGAACCCGGGCAATCTGTCGCAGCCAGGGCGATAGCTTCGCTCTGTCAGGGCTCTGTCCCCAGGCACTCATGCCCAGCAATGCTATATATATAAAGATGTGTACTAGTCGCATCCTTCTTCAGGCTTCTCGCCTGTCATCACTTACTTCTCGATTTTTGTGTCTGCATGACAGTACTTCCATTCCTCCTCATCGTAAATGCTGAGCAGGCGCTGCAGTCGCTGTTTGAAATCCTTGTAGTTTTTACGACTGGGATCCACCCACTGAACCTCGGAGAGGGCAGCCATGCGTGGCAGCACCTGATACTCTATCAGCTCAGGATAGGCAATATACTCTGTCCAAAGGTTGGCCTGCACGCCCAGAACGTGGGCCTTCTGCTCGGCTGTGAGCGAGTCGGGAGCAGGCTCGTAGTTGTAGACCTTCTCCAGGGGCGAATAGCCGCCGATGAGGGTCGTATTGGTCCAATCGCCAGAAGGAATCTGGTAGAAATCGAAATAGAGGGTGCTGTTGGGCGTTCGTACGCAGTCGAATCCCTTTTCGGCAGGATCGCCTACACCCTTCCAGTCGCGCCAGTTCATAATGATCGATGTCTTGGGAATATTACATTCCATAATCTCGTCCCATCCCATCAGCACGCGTCCGTGACTGCTGAACAGCTTCTCCATATAACGCACCATATAGCCTTGCAAGTGCTCTTCGTTGTCGAGGTGCTCCTGACGCATCTTCTGCTGGCACTTCGGACAGGCCTTCCAGCGTACCTTTGGGGCCTCGTCGCCTCCGATATGGATGATGCGTGAGGGGAAGAGTGCCATCACCTCCTCAAACACGTCGGTGAGGAACTCGTAGACGCGTGGATTGCCACCGCAGAGGATATCCTCGCTGACACCCCAGTCGGGCCATACCTCGTAGGGACCTCCCGTACAGCCCAGCTCAGGATAGGCTGTGACAGCTGCCACCATGTGGCCGGGCATGTCGATCTCAGGAATAATGGTGATGTGGCGTTCGGCAGCATAGCTTACAATCTCGCGGATGTCCTTCTGGGTGTAATAACCGCCGTACATGGTGTGGTCGTAAAGTCCCATATTGCGTCCAATAACAGTGCGGTCGCGCCATCCTCCTACCTGTGTCAGCCGGGGCCATTTCTTGATTTCGATGCGCCATCCCTGGTCGTCGGTGAGGTGCCAGTGCAGGGTGTTCATACCGTGCAGGGCCATCATGTCGATATAGTTCTTAACCACGTCCTTCGTAAAGAAATGACGGCAGATGTCGAGGTGCATGCCTCGATAGCTGAAACGTGGAGCATTCTCGATGACGGCATAGGGCAGCTGGGATGGTTTACCGGCCATGATCTGACGTAGGGCCTGATGCCCATAGAAGATGCCGGCCTCCGTGCTTCCCTCGATGGTGATGCCCTGCTTGTCGACCGTCATTCGCCACCCTTCAGGCGATGTGATCTTAGGATTGAGCTGGTCATTGACGGGTGTGTCGGCAGTCATGTCGAGCATGCGCCCCTTGCTGTCGATGTTGATGCTCTGGGGCAGGGGGATGATGTCGTACTGTGCCTGCAGGCTGAGGCAGGCAATGATGGCAGTGATGGTGGAAAGTAGTCTTTTCATTATCATTATGGTTTATAGTCTCAGGATTGCGTCGTGACATTGCTCCATGAGCCACTTGGGGGTGGAGGTGGCGCCGCAGATGCCCACCGTCTCTATTCCCTCGAGCCACGAGGGCTCTATTTCTTCAGGCCCTTCGATGAGGTGGGTATTGGCATTTACCCGCAGGCACTCGCTGAAGAGCACCTTGCCGTTACTGCTCTTGCGCCCACAGACGAATAGGATCAGGTCGTGGCGTGAGGCGAACTGTGTGATGCTGGGCATACGGTTGGCAACAGAGCGGCAGATAGTGTCGAAGCTCTTGAACGAGGCTCCTGGAGCCATGTGGGCCTGAATATACTCGATGATACGGTGGAACTCGTCGAGGCTCTTCGTGGTTTGCGAATAGAGATAGATGTCGCGCGTGAAATCGAGTTTCACCACTTCGCTGAAGCTCTCGATGACGATGGCGTTGCCATTGGTCTGTCCCACCAGTCCCAGCACCTCGGCATGTCCTTTCTTTCCGAAGATGACTATCTGACCGGCTCCTGACTCATACTGCTTCTTGATGCGTTTCTGCAACTGCAGCACAACGGGACACGTGGCATCTATGATCTCGATGTTGTTTCTTCGGGCCAGTTCGTAAGTCTCAGGCGGTTCACCATGAGCACGGAGGAGTACCTTGGCATTATGCAACGTTTGCAGGTCATCATGGTTGATGGTGACGAGGCCCATCTGCCGCAGCCGCTCACACTCCATGCCATTGTGCACGATATCGCCCAGACAGTAGAGCGTCTTGCCTGCTGCCAGTTCCTCTTCTGCTTTCTTGATGGCTGTCGTCACGCCGAAGCAGAAGCCGCTGCCGTTGTCGATTTCTATTTGGAGCAACGTGTGAAATGTTTTTTACAGTGAACGGTTTGTGAGCTGTTCGTAGTAGAGGTCGAGCAGATGCTGTGCTGCCACGAAACTGGTTTTCTGACCTGTGAGCACCGTTTGCTCAGCCACCTTCAGCTGCTCGCGAATGAGCGGGTTGTGGTAGAAGTTCTGGCGCAGGTGCTCGTTGATGCTCTCGTACATCCAGTATTTCGACTGCTCGTTGCGCCGGTATTCGAAGTATCCGTTGGCCTTGACGAAGTCGAAGTACTGATAGATCATGTCCCATACTTCTTTTACTCCCGTGCCATAGAACCCCGAGTAGCAAAGCACCTTGGGTGACCATCCGCTCTCAGGCATGGGGAAGAAGTGAAGGGCATTGCGGAAGTTGGTGGCAGCCATCTGGCAGCGGTCCACATTATCGCCGTCACACTTATTGATGACGATGCCGTCGCTGATTTCCATGATTCCACGCTTGATGCCCTGCAGCTCGTCGCCTGTGCCTGCCACCTGAATCAGAAGGAAGAAGTCGACCATCGAGTGGCAGGCCGTCTCGCTTTGTCCCACGCCTACCGTCTCGACGAAGATTTTGTCGAATCCTGCTGCCTCGCAGAGGATGATCGTCTCACGCGTCTTACGGGCTACGCCGCCCAGTGATCCTGCCGACGGGCTGGGACGGATGAATGAGTCAGGATGAACGGCCAGCTTTTCCATGCGGGTCTTGTCGCCCAGGATGCTGCCTTTGGTCCGTTCGCTGCTGGGGTCGATGGCCAGCACGGCCAGCTTGCCGCCTTTCTCCTTCAGCAGATGAATGCCAAACTCGTCGATAGACGTGGATTTGCCTGCTCCTGGCACACCGCTGATACCTATGCGAACGGCATTGCCGCTATAGGGAAGGCATTTCTCGATGACCTCCTGAGCCTTGGCCTGATGGTCGGGATTGACACTCTCGATAAGGGTGACGGCCTGTGAGAGGATGGTGACGTCGCCACGGAGGATGCCTTCCACCATCTCTGCTGCTGACAGTTCACGTCGGCGCACGCGGTTACGTTTCAGGTAGGGATTGATGATAGAGGGCTGCTCTACACCACTATTTACTTGTAGTCCAGCATATTCGCTGCTATTCTCTGGATGTTCCATTTATACTTATTCTACGTTTATGGTAATCACTTCTTTGGCATGTTGGGGATCGTTGGTAATCATCAGGATACGAGGCTTGGAGCGTGCCTTGCGTATCTGGTTGGGGATGATGTTGACGCGCAGCTTGGTCGACTCGCCTGGCTGCAGCTCGCTCTTGGGCAGTTTCACCTGTACGCCGCCAGTGAACATCTGCAGCGAGGTGACCTTCAGCACCGACTTTCCCGTGTTAGATAGGATGATGGTGCCGTTTTTGTGATGAGCATCAAGATTCAGTGCCTGGGCCGAGAGCTGCAGCTGTGGTGCCAGTTCGATGTTCTGTCCCTCGAAGGCTGTCATGTCGGGCAGAAGTACGATGGAAACGGGTATCTCCGTGTCGCTGCTGATCTTCTCACCCAGCTTCTTGGCCAGATAGATCGACACCTGTGTGAGACCATACTGCTGCACCTCTTCCGAGTTCAGCGTCAGGATAATCTTTCCTGATCGGTTGGGCTCAAGCTTCTCGGGCATGGCCAGCGCATGCAGGTAGGAGGGCAGATGGAGCATGTTAGGTGTCATGTCTTGCTCCGTATTGTTCATGAGGTTGATCTCCACCTCACGATGCTCGCCTTTCTTCACATCGTCGAACTCGATGTTGTTGATGCTGGCCAGCATTCCTCCCATGTCGTAGGGATAGCGCTTCGAGTAGTCGACGACATCGGTCAGCACCACGCCCTTCATCTTCAGGTAGACAGGCTCGGGCGATGCGTTGCTGTAGAGGGTGGCCTGCTTGGTGAAGTGACCCAGCATGCGGGCATCGTAGGTCATCGAGATGGTGAAGCGCTCGCCCGGACCAATTATCTTCGGACCGTCGATGGTAGTGCATCCGCAGTCGGTCTCAAGACGACTGATCACCATCTGCTTCGAACTCTTGTTGCGCATCTCGAAAGTGGCAGTAACCGGTACTTGGAATCCGGTCTTTCCAACATCGATGGTGGTTTTGTCGATGGTCAACTTCTGGGCGAAAGCCGTTGCTGCTGCCATAAATAGGCTAGCTATGATAAGTGCTCTTTTCATTGTCTGGGTTGAACGTTGATGGTGATCGACTTTGTCGTTCCGCGGAACTCGGGCGAGTAGGCGCACTGAGCAGTGCATGAGCCTGTCTCGTAGGTGCCTTCACGGTCGATGTAATATTCGGTCTCTATGGTGTGACGTCCTTTTGACAGCTGGTCGAAGTAGTAGTTCGTGACATTGTCTTTAGGAGCGCAGTAATAGCCCTTCTGCCAGACGTAGCCGCTGAGCTGCCTGACGGGTTCCATGCAGGCAGCACGCTTGTCCTGCACCTGCACGAAGTCGTAGTCGCGGTCGGCCTCGATGGTGATGCGCACGGTGACCTTGTCGCCGACCCTGAGTTCCTTGCTGCCCAGCAGTTCACGCTTCACGCTGATGCCGCTGTGCTGGTCGTCGATGTCGGCAGCGGGCTGGAGGAACTGTGCATAGACGGCTCCCCAACTGGTGCCCGTTGATGTCTTCTCGGCAGTCAGCTTCTTTGCATTTGCAGCAGACATTGCTGTTTTCACATAGCCGATGCCAGCCGTTGCCTCAGAGGTGTCGATGGGCTTGCCGTCGATGGCGATAACGGTCTTCGGCTGTGGTGCCAGTGTCTGTGAGATGCCGTCGAGGAAAGCATAGATGGCATCAGCGCTGTTGATGGGCGTGTCCCATGCCTGTGTGCGCTTCTGCTGCAGCAGCCATCGTTGCATCTCGTTGATGGTGACGGTGTCCTGTGGCGTCAGGCGTTTGATGGCCTCGATGGCTGCCACCTGTGTGGGAATCTTATAGTCGCGCCAGGAGTAAGTGGCACGCTGTGTGTCGTAGTAGCGGCCCATGTCCTCGCGGTAGACAGTGTATTCCTTCAGGCTGCTGATGTAGGTCTTGTTGCGCAGGATGATGGCCGAGAGGGCTTTCTCGTACATCGTCTGGTTCTTCACCTCGTTCTTCAGCAGATTCTTCAGGTAGTTGTTGGCCTCGTTGACGTTCTTGGGGAGTTCCCGGCCGTCGATGGCGCAGATGTAGAGCCACTGAAGTGCCTGGAAGCTGGGGAAGGTCTGCTTGTGCCCCTTGCGTTCCTCTTTCTTCATTTCGTCGACCAGCTTTACTGTCTCCTGACCTAGGAACTTGAATGACTGGTCGAGCATCTTCTGCGTCTCGTCCTGCTGGCCCGTCATCTGATTCAGTCGTGTCAGCATCTCTGTAACAGTGGTGGTCATGTAGGCAGAGCCTTTCATGCCGGGCCACCAGCTCCACGATCCATCGCTGTTCTGCAGCTTGGTGAGATTCTTGACGGCCGTTGCAAGACGATTGTCGATGATGTTGGCATCGAAGAAGTCCGCCAGCCGCTGCTTCTGCTCCTGCTCGTCGTCGGCATCCATCACCCAGGGCGTCTCGTTCAGCAGTAGGTCCTTCAGCTCCTGATCCTTCTCGAGTTGAGAGTTGAGGGTCGAGATTTGAGCGTTGAGAGACTCTTGCTTCCACTGTTCGAAGACGTGCTTGGCAGTGGGGTTCTGAGCCAGGATATGCCGTCCGATGCTGTTGGCATAGAGCGATGATGCCTGACAGATGGCACAATCGTCGTGGGGATGTCCGATGGCGGGCAGTGCCTGAATCATCAGCCAAGCGGGGTTGTTGGTATACTCTAAGGTGATTTGAGGTTTGAGATTTGAGGTTTGAGATTTAGCTGTTGCGGGAATCAGCCGTTCCAGGTCAATCTCTTTCTTACCTGGGCCAGTCTGTGTGAAGGGAACGGTGACGGTGACACGCTCCTGATTGGACAACAGGGGCAGGTAGTGCTGCTCGCCGTCGCTCTGCAGAGGAGTGCTGATGCTCACACGGGCGATGACAAGTGAGTATTGGGACAGCTGAGAGGCAGAGGGATTGACGGGGAAGGTGACGGCCACGGTCGAGCTGTCGGCAATGGTGACCTGTTGTTTCTGCTCCAGTACGACGCGTTCAGTAGCAGGGTCGAGCAGTTGCAGCATGGCGGTGCCTGTGAGTGCCTGGTCGCTCATGTTCATGACGCGGGCGCTGATGGTGGCCTGGTCACCCTTACGGATGAAGCGTGGCATGTTAGGCTGTATCATCACTTCCTTGCGGGCTACTGCCTCGTCATTCATCTCGCCGTACATCATGTCCTTCGTATGGGCCACTCCTAGGAATCGCCAGGTGGTGAGGCTTTCGGGCAGGGTGAATTTCAAGGTGATGCGTCCCGTAGAGTCGCTGACGAGGCGGGGCATGAAGAAGGCGGTCTCCTGCAGGTTCTCGCGCATCTGCATGGGGGCAGCCTGTTCGCCCTCGCCGCTGTCGGCCGAGTTGATGCCAAGGCCTGCTACGCGCTTTCGAAGGGCGTCGCTCTTCATCACGGCTCCTGCTGTACTGGCTTTTTGTGCAGCAACGGCAAACTCCTGTGGGGCTTCATCCTCGTCCATTGATTCGCTCACGGCCATGTCTGCCATCATCATGGCATTCTGTTTCATGACGGGACCTCTGAGGAGCATGCGTGGCCTGCCATAGCGGTAAGAGGGGTAGATGTCGTGGTCGAAATGGTTGTACTGCAATTGCTGCCAGCTGAGCCATTGCTGTTGTTTCGTGGCATAGAACTCGGCCGACTGGTTCTTAAACCAGATGCCCTTGTTCCAGCTGGTCTGAGGCAGGGGTAGCCATACTGACGGGCCGAAGCTCCATTCGTGGGGCGTCAGCTGGTCGAGGCTCTTGTCGTAGAGCGTGGCCAGGAGCTGTGCGTCGGCAGGTGTGCCGTCGGGCTTGGTGATGCTCAGCGTCCACTCCTCCTGCTGGCCTGGCGTCAGACGGTTGCGGAAGGTCTGCCACTTCATGTTGAGGTGCAGGTCGGGCATGGGGCGCTGTATGTGGGTGCTGTATTCGTAGGTCTCGCCGTCCTTCATCCATGCGAAGGTGAGCAGCAGGCCGTTGCCGTACTCCTCGCGGTAGACGAACTTGCGGTTGAGCAGTTCGTTCGAGAGGTCTACGGCACCGCTCTCGAGCAGCTTGTCGCCGCTGACGACGCTGTAGACCATGTGCACGTTCTTGTCCGACGAGCCTGCCTGTACGGTGACGGGGCCGCCGCCCATGGGGAAGCGTCCCTCGTTGCTGGTGTAGAACCAGCTGCGGGTGTCGGTAGCCGGCTGACGGTCGTCGAGCGAGAACACCACGAAGTCCTGCTCCAGCGTGTCCTGCTGGCAGTTGGCATAGAGGGTGTGCTTGCCGCTCTTCAGCTGGGGTACGGTCAGCAGTGTGTTGGTGCCCACCTCCAGCCATCGGCCGTTGTCGAAGCGGTAGCGCACCTGCGCATCGAGGTCGATGCCGGCAGCGTTCTGCAGGTGGAAGGCTATCTTCGTGTCGTTATCGTTGAGCACCTTCTCCGGCAGCGAGGCCGTGAAAGCCGTCTTGCGGTTGCCCAAAGGCAGCGACATCATGCCCTGATGGGTCTCGCCGGCCTGGTCGGTGACGTCGGCTGTGAGCACGAAGTTGTAGAACATGGTGTAGCGTGTTTTGGGCAGCACCATGGGCATGTCGGCCGTGAACTGTCCATGCTCGTCAGTCGTCGTCTCGCCTTCGGCTACCACCTCGTCGTCAGAGTCGTTGCCGATGTAGCCCATGTCCCAGTAGCGCGAGTAGCTCATCCACCAGAAGGCGTGACGGCGCACCACCTTGTACCTGACGGTGGCTCCCTGTACGGGCACGCCGGCATAGCTGCGGGCCGTGCCGCGGGCTACGACGGTGTCGCCGTCCTCATAGTTCTGCGCCACGCGGGGGATGTCGACCTCGAAGGCGGGCCGCTTGTATTCCTCTACGCTGAAGGACTGGCTTTGCTCGTTGTTGACTACGACGGAGGACGACCCCGTCAGCCCCGTCATGGGCAGGACGAAGTCGGCAGTGGCCGTTCCGAACTGGTCGGCCCTGACCACCTGCTCGCTGACAGTCTTCCAGTTGGCATCTTTGAGGGTGAGCGTCATCTGCTCGTCGGCACAGGCCTCGAGGCTGATGTCCTTCTGCCGATAGCGAATCACGGCCACGTGCACCGTCTGCCCCGGACGGTAGATGGCGCGGTCGGTGAAGATGCCAGTCTTGCGGTCGTGGCGCTCGGCGTTGTCGTAGATGAACGCTCCCCATTGGTTGCTGGGCGGGCAGGCCTTGTCGCTGGCTGTGTAGGCCCATAGCTCGCATTGTCTGTTGCGCTGGTCGGGGAAGGTGCATTCGCCGCCCTCACCGCTGGTCAGTATCGTCGTCTGCGGGTTGCTCCTGTACCTGTCTTGTGTCACCTTCACCGTGGCACCCTTGATGGGCTGGCCGGTGGTGGCGCTAACCACGACGATACGCAGCTCGTTGCCTTTCTCGCCCGATGCTGACGGCTGTGCCTGGCTGAGCACACGCACGTCGCTGACGAAGTACAGCTGGCGCACGACCTGCGTGGACGGCAGGCTCTCCATCTCCAGCAGGTACACACCCACGGGCAATGCGGGCAGCATCAGACTGTCCTCGAACATCTCGTAGGGACGCTTGCCCATGAACTTACGGGTCTGCGTCAGCTGGGGCATGGCCGTCAGCAGGGGCTTCAGCTTCTTGTAGTCCTCCTGGTTCTGCGGGTTCAGCTCGGTGTCGCCGTTGGCCCGCACCTTATAGATGCGCAGGGTCAGCTCCGTGATGTTGCGCAGCTCGTAGAGGCGCAGCGTCCGCTCCTTCTGGGGTATGCTCAGGCTCTTGGCGGCTGCCCGGAATATGGGGCAGGTCAGTTCGCGCTGCTTGTTGCGCAGGTAGTTCATGCGCGGCCAGGCACCCCATCGCTCCAGTGCCATGTTGATGTACTGCCATTTCTGTTCGTCGGTGGCGTCGGTATACTCGTCCATGTAGTCGTAGCGGGTCATGGCGACCTCGCCACACTCCACCAGGTCCTGATACTCCTCGATGAGCGAGTCGATGCGCTGTATGTGGCGGCTCTTGTTCAGCGGCTCCATCTCGTCGGGCTCCTCTTCACTGAGCAGCATGTCGGTAGCCAGCATCGCGGCAATACGGTCGCCAGCCTTCACGTAGTAGTCGCGGAGCACGTCGAAGCGGTGGGCCTCATAGCCGATGACGCTCAGCAGGTCGTCGCCGAAGTAGCGGCTGTCTTGCCCCTTGACGACGAAGGGCTCGTAGCCGGTGGCTTTCACCTGCGCCAGTTCGGCGGGGTGGGCGAGGGCTTTCTCGAAGTAGTCGCTGGCTATCTCCTGGTAATGGTCCGCGTCGAGCCAGCTGTTTTGCTGGTAGATGTAACCCAGCACGCAGTGGTAGATGGCCTGCAGGGGAATGTTGCCCTCAGCCTGCTCTGCCCGCTGCTGTAGCTGCTCCACGGCGGGCTTGAGTGAGTCGGGCGCTACCTGGCACTGCAATCGCGAGCTCTGAAGTGCAGCTTTCAGCAGCTGACCATAGTTGGCCTCCTGCTCGGCTTTGTTCACTATTTGGCCCAGCACCTCCTGCGCTGTCTGGGGCAGGTCCTTCTGCTCTGCCTCTTTTACCTGTTTCCACAGGCTGGTATAGTTCTGTGCATTCATAAACATGGATGTCATCAAACTGATTATTGTTGCAAGGAATAGTCTTTTCATCATGCGTAAGTGTAGGTTATCAATGGCAAAAGTACAATTTTTTTCCCTTTTTACACTACATTACAGGGAAATTATATGAAAGTTTAACGATTCGTAGAGTGGTTAAAAACCGTCATGGAAATAAAAAAAACTTGTTTTTTGCAGATAATTCAACTTTTCTTCGTAACTTTGCAGCACGCTTTCAGAAATGACGGCCCAGAAAGTGCTGAGATGCCATCATGACTTGAAGACGTGAAAGACGATACTGACGTATGAAGACTGCTGAAAAGAAAGACGGTGTGCTCCAGGCTGTGGAGCGTATTCTGGATAACTACCTTGAGATGAACAACCATCGCAAGACACCTGAGCGCTATGCGATACTCAATGCCGTGTATCACATCGAAGGGCATTTCACCCTCGACGAGCTGGGGCAGAAGTTGTCGGATGAGTATCGTTTCCCAGTATCCCGTGCCACGCTCTACAACACGCTCAACCTCTTCATGGAACTCCGTCTGGTCATACGTCACCGCTTCCAGGGTGCTACGAAGTATGAGGCGTGCTATGCCGGCGAGAGCCACTGTCACCAGATCTGCACTATGTGTGGCAAGGTGACCGAGGTGAAGGCTCCCGAGATTTCGGAGGCCATCGAGCAGCTGCACCTGCGCCGTTTCCGCAAGGACGGCTTCTCGCTGTATATCTATGGCATATGCAGCACCTGCCAGGCAGTGATCACAAGAAAAAACAGGTATAAAAACAAGATAACAAAAAAATGAACAAAGGTAAAGTAGACGTCCTGCTGGGTCTGCAGTGGGGCGATGAAGGCAAAGGCAAGGTGGTGGATGTGCTTACCCCTCGCTATGATGTTGTCGCACGTTTTCAGGGAGGCCCCAACGCCGGACACACACTCGAGTTTGAGGGCCAGAAGTATGTCTTGCGCTCTATTCCGTCAGGAATTTTCCAGGGCGACAAGATCAACATTATAGGCAACGGCGTGGTGCTGGCTCCCGATCTCTTCATGGACGAAGCCAAGGCACTGGAGCAGAGCGGCCATCCGCTGAAGGAGCGCCTCCACATCTCGAAGAAGGCTCATCTCATCATGCCCACCCACCGTGTGCTGGATGCTGCCTACGAGGCCCAGAAAGGCAAGAACAAGGTGGGCACCACGGGCAAGGGCATCGGCCCGACATATACCGACAAGGTGAGCCGCACTGGTCTCCGTGTGGGTGATATACTCGAGAATTTCGACGAGAAGTATGCCCAGGCCAAGGCCCGCCACGAGGCTATCCTGCGCACCATGAACTATGAATATGACATCGACGAGGTAGAGAAGAAATGGATGGAGGGCATCGACTATCTGCGCCAGTTCCCCATCGTCGACTCTGAGCACGAGCTCAACCATCTGCTCGGCGAGGGCCGTTCGGTGCTCTGCGAGGGTGCCCAGGGCACCATGCTCGACGTCGACTTCGGAAGCTACCCCTTCGTCACCTCTTCCAACACCATCTGCGCAGGAGCCTGCACGGGTCTCGGCATCGGTCCCAACAAGATTGGCGAGGTCTATGGCATCATGAAAGCATATTGTACGCGCGTCGGGGCAGGACCCTTCCCGACTGAGCTCTTCGACGAGACAGGCAAGCGCATACGTGACCTGGGGCATGAGTATGGTGCCGTGACGGGTCGTGAGCGTCGCTGCGGATGGATCGACCTGGTTGCGCTGCGCTATTCCATCATGGTCAACGGTGTCACCCAGCTCATCATGATGAAGAGCGACGTGCTCGACGATTTTGCCACCATCAAGGCCTGCACGGCCTACAAGGTCAACGGCAAGCTCACACGCGACTTCCCCTATAACATCGAGCATGGCATAGAGCCCGTCTATCAGGAGCTGAAAGGCTGGCAGACAGATATGACCCGTTTCAACAGCGAGGACCAGTTCCCCCAGGAGTTCTGCGACTACATCGCATTCCTCGAGGAGCAGCTCGCCACGCCCATTACCATCATCAGCATCGGTCCCGACCGCGAACAAACCATTTTGAGAAGCAAATAGCATGAAACCAAGCATAGTAAAAGGAACACGCGACTTCGGCCCGATGGAGATGGCCAAGCGCAACTATATTCTGAACACCATCCGTGAGGTGTACGAGCTCTATGGCTTTCAGCAGATAGAGACACCGGCGATGGAGTCACTGCAGTCACTCATGGGCAAGTACGGAGAAGAGGGCGACAAGCTCCTTTTCAAGGTGCTCAACTCAGGCGACTTCCTCTCGAAGACCAGCGACGACGAGCTGCAGCAGCGCAATGCCCTGCATCTGGCATCACGCTTCTGCGAGAAAGGTCTGCGCTACGACCTCACCGTGCCTTTCGCCCGCTATGTGGTCATGCACCGCGAGGAGCTCCAGCTGCCCTTCAAGCGCTATCAGGTGCAGCCCGTATGGCGTGCCGACCGTCCGCAGAAGGGCCGCTACCGTGAGTTCTATCAGTTCGACGGCGACGTGGTGGGCTCCGACTCGCTGCTCAACGAGGTCGAGCTCATGCAGATCGAGGACATGGTGTTCAGCCGTCTTGGTGTGCGTGTGGAGATCAAGATCAACAACCGTAAGATCCTCACCGGCATTGCCGAGGTCATCGGAGCTGCCGACAAGATAGTCGACATCACCGTTGCCATCGACAAGCTCGACAAGATTGGCATCGACCAGGTCAACGCCGAGCTGCGCGACGACGGACTCACCGACGAGCAGATCGAGAAGCTCCAGCCCATCATCCTGCTCGAAGGGTCGAACGAGGAGAAGCTCGACACCATCGCCCAGGTGCTTGCCTCCAGCGAGACTGGCCTCAAGGGCGTCGAGGAGACCCGCTTCATCCTCTCCACCCTAAAATCTCAAATCTCAACTCTCAACTCTCAAATCACCTTCGACCTGACCTTAGCTCGTGGCCTCAACTACTACACAGGCGCTATCTTCGAGGTGAAGGCCCTCGACACGCCCATGGGCAGCATCTCAGGAGGCGGACGCTACGACAACCTCACGGGC
This sequence comes from uncultured Prevotellaceae bacterium, assembly GCA_900318685.1. Classification (GTDB taxonomy): domain Bacteria; phylum Bacteroidota; class Bacteroidia; order Bacteroidales; family Bacteroidaceae; genus Prevotella. The sequence continues at coordinate 9,649 of ONLL01000016.1, read as the reverse complement.
ATCTTCGGCATGCCGGGCCTCTCGGGCGTGGGCATCTCCTTCGGTGTCGACCGCATCTACGACGTCCTCGATGCGCTGCAGCTCTATCCCCAGGGCTCGCTTATGACCAGCCGTGTGCTGTTCATCAACTTCGGACAGAAGGAGGCCGCCTACTGCATGTCGGCTCTCGCACAGGTGCGCCAGGCCGGCATCCGTGCCGAGCTCTTCCCCGATGCCTCCAAGATGAAGAAGCAGATGAGCTATGCCAATGCCAAGCAGATTCCTTACGTCGTGCTCGCTGGCGATAATGAGATGGCTCAGGGAAAGCTGACCCTGAAGGATATGGCTACGAGCGACCAGAAGCTTGTGACCACTGAAGAACTGATCGAAGAACTGAAAAAATAGTACACGCATATGAAAACAGCGAGAATCTTTGCATTGCTGCTCGTGGCTTGGCTGATGCTTCCTTCGGCCAGCAACGACAAGGTGACCACTATCTTCATCATTGGCGACTCAACAGCTGCCAACAAGGGCGGCATCGCTGAAGGCAAGCAGGAAAGAGGGTGGGGCATGGCGCTCCAGTGTTACTTCGATCCTGACTATATTCTCGTTGATAATCATGCCGTTAATGGGCGCTCGTCGCTGAGCTTCATCAACGAGGGACGATGGGATAAAGTGCTTCAGGCCATGAAGCCCGGTGACTACGTCATCATCCAGTTTGGCCACAACGACGAGAAAGCTCCCAAGGACCGTCACACCGATCCGGGTTCCACCTTCGACTATAATCTGGCCAAGTATGTTCGTGAGACACGCGAGCATGGGGGCATTCCTGTACTGATGAACTGCGTCGTTCGTAGGAATTTTTTTGTCAGTGCGCCTGAGAACGATGATGACGAGAAACTGCGCACCACCACCTTCCAGGACGGGGTGAAGATGGTCGAGGGCGACTCGCTCATCGATACCCACGGACTCTACCGGGTGGCTCCGCGCGACGTAGCCAGGCGCATGAACGTGCTCTTCGTCGATGCCAACCAGATCACCCATGACCTGGAGCAGGGACTCGGCACTGAGGCTTCCAAGCGCCTCCACATGTGGTTCCGTCCCGGCGAGGAGCCCAGCGAGCCCAAGGGCAAGCAGGACAACACCCACTACAATGTCTATGGCGCCCATGTCGTGGCCCGCCTGCTGGCCGATGCCCTCTGCGAGCAGATTCCCCTGCTGACGAAGTATCGCATCGATGCCGACATCACCGTCGACACCCGTGGCCGTGGCGACTACCTCTCGCTCGAGCCTGCAGTAGCCGCTGCCCTCGCCTCCTCGAAGGCTGAGACCACCATCCAGCTGCTCGGTGGAGAATGGGAGAAGCCACAGCTGCCCAAGAAATCACGTATCAACTTCGTGCTGCGCGAAGGCGCCGTGTGGAAGTAAAAAACCGACTAACACATTACTTTTTATTATGAAACATCGTGTATTGGCTATCATGGCAGCAGCTGTGCTGAGCAGCACGGCCGTTCAGGCCAAGGTGAGACTGCCTCACCTCATTGGCGACAATATGATCATCCAGCAGCAGAGCGACGTGCGCCTCTGGGGATGGGACAAGCCCGGCACCACCGTGAAAGTGTCCACCTCATGGAGCAGCACCACCGTCGAGACTAAGACCGGCAGCGACGGCAAGTGGCTCGTCAGCGTCAAGTCGCCTAAGGCTTCCTACGAGCCGCTGTTCATCACCTTCGACGACGGCGACAAGACCACCATCAGCAATGTGCTCTCTGGCGAGGTGTGGGTCTGCGCTGGCCAGTCGAACATGGAGATGCCCGTCAAGGGCTTCTGGCAGTGCCCTGTCGAAGGCTACAACGACTGGGTCATCGAGTCGACACGACACCGTGCTGTTCATTCGGTGAAGATTCCCAGTGTGATGCGCTCCGAGCCACAAGACGATGCCCAGTGCTCGTGGAAGGAGTGTGGCCCTCAGACCGTGGGCGATTTCTCTGCCACCGGCTATTTCTTTGCCCGCACGCTGCACATGGCGCTCGACATCCCCATTGGACTCATCGAGGCCAACAAGGGCGGCTCGCGTGTGGAGAGCTGGCTGACGAAGGAGAACCTCCAGCGCTACACCAGCGACCCCACCGACTCGGCAGCCATCGCTGCAAAGTGGCCCACCGACTACCATCGCTCACTGCTGTGGGGCAACGGCACGTTCAACCCCATCCTGAAATACACCGTCAAGGGCATCCTCTTCTATCAGGGCTGTTCCAACGTGGGCGATCCCGGCAACCAGTATTCCGAGCGTCTCAAGCTCCTCGTCGAGCAGTGGCGCAGTCAGTTCGCCCTGGGCGAGATACCCTTCTATTTCGTGGAGATAGCCCCCTATCACTACGACAACGTCAATGCCGATAACGGTGCGCGCCTGCGTGAGCAGCAGTATCGGGCCCAGCAGATCATCAGCAACAGCTCCCTCGTCTGCACCAACGACCTCGTCTATCCCTACGAGACCACCCAGATACATCCCTCCCAGAAGCGGCAGGTGGGCGAGCGCCTCGCCTATACCGCCCTCAACCGTGACTATGGCTTCGACGCCGTGCTCTACAAGAGCTCGTCATTCAAGGACATGCTAGTCAAGGGCGATGCCGTCTACATCCATCTGCAGGACAACTATCATGCTGATGCGCCCTTCGAGGATATCCGGGGTTTCGAGCTGGCGGGCGAGGACCGTGTCTTCCATCCTGCCACGGCTCAGCATTTCTGGCAGCCTGGCGGTGGCTACTGGGACGAGGCCATCAAGCTCACCAGTCCCCAGGTGAAGGCCCCTGTTGCCGTCCGCTACTGCTTCCGCAATTTCCAGCTCGGCAATGTGAAGAATGCTGCCAATCTCCCCCTCTTCCCCTTCCGCACGGATAACTGGTAATAAAGAGATAAGGATGCATATGGGTCTTTAGGCTCTGCGAGAAATGATGTTTGATACATATTACCTGGTTCTTTGCTGAACCCGCACAGGCCGCACGCTACGACCGTAGTAGCGACTTCCGTAGTCCATCGATATGCCTGCCGTATCAAAGATGAGGCGACACGCATAGCCCGAATGCTCAGTAGAATGTAGTGTACTCGACCAGTAGTAGCCTTTTACCCCAGCCTCAGTGAGCGAACTGCCGTAGTATCCTCCAGCAGGTAGGAAGATTGAGTTCTCGTTGGGCCCCTTTACCTCATAGCCGTCCACATTGTTCTTCGTGATCCACTCCCATCTGCAATTCATGCGCAGTTCGTTCATCTGGTCGTTGGTCGGCATGCACCAAGAAGGCCCCCAGTTCATATAGGCGGCATCATCCTCTGGCTTCAGTTCTGTCAAGCCTCCATTGTTATTATACTTCTTATATGTGGAGCTGTTATTGTCATAGTCGAAATATGACTCCTGTGTAAAGTTGTTCTTGCCGCTGTCATGCCCTTTGGTTTCGCCCCAGGCGAAGTAGTCTCCGTAGTCTTCAGGGCTGTTGGCTCCAATATTACATGTAGCCCACAGCGTGCCCGAAGGCAACCCCAGATCAACATATTCCCCATGATGTTGCGCTATGTATTTCGTAAAGGTTCCTGTCGTATAGTCCACAGCCAGCAAGTATTCCTTTTTCACCTTGACCAGAGGCAGCACCTTCACAGGATTCTCTTCAGCATCATAGATCAGCAGTCGACCTTGCACGGGCATGAACTCGTAGGTCACCCCGCCAGGATAGGTTGTAGTGCCATCTTCATTGAACTCAAACCACATCACGCCGGGGGCATACCACGTACCCACCACCAACGTATTGTCCACCCTATAGGGATCGTCCAGGTCAATCGCCTGTTTAGGAGCATTCCCCAGAATCACGTTCACCACTTTCACGGCATCCGTAATGGTAAGTTCTCCGTCGCCATTCATGTCGCCCTTTACAATCGTCTGGGCACTCACTGATGCCACCATTATGAGCAGCCAAAAAGATAATAATGTCTTCTTCATTGTCGTTGTTTTTGGTGCAAAGGTACGAATAAGTGATAACAATACAAAATATAAATCCATTTTATTTTTAGTATTTCTAATACATCTACACATACGAGCATCTGAAGTCCTATCAAACACGGCACTTTAGACAGCCTCGACAGCATTCTTGTATTACATAGAGACTATCCTTCTTATAGTATGCCGTAGTTTGTCAACACCAAATATCATCATCTTATTATCCTTATGCTCTTTTAGCTTTTTACTGCGGATGGGACAATTGGGACAAATTGCAAAAAGCAAATACATTGTTTTCCTTTCTGCATCCTTCGCCATACAAAGGCCTTTTTCTGGTCATTCGCCCAGTTTTTCACTTGAAATAGTTTATGATTGGAAAAGATTTTGTAATTTTGCACATTGTAAAGATGGGCTATGAAAATGGATTCATTTTGCGAAACGATGTTCAACTAAAAGAACTGGCATGATTGCATTCATAGATACTGAGGTTAATCCGCAGACGAAGAAGGTTGCTGACTATGGAGCTGCAAGGGAGGATGGGGCAATGCTGCACTCTCACTCCAAAGCAGACTTCGATGCCTTTGTGTCAGAGTGTGATACAATTTGTGGGCACAATATCATTAACCATGATCTGAAATACACAGCCTTGAGGGGAAATCATACGATTGTCGACACTCTTTTCCTGTCGCCTTTATTGTTTCCCAAACGGCCTTATCATCATCTGGTTAAAGATGACAAGCTGCAGGTAGATGAACTGAACAATCCATTGAATGACTCTTTGAAAGCCCGTGACCTGTTAAATGACGAGGTTGCCGCCTGGAATCAACTGTCAGCCGACAGAAAGGAAATCTACTATCAGCTTCTGCATGACACTGATGAGTTTGAGGGCTTCTTCAAGTACATAGGCTATTTTCCTTCGACAGGACAATCTCTGCTGGGAAGAATACTGAAAGTTCAACCCAAGTGGGCTCAATTGATTCTAAAGGAGTTTGATGGCAAACTATGCCGCCATGCTGACTTTGACATGCTGGTCGGACAGTATTCTATTGAGATGGCCTATTGCCTGGCAGTGATTGGTGCTGACGACATCTTTTCCATTACTCCGGCATGGGTTTTACGCAATTATCCTCAGGTTGTCAATGTGATGAACTTGCTGCGGAACACGTCTTGCGGGGATTGTGACTACTGTCACCAACGGCTGGATGCACATAGCGGTCTCGAGGAATTCTTCGGATATAAGGATTTTCGAACTTTTGATGGAGTCCCTATGCAGCAACAAGCTGTGGAATCTGCTATTCGGGGAGAGTCATTGCTGACTATCTTTCCTACTGGCGGTGGCAAGAGTCTCACTTTCCAGCTTCCGGCTCTGATGGCAGGACGGAATACGCATGGGCTGACGGTGGTCGTCTCACCGTTGCAGTCGCTGATGAAAGACCAAGTAGACAACTTGGCTGCTATTGGCGTCAGTGAAGCTGTCACTATCAATGGACTGCTTGACCCGATAGAGCGGGCGACGGCTATTCAGCAGGTGGCGGACGGAACTGCAAACCTTCTCTACATTGCGCCTGAGATGTTGCGAAGCAAGACCATCGAAGGACTGCTGATAAATAGGAATGTCGTGCGATTCGTGATAGACGAGGCACATTGTTTCTCGGCGTGGGGTCATGATTTCAGGGTGGACTACCTGTATATAGGCGATTTCATCCGACAGCTGCAGGACAAGAAAAAGATGAGTCATCCCATCGCTGTCTCATGTTTCACTGCAACAGCCAAACAAAAGGTCATCAGCGATATATGTGACTACTTCAGGTCGAAATTAGGTTTGGGACTGAAGGTGTTTGCAGCCAATGCTGAACGTAAGAACCTGCGCTATTCCGTGCTCCACGCTGATACTGCGGACGAGAAATACAACCTCTTACGCTCGCTCATCCTGGCCCATAGCTGCCCTTCGATAGTATATGTATCGCGCACTCGCCGTACACTTGAATTAGCAGAGCATCTGGTGAGGGACGGCATTCAGGCTTTGCCATTCAATGGCAAGATGGAGGCTGCCGATAAGGTAAAGAACCAAAATGCCTTTATGAGTGGCGAGGTACAGGTGATCGTGGCCACCTCAGCCTTTGGTATGGGTGTTGACAAGAAAGATGTCGGACTGGTAGTGCACTACAACATCAGCGACTCGCTTGAGAACTATGTCCAAGAAGCTGGCCGAGCAGGCCGAGACCCTCAGATGCAAGCCGAATGCTTTGTGCTGTATTCCGACAGTGACCTTGACAAGCACTTTATACTTCTCAACCAGACAAAGCTCAGCATCAGTGAAATCCAGCAAGTGTGGAAGGCCATCAAGGAGCTGACAGCAAAGCGTGACAAGGTCAGTTGCTCGCCACTGGACATCGCGCGTCAGGCAGGATGGGGCGAAGAAATAGTCGATGTCGAGACACGTGTCAAGGCCGCTGTCGCAGCACTGGAGGATGCCGGATTCATTCAGCGTGGCAGTAACTCTCCTCACATCTTTGCAACAGGCATAGCCGTGAAGAATATGGATGAGGCGTGGCGCAAGTTGACCGTCTCAACTCTCTTTGACGAGCAATCGCGTGAAGAAGCAGCCCGCATCATAAAATCGCTTATCAGTGCACGCGCTACTAATGAAATCAAGGGAGCCGAAGCTGAAAGTCGTGTAGACTATCTGGCTGACATCCTTGGGATGAATAAGTCGACGGTGATCAGAAACATCAATCTGATGCGTCAGGATGGCTTGCTGGCCGACTCACGCGACATGCAAGCATGGATATCCAAGAGTACCTCCCAACGCAATCTGGAAGCTATATTGAAGTTGGAGAGATACCTTTTGCAGAGATTCAGAGAGGAAACGCAAAGGATCAACTATAAGGAACTGAACGAAGAGGCCCCAAAGTCAGGTCTTGCATACTCAAGCGTCAAGCGCCTAAGAACACTACTCCATTTCCTGTCGTTGAAGAGCTATATTCACAAGCATGAACATCGTTTCAGCGACAGTGTGAGCGTTCGTCTGCAGGCATCACTAGACACTACGATGGCTCGTTTTGAACGACGTACTGATATCTGTCGCTTTCTGGTTGACACGCTTAGTTCCCAACGCGATGCTGGCAAAGAGATGACGCTTGTGAACTTCTCCATTGTTGAACTGCTCAAGCAATTCATTACAAGCCGGCAGGACAGCATGTTTGACAATCATGAGAAACCAACGATAGAAGACATTGAGGAAGCGCTGCTTTATCTCACGAAGACAGAGCTGATGAAGATTGAAGGCGGCTTCATCGTCATCTATAATACGATGCAAATAGGCCGTATTGCCGACCGTCGTACAAGATATGGCAAGGAACAATATCGGCTGTTGGATGAATTCTATAAGCAGCGTATCAGGCAGATTCATATCGTAGGCGAATATGCCAACTTGATGGTTCGCGACTATGATGCTGCGCTTCGTTTTGTCAACGATTACTTCACGATGGACTTCCGCAAGTTCATCAGCCAATATTTCAAGGAAGAGCGGCGGGCACAGATTGATATGAATATCACTCCAGCCAAATACGAACAGCTCTTTGGACAGCTTTCTAATCGCCAGCGCGAGATAATTGATGACAAGCAGTCGAAATATATCGTGGTGGCGGCTGGACCTGGAAGCGGCAAGACACGCGTGCTGGTACACAAGCTGGCATCGCTGTTGTTGCTTGAGGACGTGAAGCACGAACAGCTGCTGATGCTCACTTTCTCACGAGCTGCAGCTACAGAGTTCAAGAAACGTCTCATAGACTTGGTAGGCAATGCAGCCCACTATGTGGATATCAAGACTTTCCATTCCTATAGCTTCGATCTTATCGGCAAACAAGGAAGCCTGGATGAGGCTAATGACGTGGTTCGCCTCGCTGCAGAGATGATAGAACGAGGTGAGGTGGAACCTTCAAAGATAGCCAAGAGCGTACTCGTCATAGATGAGGCGCAAGATATGGGGCAGGATGATTTCCGTCTGGTACAGGCGTTGATGCGGCAGAACGAGGAGATGCGTGTTATCGCAGTGGGCGATGACGATCAGAATATCTATGCATTTCGAGGCTCTGACTCCGTTTATATGCGGTCACTTGTCAGTCAGGATGGTGCTAAGCTGTACGAGATGACCGACAACTATCGCTCTGCGGAAGCAGTCGTTGAGTGTGCCAACCGATATGTGCAGCGCATACCCGGACGTATGAAGCAGACACTTATCCAGTCGGCCACAGGCGAGAAAGGCAAGGCGACGACACTGAAATCACTTCTTAATTCGGAAATATATGTACAGGGAATAACTGCGATACTTACTCGAACCAATGAGGAAACCATGCAGGTGGCCTATGAATTGGAGCAGCGAGGATTGCGTGCCACTGTTGCACAATCGATGGGCGGATTCCGTTTCGGAAACCTTGCAGAAGTGCGCTATTTCCTGAAGCAGATTGGTAAAAGTGATGAGGTGTTCATATCTGAAGAAAAATGGCAGGATGCCAAAGAACATACACTCGAAAAGTACGCTTCAAGCACATGCCTGAACATCATAAAGCATTTCTTTGCCGATTTTGAAGTTACTCATAAGACCTATTACCACAGTGACCTGCGCGAGTACATCTTCGAGTCGAATATCGAAGATTTTATTGCTGCTGACGACAAGTCGGTCTTTGTGAGTACCATCCACAAAGCCAAAGGACGAGAGTTCGATACAGTTTACCTCTTGTCGCCCGTACCAGATGGCAGGGACGTCAATGACATGCGGGCCTATTACGTTGGGCTTACTCGTGCTAAGCGTAACCTCTATCTTGTGCCGAGTCCTCCTGCAGAGTATTCGTCTATATCAATCGCGTTGACCATGCGTGATGTATGGCTCGATTTTTTCAAAGGTCGTAAGGATATAGTGCTTCGCCTCAGGAGTGGTGATAGTTTGCAATACATCGACGGCTACCTGCTGAATGAGCAGGGTATCAACATCGTTGCATTGTCTGCTGTGGGTAAAGGCAAGCTAAAGGAATTGACCGACAAAGGTTATGAGGTGTCAAGCGCAAAGGTCAGTTATACTCTGGCATGGCGTCCTCAAGACTCAAAAACAGAATACGCTGTTTGCTTGGCGAACATTGTCCTGTCAAAGCCTTCCACTGCTTAGTGCATTCTTTTCCCTCCGAAAATTTGGAAGTCTCGGAAAAAGTCGCTAAATTTGCAGGCGAATAATAGTTCACGATTAATAGAAAGAAAGGAAAGATGAAAAAGGGCTTTATATTGTTTTTAGCCGGAGTCGTCACGGGGTTTGTCCTGGCTCTGGTCATTGACCTGCTGTGATGCCCAGGGGCCGGACAGGATGCTGGCGACAGGCGAAACAGGGCATAAATCGCTGACTTCCGCAGTAAATGCCGTGGAAGTGACGAAATGACGAAATGACAGAATGACAAACGGCCTTTTGCATGACACGCAATGGCATGGGGGAAAAAGAAAAGAGCCCGGGGCAGGATTGCTCCGGGGCTCTTTTATCCTGTTTTCCGCGTTGGGTCACTCAAGTGTCCTGTTGCCACCCTGGCATGACCAGCCTGCATAGTTCCGACTGCTCCTCATCCATGCCAAGGTAGACCCGTTTAGTCTGCTTAGACTTTGGGAGCGTGTACGTGATGGCGTACATGTTCTTGACTAGTT
>ONLL01000001.1 GCA_900318685.1 uncultured Prevotellaceae bacterium | reverse complement strand
GGCGCCAGCGGCATCACCGCCTACGAGAACGGACTCGCCTACGACGGCTATTACTACAATAGCTATCCCGACGTGCTCCTCACCGACCTGGCCGACAACAGCGCCATCCTCGCCCAGGCGGCAGGAAAGATGGTGAGCGTGAGCATCAGCAACCGCACGCTGCGTGCCATAGAGAACGGCATAGGGTGGGAAAGCCGCGCCTACACCGTATGTCTGCCCTTCGACCTCGACATATACAAGCAGACGGGCAACAACCGCTACGTGCAGTATTACACGCTCTATTCCGTCGACAACCACTATCGCGAGCTCATCTTCCATGAGGCGCGCTACGAGAACGTCGACGACATCAGCGAGGCACCAAATATCCTCTACGCCGGACACCCCTACGTGGTGGTGGTGAACTATGGAGAACTGCGCCTTGAGGCCAACGATGTGACCATCGCCACCACACCCGTCGACATCCCCGTGGTGCGGGAGTTGGCTGCAGGCGAAGTCTACGACGTGGGCGAGACCCCCGAGGTCATCGGCCAGTGGCGCGGCACCTTCCACAACATCAGCAACGATGATGCCGCTGCGATGAAAGCCCACACCATGTCGAACGACGGATGTTTCCGCCGCATCAGCAATGCCCCCGGCTACCAAGGCGCCTACATCGGCACCTTCCGTGCCTTCTTCTCGCCCTACGAGAGCGATGGCTACTATGCCTATGATCCGATGTATGTTTCCCACACCGAGGGTGAGGATGACGAATTCGGCATCCAGGACTTCCCCGCCGACAGGGCATCGGCACCATCCACACCATCGACAGCGACGGCACCCACCGCTACTACGACATGCAGGGCCGCCAGCTGCGCCAGCGTCCCGCCAAGGGTCTGTATATAGAGAACGGAAAGATACAATTCAACAAATAAGTCACAACAATGGAAAGCAAGAAGAACAATTACAAGAAACCTGCTATGCAGGTAGTGGAGATTCAGGATCATGGGCATCTGTTACAAGGAACGAAGGACCCAGCGCCTGATGGCCCTGGCGGAGCCCGCGAGCAGAATAGCAACTGGAGCAGTGAAGACTAATTTGTAAAGAAGTATGAAGAAACTATTGAGCATGCTATTGCTGAGCATGATGCGGGTGGAAGTGGCTGAGGCAGAGACCGACAATGGCGAGTACTCCATCTTCACCTATAAGGACACCGATGAGGACGACAGCTTCGGCTACTATCTCAGCCTCGGGCGTGTCACCGACTTCCTCGGTGCCGACGAAATCCTCGGCGTGCAGGTACAGAACATCCACGAGGTCACCATCCGCCTTGGTGCCACCACCGACGAGGCAATGACCACCATTGGCGAAATCCTCGACCTTTACGACAAGGACGTAGATACCACGGTGGAGTTCCAGGGACGTGCCGCTACCAGCGGTTTCAAACTGGGCGAGCCCGTCACGACCACTTGCACGGTGGTAAAGAAGATGCTCGGCGGCAAGCGCTTGCAGTTCCTCTTCCCCGAGGGTAAGCGGCAGGGGCGCGCCTACCTCTCGAAATCAACGCTCAAGGAACTCCGCACGAACTTCAAGATAGATATTAAACTACATCCGAAACAGCATCGTAAGCAATGAAAAATTCGATTAAGAGAGTGCAGAAAGAGCTTACTCATTCTGCCGAACATGAGAATTTTCGCCCATGGGGCAAAAAGTTATTAGTAATGGTCGCATTCGCCATGATGACTGCAATGAATGTGAATGGTCAGAATGGTTACGACGACACAAAGCACGAGGTGGCTATAAGCTATGGTATCGATTCGAACTCGCAAATCATCGATGCGTTCGAGCATATAGGCGGTGCCCTTGTGGGTGCCAAGTTTGAGAATGAGACGTTCATGGGTCCCATCAGTGCCGAGTATTTCTATCACGTGAAAAACTGGCTTGGAGTGGGCGGCATCCTCGCCTATGGTCAGAACAAGCAGGATGTGTATATCCTTGGCGACAAGGACGGCGTGAGCAAGAACACCTACCTGACGCTGATGCCCGCTGTAAAGTTTGACTGGCTGCGCAAGAAGCACTTCGGCATGTACTCCAAGCTGGGTGTCGGTGCCACTCTGCACAGCGAGAAGTACGACAGCGACACAGCTTCCGGCAAGGACTATAGCGACAGCGAGGTTCACGTGAACTGGCAAGTATCGCTCCTTGGCATCGAGGCTGGCAGTCCTACCCTCCGTGGCTTTTTGGAGTTGGGCACTGGTGAGCAGGGCATTATCCTCGCCGGTGTGCGCTACAAATTCTAATATGCCGACGCCCATACTCAGTATGAGTGTGGACTTCCTCACCAGCAGTTCCTGTAACCAGATGTCATCATGACAAAGCGCCCGAAAATCATTGCGATCTTGGGCGCTTGTCATGATGACATCTGGAAACTTGAAAAATAAACTACTTTTTATTTTGTATTGTTCATACTTATTTGTACCTTTGCACCAAACTTCATGAACGATATGATAAACCTACGACAACTATCCGTGTGCCTGATGGCACTAGTGGCCTCGCTCACAGCAGGGGCGCAAAGTGAACTCTATCCCCGTCATTTCGATCTGGAGCAGGTGGAACTGCTCGACGGACCGATGAAGACGGCTATGGAAAAGAACATTGAGATGCTGATGCAGTATGATGTCGACCGCCTGCTGACGCCCTTTGTCCGTCAGGCAGGTCTCAGCACAGGCGCCAGTTCGTCGTCGCCCTACTATCAGTGGGAGACGCGCCATCCTAACTTCCGCAACTGGGGTGGTGATGCTGGCTTCGACCTCAGCGGACATGTGGGTGGACACTATGTGTCGGCCCTGGCCCTGGCCTATGCCGCCAGTCATGATGATGCCACGCGTCAGCGCCTGAAGGAGCGCCTCGACTATATGCTCAAGGTGATGAAAGACTGTCAGGACCAGTACGACAACGACAAGGAAGGACTCTACGGATTCATCGGCGGACAGCCCATCAACCAGTCGTGGCGCGACCTCTACAAGGGCAGCACGGCCACCATCAGCGGCAACTGGGGATGGGTGCCCTTCTATGTGCAGCACAAGATTCTGGCAGGACTGCGCGATGCCTATCTCTACGGCAACAGCGAGGTGGCCAAGGAGTTGTTCCGCAAGCTGTCGGACTGGGCTGTGAACGTGGTGAGCCGTGTATCGGATAGCGACATGCAGCAGTGGCTGAACTGCGAGCATGGAGGCATGAACGAGTCGATGCTCGATGCCTATCAGCTCTTCGGCGACAAGAAATACCTGACGGCAGCCAAGAAGTACACCCATAAGTCGATGCTCGACGGCATGCAGTCGCTGAACAAGACTTTCCTCGACGGTAAGCATGCCAACACGCAGGTGCCCAAGTACATAGGCATGGAGCGCATCTTCGAGCAGGATGCCACTGCCACCAACTATCGTCGCGCTGCCGAGAACTTCTGGCAGGATGTGGCCGAGAACCGCACAGTCTGCATAGGCGGCAACTCGGTGAACGAGCATTTCCTCTCCGTAGCCAACTCCAACCGCTACATCGACCAGGCTGACGGACCTGAGAGCTGCAACTCGAACAATATGCTGAAGCTCTCGGAGATGCTCTTCGACCGCACGCTGGATGCCAAGTATGTGGACTTCTACGAGGGTACGATGTACAATCACATCCTCTCCACGCAGGACCCCAAGACGGGTGGATACGTCTATTTCACCACCCTGCGCCCTCAGGGCTACCGCATCTATTCGCAGGTGAACCAAGGCATGTGGTGCTGCGTGGGTACAGGCATGGAGAACCACTCTAAATACGGCCACTTCATCTACACCCACGACGGCAACAAAACGCTCTACGTCAACCTCTTCGTCCCCAGCCGTCTGGTATGTGACGACTTTGTCGTCACCCAAGAAACAACCTTCCCCAACACCTCCTCCACAGAACTCACCATCGACAAGGCTGGCACCTACACCATCGCCCTGCGCCATCCAGCATGGGCAGGAGCCGACTATCAGGTGAGTGTCAACGGAGCTGCCGTGAACCAGGCTGTGACCAAAGGCGAAGCCAGCTATGTCAGTATCAACCGCAAATGGAAGAAAGGCGACAAGATCACCATCAGCCTGCCTATGGAGCTGCGCTATGAGGAGTGCCCCAACTACACGGACTATATCGCCTTCAAGTTCGGCCCCATCCTCCTGGGAGCAGCCACCACCGACAATGAACAGCTGAAGAACGAGTATGGCGGCGAGGGACGCATGGACCACAGTCCTGGCAGCCGCGGCTCGCAGCTCAATCTCAACACGGCTCCGCTGCTCATAGGAGAGCGGGCTGACGTGCTGAACCGCATCCAGCGCCTGCGCAGCGTGGACCTGAGCTTCGTCATCGATGCCAGCCGTGAGGGAGTGCCCTCCTATCACTGGGAGTCGCTGAAGCTCGTGCCGTTCTATACCATTCATCATCAGCGCTATATGTGCTACTGGTATCAGCAGACGGAGGAGAACTACAAGAACAGTTCGATGGCACAGAGCGAGGCTGCTATGGAGGCGCTGCAGAAGCGCACACTCGACTTTGTGGCTCCTGGCGAGCAGCAGAGTGAGGCCGGCCATGAGGTACAGTACAGCAGCAACAGCACGACGGGCGAATACAATACGGAGCGCTATCGCGATGCCCGTGCCAATGGCTACATCCAATATACATTATATAATAATAGCGGCATCGAAGAGGGACTCAGTGTGATGCTGCGCTTCAACCTGGCTGACAGAGGGCGCATGGCTGTGCTCACCATCGACGGGGAGAAAGTGGCCGACATCACTGTTCCTGCGAGGATGAAGGGCAGCGACGGCAATGGGTTCTACAATGCCGAGTATCCCATCCCTGCTGCTATGGCCAAGGGGAAGAAGCAGTTTGTGGTGCGGCTCACGGCTTCTGCTACCACGCTCTGTCCAGGCCTCTACTATGTCCGCCTGCTGAAGGACTATAAGGACCAGGCTTATCGCTTTAATTGCACCGACTGGACAACGGGCGACGAAGGCCGTGTGGCAGCATCCAACATCTCTTACGACACGGAGAAGAACGTCATCCAGGTGAAGGCAACTGGTCAGAATAATGTTTGTCTGATGCTGAAGCACGAAGACTGCGACTACACCATCAGTCAGGACCAGACGTTCCTGGTGGTGAGGGGCACCAACCTCCGCACCGGCTCTTCCGACAGCTATCTCTGGTGGCTCAACGGCTCGAATCACGGCACACAGGTGGCTGCAGCGCAGACGAAGACCGTCACCATCGACGGGCAGCGGCAGCAGGTGGTGGCCTGGAATATGGCTACGAGCGGCCTCTACGAGAACTTCAGTGGCGATCATCCCAGCGTCTGCATAGGCTCCACTATCTTCGGACTGACATCGACAACGGGCAGGTCGGACATCCTCGACATCAACTTCACTGCCAATGTCGACGACTACATCAATACGGCAACGGCAGTCGTCGTGCCTCAGGCCTCAAAACTATACCCCCAAACCCGCTTTGACCTGGGCGGACGTCCAGCAGGCAAGTCGGCAAAGGGCATTCAACTGTCTGGCGGAAAGAAAATCCTATTGTAAATATGTGTAAGAAAACCTTATCTGTCTTTTTGTGTCTGCTTCTGGCAGTTCCGGCTCTGCCACAGATGCTGGTGAGCCATCCTTGGCAGGAAAAGCGTGTGGCCTATCTGGGCGACAGCATCACCGACCCCAATATCAAGGCATCGAAAGTGAAGTACTGGGGATTCCTCGAACAGTGGCTCCAGATCACACCTTATGTCTATGGCGTCAGCGGCCGGCAGTGGAACGACATCCCACGTCAGACCGACAAGCTGAAGCAGGAACACGGGCAGGACGTTGATGCCATCATGATCTTCATGGGAACCAACGACTACAACAACGGTGTACCCTTGGGCGTGTGGTGGGATGAGCGCGTCACACAGGTGGAGTATGGTCACGGACAGACGAAGAGCATGGTCACACGCCGTCAGCGCACACCATCGATGGACCCCACGACGTTCAGGGGGCGCATCAATATAGCGATGGACTCGCTGAAGCGCACCTTCCCGACGAAGCAGATTGTGCTGCTCACACCTATCCATCGCTCTGATTTCCATGCAAATGAGAAAAACTGGCAGTGCGACGAGTCGTACACCAATCAGTGTGGCGAGTATCTGGATGCATACATCAATGCTGTGAAGGAAGCTGGCGACGTATGGGCTGTGCCTGTCATCGACTGGGCGGCCTCCTCCGGCCTCTTCCCCCTGATGGATGAGTATGCCCAGTACTTCAACAAGGCCGACACCGACCGTCTGCACCCCAATGACAAAGGACACGAGCGCATGGCCCGCACCCTGATGCAGCAGCTGCTGGCACTGCCGTGCGTGTTCGAATGAACAAAATAACAAGGATATGCAAGCTATCATTCTGGCGGCAGGAATGGGTCGCCGACTAGGTGAACTGACACGCGACAATACTAAATGTATGGTGGCGGTCAACGGCGTTCGCCTCATCGACAGACTGCTGGGACAATTGTCCGGACAGCAGCTGGAACGGGTGATTATTGTCGTAGGGTATAAGGGTCAGGAACTGAGAGACTACATAGGCCACCGCTATGATGATGTCCTGAAGATAGAGTATGTGGAGAATCCCGTCTACGACAAGACCAACAATATCTATTCGCTGGCATTGGCAAAGGAACAGCTGCAGGAGGACGATACGCTGCTCATTGAGAGCGACCTTATCTTCAGCGAGCGTCTCATACCTATGATAGTTGATGACCCTCGGCCCAATCTTGCCCTTGTAGCGAAATACGAGAGCTGGATGGACGGCACGATGGTCACTATCGACAAGGACTATAATATCGTCAGTTTCGTGCCCAAGAAGGCTTTCAAGTGGGAGAACATCGACCAGTACTATAAGACTGTGAACATCTACAAGTTCAGCCGGGAGTTCTCGAAGCAAAAGTACGTCCCCTTCCTCGAAGCCTATTCGAAGGCGATGGGCAACAATGAATACTATGAGCAGGTGCTGCGTGTCATCACTCTAGTAGATTCTGTCGACCTGAAGGCCCTTCCCATAGGCGGAGAGAAATGGTACGAGATAGACGACGTTCAGGATCTGGATATTGCTGAGACCATCTTTGATGAAGGAGAGAGTCTCTGGCGAAATTACTCCAGTCGATTCGGAGGCTTCTGGCGCTTTCCTCAGATGCTCGACTTTAATTATTTGGTCAATCCATTTTTCCCTCCAAAGCGGATGAGGGATGAATTGCGTGCTAATTTCGACACGCTGCTGTGCACTTATCCTTCTGGTATGAGTGTCAATTCATTGTTGGCAGGCAAGTATTTGGGTGTTAGTAAGCAATATGTAGTACCAGGAAATGGGGCTGCCGAGCTTATAAAGGCAGTGATGGAGTCGCTGCCAGGGAAAGTGGGCATCATATATCCGACATTCGAAGAATATCCTAATCGTAGGTTAGGGACGGATGTGGAAATATTCTATCCCCAGAATGAGGATTTCAGCTATACCAAAGATGACATAGTCGATTATTTCTCACAGCATCCAGTACGGACATTGCTGATTATCAATCCTGATAACCCCTCAGGAAACTTTATCCCTGTTGGAGATTTGTTGCTACTTGTACAATGGTGTGCTGAAAAAGGAATGCGCCTGATCGTAGATGAGAGCTTTGTGGACTTTGCCCAAGGATATCCGAATAACACACTGATGCATGATGATATTTTGGCCAGTTCCCCAAATCTGATGGTAATGAAGAGCATTTCAAAGTCGTATGGTGTACCGGGATTAAGGCTGGGCGTATTGGCTTCTGCAGATACGGACTTGATCGCTCGTATCAGAAAGGCCGTGTCAATATGGAACATCAATTCATTTGCAGAGTTCTATATGCAAATATTTGGTAAGTATATTGCTGATTACGATGATGCTTGCCAGCAGTTCTTCAAGGAACGTGAGCGTTTTGAGAAGAAGTTGAGGCAAATACCATTCTTGCGTGTTATTCCTTCTGAGGCCAACTATTTCCTCTGTGAAGTCATCAGTGGCATTTCTTCATCAGAACTGGCAATCCGCTTGTTGAAAGAATCTAATATTCTAGTGAAGGACTGCTCTTATAAGAAAGCCTTTAAGGGCAAAGACTATGTGCGTATTGCCATTCGTAATAGTCATGATAATGATCAGCTTATTGAAGCACTTCATCAACTGAATGTATGCTTATGAAGGAAAGCTGGGTGAAAATAATTCAAGAAGAACAGATACAGGCACTAGCCATAAGTCCTGGACTATGCGTGAAATGGGCGAGGGATGCTTTTCTGATAAAAGATGAGGCTCAGCTGCCCGCCAAACTTAGTGTTCATCCTCAGGGAGAAGATTTTATTACATCGATGCCTTGCTTGTTGCCTCTTCACGATGGCATAAAATATTTTGGCATTAAAGTTGTCAGTAGGATAGAAGGGCAAATTCCAACATTGCAAAGCAGTATTTACCTTTACAACGCACTATCGGGACAGCTTCTTGCCGTCATGGATGGCGACTGGATAACAGCAATGAGGACTGGGGCTGTTGCTGCATTGGCTGCAAGAACCTTTCAGAAAGAAGGAGTAGGCACATATTCTATGATGGGACTGGGGAATATAGCTCGTGCTGTGGCCCTCTGCCTGATTGATGATAATAAGGACAAGCATATCAAAATCCGCTTGTTGCGATATAAGGATCAGGCTGATTTATTTATCGAAAGGTTTCAGCACTATGATAATGTTTCTTTCGAAATCATCGATGATAAGCGGGCATTCGTTTCGGAAGCAGATGTCCTCATATCTTGTGTGACAGTTGCTACAGAATTATTGTTTCCTGATGATAGTCTTTTCAAGAGCGGTATAACTTTAATCCCAGTTCATGTAAGAGGTTTCCAAAATTGTGATCTTTTCTTCGATAAGGTGTTTGGTGACGACACGGGGCAAATAGAACGTTTCAAATACTTTAAGCGCTTTCGTCAATATGATGAGTTTCATCATGTTCTCGAGGGCAAGAATCCTGGGCGTTTAAATAATGATGAGCGCATTCTGAGCTATAATTATGGTTTAGGACTGCATGATATTTATTTCGCTGCCCGTATTTACGAGAAGGTCGGAACTGACGTAGAGGGTTTTGTGATGAGGAAACAGGACCAGAAAATTTGGGTGTAGATGAAAAAGAGCATACTTCGGAAAGCAATTCACTATCTTTGGCTGCACGGCTGGAAATACAAGGCTGTGGAGCGGCAGCACAAGCGGCTCGAAGAGCAGTTAAAGGGGCGGAAACAACTGAACGTAGTGTTCATGGCTCTGGATGTTGCACTCTGGCGCTATCAGTCTATCTATGAGCTGATGGTAGCCGATGAACGCTTCAATCCTACTGTCGTTCTCACTCCTTGCATGGTGCGTGATGCGGAGAGCGATCTGCGGGGACTTCGGAAGTTCTTTGATGAGCGCAATATTCCCTATATTGACTTTGATTCCAAGAAGGGACCAGTGGACATCAGAAAGGAACTGCGTCCTGACATCATCTTCTATACGCAACCTTACGAATATCTGCTGATTCCGGAATATGACTGTCGCCATTTCTACGATCTGCTGCTCTGTTATATGCCCTACGGTTTCTGGTCGTCAACGGGAAAACTATCCTATAATCTCCATTTCCATAACATGGCGTGGCGACTCTATTATTCCACTAGCTTGCATTTGCTGGAGGCGCAGAAAGTGGCTACCAATCATGGGCGTAATGTGAGGGTTGTGGGCTATGCCAATACTGACGACTATCTGAAAGGCCATTACGAGCAGGTGTGGAAGACTGTTGCCGACGGAGTGAAACGCAAGCGCGTGATATGGGCACCGCATTTCTCCATTATCCCTGCCAATTCGGCCTTTCCACCACGTGGGAACTTCCTTTGGTTGGCAGATATGATGTTGAAGTTTGCTAAGGAGTATGCTGACCGCATTCAAATAGCCTTTAAGCCCCATCCGGCCTTGCTCAATCAGCTCTATCAACATCCTGACTGGGGTAAGGAACGCGCCGATGCCTACTATGAGCAATGGCGAACAATGGAGAATACACAGTTGGAGACTGGACAGTTTGTTGATCTCTTCATGACGAGTGACGCTATGATTCATGACAGCGGCTCTTTCGCTGTGGAATATCACTACTCACGGAAGCCCGTGATGTTCGTAACGCACGACAAGAAATCGGTGTACTCAACGCTTAGTGAGTTCGGCTATAAAGCTTACGACCTTCACTATTTCGGTCAGAATGAAGCTGACGTCCGTCATTTCATTGATGATGTGGTGTTAGGCGGAAACGACCCTTTGCGCCTGCAGCGGGAGCAGTTCTACCACGATTATCTGCTGCCGCCGGGAGGAAAGAGTGTGGCACAGAACGTGATGGATGACATCGTAGAGAGTTTTGCATTAGGAAAATAGGAGTCTGGACGATGGAATCACTAAAGGAGAAAACGGCAAAAGGGCTGCTTTGGGGGGGCTTTAGCAATGGCTTGCAACAGCTGTTGAGCCTGGCCTTTGGCGTAATCCTGGCTCGTAAGCTCTCGCAGGAGGACTATGGTATGGTGGGCATGCTGGCCATCTTCTCGGCTGTAGCTGCCTGCATGCAGGAAGGGGGCTTCATCGCTGCCTTGAACAGGAAGAAGGACGTGACACAACGTGACTATAATGCCGTGTTCTGGATGAGCATACTCACCAGTGTCTGCTTTTACATGCTTTTCTTCATCACGGCTCCTCTCATTTCCCGCTTCTACGACGAGCCTCGACTGACGGCATTGGCCCGCTATTCATTCCTCAGTTTCCTGTTTGTCAGTTTCAGCATTGCTCCTCGTGCGTACATATTCAGAAATATGATGGTGCGCCAGAGCAGTATCATCGCTTTGGTGTCGATGGCACTCTCAGGGGTGGTGGGCATCATCATGGCCTATATGGGTTATGCCTACTGGGGATTGGCCACTCAGAACATCGTTTTCACCTTGAGCGTCAGCGTGCTGAACTACTATTATTCTGGCTGGCGGCCTACGCTGAACATCGACTTGCGCCCCATCCGCGAGATTATCGGCTTCAGCAGCAAACTCATCGTGACGAACATTGTCACAGCTGTCAATACCAACTATCTCTCGGTATTGCTGGGTAAGCATTACCAGGCTCGCGACGTGGGTGACTTCACTCAGGCCAACAAGTGGAACACGATGGGCCACTCGCTCATCACGAACATGCTCTATTCTATTGCTCAACCAGTGCTGACAAAGACTGAAGGCGAGCCGGAGCGACAGAAACACGTGTTCCGCAAGTTGCTGCGCTTCACGGCTTTCGTCAGCTTTCCTGCCATGCTTTGTCTGGCTTTGGTGTCGGAAGAGTTTATTGTTATCCTGATTACGGAGAAGTGGCTCACCAGTGCCCATATCCTGAGAGTCATCTGTCTGGCTGGAGCGGTTATGCCCATCTCTTACCTCTTCTCGCATCTGCTCATCAGTCGTGGCCGCTCGTCCACATATATGTGGTGCACCATTGGACTATGTGCGGCCCAGCTGCTTTGTGTGGGTTTCTGCGTGCCCTATGGCATAGGCCGCATGGTGCAGGGCTTTGTCGCTATTAATATCCTGTGGGTAGGGGTGTGGTTCTATTTTGCGCATGGTGAGATAGGGCTCTCCCTCAAGGAAGCTGTGAAGGACATAGCTCCTTATGCCCTCCTTTCTGCAGGCATCGTCTATGCAACTTACTTGGTCACCGCATCCATTGAGAATATGTATCTGAGCATTGCGGTGAAGGTGCTGATGGTGTTTGTCCTCTATTGTGCGGCACTATGGCTGCTGGGGTCTACCATCTTCCGTGAGGCCGTCATGTTTATTACAAAGAAGAAAATAGAATGAAGAAGACTCGCGACAGCAATATGGAGCTGCTCCGTCTGGTGGCTATGCTTCTCATCATGGTGGTGCATGCCAACTTCCGTGCTTTGCCCAAGCCGGATGCGGCGATGATAGCAGCAAACCCGTCGTCAGCTTTCCTGCAGTTCCTCACTGAGGGCTTTTCTATCGTAGGTGTCAATGTGTTCGTGATGCTCTCCGGATGGTATGGCATACGCCCACGCTTGAATCGGTTCATGGAATTGCTGTTCCAGTTGTTGTTCTTTGGTCTGCTATGTCTGGGCGTAGAGTATGCTGTCAGTGGTCAGCTGCCTCCGAAGTCCATTCTCACTTTGTTCCTTCTTGATGCCAATGCTTATTGGTTTGTTAAGGTCTATATCGGGCTCTATCTGTTGGCCCCGGTGCTCAATGCCTTTGTGGAACATGCCACACGACGACAGTTCGAGCAGGTGCTGCTAGCCATCTTTGGTTTCATGTTTGTATTTGGATGGCTATTTGAGGGTACAGAATGGTTGAGGGCGGGTTACTCCCTGCCTTGGTTCATAAGCATCTATCTGCTGGCACGCTATATGAGGGTGTATCAGCCTTGGTTCACGCAGTTTAGTCGGACTGCTGATTTGGCCATCTATCTAGGTGTGGTTGCTTTCCTGACTGTGGCAGTCTTTATCTTGCGCCACTATAACTTGGGTGGCATGCTTTATTTCTACACCTGTCCTTTTGTGGTGCTTGGCGCCATGTATCTGTTGCTGTTCTTCAGCAAGTTGACTCTGCGTAGTCGGGTGGTGAACTGGCTGGCTATCTCTGCCCTGTCTGTCTATCTCACTCACAGCAGCAGTTTTATTGGTCATTACTACGACGGTCAAATAAGAAGCTGGTTCTATGGTGAGTCACGTTTTACGTTTATTCTCTACGCCGCCTTGTTTATAGCTGCCGTCTTCTTCGGCAGTATCATGATCGACAAATTGAGGCTTTTGCTATGGAAACTCATAGCACGTCCTCAATCTGCTGAGTGATGGCGTCTACTCGCAGTCGGAGTAGAGCTTGCTTACAAGCGGTATGATGACGGAAGGCACCATGCGGCTGATGTTACTTCCTTGTTTGATGCCCTGACGGATGTCGGTGCTGCTAATGTCGAGCAGTTCAGTATCGGCGATTGTTACACGAGGGGGGAGGGCTGCGCGGTCAATCTGGCAGCCTCGTCGGGGGTAGACGATGATGTCGTGTCCGTCCATGATCTCTTGGGCCTTATACCAGCGTGGGAAGAGTGCCCAGTTGTCGCCTCCTATTAATAATAGAAATGTGTGCTGCGGAAAGTCTTGGTGCAGGTGCTGCAGGGTGTTCCAGGTGTAGCTGGGCTTGGGCAGGTGTAGTTCGTAGTTGCAGGCCACGATGCCTTCCTCGCCGTGCAGGGCCAGCCGAGCCATTTGATAGCGCAGCTGATCGTTGAGCAGGTCGGTGCTGCCCTGTTTTAGCGGATTCTGGGGCGACACCATCAGCCACACCTCATCCAGCCCGGCAATCCGTCTGAGCTGCCTGGCAAGGGAGATATGTCCCACGTGAATGGGATTGAACGACCCTCCGAAGATTCCTATTCTCATAACTCTTGTGAGAGGAAGGTGCTCACCAGCTGCAGGGTCTCCTGTTTGGCAATGTCGAGGTCGTCGTTGATCACGATGTGGTCGAACTGCGGAGCGAAGGACATTTCGTATTCTGCCTTTGCCAAGCGATTTTCAATGGCTTCCGGGGTGTCGGTGCCTCGCCCTTCCAGTCGCCGGCGCAGCTCCTCGACGGAGGGCGGCTGTATGAAGAGGCTCATGGCCCGATCGCCGTAGTGGTGCTTGATGTTGATGCCGCCTTTCACGTCGACGTCGAACACCACGTTCTGCCCTTCCTCCAGCTGACGTTCTACCTGTGCTTTCAACGTGCCGTAGAAACGGTTCTCGTATACCTCCTCATATTCCAGGAATTCATCGTTCTCAATCCGTTGGCGAAACTCTTCTGGCGACAGGAAGAAATACTCGACTCCGTGCTGCTCGGTGCCTCGGGGAGCTCGGGATGTGCACGAAATAGAGAAGTAGAGGTTCAGCTCTGGGTGCTCCTTCATCAGCCAATTGACGATGGTCGATTTCCCGCTGCCGCTAGGTGCCGACACTATTAAAAGTCTAGCCATATTACAATACATTTAATACTTGCTCCTTGATCTGCTCCAGCTCATCCTTCATCTGAACGACGAGATTCTGCATCTCGGCCTGGTTCGACTTCGAGCCGGTAGTGTTGATCTCGCGACCCATCTCTTGAGCTATGAATCCAAGCTTCTTCCCTTGCCCTTGGCCGTTGGCCATCGTCTCGCGGAAATACTTCAGATGGTTGGTCAGGCGCTGCTTCTCCTCGCTGATGTCGAGCTTCTCGATGTAGTAGATGAGCTCCTGCTCCAGTCGGTTCTTGTCATATTCCACTCCGGGAATCTGCATCAGTCCGTCGACGATGCGCTGGCGTATCTTCTCCACACGCTGTTTTTCGTAGGGCTCAATCTCAGCGAGCAGACGTTCGATGTTGTCGATCTTCTCGGTGAACTTCTTTTCCAAGGCAGCTCCTTCCTGCATGCGGAAGTCTACCAGCGCCTTCACAGCCCCTTCAACGGCTTTGTGGGCGGCAGCCCATTCCTCGTCGCTGAGCTCCTCGATGTCGGTCTTCGTCAGCACGTCAGGCATGCGTGTGAGGGTGTACATCCAGTCCTGTGGCTCGGGGATGCCCGTTTTCTGGGAGATGTTCTTCAGCTGGCGGTAGTAGTTTTCCATCAGAGCTCCGTTCACAGGGGTTGGCTCCAGGCCCTCAGCCTGCTCTATCCACAGGGCGAAGTCCACTTTTCCGCGTTCCAAGACTTTGGCAATTGTCTGCCGTATTTCCATTTCCTTCTCACGATAGAGAGGGGCTATGCGAGTCATGAGGTCGAGCTGCTTGGAGTTGAGCGACTTCAGTTCAGCGTGTATCTTCTTGTTTTTATAGGCTACGACGGCTTTGCCGTAGCCAGTCATTGACTGTATCATTTTCTATTTACCAAATTTATTATACGACACATTCTCTGGATTCCACTTGTTCTTTGGTGTGGGCTGCTCGTCAGGGTATCCGATGATGACGGTGCACAACGGCATGATATATTCGGGCATGCCCAGCACAGAGTTCACATGTCCGGCTCGCTCGATGATAGGGTAGAGGCCTGTCCACACAGCTCCCAGTCCCAGACTGTGGGCGGCCAGCAGCAGGTTCTCCGTAGCTGCCGAGACATCCTGCACCCAGAACTCTTCGGCATCGCCATCAAGTGCTTTTTCCAGGTTGCCGCAGACGACGATGGCCAGCGGTGCGTTGCGCAGCATGTCGCCTCCACGTCCCTTGCCGGCCAGCTCGTCGAGCACTTTCTTGTCGGTGACCACGACGAAGTGCCAGGGCTGCTTGTTTACTGCTGTCGGTGCTGCCATAGCGGCGCGTAGCATGGTCTCAATCTTGGCATCCTCTACGGCCTGTGGTTTGAACTTGCGTATCGACGTACGCGTCATGATGTTGTCGATGACACTGTTTTGTGCCTCTACGGCACCAGCTCCCATGAGAAACATCAGTGCCATAATGATCAGTAGCTTTTTCATCTTGATTGATTTATTTTGCGCAAAGGTACGAAAAAGTGTGGTAAACACCAAATATTTTTTGTACTTTTATCCCAAATTGCACGATGGCTGGTCGCTATGTATCAAAATGATGTGTATCTTTTGGTGTTTCCGTATTTTTTCCGTACCTTTGCAAACGAGTATCAGAAACAGACTATCAGCAATTAACTAATTCATAAAACATATCAAATGAAAAAACTATTAACTGCAACGCTCCTCCTTTCCTGTGCCTCCTATGTGTCAGCACAGTCGGAGCCCATTCGTATCGACCTTGGCCAGAAGGGAGCCGTCGTGTCGCCCAATCTCTATGGAATCTTCTTTGAAGAAATCAGTCATGCCGGCGACGGTGGCCTCTATGCCGAGCTAGTTCAAAACCGTGGTTTCGAGGAGCAGGTGCTCCCCTCCAGCATGACCTATCGTGACGGCAGGGCCTGGGCCGTGGAATCGCCCAACTACGAGCATCGCAACATCCGCCATTGGAATATCCCTTGGAACATGGAGGAGAAGACCATGACGGGTTGGCGTGTAGACGGCGTGAAGAGCAGCGTGAAGGGTGAGGTGATTGAAGCCCCGCAGCCCCTTCATCAGAATACGCCACATGCTATGCAGCTCACTATCACCAAGGTGCAGAAGGACGGACGAGCCCTGCTGACGAATACTGGCTACTGGGGCATGGGGCTCAGACAAGGTGAGCAGTACGACCTGCGTTTCTATGTGAAGAGCGCCAACTATAAGGGCACAGTTACTGCCCGCCTTCGTGATGGCAATACTGGCCAGTCGCTGGGCGAGACTACTTTTGCCAGCCAGCAAATGAATGACTGGACGGAGCTGACTGCCACCCTCACGGCCGAGGGCTCTACTTCGAAAGGCGAGCTGTCGCTGGAGTTCGACAAGACAGGCACGGTGCTCATCGACTATGTGTCGCTCTTCCCTCAGAACACCTTCAAAGGCAGGAAGAACGGTCAGCGTGCCGATGTGGCTCAGATGCTCGTTGATCTTCATCCGAAGTTCATGCGCTGGCCGGGCGGTTGCATCGTCGAGGGTGCCACCTACGAGAACCGTGTGAAGTGGAAGGAGACGCTAGGCGATCCTATGACCCGTCGCGGCGAATGGGACGTCTGGGGATATCGAGCTTCTTGGGGCATGGGCTACCATGAGTTCCTGCAGTTCTGCGAGGACTTGGGCATGGATGCTATGTTCGTAAACAATGCCGGAATGTCGTGCTCGGTGCGCAATGGCGACTACGTGAGCAGTACGGAGGATATGGATGCCGTCGTCCAGGATTTCCGCGATGCCATCGACTATGCGCTGGCCGACCCCTCGAAGAGCAAGTGGGCCAAGATGCGTGCCGATGCCGGACATCCGAAGCCCTTCCCGCTCAAGTATGTGGAGATAGGCAACGAGAACGTCGGGCCCGAGTATGTCACTCACTTCAACTATATCTTCAAGAAGCTGAAGGCTGAATATCCGCAGATCATATTCATCAACACCCTAGGCCACACCGACCCGCTGCTGGCGCAGATTCCGGGCGACTATATGGTTGATCCCCATTGGTATCGCGACCCCAATTTCTTCTTCAACAACAACCACCTCTTTGATGACGTACCGCGCACGCATAATATATATGTAGGTGAGTATGCCTGCAACAGCGGCGTGGGAGCCGGCAACCTGCTGGCTGCCATCAGCGAGGCCGCATTCATCATGGGTATGGAGCGCAACAGCGACGTGGTGAAGATGTCGTCGTATGCACCGCTGTTTGAGAACGAGAACCGCCGCGACTGGCCTACGAACCTTATTCATATCAACAGTTCGGAGGTCTATGGACGTGCCTCCTACTACGTGCAGCAGATGTCGGCCGAGAATCGTCCCACCTATAATGTCTTCGTCAGCGAGCCTTCTACCGCAGGCGAGACCACGCCCTTCGCTGCCGGCACCATCGGACTGGGCAGCTATGCCACTCAATGTGAGTATCGCAATGTCAAGGTGACTACTGCCGACGGGCAGACGAAGACCTACCAGCCTTCTCAGTTCCAGCGACAGCGGGGCGAATGGACGGCGACTGGCGACGTGCTTGCCCAGACCAGCAACGAGCAGCTCACCCTCTCGCTGCTTCCATCGTTCAGCAGCAACGACTACACCCTTGAGCTTCAGGCCCGGAAGACTGGTGGCATGGAGGGATTCTTCATCTATTATGGCATGGATGCCGGCGGGCGCAATGGCTATGCCGTCAACATTGCCGGATGGAACAACCGCACCTCGGCTATCCAGCCCATTCGCCGGGGCCGCACTAATGATGTGCTGGGCCGACAAGTGCCTCAGACGGTAGAGAACAACAAGTGGTACGATGTGAAGATCGTCGTCACTCCCCAGCTGGTCACCCTCTTTATGGACGGTCGTGAAATCCTCTCCGCCAAGCCCGCTTCCCTGACCCGCCACTTCTGTCAGACAGGCTACGACGAGCAGACCTCCGAACTTGTGATCAAGGTGGTCAACGGCACAGAGCAGCCCTACCGCCGCTCGTTCGCCATCGACGGTGCCAAGACCGTCATGCCCACAGGTCGTGTCATCACCCTCAGCGGCAATCCGCAGGACGAGAACTCCTTCGAGCAGCCCACGAAGCTTGCTCCGCACGCCACTCTCTTCGGTAAGTTCGGAAAGCAGTTCGACTATGAGTTTGCCCCCATGTCCTATACGATCATGCGGGTGAAGGTTGACAAATAATCAGGATTAAGGATTTACATATAAACCGACGAACATGAAAAGACTGACCATTATCTGCATATTCACGCTGCTCTCGGCCGTTGCCGTTGTGGCGCAGCCCCGCAGGGTGACGAGTATGGATGCCGGGTGGCGATTCCACCTGGGCGATGTGGCTGATGCCCAGATGCCGGCTTTCAGCGACGGCGACTGGCGCAAGCTCAATGTTCCGCACGACTGGAGCATCGAGGGAGAAAACCTTCGCGACAATCCAGGTGGAGGAAGCATCGGGTTCTTTCCTACCGGATTGGGCTGGTATCGGAAAACCTTCGATGTGAAGACCTTCGACAAGAAGAAACGCTACTCCATTGAGTTCGACGGTGTCTATATGAACAGCACCGTGTGGATCAACGGTCATGAGCTGGGTACATGGCCCTACGGCTACTCAAGCTTCTCCTACGACCTGACGCCCTATCTCAAGCAGAAAGGCAATGTGCTGGCCGTCAAGGTCGACAACTCACAGCAGACCAACTCCCGATGGTATACGGGCTCAGGCATCTATCGGCATGTGCGACTGGTGGAGACGTCGGCCACTCATTTTGCCAAGTGGGGCGTGTTCAACAGCACCTTGGAACTGAATGACGCTGAGGCCCTGATACGTGTGAAGTCGGAAGTGGAGTGCGAAGAGTCGGCCGGCAGACAGCTGACGCTGACCCATGCCGTCATCGATGCTGAAGGCACCCTTGTGGCAAAGGCCGAGCAGACCATCTGCATATCGGCAGGCGGGAAGGTTGCCGACGAGCAGACCATCAAGGTGACCAGTCCGAAGGCCTGGAATCTGGAGAGTCCCTATCTGTATACCTTGCGCTCGACATTGTCCGACGGTAAGCGTATGGTCGATGTGGTCGACAATACGCTGGGCATCCGCACCATCGAATATCCCCTCGACAAGGGCTTCCTGCTCAATGGCCGGCAGGTGAAGATGAAGGGCGTCAACCTGCACCATGATGGCGGGGCAGTAGGGGCTGCCGTTCCTGAGCGGGTGTGGGAGCGTAGGCTGGAGATACTGAAGAGTGGCGGCTGCAATGCCATCCGCACCGCTCACAATCCGCCCGCACCTGAGTTCCTGGACCTGTGCGACCGTCTCGGCATGCTCGTTATGGACGAGGCCTTTGACCAATGGATCAACGGCAAGAACCGTCAGGACTATCACCTCTACTATCGCGATTGGCATGAGCGCGACCTCACGGCAATGGTGGCCCGCGACCGCAATCACCCCTCGGTGGTGATGTGGAGCATCGGCAATGAGATACGCGACCAGCGTTCGGCCGAGGGACCTGGCGCCGCTGCCGAGATGATAGCCATCTGCCATCGCCTCGACGACACCCGGCTGGTGACCAGCGGCAACGACGAGATAGCATCCAACAGTCCCACTTCGCCCGAGTTCCTTGCTGCCTTCGAAAACGATATCATCGGCTACAACTACCCTGACCGCTGGCGCACTCGCCGCGAACTGCTCTATGCCATCGACAAGGCCGAATACCCCAAGCGGCGAGTCGTCGCTACCGAGTCGACAGGCTTGGGCGGGGCCCGGCGGCAGTATCAATGGCCGGGTACAGCCACGCCGCCGCAGCTCGGAGCCGGTGCCGACGGCTTCAGCCCTCAGCAGCAGCAACCCCAGCGCCGCTTCCGCCGTCGCAGCCGCGGACTCATCAGCAGCGAGCTGATCGACGTGGAGCATCGCTGGCGTTTCACCACGGCCTACGACTATGTGATAGGCGACTTTATGTGGACGGGTATCGACTACTATGGTGAGTCGGGATGGCCTTCGCGGGGCAGTCAGTCGGGCTATCTCGACAACTGCGGATTCAAGAAAGACGGCTACTGGTTCTTCAAGAGCATCTGGAGCGACGAGCCCGTGCTCCACCTGCTCCCCCATTGGAACTGGGAGGGCCATGAAGGACAGATCATGCAGGTGGCCTGCTACACCAACTGCGAGGAGGTGGAGCTGTTTGTCAACGGCAAGTCGTATGGCAAGAAGGCCACCGAGTTCCCCCGTCGCGGAGTCAATCCCAGCTGGGCATCCTACGACCCAGGCAAGCACTTTGCCACCACGGCCGATCTGCATCTGACGTGGGATGTGGAATACCAGCCTGGCGAGATCAAGGTAGTGGGCATTCGCGACAGCCTGACCTTCGAGGATGTCATTCGCACGGCGGGAGCGCCTGCCCGTCTGCGTGCCACCGTCGATCGTCCTTCCTTCCGTGCCGCCCCTGGCGATGTGGCTCATGTCACCATAGAGGTGCTCGATAAGGATGGCAACATTTGTCCGCTGACTGACAATCTGGTTCGGTTCCAGGTGAAGGGCGGACGCCTCGTGGGAGTAGAGAACGGCAACATGACCGACCTCGGCTCCGTGCTCGCTACGGAGCGAAAGGCATGGTCGGGCAAGTGCCTCGCCATCGTAGCTGCCGACCAGCCCGGCACCGTGACCGTAGTGGCCGAGGCCGATGGCCTGCAGTCAGGCGAGGTGACTTTCACCGCATCAAGATAACGCGCAAATCATGAATCAACTAAAACCGAAGTATATGAACAGAGTATTGCTGAGCTTGCTGCTCATGGTGTCGCTCACTACGGCGGCACAGACGGGTGACAGGAAAGTGACCGTCACCGAGAACATTGCCTACCGCACCGACGTAGGCCCCAACACCGTACTCGACATGGCCGTACCCGCTGACGGGCCTAGGCAGAACCGTCCTGCCATCCTCATCATTCACGGTGGCGGATGGAGTGCAGGGTCGAAGAATGACAAGGTCTATCACGACCTCATGATCGACTATGCCAAGAAGGGCTATGTGGTGTGCAACATGAACTACCGCCTCACCCAGGAGGCCCCGCTGCCCGCCTGCATCGAGGATGTGCGCTGCGCCATCCGCTGGATGAAGGCCAACGCTCAGCGGCTGGGCATCGACCCTGAGCGCATAGGCACCTACGGCCATTCGGCAGGCGGTCATCTATCGCTCATGGCCGGCGTGGCTGCCGCAAGCAAGTCGTTCAACGATGCCGCCGACCCCTGGAAGCAGTACGACTGCTCGGTGGCCTGTGCTGCAGGAGGTGCGCCGCCCACGGAGATAGGGCGTGCCGGAGCCTGGGCCGACCATACCGAGTGGTGGCCCATCGGCTACATAGGTGCCTGCGCCACGCCCTTCCTCGTGCTGCAGGGAGGCGAGGATCCCATCGTGCGGCCTAACCTCACCGAGGACTGGGTGCGCAAGATGCAGCAGGCCGGAGCATCGGTCGACTATGTGAAGGTGCACGGCCAGCATGGCGTAGCCTTCGACCAGCAGCTCGAGTTCACCCGTCCGGCTATGGATGCCTTCTATGCCCGCTACCTCAAGCACGACGATCCCTCCGTCAGCTTCGAGCAGCTCAAGGTGCCCGACTATGGCGGCAGCGGTCCCTACAAGGCTGTGGCTGTGCGCGAGCGCTCGCTGCCCGACTTCGTTGTCTATCATCCCGTCAATATGGAGCGGGCTGTGGCAGGCGAGGGTAGTGCGCTGCCCGTGCTCATCTTTGCCAATGGCGGCTGCATGGACACCAGCATAGGCTATGAGAACATGCTTGCCGACGTCGCTTCCTACGGCTATGTCGTCGTGGCCATCGGCGCCCTGCAGATGTTCCCCCAGCACGAGAAGGAGCAGCACACGCCGTCGTCGATGGTGGCCAAGGCCCTCGACTGGATCAGTCAGCAGGCCGCTGCGCCCGCCTCTCCTTATTATAAAAAGGTGAACGTGGCCAAGATGGCCGGAGCAGGTCATTCCTGCGGCGGCGCACAGGTGCTGGCCAATGCTGCCGACAAGCGCCTGCAGACCTACCTCATCCTCAATGCCGGCATGGGCACGATGTCGATGGCCGATGCCAGCGCCCAGTCGCTCAAGAGTCTTCACGGCCCCATCCTCTATCTCACGGGAGGCACTACCGACGTGGCTTACCAGAATGCGCAGATGGACTATGAGGCCATCAGCCGTGTGCCCGTGGTACTGGCCGACAACACCCAGAGCGGTCATGGAGGCACCTACAACCAGCCCAACGGCGGCGCCAACGCCCGCATGGTGCGCGCCTGGCTCGACTGGCAGCTGAAGGGCAAGAAGGACCACGAGCGACTCTTCGTCGGAGGAGACCTCTCGGGTTATGACAACTGGACTATCAAGAACAAAAACTTCAAATAGACAGCGATGATGCAGAGACTGATCATGTTATTCTTATGCCAGCTGCTGGCCGGCATGAGCCTTGCCCAAGATGGTGGCAAGAAGGATTTTGTGAAAGGCGCCGACGTGGGATTCCTCACGGGCCAGGAGCGTAGGGGCACGGTGTTCCACGACCGTAACGGCAAGGAGCGCGAGTGCCTGGAACTGTTGAAGAACGACTACCAGATGTCGGCCATACGCATGCGCGTCTGGGTGAACCCCCGTGGCGGCATGAACGACAAGCATGAGCTGCTGGCTATGGCACGTCGTGTGAAGGCGCTGGGCATGGACCTCATGGTGGACTTCCACTACAGCGACTCGTGGGCCGACCCCGCCAAGCAGCCCATCCCCGCCGCCTGGAAGGACCATACCTACGAGCAGATGAAGCAGGACCTGCGCCTGCACACCATCGACGTGCTGTCGCTGCTGAAGGACAACGGCATAACGCCCCGCTGGGTGCAGGTGGGCAACGAGACCGCCAACGGCCTGCTGTGGCCCATGGGGCATATCGAGCAGCATCCCGAGCAGTATGCCGGATTCATCGCTGCGGGCTATGATGCCGTGAAGGAGGTGTTCCCCGAGGCCATCGTCATCATCCACCTCGACCGAGGTCACAAGCAGGACCTCTACGACTGGAACCTCGACATCGTCAAGAAATACGGCGGCAAGTGGGACATGATAGGCATGTCGCTCTATCCCTACTGGGCACGTGACGGCCATCCCGAACTGAAGGCCGACGACATCATCACCGACTGCATCGCCAACATCCGTCATGTCAGCGAGAAGTACAAGTGCGACGTGATGATCGTGGAGACAGGCTTCGAGGTCGACGAGCGTCACCCCGAGGTGATGGACGAAGGACGGCGCCAGCTCACGCGTGTCATCCGTGAGGCGCGCACGCAGACCGGCGGCCATTGTCGTGGTGTGTTCTACTGGGAGCCCCAATGTCTGCCTGGCGGCTATAAGCTAGGAGCTTTCGACCACAACGCCGCCCCGACGGCTATCATGGAAGCTTTCGTTGAATAATGCATGCTATAAACGGGCAAGGCCTCCCAATCGCTCGGAGACCTTGCCCGTTTTTTTGTTTTCGTAAAAAATTCCCGTTTTATTTGGAGTTTCGCTAGATTTACACTATCTTTGCACCGACAAACAGCATTTCACTATGCCAAAGATATTACTATACATAACAGCGAGGGCAATCTGGAACTTCCTTTTCTGGAACACAGACTATTACGAGAATAGGGCGCACGTGCATGTGGGTAAGCGTAGCATTGAACACCTGTGTAAGATATGGCTTGAGCCCATTGTAGAGTTGGAAGACAAAGGAGACCTGACAGATGCCCAGGCAAAGGAAGTGCTGAAGATAGCTACAGAATACCGAGACAAGTTGCTTCATCAATGGGAGCAATTCAAACAGGGCAAGCCGATTAGAATCATAAAAATAAAGAAAACGAAATAGCTTATGTACAAAACAGAAGGATATTGGAACGTGACACCTCGCATCAAGCGGCTGTCATTCCCTAGCAGAGGAAAGTTTCAGGTTGACCTGCATGATGGTCGCTCGATACTGATGCCCATTTCAGCGTTTCCGTCATTGAAGCGTGTCCCTCTCAGGGAGCGTGACCAATGGTATCTGATAGGTGGCGGCGTGACGTGGGACAGTTGTCCTGAGGTGATTCACATCGAGCAGATTCTGGGTAATTATCAGAACTATGCTCATGAGAATGCGTAAATATATAATATTGTTGAACCCTTAAAACCTCGACAATGCCTATGGGCTAAGTAAATAGAAAAAGACATATACGTTGAAGCGTCCGCTTTGATTCTTGTTCTTGAAAATCGCCAATTTACAAGAATGTCTCAAGAGTAGATGGTTCACGCCTTACGGCGTGGGCTTTTACCCGTTTAAGTACAATTATTTTTTGCTTCTTTTTATCTTCTGTTTTTACATTGGCTTATCTTGTTGTTCTCGTCTTTTGTATATTTCCTTTAATTTTATGTCCGCTCCTTTCTTTATTACCTTCATCTCTATTATTGGCTTTTTACAATCATATTGTGCTGGTGCATAATATTTCTTTGTAATATAAGTATCACCCCCACTTGTGTAAGTACTTGATGAAGTGGGAAAGGGACCTTGATTCCAATCGGAGGAATAAGCGCTCACCAACTTCCCATTCTTATAAGTGTCCGAATGATATTGAGAAGGTGTTCTTAATTGCATTTTCCATTCAGCTACATTATCGCTAAATATGGTGTCAATCTCATCAAAAGAAGAAAATTGGCTAACAATTTCCTCAAATAATTTTTTTTGCATCTGACAAATTATTCTTATCTATCCAAGCAAGCAGGCTGGCGGTGATGGCGACGGAGACGACGAGCCGAGACCTTAGACCCACCCCCAGCTCAAAGTGTAGAGTGTAGGGTTTAGAGTTTGCTACCGCGCTGACTACCACACCTTGACTCTTAGTGTAGAAAAGCCTCTTCCGTGCTTTGGTGCGGGAGGGGTTTTTCGTTGTGAGGGCTTCATGCGCAGCTGCTCGCCAGCTATATGTGCGTGTGTTATGGTTTTTTAACGTGCGGGCAACCCCGTTTTTGCGTTTTTTTTATTAATTTTGCAGCTGTTTCAAGAACAACTGCATAATTAACTAATTAACGAAAAGAATGAGAAGGAAACTATTCATGCTTATGGGCTTGCTGTTGCTCTCTGTGAGCGGTGCGTTGGCCCAGACGGCTGTGACGGGTACCGTTGTGTCGGAAGAGGACGGTCAGCCCGTGATTGGCGCGACAGTCAAGGTCAGCGGCACTAATGTGGCTGCCGTGACAGATGCCAATGGTCGCTTCAGCATCTCCGTGCCCGACGGCAAGCGCCTGACGGTGAGTTACGTGGGTATGCAAAGCAAGACGGTAGCCCCTCGTAGCAGTATGCGAATCGTGCTGCAGCCCAATGCGACACTCTCGGATGTGGTCGTCACAGGTATGCAGAACATGGACAAGCGTCTGTTTACGGGCTCTACCACGTTTATTGACGCTCAGGAGGCCAAGCTTGACGGTGTTCCCGACATCTCGCGCTCGCTGGAAGGGCGTGCCGCAGGTGTGACGGTTCAGAATGTGACCGGCACCTTTGGTACGGCTCCCCGCATTCAGGTGCGTGGTGCCACGAGCATCTATGGTAATTCACAGCCGCTGTGGATTGTGGATGGTGTGATTCAGGAAAACGTGATCGAAGTGGACACCGACGATCTTTCGTCGGGTAATGCTGAGACGCTGCTGTCGAGTGCTATTGCCGGTCTGAATGCTGATGACATCGAGTCGTTCCAGATCCTGCGCGATGGTTCCGCCACCTCTATCTATGGCGCGCGCGCAATGGCAGGTGTGATTGTCATCAACACGAAGCGAGGCAAGGCTGGCCGTACGAATGTGAACTACACGGGTGAGCTGACGATGCGCCTGGTGCCCAACTACCAGAACTTCAACATCATGAACTCGCAGGAGCAGATGTCGGTCTATCAGGAGCTGGCAAAGAAAGGCTATATGAGTCCTGCCGACGTGGTGAATGCCAACTCGAGCGGTGTCTATGGCAAGCTGGCCACGCTGCTGGCAAGTGGTGAGGTGCTGAATACTGATGCGGGCCGCAATGCCTGGCTGCGTGAGCAGGAGTACAGAAATACCGACTGGTTCGACCTGCTCTTCGACAACAGCGTGATGCAGAATCATTCGGTGAGCATCTCTACAGGTACTGAGAAAGCCCAGCACTATGCTTCTGTGTCGGCCATGTATGATCCGGGATGGTACAAGCAGAGTCGCGTGAAGCGCTATACCGCCAACTTCAACTCGACGTTCAACTTCTCGCAGCAACTGAAACTGCAGGTCATAGGCAACGCCTCGACGCGTGAGCAGAAGGCTCCCGGCACGCTGAGCTCGGAAGTGAACCTGGTGAGCGGCGAGGTGAGCCGTGCTTTCGACATCAACCCCTACAGCTACGCGCTGAACACTTCGCGTGTGCTCGACCCTGATGAGTACTATACCCGCAACTACAATCCTTTCAATATCTTCCATGAGCTGGACGAGAACTACATTGACCTGAACACCAATGAATTCAAGGTGCAGGGCCTGCTCACATGGAAACCTGTCCAAGGCCTGGAGCTCAACGGCCTGGCAGCCGTGAAGCGCGTCGCCTCCACTTCGGAGCATAATGCCACGGAGTATTCGAACCAGGCCAATGCCTACCGCGCCATGCCCAATACGCTGGTGCGCGACACGAACCCTTATCTCTGGACCGACCCCGACGATCCTTATGCTGTGCCCGTATCGGTGCTGCCTTATGGCGGTATCTACGACAAGACCACCTATCACATGACTTCGTGGGACTTCCGTGCTACGGCAGCATATAACCATGTGTGGGACAACACCCACATCATGAACCTCTTCGGAGGTATGGAGACCAACTCCACGCGTCGCGATAACTCATGGGAGCGCGTCTGGGGGCGCCAGTATGGCTTTGCCAGTGCCGTGAACTTCTCGCCGCTGTCGTATGAGAAGGCAGCCCGCGAGAACTCGGAGATAGCTAATTTCGGACATACACTCGACCGCACGGCAGCCTTCTTCGCTACGGCTACCTATTCCTATAAGGGCCGCTACATCGTGAATGGCACCGTGCGCTATGAGGGAACCAACACGCTGGGGCGCGCCCGCAAGAGCCGCTGGCTGCCGACGTGGAACGTCTCAGGAGCCTGGAACGCTCACGAAGAGGAGTGGTTCAAACAGCTGGAACCCTGGTTCTCGCACCTCACGCTGAAGGGCAGCTACTCGCTGACGGCAGACCGCGGTCCTTACGACATCTCGAATTCGAACCCCATCATGAACAGCTACATCACCTGGCGTCCTGATGTGGACAGCCGCGAGACAGCTATCGGCATCACGGAGCTGGGCAACAGCGACCTCACTTATGAGAAGAAGCACGAGCTCTCGCTGACGGCTGACATGGGATTCCTCAACAACCGCATCAACCTCGAGGTGAGCTGGTACAAGCGCAACAACTACGACCTCATTGGCCCCATAGTCACTGAGGGCGTGGGAGGCGAGATCGACAAGTTTGGTAACATCGCCGACATGAAATCGAACGGTTTCGAACTCTCGCTGAGCACCAAGAACATCAAGACCGAGGACTTCGAGTGGAGCACGACCTTCCTGTATTCCCACCAGCACAATGAGGTGACGAGCCTGGAGAGCAATGCCCGCGTCATCGACCTTATCCGCTCCAATGGCTTTGCCCTGAAGGGATATCCCGTGAGAGCCCTGTTCAGCATCCCCTTCGAGAAGCTTACAAGCGAGGGTCTGCCCACCTTCCGCGTGGCTAACGACGAGGTGACGATGGACAAGATCAACTTCCAGGAGTATGCCGACCTGAGCTGGCTGAAGTATGAGGGCTCGACCGATCCTACCGACTACGGCTCGCTGGAGAATGTATTCAAATATAAAGGGTTCCGGCTGACGGCATTCATCGTCTACTCGTTTGGCAACAAGGTTCGTCTCGACAATGTGTTCTCGAATCGCTACACCGACATGGTAGCTACTCCGCGTGAGTTCAACAACCGCTGGTCGTCGTCGGGTGAGGAGGAAGTGACCACCGTCCCTGTCATTCCATCCGTGCGTCAGAACTACCTCAATCCTAACCTGGGCATCGCCTATAGTGCCTACAACTATTCTTCGGAGCGTGTTGCCAAGGGCGACTTCATCCGCATGAAGGAGATATCTCTTGACTATACCTTCCCCAAGCTGTGGATTGAGCCCATCGGCCTGCAGAACGTCAACCTGAAATTCCAGGCCACGAACCTCTTCCTGATCTATGCTGACAAGAAGCTCAACGGCAACGACCCTGAGTTCTTCAATACTGGCGGTGTGGCTTCGCCAATGCCACGTCAGTTCACATTCACCGTAAGACTTGGATTTTAATTGATGAAAGGAGACACAATAATGAAATACGCACGACTATTACTGATATCTGCGCTTGCAGGACTGACACTTACAGCCTGTAACGACTTCCTCGACGAACTGCCCGACGACCGCATAGAAATCGACAAGGTCGAGAAAGTTGAGGCGCTGTTGGCTTCAGCCTATCCTGCCGACAGCTATGTGCGACTGGCTGAGCTGGCCAGCGACAATGTGGATGATCTCAACGGCGATCTCAATGGCAACTACGACCGTTTCTCGGAGCAATGCTATCGCTGGCAGGAGATTACTGAGAGTGACAACGAGAATGCTGCTATGGTATGGCAGGGACACTATGCCGCCATCGCCTCGGCCAACCATGCCCTGCAGGCCATCGATGAGCTTGGAGGCGTTGAGGCCAGCGACGAGCTGCGGGCCCTGCGTGGCGAGGCGCTGCTCTGCCGGGCCTACTCGCACTTCATCCTGACCAACCTCTTTTGCCTGAACTACTCAAAGACGCACAGCGAGAGCGACGTTGGCATTCCCTATATCACAGAGCCAGAGTCAACACTCCATCCTCACTATGAGCGTCCGTCGGTGGCCGAGGACTATCGCCTCATCGAAAAGGACCTGCTCGAAGGCCTGCAGCTGATGAGCGATGTCATCTATACCAATCCGCGCTATCACTTCAATTCGAAGGCTGCCTATACGTTCGCCTCACGCTTCTACCTGTTCTACCAGCAGCCCGAGAAGGTGATAGAGTACTCGACAAAGGCGCTGGGCGACAATCCATCGGCACTGATGCGCGACTACGATGCTATGCAGAGCATGCCTACTGACAATATGCAGCCCAGGGCCATGCAGTACGTCTCGGTCAATGACCAGGCCAACTTCCTGCTCCTGCCTGTTATCTCCGACGACGCCTTCTACTTCCAAGGCTACTCCACGGGTGGACGCTTCAATACTAACCACTACATTGGCCAGGCCGAGCTCTTCTTCGCTACGCCGTGGGCTCCCGAGACACAGGCTGCTGCCGAGGCGCAAAGCATCTTCCGCTTCTACTGGTTCTATAGCCAGGTCTACGATAAGTTCCTACTGCCCAAGACTCCTTACTTCTTTGAAGAGATAAACCCCAACAACCATACAGGTTATTACCGTACGGTCGTGGTCGCCCTGAAGGCTGAGGAAGCTGTGCTCAACCGCGCTGAGGCTTATGCCGTGCTGGGGCAGAACGACAAGGCACTTGCCGACATCAACATCTGGACAAACAGCTTCATCGTCGACTCGGTGACTTACGTCAGTGGTGGACATTACAACTGGGATCCCTTTGAGTATGTCGTGGAATACTCTACTGAGAAAGTGCCCCGCGACCTGACGATGGAGAGCATCCACAAGTGGCATCATAAGTATGACTACTACACCCCCGACCGTCCTCTGCCCCGTAAACATCTGAATCCCGAGTGGCTCCAGCTGACGGAAGGCAGCGACCAGGAGTGCCTGCTGCAGACCATCCTCTTGCTGCGCCGACTGGAGTTCCTGCATGAGGGTATGCGCTGGTTCGACATCAAGCGATACGGTATGAAGATCTACCGCCGTGAGATCAACGCAGCACTCAATATGCTCACGCTGACTGACTCGATGGAGTACCGTGACCCGCGCCAGGCCATTCAGCTGCCTTTCGAGGTGCGCGGAGCTGGCTTGCAGCCTAATCCACGCCCCGTTGAAACCTCTCCGGAGCTGGTGAAATGGCCTGCAGGGAGTGAGATGATTGAATTCAAGAAGAAGTAATCAACCAAACAGAAGAGACAATGAAAACAAAATATTTCATCTGCGCAATGATGGCTGTCGGGGCTTGGATGCTTACGGCATGCTCTGATGACGAGGTCGACAAGAGTATCAGCGTCATCGTCGACTCGCAGACACCACAGAACGACCTCGACCGCTGGCTTGAGAAAAACTATGTGCAGCGCTATAACATAGAGCTGCGCTACCGCTGGGAGGACAACGAGATATCGATGGACTATATCCTCGTTCCTGCAAAATATGAGAATGCCATTCGTATGGCACGCATCCTGAAGTACATTTGCTTCGACTCGTTTGATGAAGTCACGGGAGGTCCTGAGTTTGTGCGTTCCAGCTTTCCAAAACTGGTGCAGCTCGTGGGTAACCCTGGCTGGAATTCGAATGGCAGCTATACCCTGGGCTCGTCGGAGGGCGGATATAAGATCAACTTGTGGTATGTCAATCACTTGGGTGAGCAGTTCTATGACTCCAACTGGCAGGCTCATGACGTAATCTCGGATCGCGACCAGTTGAACGCCAACTACTTCCATACCATCATCCATGAGTATGCCCACACGTTCCATCAGCGTGTGCCTTACACCAATGAA
Organism: uncultured Prevotellaceae bacterium; assembly: GCA_900318685.1. Taxonomy (GTDB): domain Bacteria; phylum Bacteroidota; class Bacteroidia; order Bacteroidales; family Bacteroidaceae; genus Prevotella. The sequence goes on along the minus strand of ONLL01000001.1, from coordinate 185,212 downwards.
TTTAACCAAGTGACGGGTACGAACTACCTTGGGGGTAGCTATACCTCCGTGTTCTCCGGACCTGACGACCCTCAGCTTTTCTCAATGGGATTCGTGACCGCCTATGCTGCCTATACGGCTGATGAGGACTTTGCTGAGACCTTCTCAACCTATATCTGTAGTACAGAGGAGGAGTTCCAGTCAATCCTCGACAGGGCTAACTCGGATGGTCGCAATAAGATCTCACAGAAACTGCGTATCGTGCGTGACTATTTCGCTGATAACTGGAACCTCGACATCGACGCCGTGCGTGATGCCGTCCAGCGAAGAGAGGCCAATCTCGCAGAAATGGATTTTGATGACATCAGTTTATAAAGAAAGGAGGAACAACAATGAAACAGACATTCAGATTTCTTTCCATGCTGGCCGTGGTAGCCACCGTGCTCGTATCATGCCAGATGAAGGAGGACGACCTCTTTGATCTGGATCCGGCCAACCGGAGCGACCGGTGGATGGCAGAATATCGGCGCGTGTTCAACAATAATAAATATGGCTGGGCACTCTACACCGACAACCCCACCTCAGGGCGCCATCCTGCTGTATATACCTATGCCGTGAAGTTCGATCAGGTGTATAGCACTTTCTACAAGTCCATCTCAACTGTCCGCCTGCCTGGCGTTGCGGCAGAGGATTCTCTTGTCAGCATGTACTCGTTTAAAATGGACAACGGAATTGTGCTCTCCTTCGATACCTACAATGGTTTCTTCCATTATTATGCTGACCAGTCGCAGTATTTCGCACAGGAGCTGCAGGGCGACTTCGAGTTCTGCCTCGACCGCTTCTCTGCCAATGAGGACACCATCTTCGGTCGTGGAAAAACGAAACAGCTGCCTTTCGTCATGATCAAGTTGCCGGTGCCGGCTCCAGATTATCAGGCGGCTTGCGACTCTATCCAGTCGTACTATGCACCCTATAACTGCTCTTTCGTCTGCGCTGGCGACACGCTGCCTGCACGCTTTTTCAGCGGATACCAGAACCTGAGCATCTGGATGGAGGATGACGATCCTTCTATCGACGGTCACCTTTATTCTTACGGTAATCTTGTGGGAGGAATCTACTTCCTGGAACCTATTGAGTACAAGGGTGTCATGGTGCGCGAGATGCACATCAATGCTGATCAGTCGGGTTACGACGACGTCAATGGGCAGGCTTATATCATTCCGAAACCCTTCGCCAACTACTTCATGCAGGATGAGGAGTATGACAGCCGTTTCTGGGGATATAGCAGCCAGGGAACCTATACCCAAGGTGAGTGGGACAAGGCCAAGAATGCATTGAAGAGAAGTGGAAAATATAATCCCGACAATCTCGTCTATGTCTGTCTGAGCACTGACGGCAAGGGAAACATCGACCTCATCTTTAATATGTGGTACGGTTCAGGCGAAATCCACTATCCGCTGGAAATGAAAAAGGTCAGCAACGACGAAATAGCTTTGCGTTGGACAGGTAAGGAGACACACGGCTTAGGTGTCGATCTCTATGAGGCTGGTTTCAAATACTTCGTCAATTGTATTGCTCCGAAGGACGAATGGAAAACCTTCAAGATCTCTCCTCGTAGCGGTTCGAAGATGTCGCCGGGAGAGTTTCAGCTTACCGATGTGTCGAATCCTGACAATTACTTTTATTTCCCGACCAATTTCCGCTACTATCATCAGAGCATCTGGGACTAATATTAATAATGTATACGCGAGAGGCAGGCTTCAGGTCTGCCTCTTTGTGTTAAATAATCATAAAAGTGTCGGGCGGGGGCGGTGCTGTTGGCCTGTAATTGGCGAAAAAGCAGTACCTTTGCAGTCCGATTATTTGGGGAGAGTCTTAGAATCCCCGCGGATGTCGTGTAAATAGCGTCTGTCTTTGGCCGGACAACGTGGTTTGGGAATCGGCGTCCAGCATTTAGACTTTATAAAGTAAAAGGAACTGTTTTTTAGTAATTAAACGAAGAAATGAACACTTTAAGTTACAAGACCGTCTCCATGAACAAGGAGACAGTTAAGAAGGAGTGGGTCGTCGTCGACGCTACCGATCAGGTGGTTGGACGCCTCGCCTCTAAGGTCGCCAAGCTTATCCGCGGCAAGTACAAGCCCAGTTTCACTCCGCACGTCGATTGCGGTGACAATGTTATCATCATCAACGCTGCAAAGGTGAAGTTCACTGGCAAGAAAGAGACCGACAAGGTCTACACCCGTTATACCGGCTATCCCGGCGGACAGCGTTTCAACACGCCTGCCGAGCTTCGCAAGAAGCCTTTCGGAGTGGAGCGCATCCTGCGTCACGCCGTGAAGGGCATGCTGCCGAAAGGTCCCCTTGGACGCAGTCTGCTGAACAACCTCTATGTCTATGAGGGTACTGAGCACAAGCATGAGGCCCAGAAACCGAAGGCTATCGATATTAACCTCTACAAGTAAGGGTTGGAACAAGGTTTAATGAGTTAAAAGGAAAATAGAAATGGAAGTAATAAACGCAACAGGTCGTCGCAAGAGCTCAGTAGCTCGCGTTTATATGTCGGAAGGAACCGGCAAGATCACGATCAATAAGAAAGACATTACCGAGTATTTCCCCTCAGCAATCCTGCAGTATGTGGTGAAGCAGCCCCTGGCTCTGCTGGAGTGCGCCGAGAAGTATGACATTAAGGCCAACCTCGACGGTGGCGGTTTCACTGGTCAGAGCCAGGCCCTGCGCATGGCTATCGCCCGCGCCCTTGTCAAGGTGAACGCTGAGGACAAGAAGGCCCTCAAGGTTCAGGGATTCCTCACCCGCGACAGCCGCGAGGTGGAGCGCAAGAAGCCCGGTCAGCCCAAGGCACGTCGTCGCTTCCAGTTCAGTAAGCGTTAATCTGTTGGACGATTGCGTCAGACAGAGACTGAACATGTTTAGCATCTAAACCGGCAGGACTTATAGTCGCTATCGCATCTGCGTAGCTGCTATTGCTACCTCTCGGCTGATTCTAACAAGGATTAAAAAGAAAGTAAACAACATTTTAAGCAAAGAAGCAACAATGGCAAGAACAAATTTTGACCAGCTCCTTCAGGCCGGCTGCCACTTTGGCCACCTGAAGCGCAAGTGGAACCCCGCTATGGCTCCCTACATCTACACCGAGCGCAACGGTATCCACATCATTGACCTCCACAAGACCGTCGCCAAGATCGACGATGCTGCCGAGGCTCTGAAGAACATCGCCCGCCAGGGCAAGAAAATCCTCTTCGTAGGAACTAAGAAACAGACCAAGGAAGTGATTGCCGAGAAGGCAACCAGTATCAACATGCCTTACGTCATCGAGCGCTGGCCCGGTGGCATGCTCACCAACTTCCCCACCATCCGCAAGGCTGTGAAGAAGATGGGCAACATCGACAAGCTCATGGAGGACGGCACCTTCAATAACCTCTCGAAGCGTGAGCTGCTGCAGGTGACTCGTCAGCGCGCCAAGCTCGAGAAGAACCTCGGTTCGATCGCCGACCTCTCGCGTCTGCCTAGCGCCCTGTTCGTGGTTGACGTGATGAAGGAGAACAATGCCGTGCGCGAGGCCAACCGCCTGGGTATCCCCGTGTTTGGTGTCGTCGACACCAACAGCGATCCCTCGAACATCGACTTTGTCATTCCCGCCAACGACGATGCCAAGGACTCCGTCGAGGTGATCCTCAATGCCTGCTGCGCAGCTATCGCAGAGGGACTGGAGGAGCGCAAGGCTGAGAAGGCTGACGAGAAGGCTGCCGACGCTCAGGCTGAGGCTGAGGCCGAGGAGGCAAGACCCCGCCGCGCCGGTGCACGCCGCGCCCGCAAGGAAGAGGCTCCCGTGGCCGAGGCTCCCGCTGAGGAGGCTCCCGCCGCTGAGTAAGTGTGACTCATGCCCCCCCTGAAACAAGTGGGGGAATAGGGGTCTGAACAAGCGCAGACCCATAACAGATAAAGTTACCCGGGGCATCTGGTTCCCGCTTGTCCAGACCCCATTTCCCTCTGACTGAGGGGCAAAAAACAACAAAAAGACATATGGACTACAAGCCAAATATGGAAGATATCAAGAAGCTCCGCACCATGACCGGTGCCGGCCTGGCTGATGTGAAGAAAGCACTCACCGAGGCTGAGGGAGACTTCGACCGTGCCAAGGAACTGCTCCGCGAGCGCGGACTGGCCATCGCTGCCAAGCGTAGCGATCGCGAGACCTCTAACGGCTGCGTGCTCGTGAAGAAGGTGGAAGGCTTTGCTGCTATGGTGGCAGTAAAGTGCGAGACCGACTTCGTGGCTAATGGTGCCGACTTCATCGCCATGACTCAGAGCATCCTCGACGCTGCTCTTGCCGCCAAGTGCAAGACCCTCGACGAGGTGAAGGAGCTCGAAATCAACGGCCAGAAGGCTCAGGAGATCGTCACCCAGCGCAGCGGTATCACCGGTGAGAAGATGGAGCTCGACGGCTACCTGACTCTGGAAGGTGACAACGTGGAGGTGTACGACCACATGGGCAAGCACATGCTCTGCACGATGGTGCAGCTCAACAAGGAGAACGTCGAGGTGGGCCACAAGCTCGCCATGCAGGTGGCTGCCATGAAGCCCATCGCTCTCGACGCCAACAGCATCGACCCGAAGATCCTGGACGAGGAGTACAAGACCGCCGTCGAGAAGTCGAAGCTCGAGCAGGTGCAGAAGTTCGTCGACATGAAGCTCACCAAGGCTGGCATCAACCCCGCCCATGTTGACAGCGAGGACCACATCGAGAGCAATACCGCCAAGGGCTGGATCACGAAGGAGCAGGCCGACGAGGCTCGCAAGATCATCGCCGAGGCTAAGGTCGAGGGCGAGGCTCAGCTGAAGATGCCCATGATCGAGGGTATCGCCAAGGGCCGCGTTCAGAAGTTCAAGAAGGAGAGCTGCCTCGTGGATCAGGAGTTCCAGTTTGGCGATGGCGACAAGGCCAATGTTGCTGACTGGCTGAAGAAGCAGGACAAGGAACTGCAGATCGTTGCTTTCCGCCGCTTCACGCTCGTGGCAGAGTAATATCTCAGTCCACACATATCTGTTGGCATCGTTTCACCCCGGCGTGGAGCGATGCCTTTTTCTTTGTCCGGAGGTGCCCGCATCGGTCAAATAGGATGCAATTTTTCGTCAAGTGTAGAAAAAGGAAAGTAGATGCGATTGCCGTTTGACATTTTTTTTGTATTTTTGCAAGCGAAACAAACGGAGAAAATGCGCAGTCTGCTTTTACATATCGCCTTCTTGCTGCTGGGAGTGGTTTTTGCCTCAGCTCAAAGCATCGGAGACGTTCGCAGGGTGAGTTCAGCCGATGGCCTGTCGAACGACTTCGTGCTATGCGTGTGTACTGATGGCGAGGGCTATGTGTGGGTGGCTACGGAGTCGGGGCTGAACAGGATCTCGGGCAAATGGTGCCGCGTGTTCCAGACGAACAAGAGCGTCAGCGGCCAGCGCATAGCCTCTCTCTACTATCATGCTGCCAGCGGCAAGATGTTCATCGGCACGGAGAGCGGACTTGCTATCTATGATTGCAGGCAGGACGTGATGATAGAGAAGGCCGACGACGACGGACTGCTGGCCTATAGCCTTGACGGCATGGCTCCGGCCAGCGACGGAGGCGTGTGGCTGGTGTATGGCAATGGCCATGTGCAGCATCTGGATTGCAATTCTGGCGAGGTGAGCAACCTGCAGCTGAAGGACTACTACGGCAACCGCTGCGGCATGGACGACGGGCAGGGGCATTTCTACCTGGGACATAGCCAGCAGGGCATGACCATCGTCAATCTGAAGGACAACTCTACCCGCAGGTTCATTCATGACAGCAACAACGACCTGAGCCTGCCAGGCAACAATGTGCGCTGCATCCTGCGCGACTCGAAAGGCCGCGTATGGGTAGGCACCGATCAGGGTATGGCCGCGTTCAATGTAGCTGAGGGCACGTTTACGAAGGTGGAACGCACCGATGGCGACTATGATGATAATGTGTATGACATCGAAGAGATGGAGGACGGGCGCCTCTGGGTGGCAACCGACATGGGCGGCGTGCGCGTGGTCAATCTGGATGCCCAGGGTGAGCTGCTCTACGAGAATACCGATATACAGACCTCATCCATCAATGTGCGCAGCATAACCCGTGATGACTTTGGCAATATCTGGATAGGCAACTACAGCACCGGCGTGGATTTCATCAGCGCCCAGAAACCGCTGTTCCAGGTGATGGGCTTCAGCGATGACGTTCGTCTGCAGCAGGTCTCAGCGCTGGCCAACGACAGAGATGGCGGCTTCTGGATGGGGAGCCAGAATGAGCTGTCGCGCTGGAAGGACATGAAGCTGGTGGAGCGCTGGAATATCCAGAGACAGAGCCGTCGTGAGCATGTCTTTCCCAGATGTCTGATGGCTGACCGGTCAGGAAATGTGTGGCTGGGCATGGATGATGAAGGTGTGCTCCTGTTCCATCCCCGGCAAGAGTCCTTTGAGCGAATTGATCTGGGACATGAGGGCTACGATGTCCATTCCTTCGCTGAGGATAGTCAAGGACGCATCTGGATAGGAACGGAGTTTGGTGTCTACACCTACTATCAAGGCAAGGTGACTTTCGAGGATGTCATCAGTCGCATCACCCACAACGCTCCCGTCTCCGACTTCATCTGGCTCAGCAATGAAGAGGTGTATATGGGTACTGTGGGCATGGGAGCCTACATCTTCAATCTCCGGACGATGGACCACAAGAGCCTCCTGACGGGTGATAGCTTGGCTTCCAACAAGATCAACCAGAGCATTCTGGGACGTGACGGCGAGCTGTGGATAGGTACTGCCAAGGGACTGGTGTGCGTGAAAGAACCTTTGAAACTGAAAGGCGTCACGGTCTATGATAAATCCAACGGGCTGGCAGACAATCATATACGTGCACTCCAGCAGGATCGTCAGGGACGGATATGGGTGAGCACCTTCTCGGGCATCGCCTGTCTGGACAAGAACCGCGCGCGTTTCTACAACTATAATTATAATGACGACCGCTATCTGGGTGGCTTTGCCGTTGGGGCAGCCATCATTACTGACGACGGTAGTGTTTGCTTTGGATCGGCCAGCGGCGTGTGTCGGTTTCAGCCTCTCGACATGGGCGAGCAATCGCAAGTGTCGCCAGTTCAGATCGTCAGCTGCGAGGCATACAATCCTGTTGGCAGTGACACGCAGATAGCGATGCTGCATGCCGACGACAAGGGGCGCGTGCGCACCACCTACAGGCAGAACACGCTTCGGCTGACCTTCACACTACGCAACTACGCCCAGCTGGGGTGGGGTGAATACAGCTACATGATGAAGGGCATGGACAGCAAGTGGTACTACATCAACAACGACCAGGATGTCGTTTTTCGCGGACTGAGGCCCGGACGCTATACCTTCATCCTCAGAGGCAAGCTGAAGAGCCAGGACTGGGACGAAGCCTCGGAGACGCAGCTCGAGATCATCATCGCTCCGCCATTCTGGAAGACGTGGTGGGCCTATCTGCTCTATATCCTGGCCGCAGTATTGTGGATCTGGTATGTGGCACGGTCGTATAAACGCCGTCTCACGCTCCGTAACTCGCTGGAGATGGAGCGGCACGAGAGCCTGCAGAAGCAGGAGATGAACGAAGAGCGACTGCGCTTCTTCACCAACGTCACCCATGAGCTGCGTACCCCGCTGACGCTGATTCTGGGCCCACTCGACGACCTTGCTGGCGACAGTCAGCTGACTCCGCAAAACCAGCGGCGCGTACAGACGATACAGAAGAGCGCCCAGCAGTTGCTGGGGCTGATTAATGAAGTGCTGGAGTTCCGCAAGACCGAGACCCAGAACCGTCGGCTGACCGTGGCTCGAGGTGATATCGGCCCCTTGTTGCGTGAGACCTGCCTGAACTACAAGGAGCTGTATCGCAATCCGAAGGTGATGTTCTCCTATGACATACCCGACAATCTGCCGAAGCTGTACTTTGACTCTGAGATTGTGACCTCCATCCTCAATAATTTCCTCTCCAATGCCATCAAATACACGGAAGAGGGAAGCATCACCGTAGTGGCAAAGGCCGACGAGAACCAACTCACCATCAGCGTTTCCGACACAGGCTACGGCATCGCCTCTAAGGCCTTGCCTCATATCTTCGAGCGCTATTATCAGGCTAAGGGCAGCCACCAGGCATCGGGCACGGGTATCGGGCTGGCATTGGTGAAGTCGCTGGCCGACCTCCACGAAGCCCGTCTGAGCGTGGACAGCCAGGAGGGCAAGGGCAGCTGTTTCTCGTTGTCGCTCGGCATCAGCAACACCTATCCGCAGGCGCTTCACAAGGAGGATGCCGAGGAGATGAGAAACGACGATCGCGAAGGCCTCCTGCTCATCGTGGAGGACAATGCAGATATCAGGCAGTACATAGCCGACTCCTTCAGCGAAGACTTCCGCATCCTTCAGGCCACTAACGGACAAGAGGGACTGCAGATGGCCCTCGAGCACATACCCGACATCATCGTCAGCGACATCATGATGCCTCACATGAACGGCATCGAGATGACCAAGAAGGTGAAGGCCAACATCAGCACCAGCCATATTCCCGTGATACTGCTCACGGCGAAGGTGACCGACGAGGACAAGGAGGAGGGCTACGACAGCGGTGCCGACTCCTACCTGACAAAGCCCTTCACGGCTAAGCTGCTTGGCAGCCGCATCCAGAACCTGTTGTCCACGCGTCGTCACCTGGCCGAGCTCATCGTATCAAGGTCATCGGCAACTACTGCCTCGACGACATCCGCTCCTGCAACGGAATCCTCAGAGCCTGCCGCCGAACCCCTGCCTAGTCTGAGCCGGCTGGATCAGGAGTTCATGGAGCGTCTCGACCGGGTCATCAGCGAGAATATCATGACAGAAGACCTCGATATGCCCTTCATGACCGACAAGATGGCCATGAGCCACAGCACCTTCTATCGCAAGGTGAAGGCTCTGACGGGTATGACCGCTAAAGAATACATACGCAAGTATCGGCTCAGACATTGCTACCAGCTGCTGGAGAGCGGCGACTATAATGTCACGGAGGCAGCCATGATGACCGGCTTCAACCAGATGGCTCATTTCCGCGATATATTCAAGAAAGAGTTTGGCATAGCTCCATCAGAGGTACTGAAGAAGAAGAGACAATAATATAAAAACTAACCCTACTAAAAACAAACAAGACAATGAAAAGATTACTTACAATGGCTGCCGCTACGGCTTTCACTCTGGCGCTGACGGCACAAATCGGAACCCGCTTCCCCTCTGAGAGGAAGGTTATCAAAGACCCTAAGACTGGGGTTGAATTGGTATTCCTCACCAGCAAGAGCGGTACGGGAGACTCTAAGATTTATCAGACACACAATCAATGGACCTCTGACGGCAAATGGGTGGTTTTCCGCTCAAACCGCGTCAGAGGCGAGGCGATGGCTGTCAATGAGGAGACAGGCGACATCGTTCAGGTGACTGAGGGTGGCTTCACGGGCATGCTCTGCGTAGCCCGCCACTCGATGAACCTCTACATCATGCGGCAGGCCAAGGACAAGAACGGCGAGCGGGCTGGCATGGAGGTCGTCGAGATCAACCTTGAGAAGCTCTTCGCCGACTCTGAGGCTGGCAAGCTGAAGAAGAAGGATGCCTACGAGCGCCTTTGCGGAGTGATACCCAAGGAGATGTGCAGCGAAGGCGATATGGCCCTCGACGGCAGCGAGCAGTCGGTCTACTTCCGCTTGGACAAGGAGTATGCCCGCAAGATGCCCATCGCTGAGCCTATCGCCCCGAACTTCGGACCCCGCAACATGGGTGCCGGTCCTGGCGGCATCGGCAAGATGGACTTGAAGACGGGAAAGTCTGAACCCGTGGTGGCCGTACACTTCAAGGTGGGACATATTCAGGGCAATCCCTGGCATCCCGGCGAGGTGATCTTCTGCTGGGAGACGGGTGGTAAGGCTCCGACTCGTGCATGGATATGCAATGCCGACGGAACAGAACTCAGACCCATCTACCGTGAGACGGAGAACGACTGGGTAACCCACGAAGCTGTTATCAGCGAAGACGAGGTAGTGCTGGCTATCATCGGACATCGGCCCATCAACAAAGGCGAGCAGAAGAAGATTGACGGACTGGAGTCCTTCGCCACCTCCAACGACTGGGGACCCTCGGGCACGAAGGAGTATGCGACGGGTATCGCCGTCGTCAACCTCCGCACGCGTGAGCTGACACTCGAGGGACAGGTGCCCGGCGATAACTTCTGGCATGTGGCTGGCTCGCAGGACGGCCATTGGGTGGCAGGCGACGACTTTGCCCGCGAGCTGTGGGTCATCGACCGCCATACTGGTGAGCGCATCCTGCTCTCTGCCGGTCATAAGACTACTGCACGCGATCATGTGCATCCTACCTTCAAGCCCGATGGTACCGAGATTGAAATACAGTCGGCTATGCTCTCTGAGGACGGACGCTCGATGAACATCTGCATCGTGCGCATGCCGCAGTATCTGCTCGACCGCTATAAGAAATAGATGTGTAAGCCTCGAGATTATGGAAAAGAGACTCCTGACCCTCATCATAACCATTGCAATGGTCGTCGGGCTGTCGGCTCAGACGGCTCTGCTGCTCCACTATGACTTCGCTGACGTAAACGACAATGTGGTCAGGGATCTATCGCCATCGCATTTCGACGGACGACTGAAAGGCTCTGCACAGGCCGTGTCGGAACAGGGATCGAGCTTCGTGAGCCTGGGCTATAATGGAGGCTATGTCGATATGGGGGCAGAAGTCGGAAAGCGTCTGAAGACACTCCGCGACTTTACGGTCGCCGTAAGGTATAGAGTCGATGACAAGGCGTCGCTCGAGGGGAACGGTTATTTTCTTTGGGCATTCTCGACGCTCGAGCAGAATACACAGTCGGAGGGGCGATATCATGCCTATAAGCTGAACGTGCAGCGGGCGGAGAACTCCGTGGGAGGGTGGTCGCGTGAGACGACGCTGGAGATTGGGAATCCGTCACAGAAAGGCGAGTGGCAACATGTTGTCTATACCCAGCGGGGTACTGAGGGCCGGCTGTTCCTCAACGGACGGCTCGAGGCTTTCAACAACGATATGTTCCGCATGTCTAGGACGTTCCCCAGGGAGGCTCCTACATTCAACTGGATCGGCAGGGCACCCTTCCGCGGTGATGCCTTCCTGGCGGGAACCAGCATCAGCGACATACGCCTCTATGACGGAGCACTTTCGGAGAATGAGGTGAAGGACCTCAGCCTGACACTTGCCGGCGAGCAGTTATCACGTCACGATTTCCTCTTCACAGGCGAGGCTAAAAGCCGTAAGATTTACAAGTTAGAAGACGGCAGGGTGATGTGGACCTATGACAATCCTGCAGGCAAGGGCGAAATCAGCGATGCCATCTTGTTGGACGACGGGCACATCATGATAGCCGACCAGTTTGGGGCTGCAGAGCTCGATGCCGACGGCAGGGAGCTGTGGCGTATTGCTGCTCCCGAGGGGACTGAGATTCACACGCTGCAGCCTATCGGTACGAGATATGTGCTCTATATCCTGCAGGATATACCTGTTGCAAAGGTCATAGTGCGCAGGCTCAGCGACATGAAGATTGTCAGGGAGTTCGATGTGCCTGTTGACCCGCAAAAGAAGATGCACTTCCAGTTCCGATGTGCACGTTTGACGAAGGCGGGCACACTCCTCATTGCCCATATGGGTGACGGAGGCATATCGGAATATGACAGCAAAGGCAGACTGCTGAACAAGTGGGATGTGCCCGCTCCGTGGGGTGTGGCAGAGTTGGAGAATGGCGACATACTATGCACCACAGGACGGAGCGTGCGACAGTTCAACCGACAGGGCCAGACGACATGGGAGTGCGACCTGAGTCGCTTCGGGGTGACCATCCCCCAGAAAGCCTATCGACTGCCAAATGGTAATACTGTGGTGAGCAACTGGTTCAGCGAATGGGATAATGTTGCTATTTCCGACTTCGATGAGCTGGATCCCCCAGTACAGCTGGTGGAGGTTACCCCTGAGGGCAAGGAGGCGTGGCGGATGGCTTCATGGCGAAATCCCAATCTTGGTCCGGCAACAACGTTCCAACCGCTCGATGCTCCTATGAGACGTTCTTCCTGTCGTTTCGGAAAGTTTAAATAATACAACAATATTTTAAAAATACACATCAACGATGAAATCAAATCAATTCATTCTTGACCGTATGTTAAAGTCGGTAGTCCTTTCATTCCTGGGGATTGTAGTGATGCTTTGCGGATGCTCTCCCAAAGCAACTGAAAAAACAGTCGACGAACAGGGTCCGCATCTGGAGAAGCGCGGCAACGTCACACAACTGATTGTCGAGGGACGTCCTTGGCTTGCCTTGGGATGTGAGCTGGGCAACTCGTCGTCGTCCAGTCGCGAATATATGGCTCCCTACTGGGAGAAGTTGAGAGAGAGCGGCGTGAATACCGTGCTGGCAGTCGTCTCGTGGGAGCAGACTGAGCCCCAGGAGGGACAGTTCGACTTTACCGTTGTCGACAACTTGCTGGCTGATGCACGTGCGAACAACCTGAAGCTTGCGCTACTCTGGTTCGGATCGTGGAAGAACGGTATCACCAGCTATACGCCGACGTGGGTGAAGCGCGACACACAACGCTTCCCGCTGGCACAGACGCCCGAGGGCAAGCCGCTGCCCATCTTTACCACGCTGGGCGACGCTACCTGCGAGGCTGACGGCAAGGCTTTCGCCGCTATGATGCGCCACCTGAAGGAGGTCGATGCACGCCAGCAGACCGTCATCATGATTCAGATGGAAAACGAGGTGGGCCTGCACGGCCATCCGCGTGACTACTGTCCGCTGGCTGAGGCGGCTTATAAGAGTCAGGTGCCACAAGCACTTATCGACTGGCTCACGGCTCATAAGGAGACCCTGCTCGACGAGACACGTGCTGCATGGGAGGCCAAGGGATGCCCGATGGCTGGTACCTGGGAGGAGGTATTCGGCCCCTCCGACCGCGCAGCTGAGATCTTCATGGCCTGGAACTATGCTTCCTACATGGACCGCATCACGGCCGCAGGTAAGGCTGAGTATGCCCTGCCCACGTTTGTCAATGCCTGGATCGTGCAGCCCGAGGACACCCGTCCCGGCAACTATCCCTCAGGTGGACCGCAGGCTCAGAATCATGACATCTGGCGTGCTGCCGCCCCACATATTGACATCCTTTCGCCCGATATCTACCTGAATGATTTCCCGGAAATCCTCAAGCTCTATTCTCGCTCAGGAAATCCCGTCTTCATACCGGAGTCGAGGGCAGGGCAGAACGGAGCAGCCAACGCCGCCTATGCCATCGGAGCGATGGGAGCCATCGGATACTCTCCTTTCGGGTTCGAGCGCAACTGCGACGACGATTCCAACGCTTCGTTCCGCAGCTTCTACAACAAGGCGGGCAGCATCGCCCAGCTCATCCTCAAGGCACAGGAGGAGGGACGCATAGGAGCAGCCTGGCTGAAGGGCAGCGAGCCCATGAGGGTGAAGGACACCATCATGCTGGGACAGGAGCGCATCGTCTGCGAGCTCGTCTCCAGCGGTATGCGTAATGGCGGTGCGCCGCAGCTGACGGGTGGCACCTACGACCCTAAGGCCATTGGATACGTCATCGCCATCCAGAACGACAGCGACTACCTCTTCCTCGGGTCTAACGTCAGAGTGACATTCCTGCCGGCTGACGGCGAGGGCATCGTAGGACTGGCGAAGGTGACCGAAGGCGACTTCGATGCAAAGGGCGACTGGCAGGAGCGCCGCTGGCTGAACGGCGACGAGATACAGCTGCGCTACGACCTGCTCTATGCCGTCGACGAGGGGTACTCAGGTCAGGGCCTGAACTTCGGACGTCCCGAGCCGGCCTTCCTGAAGGTAGAGCTGTTTAAGTATTGATAGAAAAAACGAAGATGGTTATGAAAAGACTAATAGCATGCCTGCTGACTGTCGCCGCCTGTGCTCCAATGTGGGCTCAGGGCGACATTCAGGTGCGTGAGCCGGGCTTCAAGGTGTTTCAGTTTCCCCGTACGGCCATTCCCCGCATCGACGGCGAGTTCTCCGACTGGGACATCGTCCCTGACAGCTATGCCGTAGGCATCGACGAGATGTGGGACGACAGCGGCAAGCACAAGGGCATCGACCGCTCTACGCTCGACATCAAGGTGAAGGTGGGGTGGGTGAACGGTCTCAACCGTCTCTACTTCCTTTACGAGGCCTACGATGACTATTGGGACTTCAACCAGCTGAGCCTGCGCAACGATACCTACGAGATCGTGGTCGATGCCGATCTCTCGGGAGGGCCGCATACCGACGAGTTCCGCCTCAACTCCGACGTGAAAACGCGCCTCGAGTCATTCTTCGAGTTTCAGAATATCCACGCCCAGAACTACCATATCATGACCCCGCCCACGGAAGGCAAGTCGTGGACAATGGTGTGGGGGCCTCAGCAATGGCTGAAGTACCTGCCCTACGCCAACTACGCCTACGACTATTCCTTCAGTCACGGGCAGAGCGGAAAACTGCGCATGGAGTTCTACATCACGCCCTTCGACTTCGCCAGTCCTGACGGGCCCGAGAAGTCGGTCGAGAGCAAACTCTACGAGAACAAGAAGATAGGGCTCAGCTGGGCTGTCATCGATTATGACGGCGGTCAGGGCAACAATGGTTTCTGGAATCTCTCGAAGCATCATCAGATGTTTGGCAACGCCTCCATGCAGCGACTCTTCACGTTGATGCCCCTAGAAAAGCAGCTGCGCAAGGCTGTGGAGTGCGAATGGACCTTTACCGTCGTACCCGACACCCGCACGGTCTGCTTCCGTGACGAGAGCTACGGCCGCATCAGCAAGTGGCATTGGGACTTCGGCGACGGCACCACCTCTGACGAGCAGCATCCTGTACATACCTACGCCCGTGACTTCGCCCACTATGTGGTGACGCTCAGCGTGGAAGGTCCCGACGGCAGCGCCCGTTGCTGCAAGGTATGGGAGGTCTGCGTGCGCGATTTGAAAAATCCTTCGAACACATCTTATGACTAGCCTATGATACGACGAGTGATAGGCGCCTTGTCGCTCTTGCTGACCAGCATGGGCAGCATGATGGGCGCTGAGTATAATGTCAAGGATTTCGGAGCTGTGGGCGACGGTCGGCATATCGACACGCCTGCCGTCAATGCTGCGCTCCAGCGAGCTGCCGATGAGGGTGGGGGAACGGTAGTGCTGCCGTCGGGCGTCTACCTCTGTTACTCCGTCCATCTGCAGAGCGGCGTCACCTTGCGGCTAGAGCGTGGCGCTGTGCTCAAGGCCGCACCTGTTACAGAGACGGAAGGCTACGATGCTGCCGAGCCCAACGAATCCAACTATCAGGACTTCGGCCATAGTCATTGGCACAACTCCCTGCTATGGGGTGAAAACCTGCACGACGTGGTGATCGAGGGCGAGGGAATGATTGACGGCAGCGATGTCCTCACGCGTGGCGGACAGCGGCCTACTGCCTCGGGTCAGACGCAGGCCAACAAGGCGCTGGCCATGCGCGAATGCCGGCAGGTCATCATCCGAGGCGTCACTTTTCATGCCTGCGGTCATTTCGCCCTGCTGCTGACGGGTGTCGACGACTTGCTCATCGAGCATGTAACAGCCGACACCAACCGCGACGGCTTCGACATCGACTGTTGTGAGCGCGTGGTGATTCGCCATTGCAGGGTGAACACCATCAACGACGATGCCATCGTGCTGAAGTGCTCCTATGCTTTGGGGCGTCCCAAGCCTACTGAACATGTGCTCATAGAGGACTGCGAGGTCAGCGGCTTCGATGTGGGCTCGCTGCTCGACGGCACACGCACCACCAACTCCCTTCGTGCTCCCGACGGCGACGGACCTACCGGACGCATCAAACTGGGCACGGAGAGCAATGGCGGCTTCCGCCATATCACCATCCGTCGCTGCACCTTCACCCATTGCCGCGGACTGGCCTTGGAGACGGTCGATGGGGCGGCATTGGAAGATATCGACGTAAGCGAACTGACGATGAATGATATCTGCAACTCGCCCATCTATATCCGTCTGGGCGACCGCATGCGCGGACCAAAGGAGCTGCCTCCCTCGACTGTCAGGAACATCCGCATCCGCGATGTGTTCGTCCACGATGCTGATAGTCGCTATGCCTGTCTCATTGCCGGCATCGAGGGGCATCCCGTGCGTGATGTCAGCATCAAGAATCTGAGTGTGGTATTTCGGGGAGGCATCACCCTTGACGATGTTGCCCAGCAGCGAGGCTCTAATCCCTTCTTCTTTAAGCCTGCCAATGCGTCGCAGCCACAGCGGGGCGAGAAGAACTATCCCGAGCCCTCTGCCCACGGTTTGCAGCCTGCATGGGGATTCTCCATCATCCACGCCGAGAACATCAGCCTGAGCAACGTCGACCTCGTGACGCAGACCCACGACGAGCGCCCTTGGCTCTATCAGGAGTCGACCAGTAGGGTGAAAATGAAGAAAGTCAAGGCTCTTAATGCTGACGCTGACTAATCTTTAGTTCTTGCTATAGCTGAAGGCATCGACGTCGACCCAGCCGCCGGTCTTCTTCGTGGCGTAGCAGAAGATGCCGAACTTGGTGCCCATGAAGAATCGCTGCCAGTCGAAGCGCATGCGATAGTCGTGGGTGCCTATTTGTGTCCAGTCCGTACCGTCGAGGCTGTAGTAGAAGTTGGCTGCATCCTTGCCACCGCCACGTCCGCTTGGACGGAAGTCGCCGTCGATGCGCAGCCAGATTGTGCTCTGCTTGGGTGAGAGTGTGAGGGGTATGCTCTCAATCACCTTCTCGTCGACATCCGTCACTGCCTTGGTGTCTGACGCCAGCTTTGCCGACATCTCGGTCATCTCGAGTGTGAGCTTCTTGCCGTCCTTCTTGATGATGAGTGCACCCGTGTCGCTGTTGAAGGCTGCCAGACCGGCGCGGTCGCCGTCCTTCATCTTCGCTACGTCGAGGGCGATAGAACCGCTGCAGGTGGGACCTTCCATGCGTTGTGTGAGCGTGTTGGGAGCCAGGAAGAGCGTGTTCACCACGCGGTTCGTCTTCAGGCGCAGGAAACCCTCGCGCTCAGTCAGCGACCAGGCGTTGTTCACGGGGTTGTGGTTCCATTGCCAATGCAGGCTCAGCTTCGGCTCTGAGAAGTCGTCGCTGCAGACGATGCCCTTCTTCGGCTGTCCACTCTTCAAGGCACGCACCTGCTCGGGCACCTTGCCGTTCTCGTCGCCCAGCATGGGCCACCCGTTGATCCAGCGGCAGGGCATTACCGTGAGCACGCGGCCCACGCCTCCGCGATCCTGGAAAATAATGCCGTACCAGTCGCCGCCTTCCGAGTCGACGATTGTGCCCTGAGCCTCGTACGAGAAACCTCCGAACTCACTCTCGAGTATGACCTGCTTCTCGTAAGGGCCGTGTATGTCGTCAGCCCTGTAGCACACCTCACGGCGATGCTTGCCGGGAGCGTAGACGTGCGAGATCATCAGCAGGTAGTACTTGCCGTTGTGCTTGATCATGCGGCTGCCCTCCAGCAGTCCACGCTCGTCCTCCTCGCGCTTGAAGATCTGCTGGTGTGTGCCCTCTATAACGTCGGAGAGGTCCTTTTTCAGCTCCATCATCTCGCCCGTGCCGTAGATGACGTACACGCGGTCGTCATCGTCGAAGAACAGCGAGCAGTCGTGGAAGTGGCGCATGCGCGAGAGCACGGTCCAGGGACCCTCAGCCTTGTCGGCCGTGAAGATGTAGGTGTCGCCCATCTTGCCGCGCTCGTTGGGAGCCAGCAGGGCATAGAACTTCCCCTTGTGATACTTCAACGAGGTGGCCCATTGTCCGCGTCCGTAGACGGTACCTTCCTGCATGTCGTACTTGGGCGAGTCGGTCAGGCGGTCGAAGATGTATCCTACGGTCTCCCAGTTTTTCAGGTCCTTCGATGCCATCACAGGAGCACCAGGCATGAGGTGCATCGTCGTGGTGACGAGGTAGTAGGTATCGCCCACGCGGATGATGTCGGGGTCGGGGCAGTCGGCCCATAGCATGGGGTTCTGGATTTTCTCCGTGTTGATGGTCTCGTAGTCGTCGGCCGTCGCTGCCGTCATCCAGAGGCAGGCGAGGCACATGAGCATGATCTTTTTCATACGTCTATTTGGTTTTAGTTTCACTTTGGCTGCAAAGTTACGAAAGATTGTGCATTCTGGCACATGCCGCATGTCTCATTTTCTTTGTCATATGCTCCAAACAGCTACAATATGAAGTTTTTCGGGCTTTTTCTTGTGCGTTTCGATGATTTTGCTTACCTTTGCGTCAGAAAACCCAAAACATTATATCCTATGCAGAAGAAACACTTGCTGATGAGCCTGCTCATGCTGCCGCTGATGGCCGTAGCAGGCGAGGTGACGTCGCCCAACGGCAACGTCCGTGTGAAGTTCTATACCGACAATCAGGGCCGTCCCACCTACGAGATGACCTACAAGGAGCGTCCCGTCGTGCTGCCCTCGCACCTGGGCCTTGAGCTGGCGCGCGACAAGCATGCCTCGGCAGGAATGGACGAGAGCGACCTGATGGACCGTTTCACTATCGTCGACGAGCAGACGACGGAGTTCGACGAGACCTGGCAGCCCGTCTGGGGTGAGACGCGCGACATTCGCAACCACTATCGCGAGCTGGCCGTCACGCTGAACCGGGAGTTCCAGGACATCGTATCGCCTGCCCAGCCGGGAGCCATCGGTCAGGGCATCCGCATCCACAACCGTAAGATGATCATCCGCTTCCGCGTCTATGATGACGGCATGGGTCTGCGCTATGAGTTCCCCCAGCAGCCCGAGCTCAACTATTTCCTCATCCGCGAGGAGCATACCGAGTTTGCGATGGCTGGCGACCATACGGCCTGGTGGCTGCCCGGCGACTATGACACGCAGGAGCAGGAGACTCAGGAGTGCCGCCTCTCAGAGATACGCGACCGCATGCAGCAGGCCGTCAACTGGGGAAACTCGTCAGTAGCCGTCTTCTCGCCCACAGGCGTGCAGACTTCGCTCCAGATGAAAAGTCAGGATGGGCTCTACATCAATATCCATGAGGCTGCCTGCCTCGACTATGCCACGATGCACCTCGAGCTTGTCGACGCCCAGACGAAGTCCCTCTCTAAGAGACTCGACGGAGGCAGCAATGCCTATACGCCCGCTCCGCAGCCTTCCGACGCCTATGCGCTGCCCAAGCCCTTCACGTTCGTCAGCCACCTCACGCCTGATGCTACAGGCCTGAAGGGAGCCATGCAGACGCCCTGTATGACGCCTTGGCGTACGGTGATGGTCTCTGACGATGCCCGCGACATGCTCTCGTCGAACCTCATCCTCAACCTCAATGAGCCTTGCGCTCTCGACGACACCTCGTGGATCCATCCCACGAAGTATTGTGGCGTGTGGTGGGAGATGATCGTGGGCAAGTCGTCGTGGAACTATACCGACGAGTTCCCCAGCATCAAGCTCGACAACATCGACTGGCAGAAGGTGAAGCCCAACGGACGCCATGCCGCCAACAACGAGAAGGTCAGGCGCTATATCGACTTCGCAGCCAAGAACGGGCTCGACGAGGTGCTCGTCGAGGGCTGGAACGTAGGCTGGGAGGATTGGGCCAACATGTGGAAGCGCGATGTGTTCGACTTCCAGACACCCTATCCCGACTTCGACCTGAAGGCACTCAACGACTATGCCCACTCGAAGGGCGTGAAGCTGCTCATGCACCACGAGACCAGCAGCTCGACCCAGAACTACGAGCGCCATCTGGAGAAAGCTTTCCAGCTGATGAACGACTATGGCTACGATGCCGTGAAGACGGGTTACGTGGGCGACATCATCCCGCGCGGCGACCACCACTACTCGCAGTCGATGAACAATCACTACATGTACGTCATCAAGGAGGCAGCCAAGCACCACATCATGGTCAATGCCCATGAGGCCACACGTCCTACGGGCATCTGCCGCACCTATCCCAACATGGTGGGCAACGAGTCGGCACGAGGCACGGAGTATGAGGCATTCGGAGGCTCACGTCCCGACCACACCTGCATCCTGCCCTTCACCCGCCTTCAGGGAGGACCGATGGACTATACGCCAGGCATCTTCGTCACCCGCCTCAACACTTGGAGCAACAACCAGTCGTGGGCACGTATCACCATCGCAGGCTCGCTCGCGCTCTACCTCACGATGTACTCGCCCCTCCAGATGGCTGCCGACCTGCCCGAGCACTACGAGCGCTTCGACGACGCCTTCCAGTTCATACGCGACGTGGCCTGCGACTGGGACGAGAGCATCTACCTCGAGGCTGAGCCTGCCGACTACATCACGGTAGCGCGCAAGGCAAAGGGCACCGACAACTGGTTCGTGGGAGGTAAGTGCGACGAGAACGGCCATCAGACCACCCTCAAGCTCGACTTCCTCGACAAGGGCCGCAAGTACGCCTGCACCATCTATGCCGACGCCCCCGACGCCCACTACGAGACGAATCCCCAGGCCTACGTCATCACGAAGAAGACCGTCAAGGCCGGCCAGACCCTCAAGCTCAAAGAGGCTCCCGGCGGCGGCTTCGCGATATCGCTAATCGCGATGTAAAGATCTATAGGCAACTCCCAATTACTCAAATGTTGGAATGTAGGTATATTGCCTAATTTCAAAGACCATCGGAGGATATGAAGGAGGCCGGTGTTGTGCATCTCCTGCGGCCACTTTGTTCATCGAAAGTGCCGTGCTTTGATCAATAAAAGTGCTGCTGGAGATGACAAAGGGCGGCGTGGAGGTAGTGTTGGCATTTGTAGACGCTTCGGTGGGATGAAGGGGATTTCTCCTCGGAGAGGCTTACTTCAGGGGAACTTCGATTCCTTCTATCGGGCGGTCGTGCTTGCGGTAGCCGCCAGAGGTGAAGATGGCGATGAGACGGCCTTCTTCGTCGGTGATGCGGACCTCGGCGTAGGGCATGCGGGGGTGGTTGACCAGCTCCTGGGCCTCGGCATAGACGGTGGTGCCTAGGGGGACGGAACGGAAGAAGGTGATGTTGGAACTGGTGGAGACGGTGAGCACCAAGTGGCTGTTGACGGCAGCTGCGAAGGCCAGGTCGGCGAGGGTGAAGATTGCGCCGCCCTGACAGAAGTCGCCGCCGTTGAGGTGGTGCTCGGCGACGGTCATTCGGGCACGTGCGTAGCCTTCGCGTATTTCCAGCAGCTCGCAGCCCGCGAGGACTGCGAAGCGGTCGCGTTTGAAGAATTTTATGAGAGAAGCCCCCCCTTCTGCCCCCGAGGGGGCTACTATTGTTTTGCCGTTACAAGTTTTCATTGATTTTGTCTAGTACATTGTTAATTCCGTTGAATAGTTCTTCGTTGGTGAATCGTAGAACCTTGTAGCCTCTGCTCTCCAACCATTCTGTACGTTGACTATCGTTGATTTGTTGTTGAGGAAGTTGATGATACCCTCCGTCCAGTTCGACAATCAATTTGCTGCTTATACAGACAAAGTCGGCAATGTAGTCTCCTATGATCTGCTGGCGCTTGAATGTGACTCCTAACCCGTCGGCTTTCAGGTAGTCCCATAGTAATGATTCTGCCTCCGTCGGATTATTTCTGTTTTTTCGTGCATAATCCCTTAGTAAAGGATATAAAGTTGGATCAGCAGTTTGATATTCGTAGCTCATGACAGCCCTAAGCCCCCCCTTCTGCCCCCGAGGGGGCTACTATAGTTGTTCTCTGATTTGTTTGATGCTCGTGACTCATGGCTATTAGTCATTTGTGTCCCCCTCGGGGGACGACAGGGGGGCTAGATAATCCTCAAAGTACTGCGAGATGCGCTCGTGGAGATGGACGCTGGCGTGACCGGCCATGTTGTGACCCTCGCCGGGATAGACGAAGAAGTCGGGCTGGGTGCCGGCCTCCACACAGGCCCTGATGAACGAGAGGGCATGCTGGGGTACGACCGTCGGGTCGTTGTAGCCGATGATGATTTGCAGCTTGCCCTTGAGGTTCTTTGCTTTCGAGACAAGGCTGGTCCTGGCATAGCCCTCAGGGTTCTGCTGGGGTGCGTCCATATAGCGCTCGCCATACATCACCTCGTACCAATGCCAGTCGATGACGGGTCCGCCGGCTATACCAACCTTGAAGACATCGGGATAGTTGGTCATGAGCGAGATGGTCATATAGCCGCCATAGCTCCAACCATGCACGCCGAGACGGTCGGCGTCGACGAAGGGCAGGCTCTTGAGAAACTCGACACCTTTGATCTGGTCCTGCATCTCAACCTGTCCGAGCTGCCGGAAGGTGGCCTGCTCGAAGTCACGTCCGCGGTTCTCGCTGCCTCGGTTGTCGAGGATGAAGACGATGTAGCCTTTCTGCGCCATATAGGTCTCCCAGGAACGGCTGTACCAATGCCAGGAGGCTTCTACGTTGTGGGCGTGAGGACCGCCGTAGACGTAGACGATGGTGGGGTACTTCTTTAGTGAAGAGTGAAGAGGGAAGAGTGAAGAATTTGCTGTCGCCGTACCGTCAGATGCAGGAATGGCTGTAGCAAGTTCGCGTGGTACTACCATGCGGTAGTATAAATCGGTCTGGCCGTCGGCAGCCTTGATGGAGCCGCTGAGGTAGCCGGGCTGCTGGAAGTCAGCCCAGGGATCGGGAGCGGTGAGCAGGCGGCATGACTTCCCGTCCTTGGTGCTGACCACGTCGATGTTGTTGGGTGTGTTGGGATTCTGCCATTTGTCGTAGAGCAGGGCGCCTGTGCCCTTGGAGAGCACACCACGATGCACTCCCTCGCCGTTGTCGAGGAGTGTGCGCTTGCCCGTGAGGATGTCGACAGCGTAGATGTTGCGTTGCAGGGGATGGCGCTCGTTGGAGGCGATGATGACGTTCTTGGTCTTCTGGTTGAAGCCCAGCACATCGAGCACTACCCATGGGCCTTTGGTGACCTGCCGCACGCACTCGCCCTTGATGTTGTAGAGATAGAGGTGGTTGTAGCCGTCCTTCTGGCTCTGGAGTATGAAGAGGTTCTTGTCCCAAGGAAGAAACTCTACGGGGTGGAGAGGCTCGACGTACTTGTCGCTGGTCTCGCGGCAGAGCTGGTATTCGAAGGCTCCTGTCTCGGCATCGTAGCTGACTAGGCGGCAGTCGTTCTGATCGCGGTTGAGCTCCTGGACAAGGATGTGCTTGGAGTCAGGAGTCCAGGCGATGTTGGTGAGGTAGCAGAAAGAGCTAGCCCCCCCTACGGCCCCCGAGGGGGCTTCTAATGATGGCTTGGGTGTCTTGAGATAGATGGTCTTGTTCTTATTTACGTCATAGACTCCGATAGTGACTTCATGGGTCTTGGTGCCGGCCATCGGGTATTTGTCGGGCTGCATCTGGGCGATGGGGGCGCCTATGCCCTCAGTCTCGGACCATCCTCCGCGGGGGAGAAGGGGTATGTCGACCTGTGGATAGTCGGTGACCATCGACTGGTCCATTCGGTAGAAGGCTAGGTGCTGGCCGTCGGGGCTCCAGAAGGTTCCCTTGTAGATGCCGAACTCGTCGCGATGAACGCTCTGGCCGTAGACAATCTCGCGTGATCCGTCGGTAGTGAGCTGGTGCTCGCGTCCCTCGCCGTCGGACACGTAGAGCTGGTGGTTCTTGATGTAAGCCGTAGCACGCGACTGGGGGGCCCAGTCTTCGGTACCCTCTCTGAGGATGCTGTCCTGCCATACAACCTGCTTCAATTTGAAGTCAACGAGTATATAGGCCATTCGGTTGCCTACGGCGACGATGGGCTTGTCGGGGTAGGGGAAGGTGGCGTTGCTGAGGTGGCGTACCTGCTTCATGTCTCCGTCGCTCTCGGCCCATTTGTTGATGTCGTCGAGTGTGAAGAGCAGCTTCTTCTTGCCTGTCTTCGCATCGATGAGGTTGCACTCCTCGACGTCGGTCTGCACCAGCTGGTCGCCCCACCAGGTGAGGAACATGTTCTGGGGGCGCAGGCTGTGGTAGTTGCGGCCTCCGAAGTTGAGGTCTTCGAGTGTGAATAGCTTCTGCTGGGCATTCATGGGTGTTGAGAGCAGTAGTGCCAACAGGGTAGTGAATATGATTTTAGTCTTCATCGCGGTTGAATCGTTTGTTGTTACGCTTGCCTCCGCCTTGACGGTCGAAACGCTCGTGACCGCCGCGGTTCTTAGTGTCTCTGGGGGTACCGGGTTTCCCGGATTTTCCGGATTTTCCGGAGAAGCCGGACTTGACGGACTTGCCAGAGTATCCTGACTTTCCGGGCTTTTCGGAGTATTCTGAGTCGCGGGGTTCTCGGTTGAAACGTGGCTTGCGGTCGCCCTTCATGCTGCGCTCGCCACCTATCTCGTGGTGATGGAAGGTGAAGGAGCGGATGTCGCTGTCTTCGTTCTCCTCCTGTTCGGTGAGGCGCTGCTTGAAGTCGCGCTCCTTCTTGAAACGATGCTTCTCGGCCATCTGTCGTTTCTCCTCATCGGTCTTCACGGCTCCTCCCTCGCTACGGAATACCTTCATTTTGCCGTCGAACATCTGGTACTTGCGTAGTTCGCACTCAAGTGATCCGTTGTAGAGGGGAATCTTGATGGAGGGCTTCAGCCCTATCTGCTCGAAGCATTCCTCTCGGTAGGATAGGATCCAGGCGTCGTTGCCGATGAACTGATGCTTCAGGCGCTCGCCTATCATGCGGTAGGTGTCGAGCAGGTTGGGTGTGGAGATACGTTCGCCGTAGGGCGGGTTGGTGACGATGATGGCCTTGTCCTTGGGCTGCACGAAGTCCTTGAAGTCCTGCTGCTCTATGGTGATGCAGCTGGTGAGTCCGGCTGCCTTGACGTTGGTGCGAGCCGTGTTCACGGCCTTGAAGTCGATGTCGTAGCCGTAGATATGGTGCTTGAACTCACGCTCCTGCGAGTCGTCGTTATAGATACGGTCGAAGAGCTCCTCGTCGAAGTCGGCCCATTTCTCGAAGGCATACTCCTTGCGGAAGAGTCCAGGGGCCATGTTGCATGCGATGAGAGCTGCCTCGATGGGGAAGGTGCCGCTGCCGCACATAGGGTCGATGAAATCGGTATCGCCCTGCCATCCGGTCATCATGATGATGCCGGCTGCGAGCACCTCGTTGATGGGAGCTTCGACGCTCTCCTGGCGGTATCCTCGGCGGTGGAGGCTCTCGCCGCTGGAGTCAAGGCAGAGGGTGCAGTTGTCCTCGGCGATGTGGATGTGGAGTCGCAGGTCAGGATTGCTGACCGATATGTTGGGCCGCTTGCCTGTGCGCTCGCGTAGCTGGTCGACGATGGCGTCCTTCACCTTGTAGCTGACGAACTTTGAGTGGCGGAACTCCTCGGAGAACACGACACTATCGACGGCAAAGGTCTTGTCGTCGGCGAGGTACTCGGTCCAGTCCATCTTCTTAATTTCTTCGTAGACGTCGTCGGCGCAGCTTGCCTTGAAGTGGCTGATGGGTTTTAGAATCTTGATGGCCGTGTGCAGTTGGAAGTTGGCACGATACATCATCTCTTTGTCACCTGTAAACGACACCATGCGTCTACCAATCTCAACGTTGTTGGCCCCCAGCTGGGTCAATTCCTTTGCCAAGACGGGCTCGAGCCCCATAAAGGTCTTGGCAATCAGTTCAAATTCCTGGTTCATCGAATGAAATAGCTATTTTCGTTTGCAAAGGTACGAAAAAGCGGGCGGAATGCAAAATAATTCCCGATTTATTTTTTAATTCCTTGCGAAAGTACCCCTGCAAATCATTTCTGCAGCATGTGCTGTATTCTGATGAGATCGCCGGGATAGGTGAGCTTGTCGTAGTAGGGCACGTCGAAATCCAGATACACCTTAGACGTGTCGGGCAGTTGCTGGATAGACTCGGTAAGGGACGAGTCGGCCTTGAAATGCCGTTCCAGCAGGTCGAAGCGGAATGCCTCGGGGGCTGAGAGTGTGTAGTATTCCTCGCGGTTGACGATCCACTCTCCATAGCGTCCCAGGCTGTCGGTAATCTTGCGGGCACTTGCTACGGCATCATATTCATCGAGCAGGGCGAAGAACTTGTCGAGCACCCGGCTCTCGATGGCAGGCCTGACAGCATCGGCGACGATGAGCTTCTCGCAGGCGCTATGCTCACGAATGTAGTCGATGCCGTTGCGCTTGGTGACGTTCAGTTCAGGACCGCTGGCGGTCACGTCGACTCCAAATTCGGCCTTCAGCTCGTCGTGATACTTCGGGTGGGCGACGATGAGGATGGCATCGGCCAGCTGGCTCTGTTTGCAGGCTTCGATGACATAGGAGATAACCTTGCGCCCGTTCACTTCAATATACTGCTTGGGAACGCTGCTTCCAAAGCGCTCGCCAACGCCCCCAGCTGTGACCATGATGATGTTCTTGTCGGTCTGTTTCATTCTCTTTCCGGTTGATTATTGATTAAGTGAGGGCAAAGTTACGATTTTTTTTCGTGACAAGCAAGAATATCTCGCAAAAAATGATTACCTTTGCACCCTGAAGACTATGATCAATTATGGATAAGTCATTTAAACAGCTTTTACATGAGTCGTTCAAGTCGAACGACACGGAGGAGACACTCGATGTCTACTTCACTCGTCCCATCGGCCTGATGTTTGCGCTGATGTGGATAAAAATTGGTGTTACGCCCAACTTCGTCACCATCCTCTC
Organism: uncultured Prevotellaceae bacterium; assembly: GCA_900318685.1. GTDB lineage: Bacteria > Bacteroidota > Bacteroidia > Bacteroidales > Bacteroidaceae > Prevotella. The sequence goes on along the minus strand of ONLL01000001.1, from coordinate 158,480 downwards.
GATGTTCCTCGGAGCAGGCGCAGGCTTCTGCTTCTACCATACTGAGCTATGGTGGAACGTGTGCGGCGTCATCCTGCTGATGCTGGCCAACTTCTGCGACAGCACCGACGGGCAGATGGCTCGCCTGACTAATCACAAGACCGCTATCGGACGCATGCTCGACGGCCTGGCCAGCGACGTGTGGTTCTTCTTCTGCTATCTGGGCATCGCCCTGCGCCTGTGGAACCAGCCCCTGCCTTTCTCCGGAGGTAGCGTGAACTGGACGTTCTGGGGCTTCATTCTCTGCGGATTCGCCGGCTTCTACTGGCATGCCCGCCAATGTCAGCTGGCCGACTACTACCGGCAGATACACCTCTATTTCATTAAGGGCGAGGAAGGCAGCGAGCTGAACAGCACAGAGCAGGAGCAACGCTTCCTCGACGAGACTCCCAAGCGTAAGTGGGGACCCTTTACCGTAGGTGCCGACGGTCATTTCTGGGACTATGTCTTCCACTACTTCTACATCGGATGGTGCAGGAAGCAGGAGAAGAACACTCCTGAGTTCCAGAAGTTCTTCCGCCAGGTGAAAGCCCAGTACCCCAGCGCAGCCGATATGCCCGAGAGCCTCAGGCAGGACTTCCGCTCGAAGAGTCTGCCCCTAATGTGGATGACCAACACGCTGACCCACAACACGCGAGCTATCGTGATGTTTGTCAGCTGCCTTGTCAACGAGCCTTGGATCTATCCGCTTTTCGAGATTACCGTGCTCGCCGCTCTTTACTACTACATGCACTACCGGCATGAGAAGATGTGCAAGGAGATGAACCTAACTGCCAAATGATGAGACTGAGAAGGATAGTAATAAGTTTGTCGGTCTTCATCCTTGCCTGTCTGGGAGTGGATGCGCAGACCATTACGGGACATGTCATCGACGAGCAGACGGGCGACACTATCTCCTTTGCCAGCTGTTCCTATCGAGGGCACGGTGTGGCGGTGGCTTCGGACGTGAACGGCTACTACAGCATAGCCCGTCACGACGGATGGCCGCTCACCTTCAGCGCCATAGGCTATCAGCAGCAGACGGTGGTCGTCGACAACCGCACACCCCATTACCTGCGCATACGCCTCAAGCCCGACAGCAAGTTGCTCAGCGAGGTGACCATTAAGTCGAAGCGCTCGCGCTACAGCCGTAAGAACAATCCGGCTGTAGAGCTGATGAGGAAGGTGGTAGCAGCCAAGAAGCGTACCGACCTCTCGAATCGTGACTTCTATCAGTACAACAAGTACCAGAAGCTGACCCTGGCCCTCAACGACATCACCTCGCAGTTCCTCGACTCGGGCAAGTTTGCCAAGAAGCAATGGCTGCTCAACCAGGTGGAGGTGTGCCCCTACAACAACAAGCTCATCCTGCCCATCTCAGTCGACGAGACCGTCTCGCAGAAGATTTACCGCAAGGACCCGCACGACGAGAAGACCATCATCAAGGGTATGAACAATCAGGGCATCAACGACCTCATACAGACGGGCGACATACTCACCACGCTGATGAAGGACGTGTTTACCGACATCAATATCTACGACAACCAGATACGCCTGTTGCAGTACCCCTTCACTTCGCCCATCGGCGACGATGCCATCGCTTTCTACCGTTATTATATTCAGGACACCATCTACGTCGACCACGACCTTTGTTTCCACCTCTCGTTCCTGCCCAACAACCAGCAGGACTTCGGTTTTCGCGGCGACCTCTTCATCCTGGCCGACTCGAGCTATCAGGTGAAGCGATGCGAGATGACCATACCCAAGCGCTCGGATGTGAATTTCGTGGAGAACATGAAGGTCACGCAGGAGTTCCGGCAGCTGCCCGACGGCGACTGGGTGCTCTCGGTCGACGATATGTTTACTGAGTTGAAGGTGGCCTCGTTCCTTGCGCAGTTTGCCGTCATACGCAACACTCGCATTACCGACTATGCTTTCGACGAGCTGCCCAAGCAGCTGTTCAAGGGCAAGAAGAAGGAGGTGAAGGATGTCAACGCGATGATGCAGGGTGACGACTTCTGGGCGCAGTACCGACAGGTGGAGCTGACGAAGAGCGAGAGCTCGATGGATGCCTTTGTGCACGGGCTGGAGCAGATCAAGGGCTTCAATTATATCCTCTTCGTGGCTAAGGCTTTCATCGAGAACTTCGTGGAGACCGGCACGCCCAAGAGACCTTCGAAGGTGGATATCGGTCCTATCAACACGATGATTACCAACAACTTCGTCGATGGCTACCGCTTCCGCTTCTCGGCTCAGACCACAGCAAACCTCGACTCCAACTTCTTTGCGGCAGGCTACATCGCACGCGGTCTCGACTCGAAGAAGACCTACTACAAAGGCGACCTCATCTACTCGTTCAACAAGAAGGAGTACCTGCCGCGTGAGTTCCCCAAGCGCATACTGACCTTGCAGTCCACCTACGACGTGATGAGCCCCAGCGACAAGTTTATGCATACTGATAAGGATAATGTGTTCACATCGTTCAAGTGGGCGAAGGTCGACAAGATGATGTTCTACAACCGCCAGTCGCTCACCTTCGAGCGCGAGGAGGACTGGGGCTTCCGCACCACCTTCCAGCTGAAGCACGAGGAGAACGAGGGAGCGGGTGAACTGTTCTTTGTCCCACTCAGCGAGAGTGATAATCGTCAGATATGGTCTAATTGGTCGAATCCTGTAACTTCATTCGACAATACTATTTGTAGGACGATGCAAGAAGAGGGGCTCAGTCCGGTTATGTCACAGAAGCTGCGCACTACCGAGCTGCGTGGCGAGCTGCGCTTTGCTCCTGGCGAGACGTTCATCAACACCAAGCAGCGCCGATTGCCCATCAACCTCGACTCGCCCGTCTTCACCATCAGTCACACGATGGGCTTGAAGGATTTCCTCGGAGGCGACTATACCTACAACTTCTCGGAGGTCAGTATCTACAAGCGCTTCTGGCTAAAGTCGTGGGGAAAGCTCGACTGCTACGTCAAGGGAGGCATTCAATGGAACAAGGTACCCTTCCCCTTGCTCATCATGCCCGAGACCAACCTCTCGTACATCATGCAGGACTACACCTTCACAGCCATCAACAACATGGAGTTCCTCAACGACCGCTATGCCTCGCTCATGATCTTCTGGGATATGAACGGCAAGATTCTCAACCGCATCCCGCTGCTCCGCAAGCTGAAATGGCGTGAGTGGTTTACGGTGAAGTGTCTCTGGGGCGACCTCTCCGATAAGAACAATCCTACGCTGGCACAAAATGCCGGCGACGGCACGCTGATGTACTTCCCCGAAGGCTCCTACATCATGGACTCGAAAAAACCTTATTGGGAGGTGTCGGCAGGTGTTCACAACATCTTCAAGATCGTGCATGTGGAGTATGTGCGCCGACTGAGCTATCTCCATCTGCCTACGGCCCACAAGCATGGAGTGCGCTTCATGATCAGAATGACATTCTAACTAAAAACAACCGATAAGATGAACAAAACCATTCTCTGCGCTGCGCTTCTGGCAGCTTCGATGGGCATGAGTGCCCAGAATTCTATGAAGGCCCCAAAGGGCGGAAAGGCTATTAGTGACGAGTTGATCGGCATCTTCTTCGAGGACATCTCGTCGAGTGCTGACGGAGGACTCTATGCTGAGCTCGTGCAAAACGGCTCGTTTGAGTTCAACGCCAACGAGAAGGATGGCTGGGGACCCGCCACCGCGTGGAAGGTCATCCGCCCAGGCCACTCATTAGGGTACATCCAGCCTACAACCATGAATATGCCTGGTTCCGCCCCCAGAATGTTCTACCAGTCGAACACCCGCATGAAGCTGCACGCTGAACGCGTCAAGGAGTACAAGGACTATAAAGGCTGGAAGGGCTTCGGCTTGCAAAACGACGGCTTCGACGGCATCGTGGTGAAGGCGGGCGAGATGTACGACTTCTCCGTGCGCATGGTCAACTGGGGCGACAAGCCCATGACGATGCGCATCGCACTCGTAGAGCCACAGGGCTGGGGCAGGGATCCGAAACTGTTGTGCGACACTATCATTGAGGTGGTTCGCGACGTGGCGTTTACAGAGGGGCAACAGCCTCAGCAACCTAACCGCTTTTATCGTCTGCACGAGCATAAGGCTACGCTGATACCCACTGCTGACTGCAAAAATGCTGCCCTGCAGCTGCTGATGCTCAACGAGGGTGACGTCATTTTGGACGACGTGTCGCTCATGCCGCAGGACACTTACAAGGGTCACGGCCTGCGTAAGGACCTGGCTCAGGCACTGGCCGACCTGCAGCCTAAGTTCATGCGCTTCCCCGGCGGTTGCGTGGTACACGGCGGCGGCGACGGCTTCTGGGACACCTACCATTGGAAGAACACCATCGGTCCGCGCCACGAGCGCCTGCAGCTGAAGAACACCTGGGGCTACCACCAGTCGATGGGCTTGGGCTATTATGAGTACTTCCAGTTCTGTGAGGACCTCGGCATGGCTCCCGTGCCCATCCTCCCTTGCGGCGTGAACTGCCAGGGTGCCAACGGCGGCTGGAACATGTGGCCGGAGCAAGCTCAGGACGCCTGTCCCATGGAGCAGATGGATATGTGGGTGCAGGACGCCCTCGACCTCATTGAATGGGCCAATGGCGATCCTGCCAAGTCGAAGTGGGCCAAGATGCGTGCCGATGCCGGCCACCCGAAGCCCTTCAACCTGAAGTATCTGGGACTCGGCAACGAGGAGAAGATCTCGCCCGAGTTCATCGAGCGCTTTAAGTATATATATAATAAGGTGACGAAGGCTCACCCCGAGATTGTCATCGTCGGTACTGCTGGCCCGGGCTCTCACCCTGGCAATCCCGACTACGAGGCAGGCTGGAAACTGGCCGAGGAGCTGGGTATGCCCATCATCGACGAGCACTACTACGAGCAGAACAAGTACTTCCTCTCCTCACGCCAGTACGACAACTATCCGCGCGACCGCAAGACGAAGGTCTATCTGGGCGAGTATGCTGCCAAGGACAAGAAGCTCATCGATGCTTTGGCCGAGGGTCTCTATCTGCTCCATGTCGAGCGCAATGGCGATGTGGTCTGCATGACCAGCTATGCTCCGCTCTTCGCCCGCAAGAATGCTACCAACTGGAACCCCGACCTCATCTACTTCGACAACGAGCGTCCCTTCCTCACCTGCAGTTACTACGTGCAGCAGATGTTCGGCCAGAGCGCAGGACAGTATTACTACGGCGACTGCGTCACGTTCGAAGGTGATGCAGCCGGAGTTTGTCAGCCTGTAGAGAACAGCCATTATGGGCAGTCGGTCGTCCTCAATGTGAAGACGCGCCGCCTCTTCGTGAAGCTTTGCAATGCTGATGCCGAGCCGAAGACCGCCAACGTCAACCTTTCGCGCTTCGCCCTGAAGAAGCAGGTCACCAAGACTACGATTGCCGGCAAGGCAGACGACGAGAACAACTTCGACCAGCAGCCCATCGCTCCGCAGACGGAGACGCTGAAGGCTCAGAAGAAGTTCAAGGTCGAGCTGAAGCCCTACTCGATGGTGATGTATGAATATCAGCTGTAGGAAGAGTTGCCATTCGTAAAAATAGTGATAGCATGAAGCGCTCTGTTTTATCAACTATGCTCCTAGCTGCTATGGTGACGGCGGGATGCAATACTGCTCAGAAGGCAGACACAAACGACGTGCTCACCACTCCCGGCAATCCCTATCTGCCTCTTTGGGAGCATATACCTGATGGTGAACCCTACGTATTCGAGGACCCCGATCAGCCAGGCAAGTACCGCGTGTATATCTATGGATCGCATGACAATCTGAAGACCGAGTACTGCGGGCGCGACCAGGTGGTGTGGTCGGCATCTGTCGATAGTCTCACCTGTTGGCGCTACGATGGCATCATCTTCTCCGTCGACAAGAATGCCAACGGCGAACCTCTTGACCCGGAGGGAAAGGCCGATGTGCTCTATGCTCCTGATGTAACACTCGTGACTGCACCCGACGGCACGAAGACCTACTATCTCTATCCCAACGACCAGGCGGGAGGGCGCAATGGGCTCGTGGCACGCAGCAGCAGGCCTGACGGTCCCTTCGAGGTGTGCAACTGGAGTCAAGACAATCCTAACCTGACTGACGGAGTGCTTGCTTTCGACCCTGCTGTCTTCGTCGATGACGACGGACGCGTATACGGCTATTGGGGCTTTGAGCGTTCTTATGCTGCCGAACTCGACCCTCAGACGATGGCTACCGTGAAGCCTGGCACGAAGATTGTTGAGGATATGATCTCAGGGCGCAATCAGGAGGGTAAGTTCCGTTTCTTCGAGGCATCATCTATCCGCAAGATTAAGGACAAGTATGTCTTTATTTATAGCCGTTGGACGGAGGATGGAGAGTTCGGACTGCCTGATACCAACTATACGTTGGCCTATGCCTATAGCGATAATCCCCTGGGCCCCTTCACTTATGGCGGAACCATCATCGACGGCCGTGCCCGCGAGCTGAACGAACAGGGCGACACGATTGCTGCTGCTACTGTCAGCGGCAATACGCACGGCTCTATCTGCCAGATCAAGGATCAATGGTATGTGTTCTATCATCGCCAGACGGGACTCGACGAGTATGCCCGTCAGGCAATGGTGGCTCCCATTACAGTCAAGGTGGAAGAGGGCAAAGGAGGTAAGGTCGAGATCTCGGAGGGCGAGTATAACTCTGAGGGCTTCTCGCTGGAGGGCCTCAACCCGTTGGAGCGTCACTCAGCCGGCATCGCCTGTTGGTATACGGGTCCCAAGACTGCTGAGCATGCATGGCCCAACAACGTCTTCTACGGCAGCTATGTCGAGGTGAACTACGGACAGGACGACCGTTTCGACCGTCCCTACGATCTCAGTTCGAACACCAATCGTGTGGTGAACAATACCGACGGCAGCATCGTGGGTTATAAGTACTTTAACTTCGACGCTACTAGCGGACGCGAGAAAGCTCAGCTCCTGCTGAACCTCATTCCTGAGGGCTTCAATGGCACGATTACCATCCTTCTCGATCGTCCTTGGGTATCGCAGGGTGGCTATATTCTGGGCTTTGCCGACCTGAGTGCCGACATGCCGCGTGAAGCAGTCGAACTGGCTGTCGATATGCCCAACTTGGGTAAGTTCAGCGGCAAGCACGCGCTCTACTTCACCTTCCACTCTGATGAGGTGAAGGAGCAGTCGCTCTGCACCCTGCTGGATTTCAGGTTCAAGTAAGGGAAAGCCCGGCTTTCGGACTAAGAGTAAGGGAAACCCGGCTTTCGGTCGGTAGTAAGGAGTAAGGGAGCGGAAAGACGGCCTCTTTGGCGTTGTGCCTCGGCCTCTTTCCGCTCCTTGCTTCGCTACTTCGGGAATCAAAGTCGGCCTCGCGTTGAAGTAAAACAAGTTGTTTTACCTTCGCTCGAGGCCGACTTTGGTCTACAAGAACGGCCACTTTGGTAAGTAAAACAACTTGTTTTACTTTATCAAATGGCTGACTAGGCAAACCAAAGTCCTATAGGGGCATCAGCAAAGTGGACAATGGGGGTACGCAAGGAGGCCTATGAGGGAGTACCTTATCCTTGATAGCTTGATTAAATTGCCTTGAAGGTGATTTCCTTGAAACCGACGAGGCGCCAAGAACGTTCTCCGGTTCCCCGATAATAGACCAACGCCTGATAGCGATTCTCAGTTTGATAGAACGAGCCCTCTTCCGGAAGGGTGTGGGTGGTTCCGTCAAGGTCGCGTAGCAACAGCTGGTAGTTGTAGTACCCCAGTTTCTGCATCACTACGGCATTATACGACTGGTCATCCGGGTCGTATTCCATCACATAATGGCTCAAAGGCTCTACTGTCCATCGCCCGTCGATGACTACGCTGGCATTGTCGTAGTGGCGGGCTGGCATGAGCTTATAGTGTACGTAGACGTAGTCGGAAGTGTTGTCGATCTCGATGTTGTCGCTATTGCGTATGATGAAGGCGCCATCGGCATCCTCGTCATAGACATAGTTACGTCGGGGATCAGCATAGAATGGGAAAACGTGGTAGCGTCGCTGCTGCTCATCCCAGATGATGCGGTCCAACCCGAAGGTCGTGTGACTGGGGTCGAGTATCTCGTATTTGTGGTATTCGTTGCCCGCCTCGAAGATAAGGTACCGGTTGTGATCCCATTGCAATCCTCGCGTGGTGACGTAGTTGGGGCGAACGTTCTCCTTCATGTTGTCCTCACGGCCGTTCTGCATGACGAAGGTCTGTATCTGGTCGTTGGGATTCGTGACGCGCAGGGAGCCGTAACCCACGTTCATCGTAACCTGCTGGTGGCTGGAATTCAGGTCGATATCTGTATTAGTGACCACACCCAGCGACACGTCGGCGAGATGCTCGAGAATGCGAAACTCTACGACGATTACCTCTTCCTGGCCGTTGTCGTCGTCGAGGATGTGAAGTCGGTAGTTGCCGCTCATCTTCAGGCGCACTTCATCGTTGGGCAGCTGCATGCTGTAGTGTGTGTAGAGTACGGTTGTGTTGAGCGAGTTCTCGTAGTTCTCGATGGGCCTGTCGTTGAAACCCTGGAGCCAGTCGCTTTCGAAGAGTCCTTCAGCAGGAGTCCAGTCGGGATTGCAGGGCTCAAGATGATAGACGAGGCGGTGGTAGTTGTGTGACAGCTCGTCGAAGGAGATGGTGAGCACATCGTTGCTCCCGAGTGTCATGATAGGCAGGGCCGTCCATTCATCGTTGAGGATAACTTGTAGCGACTTGTAATTGTCGGCCAGAATCTGATGCCGTGCGTGCGCTTTGCCGAAAGTGAAGAGTGAAGAGTGAAGAGTGAAAAGTGGAAGATGAAGGATGAAAAATGACAGAATTGTCACTTTCATCCATCGTCGTGCAGTATGGTGGGTAGTCGCTCTCATAGGTTTCTTCACTTTTCACTCTTCATTCTTCACTCTTTCAGAAGTAATAGGTGACAGAGACGCTCCAGGCGTTGGTTCGGGTCTTGGCGTGGTTCCAGGTCTCGTCGAACAGTTCGTTGGAGAGCTGATGCCAGGTGAAGTCAGCAGTCTTGCTGATAGGAATGTTGTAGGTGATGGCTCCCTCGAAATGATTAGCGAAGGTGACGCCTACTCCGAGGTTGATGCTGAGCATGGTCTCCTGCAGGGCGAACTGCTTGGAGTCGCCATCCTTGACCCAATGGATGATGTCGTCGCCCACATTGAAACTGAACTGAGGACCGGCCTTGATGAATATGCCCAAGACATCGCCGATACCTGCCCCGCAACGGGCATCGCCTTGAATCAACAGGCTCTTTTGCTTGAATACCTGTTCCTGAACCTTCAGATCGCGCTGGTCGTAGAGTGCTGCGATGTCGACTGAGATACCAGGTACGGGCAGCCCGATCTTTACTGTAGGTCCGATGGAGAATCCCACGCGGTTGGAACTGCGGAGGGCATCGGTATTGAACTGCATGTTGGCCAGCTGGAATCCTCCCTTGACGCCCAATCGCACTTGTGCTTGGGCTGTGTTGAATGATAAATGGCAAATGAGAAATGACAATACCATCATCTTCAGCCAGCTATGCCTAGTATGAATAGTGCTGCTCATTGTCATTTCTCACTCCTTATTGCTCGAAAGAACGCTAGTGCCGCTCGCGCCGGACGGAGACACGTGCGGGCTGGGAAGCGCTGCTACTGCTACTGCTGGCGCGCTCACGACGGCTGCTGGCACGTTCGGTCTTCTCTTTCGGCTGGCGGGTCTTGGTGGCCTTGGCAGCCTTTGGGTCGACGTTGGCAAGGCTGTCGAGCGAGTCCTTGCGGGCCTTGTCGCCGAAGAGGTTCTGGCGGAAAGCCTCAAGCTCTTCCTCAATGCGTCGTTGTTCTGCAGTATACTTCGTGCTGTCTTCTCCGGCTATCTGTGCCAGCGTCTTGCCCAGGCGGTTGGCGGTCTTGTAGATCTTTCCCTTGTACTTGTTCATCGTGAAGAAGTCGTCGAGATTCATCTGTGCGGCATCGTTGACATCGCTGGTCTTCACCGCCTGTCGGCTGAGGAATGGCTCCACCTCGCTATATTTCACCCAGAAGAGGGGGTACTTGGTGCCATCGCCAAATTCGTCGTCGCTGACCATTACGGGACAGAAGGCGATGGGCTTGATGTGGAAGGTAGAGTTTGCTTGGTCGAAATAGGCACACTCCTTCAGGTAGTACATCTTCACTAGTGCCGACGGGATGTCGCTGTTGTCCACCTTCAGCTTGCCTCCCTCCTCCGTATACATGATCTTGTGGGCATCGAGAATGTCCTTCATACTGACCTTGGCCGTTTCTTCGAGCACCTCGTTGCCGTCGAGGTTGTACTCGTAGACGGGGATATAGTCGTTCAGGGCGAGCTTGAAGACGTAGGTGAAGAGATTGAGGCGTCGTCCCTGTGGTTCGACAGGGTCGTAGAGTCCTGCGTTCTCCTCCTCGTTGAGGTCTATCTCACGGTAGATGTCACGCCGCCACACTACGTCCTCGGGCATGTCGACTGCCGTGGGATACTGTATGCGCATGCGCTGTGTCATACCGCCCTGCTGCGTGCTCTGCTGCTGAGTCTGCTGTTGTGCCTGTGTCTGCTGATTGCGGAGTTCACGAGGCTGACTGAAGGCTGCTGTTGCCATCAGGGCTATCGTTGCTAATAACAAAAGTCTCTTCATTGTTATGATCATTTGTTTTCTATCCTATTGCACCTTTATTTCCATTGCTCCCGAAAGCGTACGCTCGATACCGTCGGGTCCTACAGCTACGACTCGCGAGATGTAGAAGCGGCGTCCGCGCGTCAATCGGCGGAACTGGTCTTTCTGAGCAGCTGAGAAGTTGGGTCCTTCGCTGGCCAGCGGCTTGGCGTTACCCATGTTGTCGAAGAACACAGTCTCGAATGAGACGACCCTGAAGCCGATGTCGAGTATGCCGTCGTCGATGGCTGCGCCGATGGTCTCGGCTGCCACGAGGTTAGCCTTGTACATATTGCCGCCCTTGAAACGTGAGGGATTGCCCTGTTCGTCCTTGATGTCGATGTAAGGGGTGGGGTCGGGCAGCTTGCGCACCTTGAACGAGAACGAACCCATAGTTTGCGGGCGTCCCGTATTGGTCGAAGTGACAGTAATGACAGCTTCCTGTCCGATCTTTGTCGGGTGGGCGATATACTTGCCGGCTCCGTTGGGTGTCAGCGTGCCGTTGGTCATCGTTGCCGAAATCTTGTTCAGAGGTACGCCAGGCACAGAGACGCTGATGGGGTTGCTGTAGCCGGCGTAGAGCATGCGGGTGAGGTCGGCGCTGACGGTAGCTGAGGGCTCTACGACAGTATACTTCTGCTCGAAGTCACGGCGGATGGGATCTCCATTACCGTTGATGGTCTGTATGTATCCTGTGAGGGTGAAGTCGCCTGTTCGTGAGCAGATGGTCTCATAGATGTTGTCAGGCAGGTTCACCTTCTGTCCGCCAATATAGATGTCGGGCACCATCGTAGTGTCGATAGCTGCCATCACGATGCGGGCCGAGAAACGGTCGCCTTGCACGATGGTCTGCGAGTTGGGAATGACGAAGGCGTCGAGAGCGTTCACACGGATATCCTTCACGTCGATATTCTGCACCAGCGTGTGCAGCACTTCCTTCTCAGCATTTCGCACGTCGTTCTGCAGCTTCGTCAGCATAGTGACTGCTGCTACTGCGGGCATAGCCTCGAACATGTATTCCTGCCAGTTCTTACCCAGGATGCCTGAGGGCACGTTGGTGGTGAGGTCGCTGGCGATATGCTGTTTCTTGACCGAGTCGGTGACCATGCTGAGGATGCCTTCGCGATAGGTCTCGATGGCTTTTTTCAGCTCTTCACCACGTCCGCGGCCGGGAGCCAGCATGATTTGGTTGGCGGCTTCCAGATCTTCCTTGTTTTGCAGGCTGTCAGGGTTGGCGTCTTTGCCGTCAGCCTCGTGAGCAATAGCCATTTTCAGTTCTGCTGCCAGGCTATAGAGCCGCTCGCTCATCTCTCGTACCTGCATGGCCTTGTCGTACCATTCCTTTACTTTCTGCGGGTTGGAAGCCATCTGTTGTTCGAAGTCGTCGTAGATGACCTGGTTCTCCTGAGTGGCGTTGGCAGTAGTGCGGTTGAGGCTCTCCTGTACGATGGCAAAGCCGTTGAGCACCTCGTTCGAGACGTTCAAAGCCAGCATCGCCATCAACACCACATACATGAGGTTGATCATCTTCTGGCGAGGAGATACGGGTCTTTTTCTTATTGCCATTGTATGGTGGGATTAATGGGCCTTATGGGTTTAATGGGGTTGTCGGGGCCTTAGGCATATTGACCGTCATCGCCTCGATCATACGGGTGTAAATCTTGTTGAGCTCGGCAATCTGCTCTGCCATACGCTTCGACTGCTCATTGATCTGGTCGATGGTGCCAATCTGCTGGCTGGCGCCCTTAAGCTGCATCTCGTAGACCTTGCAGATGCCTGTGAGAGTGCGATTGAGGTTCTCCATCTCCTCGCTGTCGCGGGTGAGGCGCTCGCTCTGTTCGCTGACCTTCTTTAGTGTCTCGGTGAGGCTCTTCAGCTGCTCGACATAGTTCTGAGTGGCTTCCTCCATCTCCTCCGGATCGATGTCGGGCAGTTCGGGCTGCTGGCTGATGACGCCACCAATGATGCCGCCGCCAATGCCTCCAACTGCACCTGGCTGGCCTTCAGAACCACCCTCGCCTGTGCCCATAGCTGCAACGGCACCTTCAGGCATGCTTCCACCACCGCCGATGACGATGGTACCTCCGCCTCCGCCGATGGTACCTCCACCTCCGCCGATAACACCACCGCCTCCGCCGATGACACCTCCGCCACCGCCGATGATTCCGCCGCCGCTGACGACTGTTGCTCCCTCAGTAGAAGCTTCAGAGATGATAGGCTCGCCGTCGGCAGATGTAACTACGGCACCCTCTATGTCGGTCGTGACGTGAGTGGGCAGTTCCTTACCTTCCTCGGTCTTATCGAAGGGACGATCGAAACCGGCAATGAAGAACACGAGCACCTCAGTACCCATACCCAGGAATAGCATGAGGTTGGCACCCGGCAGGTGGGTGAGCTTGAAGAGAGCACCCAGGATGACGATAGATGCACCCCAGCTGTAGGCATAGTTCATGAACGTCTGTCCTGGCACGCTGTCGAGCCATTTCTGCAGGCGGTAGATCACGTTGAATTTGCTATACTTGGTCATTTCGTTATCGCGTTATTACGTTATTCATTATGTCGTTGTCACGGCTTATTTTCTCTGTTTCTTCGTAGTGGCCTTGGCGGGCTTAGCCTTTTCGCTAGTGGTGTTAGCCAAGCTGCGAACACAGCGGAAGCCAATGTAGGAGCGTGGCTGATTCTGGTACTCGCTGGTGCGCCAGGCAGAGCGGATGTAGCTCTCAGGGTCTTTCCACGATCCTCCGCGCACGCTCTTCTTCTTCAGTCGGTAGGGGTCTTCTTTGGCTGCGTTGTACTTCAGCTGCGGATTGATGTCGTTCATTGCATCCACGCCTGCCTCCGTATAGATGGTGCTTGTCCACTCGGCTACGTTGCCGGCCATATCGAAGAGCCCGTTCGAGTTGGCGCTGTAGATGCCCACCTTCGAGGTGATAAGGTTGCCATCCTTCGTGTAGTTACCGTCATCGGGCTTGAAGTTGGCAAAGAAGCATCCCTTTCCGCTGGCCACATCCTCGTTTTCCCAAGGGAACTCGTTCTGCTGCTTTCCTCGTGCGGCATACTCCCATTCGGCCTCTGTCGGCAGGCGATAGCGCTGTACGAAGCGTGCAGCAGGGCCCAGTCCTTTCAGCAGATACTCCGTGCGCCAGGCGCAGAAGGCATTGGCCTGCTCCCAAGTCACTCCCACGACAGGATAGTCGTTGTAGGCGGCATTCGAGAAGTAGTTACGCATATACATCTCGTTGTCGGAATTGGGGAAGTCGTTCACCCAGCAGGTGGTGTCGGGGTATATATTAATAATGTACGTGTTGAGGAAGTCCCAGGGGCCCGTATACTCGCGATTCAGGGTCTCGCGGTGGATCTTGCCCTCGTCGTCGATGTAGGCGGTGTCCTTCGAGATGAAAACCTTCTCGTCGTAGATTCCTCCCTGCCTCTGGTCGTTCCATTTGTCGGTATCGAGGACGCGCTCCTCAGGATCCACGCGATTGCGGCGCAGGGCAGCCTCGGTATAGTCGTAGATCTCGTAGCGATAGTTCATCTGGGTGTAGTCAAGCATCTTCTCGCCCGTCACGGGGTTGGTGACATAGACGCTCTCGATGGCACGCAACTCGTCCTCATTGGGCTTACGTGGGAGGGCTTTCTTCCAGTTGAGGTAGGGCTTGATGGGGTCGCCGTTCTTGTCTTCCTCAATCTTGTAGCTCTCGTCGCCGCCATAGTTGGGGTCAGCCAGGCGCTCGCGGATGATGCTGTCGCGCACGTAGCTCACAAACTGGCGGTACTCCGAGTTGGTGATTTCGGTGTCGTCCATCCAGAAGCCCTCAATGGAGATGTCGCGCAAGGGCGTCTCACGTCCCCAGAGCGAGTCCTTGCTCTCAAGACCCATCTTCAGGTGTCCGCGCTTCACGAGAATCATGCCGTAGGGGGCAGGCTCGGCGAAGGCCTTTCCGCTGGTACCTGTGAGCTCGCCTCCGGAAGCCATTGTCTCTTTACCTCCGAAGCAGGAAGTAAGAATCAGGAGCGAGAGCAGTCCAAATACCCACCTGCTGCCCCTCCTGAGCGGGAGAGGCATTTGTATTGTCTTGAACGTCGCAATCATCTTTTTCATCATAACTGTCACTATGTTTTTACTTTTCTGTTTCTTTAAAGTATTCTCACACTTTGGTGGCGGTTCCTTCCTTTCTTGAAAAGGTTGAGGTCGCTCTGATAGCCTACGAAGAGCTCGTGAGAGCCGTTGCCCAAGCTGATGCCGTTGGTGAAGGCCTCGTAGCTGTAACCCAGCGTCACTCCGTGAAAGTTGCCTCCTATCAGCACGGTCACCGAGTTGCCCGGGCTATATCCCAATCCTGCGTACATCATTCGCTGCTCGTGGGTGTAGGTCAGGCGTGTGGTCATATCGGCTCTGTAGGCGATGCCGTCGGAATGTCCTAGCACAGAGGGCTGTATTGATAAGAACGGACTTCTGAGCCGAATATTGCATCCGGCAGTCAAATAATATGCCATCGACAGCTTTTGCTCGTTGGTTTCGCCCAGATGGATGGTGGGGGCCGTGAGGTGCTGTACGCTGGCTCCTGCGTACCAGTTCTTGTGCTGGTAATGCAATCCTGCGCCCAGGTCGACGGATGTGCCGTTGATGTCGGAAGAAGAGAAAGCCAGGTCGCCCGACTCCTCCACGTCGAGCTTACTGCCGTTGAAGTTCTCGCTGATGATGCCTGCCTGCACGCCCAGCGCCAGCCAACCTCCGAAGAGTTTCTTGCGGAAGGCATACTGCGCTCCGAGGTTCTTGTTCGAGAACAGACCGATGTCGTCGTTCATCATCCGCAGGCCTACGCCGTGATAGGCACCAAGCATGTAGAACGGCATATCGGCTGAGGCATACATCGTCTTGGGGTTGCGCTTGAAGCCCACGAGCGACATATCGTAGGCAACGGTGACGTTGATTTTCTCCTGTTTGCCTACTGCGGCAGGGTTAAACGATGTCTGCATCGTCCAGTAGTGACTGAACGACGGGTCGTACTGTGCCCGAGCCCCCAAACAGGCCACAAGCAGTAAGGCCAATATCAGCAGATTTCGCCTAAACACGAATAAATAACGGCGTTTTTGCCTATTTATTATATGTGTAGCCAGCGAAAAAGGCAAAAAATGGCAAAGAATCAGGCGGAAATGAACGCAAAGGGCGTTTTTTATACTAGAAGAACGGCCTTCGTCGTTGCGCCTACCGCTGGTAGCAGAGATAGTATTTGCTGACCTTGCGGGATAGAAGCTCGACGTTGAGCAGCTCCGAGGCCTGGGTGATGGGCTTGATGGTGCCGTCTTTGTAGAGAATGTCGATAGAGTCGTCGGTGGGTGAGTACATATCCTTTTGGAGGGTGACGACATCCATCAGGTAGTGAGCGTCCTCGACGGGAATCTCCATACGTGCGGCAATGTCGTACTGCAGCTGCTGGATGCGTTCCTGGGGAATGGGCTCCTCGTGCACTTCGACGATGAAGATGTGGCGGTCGAGCATATCAGTAGCAAGTGTGCTGAGAATCTTGTCAGGTGAGTGACGCCAGGCTTTCATAGCACTCCAGAAGTCGCTGTCGTCCAGTTCCTCGTATATCGTCAGCGCCTCGTCGTGTTCTTGGAACCATTGGGCATCGACATCGTTGCTGAGGAAATAGCCGAGAGCTGGCGAGGCGAAGAGTGTCTGTCCCTGACGGATGAGGAACTTGGCGCGCTCGAGCATGTTGACGAGCACCTTCTCATAAGCTACGGCGGTCTTGTGAAGGTAAACCTGCCAATACATCAGACGGCGGGTGGTGAGGTAGTTCTCGAGCGAGTAGATACCTTTCTGCTCTACGACGAGGCGGTCGTCGACCACGTTGAGCATCTTGATGATGCGTGCCGATCCGATGTTGCCCTCGGTAACTCCTGTGAAGAACGAGTCGCGTCGCAGGTAGTCGAGACGGTCCATATCGAGCTGGCTGGAGATGAGCTGATGCAGGAATCGCTTGGGGTAGTTGTCCTTGAAGATAGCGATGGCCATTCCCAGCCGGTCGTGCAGGTCGTGATTGATGCG
The DNA here is from genome assembly GCA_900318685.1 of uncultured Prevotellaceae bacterium. GTDB lineage: Bacteria > Bacteroidota > Bacteroidia > Bacteroidales > Bacteroidaceae > Prevotella. Next base: position 141,730 of record ONLL01000001.1, on the reverse strand, counting down.
CTCCATCATCATCAGCGAAATGTCCTCGTGCGAGATGCCGTGAATGAGCGTATTCTCGAGGACGTGAGAGAAGGGTCCGTGCCCGATGTCGTGCATGAGGATAGCTGCCTGCACAGCCTCTGCCTCAGAGTCGAAGATGAACTGCCCCTTTTGCTGCAGCGAGAGAATGGCTTCGCTCATGAGGTGGAAAGCGCCAAGGGAGTGCTGAAAACGGGTGTGACGGGCGCCCGGATAGACGACCGAAGCCAACCCGAGCTGGTTGATGCGGTTGAGTCGTTGGAACAATGGATGAGCTACGATGTCGTAGAGAAGTCCACGTGGAACCTTGATGAATCCGAATACGGGATCGTTGATGATTTTTGTTTCGTTCACGGGTTGGAGGAATCGGGGGTTGGTATGTGACTGATGAGTAGCGTGTTGACGGTATCGTCGCTGACGGTAAACCGCCCGTCAGGTCGGCGGTCGACGAGCCAGATGATGTCGCCGTTGCAGTCGGTGAGCACAAGCTGGCGCCTGCGGTCGGCGGGAGCTACCTTCTGGTCGGCCAGAAAGTTGCTGACGAGCTTCGTTCCCTTCATTCCGAAAGGCTGGAAACGGTCGCCCTGTCGGATGGGACGCAAAGTCAGCGGAAAGGTCACCCGGCTTGCGTCGAGACAGGCAAAGTGGCTGTCGCGCTTGATGTGGATGCCCTGCTCGATGGTGATGCGAAAGCGCTCTTCGCCTTCGTCGTAGACATAGGTACCGGGCTCTGGGATGCGCATCGTGGGACGCTCTTGGGGAATAGTCGTCAGCATGAGACGTCCCTGACTGATGGCCAGCATGTGGGAAGCCGACAGCCACGAGCGTCCGCCTTGAGCCTCCGACAGTCGCTGGCTGATAGCTTCAATCATATCGGATGAAAACCCATAGGGCGCAAGCCAATGATAGAGGATCGCCTCGGGCGAAGGCTCTGCCAACAGCTGACAGATATCGACAGCGTCGTCGGCAAGCAGACGATCGAGCGCCTGGCTGACGGCTTGCTGATACACCTTCTCTGCTTCCTGCAGATGTCGGGCGGTGGTGAGGATGCTGCTAGTGGCAGCCGGCGTGATGTCGAGCAACTTAGGTATGACGTTCAGGCGTAGCTTGTTGCGCACGATGTCGGCCACCATATTCGAGCTGTCGGTGACGAACGTCTGATGCTGTTCGTCGAGCCACAGCAGGATATCCTGTCGCGAGAGGCAAAGCAAGGGCCGCACGATGTGCCCGTTGCGCGGCTTGATGCCAGTGAGCCCGTGTATGCCCGTACCCCGGATGAGGTTCATGAGAAAGGTCTCTACGGCATCGTCCTGATGGTGAGCCACACAGATGTCGGCAGCATCGATGTCGCGGCGCAGCTGCTCGAAATAGGCATAGCGCAGTTGTCGTGCTGCCATTTCTATGCTGATACGTCGCATCGCGGCATATTCCCTGGTGTCGAAGTGGGTGAGGTGTAGCTTGACGTCAAGACGTTGGCAGAGATCCTTGACAAAAACCTCGTCGCGCTGGCTCTCGTCGCCTCGCAACTTGAAGTTGCAATGCACGGCTTCTACCTCATAACCCAGCTGAAGGAGCATAAGCAACAGGCAGACGCTGTCGGCACCGCCGCTGACGGCAACGAGATAGCGGCCGTCGGGGCTTAGCAGCCGTTGCTGCCAGATGAATGCTCTTACGCGATGCAGCAGGCTATTCGACATAAAGAACGAGCCCCTTGAGGTATTCGCCTTCGGGATGGTAGATATTGATAGGATGGTCGGCTGGTTGGTGCAGCTGATGCAGTATGCGCACCTGTCGGCGTGCCTGTGCGGCGGCTGTGAAGACGGCATTGCGGAACTGCTCCTTCGTGACCACCTGCGAGCAGGAGAAGGTGAAGAGAATGCCTCCTGGAGCTATTCTCTCCAGCGCCTTGGCGTTGAGTCGGGTGTAACCCTTCAGCGCGTTGTGCAGGGCGGCACGATGCTTGGCAAAGGCGGGCGGATCGAGGATGACGAGGTCGTAGGGGAACTGCTTCCTGTCCATAAACTTGAAGGCATCCTCGCAGAAAGCTTCGTGACGGGGATCGCCCGGGAAGTTGAGCGCCACATTGCTTCGGGTGAGCTCGATGGCCTTCAGCGAGCTGTCGACAGAGTGCACCAGCGTCGCTCCTCCCCGCATGGCGTAGAACGAGAATCCTCCTGTGTAGCAGAACATATTCAGCACGCTGCGCCTGCGGGCATAATGCTCGAGGAGCGAGCGGTTGTCGCGCTGGTCGACGAAGAATCCCGTCTTCTGACCTTCCTTCCAGTCGACCAGGAAGCGGAGTCCGTTCTCCATCGAGGTGTTCTCGTCGCTCCCGCCCACGATGAATCCGTTCTCTGGTTCCATGAAGGGTAGGGTGGTTTCACTCTTGTAATAGATGTGCTGTATTCTGCCCTGCATGATGTCAATCAGCTGGCTGGCGATGGCCTGTCGCGAGAGGTGCATACCGATGCTATGAGCCTGCATGACAGCCGTTTGCCCGTAGATGTCGACGATGAGTCCTGGCAGCATGTCGCCCTCGCCGTGCACCAGGCGGTAGGCGGTGGTCAGCTGATTGTCGACCAGTCCTATAGCCTTGCGGGCGTTGAGTGCCTGCTCCAGCCGGCGATGCCAGAAAGCTTCGTCGATGGCTTCCTCCTTGAACGACAGCACGCGCACGGCGATGGAGCCCTGCTGGTAGTGGCCAGTGGCGATGAAAGAGCCGCCAGAAGTGAACACGCTGACTACGTCGCCCTCGCTGATGCCTTCGTCCTGATGATGGATGGCACCCGAGAAAATCCAGGGGTGAAAGCGCTGCAGGCTTTCTTCCTTTCCCCGTTTGAGGTATATACTATTCATGTCTATCTTCTTCTTGAATGATGAGTTGATAATCGTTGGTTTCTTTGAGCCTTACGACCTCTTTATAGATCTGTATGCAGGCCCAGGCGTCGGTGGCGGCATACAGCTTCTGCTTGTCGCTCAGGATGTCTTCCTCCCAGTTGCTCATCTGCTGCCGTTTGCTGATTTTCTTTCCGAAGAGGTTGGCGTAGATCTTCTGAAGGCTGAGGTCGGTGATGCCAATCTGGCGAATTTGTTCCTGGATCTCGATGAAGGCGCCGGTGTTGAATGCTCCCAGCTTGTGGAGCATGATGAGGTCGTCGTGCCACGAAAGGCCGATTTTCTTCACGCTTGTGTCTTCCAGCAGGCGCACAAGAGCAGGCGTAAGGCCAGTATGGTGGAGGCGGAAGAGGAAGCAGATGTCGTCGGTGGCTACCTGCAGCAGGGCCACCTTGTGCTGCTGGCCGCGCTTGAAGGAGGGGCGCGTCTCTGTGTCGAACCCCAGCAGCGGCTGGCTGAGGAGATAGTTGACGGCTTTTTCCGTCTCTCCCGGCGTGAGAATGACGACGATTCTTCCCTCAAACTGCGCTACAGGAAGTGCGGCGATGAGTCGTTTATCGTATTTGTTGTAGATAATTTTGGGCATCTTTTTTCTTTTTGACGTGCAAAAATACAAAAAAAATGTGATTTTTTGATGGTATCTGAGTTTTTTACGCTAATTTTGCACAAGAATTAACGTAAACACGCGATTAATGGGCAAAAAGAATAAGAAAAACATCAGAAACGCCGACTCCCGCCCCTCGCTGATGGAGGCTCTGGGATTGTCGCGCATCACTCAGATATTTCAGAACGAGCGCCTGCTTTTCTTCCTGGGCATGCTGCTCTTTGCTGTGTCGTGCTGCATGGTGGTGTCGTTCATATCGTTCTTCACCACAGGCCAGGTCGACGTCAGCATGATCGAGAACCTGCACGAGGGTGAGCTGGCCAATCAGAACGGCGAGTTTCGCAATGCGTGCGGGTCGATAGGCGCCTACACGTCCTATTTTTTCATCAAGCAGTGCTTCGGCATTCCTGCCTTCCTCGTGCCGGTGTTCATCTTCCTGTTGTCGCTGCGGCTGATGAAGGCGTTCAAGCCTAAGCTCCTGAAGTGGTTTATGTGCCTGATGCTGGTCATGATATGGGCCTCCATCATGTTGGCAAAGTTCGCCTCGCCGTTCTTCTCTGAGAGCCATTTCTGCCCTGGAGGCGATCACGGCCGCCTGGTGGGCAAATGGATTGAGGGCTTTGTGGGCACACCGGGCCTTGCTGCCCTGCTCATCATCATTGCCATCCTGTTCCTCACCTACGTCAGCAGCGAGACCTATGAGTGGGTGCGCAAGTTGCTCAATCCCATGAAGTTCCTCGACAAGGTGAAGTTCAAGATCACCAACGAAGACCCCACCGAACCCGTCGACTCCTACGAGAAGCAGATTGAGACCGACGACGACCCGCTGGTCTTCGACGATCCTGCCACTCAGACCGTTGAGTTCAAGGGCGACGAAGTGGTGGTCAACGCTCCCGCTGCTGCCGATATGCCTTCGAAACCCGTGCGCAAGCGTCGTGATCAGGGCGAGATGGATATGGACGTGAAAGTGGCTGAGGGCGAGGAGAAGGCCGACGGCACCAACCTCGTCGAGGTGGGCGAAGCAATGCTCGAACCCTACGACCCCAAGCGCGACCTGGAGAACTACCGCTATCCCACGCTCGACCTTCTGAAGAAGTATGATGACGACGGCAAGCCCTACATCGATATGGCTGAGCAGACAGCCAACAAGAACCGCATCGTGGAGGTGCTGCGCACTTTCGGCATCGAGATATCGAGCATCAAGGCCACCGTCGGTCCTACCATCACGCTCTATGAGATCACTCCTGCCCCAGGCGTGCGCATCTCGAAGATTCGCGGCTTGGAGGATGATATCGCGCTGAGCCTGAAGGCACTGGGCATACGTATCATCGCGCCCATCCCGGGCAAGGGAACCATCGGCGTGGAGGTGCCGAATGCTAAGGCCAACATCGTGTCGATGGAGTCGATATTGAACTCGAAGAAGTTCCAGGAGACGACGATGGAACTGCCCTGCGCTATGGGTAAGACCATCACCAACGAAGTGTTTATGTTCGACCTGGCGAAGGCTCCCCACCTGCTCGTGGCTGGTGCTACGGGTCAGGGTAAGTCGGTGGGCCTGAATGCTATCCTCACCTCGCTGCTCTACAAGAAGCATCCTGCCGAGCTGAAGATTGTGCTCGTCGACCCGAAGATGGTGGAGTTCAGCATCTACCGCACCATCGACAAGCACTTCCTGGCCGCGCTGCCCGAGGAGGCCGAGACGCCCATCATCACCGACACCTCGAAGGTCATCCGCACCCTCCAGTCGCTCTGCGTCGAGATGGATGCCCGCTATGAGCTGCTGATGAAGGCCGGCGAGCGCAACATCAAGGACTATAATAAGAAGTTCATCGCCCGCAAGCTCAATCCTGAGAACGGCCATAAGTTTATGCCCTACATCGTGGTGGTTATCGACGAGTATGGCGACCTCATCATGACGGCCGGCAAAGAGATCGAGCTGCCCATCGCACGCATCGCCCAGAAGGCCCGTGCCGTAGGTATCCACATGATCATCGCCACGCAGCGACCCACCACCAACATCATCACGGGTACCATCAAGGCCAACTTCCCTGCCCGCATCGCCTTCAAGGTGAGTCAGGGCATCGACTCGAAGACCATCCTCGACCGCATGGGCGCTCAGCAGCTCATCGGACGCGGCGATATGCTCTACCTGCAGGGCAACGACCCCATCCGCGTGCAATGTGCCTTCGTCGATACGCCTGAGGTGGTCGACATCAACCATTTCATACAGGAGCAGCAGGGCTACAGCGAGCCGTTCGTGCTGCCCGAGCCGGTGGTGGAGGGCTCTGAGGGTGGCGACGACGGTGGCAGCGACGTCGACCTGAATCATCTCGACCCGATGTTCGACGATGCCGCCCGCCTCATTGTCAGCAGCGGCAGCGGCTCCACCAGCCTCATTCAGCGCAAGTTCGCCATCGGCTACAACCGTGCCGGCCGCCTGATGGATATGCTCGAGAAGGCAGGAGTGGTGGGTCAGGCCCACGGCTCGAAGCCTCGCGAAGTGCTCATCCAGGACGAGATGGCTCTCGAACAGCTGCTGAGGAGCCTGAGGGGGAATTGAGGTTTGAGGTTTGAGATTTGAGGTTTGAGATTTGAGGTTTGAGATTTTTTTTTAGTGAATATATGAAAAAGATTGTTTTAGTGATTACGGCGCTCCTGATGCTGAGCGCGACCACCTTTGCACAGACGGCACTCTCGGTGCTCGATAAGTGTGCGGCTACCGTTGCCGTCAAGGACGGCGTGTCGGCCAGCTTCACGATGAATAGCGCCCAGTATGGCAATGCCTCAGGCACCATCGCCATCAAGGGACAGAAATTCCATATGGCGTCGAACACCACCACGATGTGGTTCGACGGCAAGACCCTGTGGACCTATATGGCCAGCAATGAGGAGGTGAACATCTCGACGCCTACGGCTCAGCAGCTGCAGTCGTTGAATCCCTACAACTTCATCAACCTCTACAAGTCGGGTTACAGCTACACGATGACCACATCGGCATCGACCTTCAACGTGCACCTCACCTCGACCAACGCCCAGCACAAGATCACCGAGGGCTTCATCACCGTCGACAAGAGCACCTATGCTCCGAAGGAGATCAAGCTGCTGCAGGGCACGAAGTGGACCACTTTCACCATCTCAGGGCTGAAGGCCGAGAAGCTCGACGACTCTAAGTTCCGTTTCAACAGCAGCGCCTATCCCGACGCTGAAATCATCGACCTGCGCTGATGAACCGCATAGAATTGTTCCGGCTGCTCCGCCGCAATGTGAAGCTGAGCGAGAAGCGCAGCCCTGCCCTCGAGCAGAGTATGGTTGCCAAGGTGATGATGTATATCGGCGCGGCGCTGATGGGTGCGTACATGATTTTCCTGGGAAGCCTCCTGGGAAAGATGGCCGCCGAGGACGACGAGCCGGCGCTCATTCTCATCGTGCTGCCCATCCTGCTGGTGCTCGACTTCCTGGGTCGCTTCATGGTGCAGCAGACGCCGATGGTCTTTGTCAAGCCTTATCTGCTGATGCCCCTGCGTGCGAAGTCGGTGGTCGAGTGCTATCTGCTCACGATGGTTGCCAGCGGCTACAACATGCTCTGGCTGGCGCTCTTCCTGCCCTATGCCTACATCAACCTGGTGGCGGGAGCCGGCTTCTGGACCATTCTCGCTGTCATCGTCTGCGGCATGCTGATGGTGATGATCAACAGCCAGTGGTACCTGCTTGTGCGCACGCTCATCGTCCGCTCGCTCTTCTGGTGGCTGCTGCCCGCAGCGGTATATGCGGCGCTCATCCTGCCCTTCTTCCTCGGCAGCGACAACCTGATGGAGCCGTTCGAGAAGTTCCTCTATACCTTCAGCTCGGCGCCCGTTCTATGGCTGCTGGCCATAGGGCTGCTGGCGGTGCTGGCGGTGCTGCTGGTGATCAACCGCAATGTGCAGTTTGACTTCATCTATCAGGAGATCACGCGCGAGGAGAAGAAACCCGCTGCCATCAAGCACGTCACGCAGTTCACCTTCCTCGAGCGCTTCGGACAGAACGGCGAGTACCTCAAGCTCGAGCTGAAGAGCATCATGCGCAACAAGGCCATCCGTGCTCGCGTGATCATGAGTCTTGCGCTCATCGTCATGCTCTCGGCATTGATATCCTATACCGATGTCTACGACGGCATGATGGTGCTCAACTTCTGGTGCTACTACTGCTTCTCCATCTACGGCATGACGGCTCTGACCAAGATCATGGGTCCTGAGGGCAACTACATCGACCTGCTGATGACTCAGCGCGAGAATATCCTGGCGCTGCTCAAGGCGAAGTATTACTTCCACGTGGCCATCCTCATCATTCCCCTGCTCATCATGCTTCCGGCAGTCATCGAGGGCAAGTTCACCATCATGATGATGCTCGCCTATATGTTCCTCACCAGCGGATTGGGCTATTTCATCATGTTTCAGCTGGCCGTCTACAACAAGCAGACGCTGCCTCTCGATGCGAAGCTCACAGGCAAGAACAACGTCGAGAGCGGCCTTCAGCTGCTCATCGAGATGGTGGCCATGTTTGCCCCGCTGATCATCGTGGGAGGAATGCTCCTCATCATGGACGAGACCACTGCCTATACCATCATGGCCGTGCTGGGATTGCTCATCACCATCGCTCATCCCGTGTGGCTCCGCAACATCTACCAGCGCATGATGAAGCGCAGGTATACGAATATGGAAGGATTCCACGCAAGCCGATAGACACATACTTATGAGACCACGCAGCCTACTACTCCTCATCCTGGCAGCCGTCATCAGTGCCGGCGCCCAGATTCCCTTCGTCAAGGGCATTGCCATCGATCAGCCCCTGACCGAGATGACCTTCGATACGGACAGCGTCGATATGGCGTTCGCCGACTTCCGGCAGAAAGCAGCCAAGGCCGACCTTCAGGTGGCCTTCGGGCAGGTGCGCATCACCGAGGCAAAGGGCTGGCTCGAGTCGGCCTATGTGCAGTTCGAGCCCTATCCCGGCGCTCAGGGCTATCACGTCTACGTGAAGGGTGGCCGCTATGCCGACTTCACCCGCATCGACGCTGAGCTGGTGCGCAACTACGGCTCCTACGGGCGTGCCGACGTCGTGGGACTAACGCCTGCCGACGACTATCAGCTGCGCGTGGTGCCTACCGATGCCAGCGGACACGAGATCAATGCCGCCTCCGTCACCCAGCCCCTTCAGGTGAAGCCCTACGACCGCTGCGGCTTCGCCCATTTCAACCATACCGACGGGGTAGGGGCCTATCGCGACGACGGGACACTCAAGGCCGACGCTCAGGTCATCTATGTCACCGCCTCTACGGCTCGCACCGTATCGGCCACGCTCTCCAGCGGCACGTTTACCGGCTTGCAGGCCATCCTCGCTGCCTATGAGAAGGGCAACGTCACCACGCCGCTCGCCGTGCGCATCGTAGGCTGTATCGACGCCGCCGATATGGACGCGCTGGGCAGCTCGGCCGAGGGCATACAGATCAAGGGCAGGAGCAACGCCACGCCCCTCAACATCACCGTCGAGGGCATCGGATGCGACGCTACCGTCAAGAATATGGGATTCCTCGTGCGCAACGCCTGCTCGGTAGAGCTGCGCAACCTCGGCATCCTCTACTGCATGGACGACGGCCTCTCGTTCGACACCGACAACCGCCACTGCTGGGCACATCACATCGATTTCTTCTACGGGCGCAACAAGGGCGGCGACCAGGCCAAGGGCGACGGATCGCTCGACGTGAAGGCCGACTCGCAGTATATGACCTTCGCCTACTGCCACTTCTGGGATTGCGGCAAGTCGTCGCTCTGCGGCATGAAGAGCGAAAGCGGCCCCAACTACATCACCTACCACCACAACTGGTTCGACCACAGCGACTCGCGCCATCCGCGCGTGCGCACGATGAGCGTGCACGCGTACAATAACTATTATGACGGAGTGGCCAAATATGGCGCTGGAGCCACCACGGGCAGCAGCGTCTTCATGGATCGCAACTACTTCCGCAACACCAACAAACCCATGCTCATCTCCCTGCAGGGCACCGACACCAAGATGGGCACCGACCTCTCCGACGCTCCCACCTTCTCGGGCGAGCAGGGAGGAATGATCAAGGCCTACGGCAACGTGTTCGCTGAGCAGTCGAAGAACTTCCGCTACGTCACCTATCAGCAGAACCAGGTCGAGTTCGATGCCTACGAGGTAAGCGAAGCCCGCCAGACGGTGCCTGCCGAGGTGAAGACGAAGGCCGGCGGCAATGCCTACAACAACTTCGACACCTCCACGCAGCTCATGTATGCCTACGAGGCTCACGAGGCAGCCGAGGTGCCCGCCGTCGTCACAGGATGGCTGGGAGCAGGACGAATGGCTCACGGCGACTTCCAGTGGACCTTCAATAATGCCACCGACGACTCCCGGTCCGACGTCGTTGCCGCACTCTCCACAGCCCTGCAGAGCTACCGCTCGAAGCTCGTAGGCATCTTCGGACAACCTGTGGAACCGGCCGACACCACTCAGCAGGGAGACGACCCGCAACCTGTAGAGGGAACCATCCTCTGCACCTTCGACAAGAACGGCACGCCCTCCAGCTCGTTCTTCACCGTCAGCGGCAACGGATCCAGCACCAAGGGCACGGCCACCGTCGACGGGCAGGTGCTCACCACCTGTCTGAAGATGGAGAGTGCCACCAGCATCCGCTTCACCCTTGCTCAGCCGATGACCATCACCCTCTACTTCGGCGACACCGAGACGGCCAGCATCAAGATCAACGGCACGAAGATCGCCGGCACCTCCAGCACCTACAGCCAGCTTCTCCCGCCCGCCGACTATGAGCTGACCAAGGATAAGAGCGTTAATCTCTTCGCCATCAAGCTCGAACCCGAGGAATAGCCTCACTCCTCGCCGGGGATGAGGCAGCACCTCAGCCGACACCTACTGCCCCGATCAACGATTTACTTTGTAAGCTCAAAGCCTACACGGGCACCGTTGGCACTCTTGGCGAGCTGGCTGACAGCCTGGACGGCGGCAGTGTTGCTCACCCGGCCTTCCTTCTGAAGAAGGTTGACCATCTGCGTGGAGTCGAACATCAGGCCCATTCCCTTCTGGGTCTTGGTCACGTTGCCTTTGATGGTCTCAGTGGCCGTCTTGAGCGTGATCTCGCCGTTCTGGGGGTTATAGGCATACGTTCCGCCGAAGGGGATGCCATTCACCTTAGCCGAGAACTGGTTGCCTTCCAGGAACGAGAAAGAAGTGTTGCTGCGGTTGATGCCGATGTTACTGTAGTTGCTTGCCAGCGACGAGGCAATGTTGGCTACTGCGGCCGTACCTCCCGCCCTTGTCAGGGCCTGCTCGGTAGTAAAGGCTGCACTGGGAGCGCTGTAGCTCCAATTGCCCATAAGGCTCGACTGGTCGAACGACATTCCGCCCAGCAGCACATTGCTCAGTACGGCGCCCAGCACGCTGGTTAGCACGTTGCCGGCGGTATTCGTGTTGGAAGTCGTTCCGACGCCCGTTGAGAAGCAGCTCGACAGCAGCAGCGTCAGGGCTGCAAGAATTGTCAAATTTGTTTTCTTCATAATGCTATGGTTTTTAAATGGTAAATTGATTTTCGAGACAAAAGTACGGAAAAATTGGTAATTCCCGCTCTTCGCTCGTAACTCCTGGCGCCTGATTTAATTTTGGCGGGGAGCGGCTGGCGCGCGAAAAGGCCGTTCATTGCTCCAATACCCTCTCCACGAGCTTGATGGCATCGGCGATGGTGACAGAGCCGTCCCTGTTGGCATCGCCGCGCTTCATCTGATAGGTGATGTCGCGGGTGGTGGGATCCGAGCGCTGGTAACCGGCCTTCTGGGCATAGACGACGACACGATAGCGGACGGGCACGTCGGCAAGGAACAGCGTGCTGCCTGTGACCGACTGGTTGCCTGACGGCGTGATGGTAGCCTCGAACTCGACGCCCTCGGTGGCGCACTCGAACGACAGCCTGCCGTTCTCGAAGACGATGGTGGGCGTGGCGCACTTGAGACTGGTGATATTCCTGAAGTTGCTCCAGGGCGCGGTGTTCTGATAATTGCCGCGGGAGGCTTCAGGCACGCGCAGCGTGGCGTTGAAATAAACTGAGCCCTCGAAGGCGTTCTCCGATTCCATCGCGGGCGGTTCCTCAGCATAGCAGCTGATAGAGTTCAGGTTGCCGCAACCCTGGAAGGCAGCCTCGCCGATGGTCGCCATGCTGCCAGGGATGATGACCGAGGTCAGCTCGTTACAGCGCCCGAAAGCCTCGTTGCCAATGGCTGTCACACCCTCGGGAATGGTGACCGAGGTCAGTTCGTGGCACTCATAGAACGCCTGGTCGCCGATTCTAGTCACAGGGTATGACTCGCCCTCGTGGTTGACTGACGCGGGGATGACCACGTCGCCCCCGTATTTCCATCCGTCGCCGTTGCTCACTACTTCCAGCGCCGTATGGTCTTCATCTGTCCACGAGTAAAAGATCATCGTGCCCTCGCCGTTGTCCTCTTCTATGTCGTGAGCCTGGGCGGTGATGCCGGCCATGCTGAGCAGCGTGGCTAGGAGTATGGTGTTGATATTCAGTCGGTTCATATTGCTTGGTGTGTTAGGATGATTCATGTATGTGAGTTCTCGGTGTCTTAGTTTCCTTTCAGGATGATGTCGACGATGCCGACGACATCCGAGATGCTGATTTGGCCGTCGCCGTTCACGTCGTCAAGGTCGGGCAGATAGTCGATGTCTATGGTGGCAGCCTCAGAGTCAACAAAATCCTCTTTCCTGGCATAGACGCTGACGCGGTAGGTAGTCGTCAGATTGGCGAGTAGCAGGCTGCTGCCCTTGTACGTAGTTTTTCCCGACGGGCTGACGGAGACCACGAACTCCACGCCCTCCGTCTCGCAACTGAACGTCAGCTTGCCGTTGACGGTGGCGATGGTGGGTTTGGCGCACATAGGAAGGCTCACGATATTCCCAAAGTCCTTCCAAGGCGCAGCTGCCTTGTATTTTTCGACAGAGGTGGGAAGCACGTACAGCGTGGCGGTCTCGTAAGACGAGCGGAGAAACTCTCTTGAAGTTGCCGATGGCGCGTTCTCTGCTAAGCAGTAGACATCGGTCAGGGCGCTGCACTCGGCAAAGGCCAAATCCCATAATTCTGTCACGCTGCCGGGGATGACAATCGAGGTCAGGGGTATGCCCTGAAAAGCACTCTCCCCAATGAAGGTCACGCCACTGGGGATGACTGTGGTTTTACATCCCGCGACAAGCATGTTGAAGGTTTTGTCGATAATAGCATTGCAGTTATCGCGCGAATCATAATGGGTATTCCTTTTTTCAACGACGATCGAGGTCAGGCTGCTGCAACCAGAGGTAATGCCCCAACCGATGGATGTCACGCTGCTAGGGATGGTGATGGAAGTCAGGCTGCTGCAACCCTCGAAAGCACCGCCCCCGATGGATGTTACGCTGCTGGGGATAACAGTGTTTTGACATCCCGCGATAAGCATGTTGTTGGCTTTGTCGATAATAGCATTGCAGTTATCGCGCGAATCATACTGAGCATTCCCTTCTTCAACGACGATCGAGGTCAGGCTGCTGCAACCAGAGATAATTCCCCCACCGATGGATGTCACGCTGCTAGGGATGGTGATGGAGCGCAGGCTGGTGCAGTAATAGAAAGCATTATTCCCGATGAATGTCACGCTGCTAGGGATGGTGATGGAAGTCAGGCTGCTGCAACCCTCGAAAGCCCCGTTACCGATGGATGTCACGCTGCTAGGGATGGTGACTGACTGCAGGTCGCTGCAACGCTCGAAAGCACCATCTGAGATGCCTGTGACAGGGAAGTCACCCCCATAATTTACTGTGCTGGGGATGACGATATCACCCGAGTACTCGTCCGGATGCGAGATGACAATGGCTTGCCCATCATCAATTCGATAGTAGATGCCGTCAATATCCACGTCTTGTGCGCTCACCGCCATCGGCAGGAGCAGCAGGGTAAGTAGTAGTAATAGTAGTTTCTTCATGTCGAGGTCAGGTTTTTAATGATTTCTTTCGTTGTAGTATTCGACTGCAAAGATACGAAAAAAAATCGAGAAGTGAAAGCAAAATGAATGATTTTTTTTCCCCCATTGAGTTAATTACTGAAATTCAGTCAAGATAGTCATTTAGTCATTAGTCAAAATCAATTTTGGATTTGTCGTTTTTACTCACTATAATAATAAATATATATATTTATTATTATAGTGCAGTATTTTTGATAGCCAGAACGTCATTTTGACTAATGACTAAAATGACTAATGACTAAAAACATCCCCCCCAAAACCATTGAACCCTAAATCTACACAACATCTAACAGAAATCTTTCAACCGTACAGGTCGAATGTTTTTCGTACCTTTGCAACCGAAATGAAGAAGCGAGCGCGCACGCATTCAGCGGAATGCAACAACGCAAAAAGCGAAGCAGCCATCATCTCGTGCACAGAAGGAAGTACCCACGTCGCGAAGGGTACGGACCGAAAGGCAGAAGGGTGGCACCCGCAGGCCAGCGAAGTGGCCACCGTAAGGCCTGAGGGATAAGACGGTAACCATTAACCATCAACCCTTAAACTTGGTAATAACATCGCAGGCAGGCACAAGACGCTGCGCTCGACCTCTGGTCGCTTGCTACCGAAGAGACGCAAGAAGGCGTCTCCGCTCAATAGCCGAGGGTACGAGCGCAGCAAGCACCCCCGGATATAGAGCACAGCAAAGAAAAGCACTCTGAAAGGCTACGGGTAGGCGAGCGTAGCTCGGGAATGGGAGTGCCCCCTCGTCGGATGGGCGACCCATTCAGGGTCGATTTTCCTGTCGCATTGGCTTCCCGAGGGTGCTCGCTCTGCTCGTACCCCCGGCTACTGAGAGGTGACCGCGTGCGGTCATAACCCTGAGGACTGTGCCAACTGCGATGTTATTGCCTAAACTTTAACCTTTAATTTTCAAACTTCAAACACGAAAAACCACCCAAAACCGTCCGATGGGCGGGCTTTTTGATTCACTGAAATCAAGAATCTTTGGATATGAGAGAAAAAACTGGGCAAAAAGTTTTGCGGATTCAAAAATAATGAGTACCTTTGCACCCGCAAAACTGGAAAGCAGTTGCACCCGTAGCTCAGTTGGTAGAGCACCTGACTCTTAATCAGGGTGTCCAGGGTTCGAGCCCCTGCGGGTGTACATAGGTGATTTTTGGGGTAAAAAGGTGATGCACCCGTAGCTCAGTTGGTAGAGCACCTGACTCTTAATCAGGGTGTCCAGGGTTCGAGCCCCTGCGGGTGTACAAAGTTCAGGAAGGCCGATATGGCTCAGTTGGTAGAGCAACGCATTCGTAATGCGTGGGTCCCCGGTTCGAGTCCGGGTATCGGCTCAAAAAGTGCTAAAGGGGATGTAGAGCTCCCTTTTTCTGTTTAATGACATTGCGGAATTAGCTCAGTTGGTAGAGCATTGGCTTCCCAAGCCGAGGGTCGCGGGTTCGAGTCCCGTATTCCGCTCTTCAAGAAGTGTGATTTCTCACACTTTCTTTTTTCCCCGTTTTTTATTGCCTTTTAATCGTACAAATGAAAATAAATCGAGATTTATTTTGCATTTTGCTCGCTTATTCGTACCTTTGCAAGCTGAAACGTACGTGATAAATGATTTCTGTTGAAGGACTGAAGGTTGAGTTTGGCATCAAGCCATTGTTCAGCGACGCCACATTCGTTGTGAACGCGCGCGACCGCATTGCCCTGGTGGGCAAGAACGGCGCCGGCAAGTCGACCCTGCTGAAGATTATCTGCGGCCAGGAGCGGCCTACTGCCGGCAGCGTCAACGTGCAGAGCGACACCACCATCGGCTACCTGCCTCAGGTGATGAACCTGCAGGACCGGACGACGGTGCGCGAGGAGGCTCAGAAGGCCTTTGCCGACATCCATCAGCTGAAGGCTCGCCTCGACCGCATGGAGCACCAGCTGAACGAGCGCAGCGACTACGACAGCGACGACTATATGCAGCTTGTGGAGCACTATACCAGCGAGCACGAGCGCTACCTGATGCTGGGTCCTGACGGCCAGGAGGCTGCCATCGAGCGCACGCTGACGGGCCTCGGCTTTGAGCGCACCGACTTCGACCGACCGACGAGCGAGTTCTCGGGCGGCTGGCGCATGCGTATCGAGCTGGCCAAGATCCTGCTCAGGCATCCCGACGTGCTGCTGCTCGACGAGCCTACGAACCACCTCGACATCGAGAGCATCCAGTGGCTGGAGCAGCTGCTGGCGCAGTGGAGCGGGGCGGTGATGCTGGTGAGCCACGACCGCGCCTTTATTAATAATGTGTCGAACCGCACGCTGGAGATCAGCTGCGGCCGTGTGATCGACTACCGGGTGAAGTACGACGAGTATGTCACCCTCAGGCGCGAGCGGCGCGAACAGCAGCTGCGTGCCTATGAGAACCAGCAGAAGGAGATGGCCGACATACGCTCGTTCGTGGAGCGCTTCCGCTATAAGGCCACGAAGGCCGTGCAGGTGCAACAGCGTCTGCGTCAGCTGGAGAAGATGGTGCCCATCGAGGTGGACGAGGTCGACAACTCGGCGATGCACCTGAAGTTCCCTCCCTGCCTGCGCTCGGGCGACTATCCCGTCATCTGCGACGAAGTGAGGAAGGTATACTCTCATCTCGTCTTCGACCACGTGAACCTCACCATCAAGCGCGGCGAGAAGGTGGCATTCGTGGGAAAGAACGGCGAGGGCAAGACGACGCTGGTGAAGTGCATCATGGGCGAGATACCCTTCGACGGGATGCTGAAGATAGGCCACAACGTGCAGATAGGCTATTTCGCACAGAACCAGGCACAGCTGCTCGACGAGTCGCTGACGGTGTATCAGACCATCGACTATGTGGCGAAGGGCGACGTACGCCTGCGCATCAACGATATCCTGGGTGCCTTCATGTTCGGAGGCGAGAACAGCGACAAGAAGGTGAAGGTGCTCAGCGGCGGCGAGCGCAGCCGTCTGGCTATGATCCGGCTGCTGTTGGAGCCCGTCAACCTGCTTATCCTCGACGAGCCCACCAACCACCTCGACATGCAGTCGAAAGACGTGCTGAAGGAAGCCATCAAGGCCTTCGACGGCACGGCCATCATCGTCTCGCACGACCGTGAGTTTCTCGACGGGTTGGTGACGAAGGTCTTCGAGTTTGGAGGAGGCAAGGTGCGCGAGCATATCGGCGGCATCTACGACTTCCTGCGCTCGAGGAAGATCAGCGAGCTGAGCGAGCTGGGCAGAGTCGCTCCCGTCGCCCAGCGCACACAGGCGGAGAGCGCCAGTGCTGCGGCTCCTGAACAGCCCTCGCGCCAGGGAGGAAGCGCATCGTATGCCGCCCACAAGGAGCAGCAGAAGCAGCTGCGCAAGGCCGAGCGCGCCGTGGAGGAGTCGGAGAAGAAAATAGCCAAGATGGAGCAGCAGCTGAAGGAGCTCGATCAGCTGCTGTGCGACCCCCAGAAGGCCAGCGACATGGTGCTCGTCACCGAGTATACCGACATCAAGAAAGCCCTCGACGCCGAGGTGGAGCGCTGGGAGCATCTGTCGGAGGAACTGGAAGCAATGAACAACTTACAATAACCCCCAAAAACAAAAACACACTATGAACGTAAAGCTAATGATTGCAGCTGCCTCGCTCGCCACGCTGGTGGCTTGTGACAGCAACCCTGCCCAGAAGTCGGGCATCGACCTGAGCAATCTCGACACCACGGCGCTGCCGGGTGAGGACTTCTATCAGTTTGCGTGTGGCGGATGGATGGAGAAGAATCCGCTGCCCGCCGCTTACTCGCGCTTCGGCTCGTTCGACGCACTTGCCGAGGAGAATACCAAGCGTGTCAACGGCATCCTCGACGAGCTGCTGGCCAACACCTATGAGGCAGGATCACTGGAGCAGAAGCTCAGCGACCTCTACAAGCTGGCGATGGACAGCGTGAGGCGCGACCAGGAAGGCATCGCTCCCGTGATGGAAACCATCAACAAGATGGAGGCTGCCAAGACGAAGGACGAGCTCTTCGAGATTCAGCTGTCGATGGCTCCCTACGGCGACCAGCAGTTCTACGGAGCTGGCCTCGGTGCCGACGAGAAGGATGCCAAGAACAATATCCTCAACGTCAGTCAGGGCGGCCTGACCCTCGGACAGAAGGACTACTACCTGGAGAACGACTCGGCCACGGCCAACATCCGCGAGGAGTATAAGAAGCACATCGTCAGGATGTTCCAGCTCTTCGGATTCACCGAGGAGCAGGCACAGGTGAAGCGCGACAACATCATGCGGCTGGAGACGGCGCTCGCCCTCGTGTCGCGCTCACGCACAGAGCTGCGCGATCCTCAGCTGAACTACAACAAGACCTCGCTGGAGGACTTCCAGAAGAACTATCCCAACCTGCAGCTCGAGAAGCTGATGAATGCCAAGGGCATCGAGAGCCAGCACATTCAGACTCTCGTCGTCGGACAGCCTGATTTCATGGCCGGTGCCGACAAGATTCTGGCTACGATGAGTGCCGACGAATACCGCGACTACATGGAGTGGGGCGAGATAGTGAGCTCGGCAGGAGTGCTCAGCGACCAGGTGCGCGCTGCCAACTTCGAGTTCTTCGGCAAGGTGCTCTCAGGACGCAAGGAGGATCATCCCCTGTGGCGCCGCTCCACGCAGCAGCTCGAGGCAATGATGGGCGAGGCGCTCGGCAAGATCTATACCGAGAAGTACTTCCCCGCAGAGTCGAAGGAGCGTATGGTGAAGCTCATCGGCAACCTGCAGACAGCGCTCGCCGAGCGTATCAAGGCACAGGAGTGGATGAGCGACTCGACGAAGCAGAACGCACTCGACAAGCTCTCGACGTTCTACGTCAAGGTGGGATATCCCGACAAATGGACGGATTTCTCGTCGCTCCAGATCGATCCCTCGAAGTCGTACTACGAGAACCTGAAGGAGTGCCGTCGCTTCTGGAATGCACACGAGGTGGCCGAGAAGGCCGGCAAGCCCGTCGACCGCGACGAGTGGTATATGCATCCGCAGACGGTGAACGCCTACTACAACCCGACGACCAACGAGATCTGCTTCCCCGCAGGCATCCTGCAGCCGCCTTTCTTCGATATGAGTGCCGACGATGCCTTCAACTACGGAGCCATCGGAGTGGTCATCGGTCACGAGATGACTCACGGATTCGACGATCAGGGACGACAGTTCGACAAGGATGGCAATATGCACGACTGGTGGACGGAGCAGGACGGAGCCAACTTCAAGGAGCGCACCGACAAGTATGCCGACTTCTTCTCAGCCATCGAGGTGCTGCCCGGACTGAATGCCAACGGACGACTGACGCTGGGCGAGAACCTGGCCGATCACGGTGGCCTTCAGGTGGCTTTCACCGCCTTCAAGAATGCTACGGCTGAGGCTCCGCTGGCCGACATTGACGGCTTCACGCCTGAGCAGCGTTTCTTCCTGGCTTATGCCGGCGTATGGGCAGGCAACGTCAATGAGGAGGAGATCCGCAACCGCACGAAGAGCGATCCTCATTCCCTGGGTCGCTGGCGTGTGAACGGCGCCCTGCCTCACATCGATGCCTGGTACGAGGCCTTCGACATCAAGCCCGGCGACAAGATGTATATCCCCAAGGAGGAGCGCCTGCCTTTGTGGTAAGAAAAAGGAAAGTGGAGCCGTCATCGGTTCCACTAAAGAAAAGAGAAAGGGAGCCGACTGCGGTTCCCTTTTTTCAGTCATCTGTCAGCCCTGAGCTAGGCGCCCCCCTCTCCAGTCGGAGAGGGGGTTAGGGGGTGAAGCCCTGAGGCCCTAAGCTCCCAGAAGGCGACGGCAGCGGCGGCAGCCACGTTGAGCGAATCCACCTGGTGATACATCGGTATGCGGACGGTATAGTCGGCTTCAAGGATGGTAGAGTGGGGGAGGCCGTCGCCCTCGGTTCCCATGATGAGGGCCAGTCGTGGCTCGGCTTTGAGCTGCGGCGCATCGAGCGGTATGGAGTCGTCGGTGAGCGCCATTGCCACCGTCTTGAAACCAAGGCCGCGCAGAGCCGACAGATCGTCAATCCACGTCCAGGGCACGAGGAACACGCTGCCCATCGACACACGGATGGAGCGGCGGTTGAGCGGGTCGCACGAGTCCTCGGTCAGCAGGACGGCATCGATGCCGAGAGCCGCTGCCGAGCGGAAGATAGCGCCGATGTTGGTGGTGTCGCAAACGCTGTGGATGACGACGATGCGTCGCGCTTCCTCGCATACTTCGGCCACGCTCCTGGGCAGAGGACGCCGCATTGCGCAGAGCACACCCCGCGTCAGCGTGTAGCCGGTGAGCTGGGCCAGCAGCTGCCGGCCGCCTGTGTATACGGGCATTTCGGGACAGCGAGCGATGATGTCGGCAGCGTCGCCCGCGATGTGCCTGCTCTCACAGAGCAGCGCTAGGGGTTGCATGCCTGCGTCGAGGGCCACTCGGATGACCTTCGGGCTTTCGGCTATGAACACACCCTCTTCGGGCGCGGCCCTGTTTCGCAGCTGTGCTTCAGTCAAAGAGCCGAACATCTCTATGCCCGGCTCTTTGAGTGATTCTATTTTAACAATGTTCATGCGCGCGTATGCCTCTGGCGGAGAGGGAAGATTAGTCGACGCTGTTCTCAGGACGCAGCTGGCGCACGACGGCACCCGCCTGCCACATCTCCTGGTTGCGCATAGCCTCGAGTTCCTTCTCCAGGCCGGCGCGATAGTCGGGCTTCGAGTTGGAGTCGATACTGATCTGAGCCTCGATGCCGCTCTTCACTGAGAGGTAGAGCCACTCCATCACGGGCTTGATGGCATCGTGGAAACGGGGAGCCCAGTCGAGGGCGCCACGCTGAGCGGTGGTCGAGCAGTTGGCGTACATCCAGTCCATTCCGCGCTCGCCAAAGAGAGGGCCAAGGCTCTGGGTGAGCTCCTCGACGGTCTCGTTGAAGGCCTCGGAGGGAGAGTGACCGTGCTCGCGCAGCACTTCGTACTGAGCCAGCAGCAGGCCCTGAATGGCACCCATCAGCGAGCCGCGCTCACCGGTGAGGTCGCTGGTAGCTTCGCGCTCGAAAGTGGTCTTGAAGAGATAACCTGCGCCAATGCCGATACCGAAGGCGATGGTCTTCTCCTCGGCGTTGCCGCTGGCATCCTGATAGACAGCATACGAGCAGTTGAGGCCGCGACCCTCGCAGAACATCGTGCGGAGGCTGGTGCCACTGCCCTTGGGAGCAACGAGGATGACGTCGACATCCTTGGGAGGAACGACGCCGGTGCGGTCGCTCCAGTTGATGGCGAAGCCGTGTGAGTAATAGAGCGTCTTACCTGGGGTGAGGTGCTTCTTGATGGTCGGCCACACCTGTATCTGTCCGGCATCGGAGAGCAGCATGCAGAGGATGGTGCCCTTCTGGGCGGCCTCCTCAATCGAGAAGAGCGTCTTGCCCGGTACCCATCCGTCGGCGACGGCCTTGTCGTAGGTCTTGCCTTCGCGCTGGCCGACGATGACGTTGAAGCCGTTGTCGCGCAGGTTGCATGCCTGGCCGGGGCCTTGGATGCCATAGCCGATGACGGCGATGACCTCATTCTTCAATACTTCGCGTGCTTTCTCCAGTGAGAACTCCTTGCTGGTGACCACTGTCTCGATGACGCCACCAAAATTCATTTCTGCCATAATAATTGTTGTTTTGAGTTTTACTTATCCCTTTGAGCCTTCTCTGTCCTGCTCGAGGACGGTGGTTTTGTCAGCCCATTCTTCACTTGCTCGAAATGGAGACGAGGGGGTGGTTGATTGGTTTTGGGCTGCAAAGTTATCAAATTGTTACGAAACGGCCAAATATTCTGTCACTTTTTCTCAGGTAATGCAGAATTTCTTGTCATTTGTCGCTCCTGTACCTTCGATATTGTCGAGGTTATGGTCGAGCTGCAGCATTCTGACCTCAGCGTTGGTCATCCTCGTCACATCTTTCATCTGGCATCCGTGATAGACAGCTTGTATGGCTTTGTTCACGATGCCGTGACCCACGGCGAGCACCGTCTGGTCCTTGTATTCACGCTGAATGAACTGCAGGAACCGCAGGGCGCGCTGAAGCAGGTGGTCGAGCTTCTCCACATTCTCCGGCCAGGGGAGGTCCTTCAGGTCGGGGATGTATCGGCCGGTGAAGTCGCCCCAGTCGCGTTCGCGCAAGAGCGGGGTGGTCACCACCTCGAGGTGATGGGGCTCGGCCATAATCCGCGCGGTGTCGGACGAGCGCTTGAGGTCGCTGGCCACAATGGCGTCGAGGTGGGTGAGCGCCATCTCATCGCGCGCCTGTCGGGCTTGCTCGATGCCTTTCTCGCTCAGCTCTCCCTGCACCTGACCCTGCATAATCTGGCGCGCATTGTCAAGCGTCTCGCCGTGACGCATCAGATAGAGTGTAGTCATACTTCCGGGGTGAACATTTGCTCCTCTTCTTCAGGATGCTTGCCGATTTCCTGATTGAACGTAAGCTCCTCTTTTTCAGGATGCTTGCCGATGTGGATGATGGTGCCCGCTTTCAGGCCGCCGTTGATGATAAGCTCGCAGATGCCGTCCTCGATATAGTTCTGCAGGGCGCGCTTCAGCGGACGGGCGCCGAACTGCACGTCGTAGCCTTTCGTAGCGACGAACTCCTTGGCTTCAGGAGTCAGGTCGACGGTATATCCCAGGTCGCTGATACGCTTGAGCAGCGGCTTCAGCTCGACGTCGACGATGCGCTTGATGGCTTCCAGGTCGAGCTGGTCGAAGGTGATGATCTCGTCGAGACGGTTGAGGAACTCGGGCGAGAACTGCTTCGACAGGGCTTTCTGCACGATGCTGCGCGCGTGCTCGCGGTCTTTCTCGTCCATAGCCAACCCGATGTTGCCAGCCGTGAAGCCTACGCCGCGTCCGAAGTCCTTCAGTTGGCGGGTGCCGGCGTTGGAGGTCATGATGATCACCGTGTTGCGGAAGTCCACGAAGCGTCCGTTGCCGTCGGTCAGGCGACCCTCGTCGAGCACTTGCAGCAGGAGGTTGAACACATTGCCGTGGGCCTTCTCAATCTCGTCGAGCAGCACGATGGAGTAGGGCTTGCGCCGTACGCGCTCAGTCAGTTGTCCGCCTTCTTCATAGCCCACATAGCCCGGAGGAGCACCGATGAGGCGGCTGACGTTGAAGCTCTCGGTATATTCCGACATATCGACGCGGATGAGCGCATCAGCAGAGCCGAACATAAACTCTGCCAGCTTCTTGGCCAGATAGGTCTTGCCTACGCCAGTCGGTCCCAGGAACATAAATGCTCCGATGGGATGATTGGGCTCTTTCAGTCCGACGCGATTGCGCTGGATGGCGCGCACCATCTTGTCGATGGCTGCATCTTGGGCAATGACGCTCTGCTTCAGTTCCTGGGCCATACCCTTCAGGCGGATGCCCTCGCTCTCTGCCATACGTTGTACGGGCACGCCGGTCATCATCGAGACAACACTTGACACTTCTTCTTCGGTCACCGTCTGACGATCCTCTGATGCCCCGCTCTGCCACTGCTCTGTCAGCGCCACCAGTTCTGCCTCAAGCACTGTCTGGCGGTCGCGATAGCTGGCTGCGAGTTCGAAGTTCTGTCCGCGTACGGCGGCCTGCTTGCGTTCTTTCACGCGTTCCAGCTCCTTCTCCTTCTCGGTGATGCCGGGAGGTATGGTGGCATTTTTAAGATGTACGCGCGAGCCGGTTTCGTCCATCGCGTCGATGGCTTTGTCGGGGAAGGCGCGGTCGGTGATATAGCGTTCTGCCAATCTGACACATGCCACGATGGCATCGTCGGTATATTCCACGTTGTGGTGACGCTCGTAGCGATCCTTGATGTTATGCAGGATGGTGAGCGTCTCCTCAGCAGTCGTGGGGTCGACGACAACCTTCTGGAAACGACGCTCGAGGGCTCCGTCCTTCTCGATGGAGTTGCGGTATTCGTCGAGTGTCGTGGCACCAATACACTGGATGGTGCCGCGGGCAAGTGCAGGTTTCATGATGTTGGCTGCATCCATCGAGCCGGGAGTAGATCCGGCTCCGATGATCGTGTGGATCTCGTCGATGAAGACGATGAGGTCGTTGCTCTGCTCGATCTCTTTCAGCAGCGCACGTATGCGCTCCTCAAACTGACCGCGATACTTCGTGCCAGCCACGATGCCTGTCATATCAAGACTGACAATGCGCTTCCCGAAGAACATAGGTGAGGTCTTGCGCTGGGCAATAAGCTGTGCCAACCCTTCGACGATGGCGCTCTTGCCCACGCCTGGCTCGCCGATGAGGATGGGGTTGTTCTTCTTGCGGCGTCCCAGGATCTCCAGCACGCGCTGGATCTCGCGCTCACGACCCACGATGGGGTCGAGCTTCCCTTCAAGGGCGGCTGCCGTAAGGTCGGTCGAGAAATTGTCGAGCACAGGAGTCTTACTCTTCTGTTTCTGAGCCGTTTGCGTAGTGGTGCCGCCACTCTGACTCTTCGAGTTGTCGCTGGGCGCTTCGTCGTTATAGTCATCTTCGTCCTCATCAGGGAGGCCGATGCCGTTCTGCGGCAATTGCTGAGACCTCATCAGGCTCAGTGCGTCGTCGTAGTTCATATTCCTATTTTCTAGTATTTGTTTTGCTCCGTTGTTCGATTGGTCGTGCAGGATGGCCAATAGCAGATGTTGCTCGTCTACGCGCTGCGTGTGCTGGATGCGAGCTTCCAGTACTGCCAGCTTGAGAATGTTGGAGGCACGCTCGTTGAGCACCAGCTCACGGGTGTTGATAGGCTGGGTTATGTCATCTTGTCGCACTTTTGCCTCCAGGTCGTATTTCAGCTGGGAAATGTTCAGATGCAGACGACGAAACACATCGATGACAGGACCTTCTTGCATTCTGAGAAGTCCTAACAGCAGATGCTCAGGCCCAACGGAGCTTGAGGCCAGGCGTGCTGCTTCCTCTCGGGAAAAGGAGAGAATTTCGGAGACTCTTGGTGAGAACTGACTTGTCATTTGTATGTTTCTACGTTGTTATTTGTACCTTTTGTCTGTTCACTATTTGTCATTGCAAAAGGTGTGCCAAAAATGAAGGGAGCATGATTCGCCAATTTTTTTTAATAAATATGTCGTTTGTTTGCAAAAAAATTTGTACCTTTGCACGCAAATAGAAACAAATTGTTATAACATTTAAATAGTTTTATGAATTTCACTTTGTTAGTTACCGTCATTGTGACGGGAATTACACTGGTGGCGGCGGCTTACATTATTGCTAAGCTCATAGGCCCGCGCTCGTATGCAAAGATGAAAGGCGAGCCGTATGAGAGCGGTATTCCGACACGCGGCTCAAGCTGGATTCCTATTCATGTGGGCTACTACCTGTTCGCCATCCTGTTCCTCATGTTTGATGTGGAAACGGTGTTTCTGTATCCATGGGCAGTAGTAGTGAAGCAGTTCGGTGCAGCAGCATTGCTCAGCATCGGCTTCTTCTTGTTGGTATTAGTATTTGGCTTGGCTTACGCCTGGCGGAAAGGAGCACTGGAATGGAAGTAAAGAAGCCCTACATCAAGTCTGTTCCCTACGAGGAATGGAACGACAATGAGTCGCTGGAGCGTATTGTGGAGGAGCTGCATGAGGGTGGCGTGAACGTCATTACCGGCTCGCTGGACCGCCTCATCAACTGGGGCCGTGCCAACTCCCTGTGGTCGCTCACCTTTGCCACCAGCTGCTGCGGCATTGAGTTCATGGCTTGCGGATGCTCACGCTACGACTTCGCCCGCTTCGGCTTTGAGGTGACGCGTAACTCCCCACGCCAAGCCGACCTTATCATGTGTGCCGGCACCATCACCCACAAGATGGCTCCCGCTCTGAAGCGTCTCTACGACCAGATGGCTGAGCCTAAGTATGTCGTTGCCGTGGGCGGATGCGCCATCAGCGGCGGCCCGTTCAAGTCAAGCTACCACGTGGTGAAGGGCATTGAGGAGATTGTTCCTGTCGATGTGTTCATCCCTGGCTGTCCCCCGCGTCCTGAAGCTATCATGTATGGTATGATGCAGCTGCAGCGCAAGGTGAAGATTGAGAAATTCTTTGGTGGTGCCAACCACAAGCAGACAGCTGAAGAGAAGGAATTGGGCGTGTCGAATGAGGAGCTGACGTTCCGCAACCAGTTGGGCGATCATCGTCGTGAGCCCATCGTGGTGACAAGCGTGCCTGAGGAGTTTGTAGAAGAATTAAAGAAAGAGGAGGCTGCCGTATGAAGTTAGAATTCTTATCATTCGATTTTGACAAGTTTGCCGCTGAGATGGCAAGCCTGAAGGAAAAGAAAGGCTTCGACTACCTGATCACCATCGTAGGCGAAGACTTCGGAGAAGAAGGCCTCGGCTGTATCTATATTCTGGAAAACACCAAGACGCACGAGCGCTGCTCAGTGAAGATGATGGCCAAATGTTCAGTATGCGGCGATGGTATCGCCGCTAACGGAACAGGCGACACCGACGGACAGATGATTCCCTACATCCCCACCGTGTCACATCTCTGGCGCGTAGCCGACCTGTTGGAGCGCGAAGTCTATGATTTCTACGGCATCGTGTTCCTTGGTCATCCCGATATGCGCCGTCTTTTCCTGCGCAGCGACTTCAAGGGCTACCCCTTCCGTAAGGACTGGAAGTTCAACGATGACTATTCGCTGGAGGATGACGACGAGCCCAACTATGGCTTGGAGTATTTCATTGACAAGGATGGCGCTCTTCAGTCGAAGCAGAACAAGCTGTTTAACACCGACGACTATGTCATCAACATCGGCCCGCAGCACCCCGCCACTCACGGTGTGCTTCGCCTGCAGACAGTGCTCGAAGGTGAGATAGTGAAGAAAATCTATCCTCATTTCGGATACATCCATCGCGGCATCGAGAAGATGTGGGAAAGCATGACGTATCCGCAAACACTTGCTTTAACAGATCGTCTTAACTATCTGGGAGCCATGCAGCACCGCCACGCGCTGGTGGGCGTCATTGAGGAGGCTATGGGAGTGGAACTGACTGACCGCATCAAGTACATCCGTACCATTATGGATGAGTTGCAGCGTCTCGACTCACACCTGCTGTTCACCTCATGCGTCGCTCAGGACCTGGGAGCTCTCACCGCATTCCTTTACGGTATGCGTGACCGCGAACACGTGCTCAACTGCATGGAGGAGACCACTGGCGGACGCCTTATCCAGAATTATTACAGAATAGGTGGACTTCAGGACGACATCGATCCCAATTTCGTGAAAAACGTGAAGGATCTCGTCGCTTATCTGCGTCCGACGATTCAGGAGTATATGGATGTGTTTGGCGACAATGTCATCACCCATAACCGCTTGGAGAACTGCGGACCGATGAGCCTTGAGGATTGCATTAGCTATGCTGTCACAGGTCCTGCCGGTCGTGCCTCTGGATGGAAGAACGACGTTCGCAAGAATCATCCCTACGATTTGTATGACAAGGTGGAGTGGGAGCAGTGCACCACCGACACCTGCGACTCGATGGGACGCTATCTCGTGCACATCCAGGAGATGTATCAGAGTCTGAATATTATCGAGCAGCTTATCGACAACATACCCGAGGGCGACTTCTACGTGAAGCAGAAGCCTATCATCAAAGTGCCCGAGGGACAGTGGTACTACTCTGTCGAGGGTGTTGCTGGTGAGTTTGGTATCTACCTCGACTCTCGTGGCGACAAGAGCCCTTATCGCATGAAGATGCGTCCTATGGGTCTCTCGCTTGTTGGTGCTTTCGATCCGATGCTGCGTGGTCAGAAGATTGCTGACCTTATCGCAACGTGTGCCGCTATTGACGTAGTTATTCCCGATATAGACCGTTAGAAATATGTTTGATTTTAGTATAGTAACAACATGGTTCGACAATCTCCTGCGTCAGACATTGGGGCTGGGAGACTTCCTGTCGATATTGATTGAGTGCGTCATCGTCGGCGTCGTTGTGCTGACGGCCTACGCACTGATAGCATGCTTGATGATTTTCATGGAACGTAAGGTGTGTGCCTATTTCCAGTGCCGCCTGGGCCCGATGCGCGTAGGTTACTGGGGATTGCTGCAGATCTTTGCCGATGTGCTGAAGATGCTCATCAAGGAAATCTTCTTCGTTGACAAGGCCGATAAGCTGCTTTACGCACTGGCTCCTGTCCTTGTGATCGTCGCTTCGGTAGGCACGTTCTGCTTCCTGCCTTGGAACAACGGTATGGTCATTCTCGACTTTAACGTGGGTCTGTTCCTCATCACTGCCATATCGTCGATAGGCGTGGTGGGTATCTTCCTGGCTGGCTGGGCATCGAACAACAAGTACTCGGTGGTCAGCGCTATGCGTGGTGCCGTGCAGATAATCAGCTATGAGATGTCACTCTGCCTCTGCCTCATTACGGCTGTTATCCTGACTGGAACAATGCAGGTGAGCGGTATCGTAGAGTACCAGACTGGACCTTGGAACTGGCTCATCATCAAGGGTCACATCCCCGCCATCATCGCCTTCGTCACCTTCCTTATCGCAGGTAACGCTGAGGCTAACCGAGGCCCCTTCGATATGGCTGAGGCCGAGAGTGAGCTGACTGCCGGACACCATACTGAGTATAGTGGTATGGGCTTCGGCTTCTTCTACCTGGCAGAGTTCCTCAACCTCTTCATCATTGCTGGTATTGCCACGATGGTGTTCTTGGGAGGCTGGGCACCTATTAATATTGGTGTGGATGGCTTCGACACGGTGATGAACTACATCCCGGGCATTGTGTGGTTCTTCGGAAAGACGCTGCTCGTGGTGTGGCTGCTCATGTGGATTAAGTGGACCTTCCCCCGTCTGCGTATTGACCAGATCCTGAAGCTTGAATGGAAGTACCTCATGCCCCTGTCGCTCATCAACCTCGTGCTGATGACCGTAGTAGTGGCCTTAGGCTGGTATCTTTAATCCTATAAAAATCTAAAGTAGAAATGGAAAAAGAACAATCATATTTTGGTGAGATAGGGCACGGCATCAAGACGCTCGCTACGGGAATGAAGGTCACCTGGAAGGAATACTTCAAGGACTTCTTTACCAATAAGTCGACGGAGCAGTACCCTGAGAACCGTAAGACGACACTTCATGTCTCAAAGCGTCATCGCGGACGTCTGGTGTTCAAGCGTGACGAGAACGGAGCCTACAAGTGTACTGCCTGCACGCTCTGCGAGAAAGCCTGCCCCAATGGCACCATCAAGATTACTGCACACATGGCTGAAGACCCTGAGACGGGTAAGAAGAAGAAAATGCTGGACGACTATCAGTACGACCTGGGCGACTGTATGTTCTGCCAGCTCTGCACCAATGCCTGCAACTTTGATGCCATTGAGTTCACTAACGATTTTGAGAATGCGGTCTTCGACCGTGACAAGCTGGTGCTCCATCTTGACAAGGAGGTTTACCAGGGTGGCTCGCTGCCCAACCTTATCGATGGCGGAGCCGAGTGGAAAGCAGGAACGTTTAACACTAAAACGAAGTAACTGAGCTATGGGAAATACAATCATGTTCATTATTCTCGCTGTCGTCATCATCGGCTCAGCACTGCTGTGCGTGACGACGAAGCGAATCATGCGAGCCGCAACGTATATGTTGTTGGTGCTCTTCGGTGTATCTGGCATCTATTTCTTGCTTGACTACACCTTCTTGGGAGCGGCTCAGATTGCCATCTATGCAGGTGGTGTGACGATGATCTACGTCTTCGCCATCCAGCTGGTGAGCAAGCGCACGCTGCAGGGCCTGGTAGAGCACGTCAAGTGCAGCCGTCTCATCAGTGGTGGATTGGCAGCATTGGCTGGTCTGGTAGTCGTTTGCTTAATCCTCTTCAAGGCTGGCTTTATCATCAATGAGAGCGTTGCCGACGTGGAGGTTCCCATGAGTGAGATAGGTACCGCTCTGGTGGGTGCCGGTAAGTATCAATATGTGCTGCCATTCGAGTTCATCTCATTGTTCCTTCTGGCATGCATCATCGGTGGCCTCGTAGTGGCTAGAAAGGAGGAGAAGGACGCATGATACCCGTTGAATGCTATTTCGCACTGAGTGCACTGCTGTTCTTCATCGGCGTCTTCGGCTTTGTCACACGACGCAACCTTATCGCTATGCTCATCTCTGTTGAGCTGGTGCTGAATGCCGTCGACATCAATTTCGCTGCTATCAACCGCCTGCTCTATCCCAACGGGATGGAGGGTATGTTCATGACGTTGTTCGTCATAGGCGTAGCAGCTGCTGAGTCGGCCGTAGCAATTGCTATTATTATTAATGTGTATCGCCATTTCAAGAGCGACACTGTGGAAAGTATCACCAATTTGAAAGGATAAACGACTATGGGTTACGAATATACAGCTTTTATACTCCTTCTGCCGCTCCTTTCATTCCTGGTGTTAGGACTTGCCGGCATGAAGATGTCGCATAAGACCGCAGGCCTTATCGGCACTTGTTCGCTCGGAGTGGTCACGCTGCTGAGCTATATCGCAGCTTTCCAGTATTTCACTGCCGATCGTGTGAATGATGTCTATCAGACGATCGTTCCCTACAACTTCACCTGGCTGCCTCTGGGCAATCTTCACTTCGATATGGGTATCCTACTCGATCCCATCTCAGTGATGATGCTCATTGTGATCTCGACGGTGTCGTTCATGGTGCATATCTACTCCTTCGGCTATATGCACGGCGAGAAGGGTTTCCAGCGCTACTATGCTTTCCTCTCGCTCTTCACGATGTCGATGCTCGGCCTGGTGCTGGCCACGAACATCTTCCAGATGTATATGTTTTGGGAGCTCGTGGGTGTCAGCTCCTACCTGCTCATCGGATTCTACTATCCGTTGAAGCCCGCCATCGCCGCCTCTAAGAAGGCCTTTATCGTGACGCGCTTTGCCGATATGTTCTTCCTGATTGGTATCCTCACTTTCGGCTACTTCACTGATTCGTTCAGCTTCTCGTTCGCAGGACAGGGTACTGACATCCTGATGGGTGCAGGCACTACTCCTTTCATTCCTGGTAACATCGATAAGGCTGTGGCTGCCGGAGGCTTTATCCTCCCCACTGCCCTGACGCTGATGTTCATTGGTGGTGCCGGTAAGAGTGCTATGTTCCCACTGCATATCTGGCTGCCCGATGCTATGGAAGGTCCTACGCCGGTATCTGCACTTATCCATGCAGCAACGATGGTGGTGGCTGGTGTGTTCCAGATTGCACGTATGTTCCCTCTGTGGATTCAGTATGCCCCGCAGGCCATGAGCATCATCGTCTGGGTGGGTGTCATCACTGCTTTCTATGCTGCAGCTGTGGCCTGCGCACAGAGTGATATCAAGCGTGTGCTGGCTTTCTCCACGATTTCGCAGATTGCCTTCATGATGGTTGCTCTCGGTGTTTGCACTGAGGCTGTCACGGGTCATGAGCATCCGGGCAGCGTGGGCTACCTTGCAGGTATGTTCCACCTCTTCACCCATGCCATGTTCAAGGCTTGCCTCTTCCTGGGAGCAGGCTGCATCATCCATGCCGTCCACAGCAACGAGATGGCACTCATGGGCGGCTTGCGCAAGTATATGCCCATCACGCATGTCACCTTCCTCATCTCCTGCCTGGCCATTGCCGGCATACCGTTCTTCTCCGGCTTCAGCTCTAAGGATGAGATTATCTCGGCCTGCATGAACTACAGCCCCGTGGTGGGATGGATCATGACGGGCATTGCCGCCATGACGGCTTTCTATATGTTCCGCCTGTACTATGGTATCTTCTGGGGTACGGAGAACAAGGAGGCTCATGCTCATCATACTCCTCATGAGGCACCGCTGTCGATGACCATTCCCCTCATCGTCCTCTCTGTGATTACCGTTGGCGTAGGTATCTATACCACGCTGGCAGGATTCCTGGGATGGGGCGGCAGCTTCGGCTCGTTTGTCACGGCCGATGGTCACGACTACACCATCCACTTCGATACTACCGTTGCAGCAGTGTCGACGGTAGTGGCCCTGTGTAGCATCGCTCTGGCTACTTATATTTATAAAGGTGAGACCCAGCCCATTGCCGACCGGCTGTACAAGACGTTCCCGAGGTTGCACCGTGCCGCTTACAAGCGTTTCTATCAGGACGAGATATGGCAGTTCGTGACCCACAAGATCATCTTCCGTTGTGTGTCAACACCCATTGCCTGGTTCGACCGCCACATTGTTGACGGTACGTTCAACTTCATGGCTTGGGGTGCCAACGAGGCTGGTGAGAGCATCCGCTGCTGGCAGAGTGGCGATGTGCGTCGCTATGCCGTGTGGTTCATCACAGGTGCCGTTGCACTCACGCTCGTTTTACTCGCTTTGTAATAACGTGATAGCGTGATAACGAAATAACGTAATAACGATATAACGAAAAAACGACAATGAATATATTAAGTCTATTCGTTCTAATTCCCGCCCTGATGCTGTTGGGATTGTGGCTTGCCAAGAATCTCAATCAGGTGCGTGGTGTGATGGTGACGGGTGCCAGCTGCCTGTTGGCCCTTTCAGTATGGCTCACCATCTGGTTCATCCAGCAACGCTCGGCCGGCAACGATGCCGAGATGCTGCTCACGGCAAGCGTCGACTGGTTCAAGCCGCTCAACATCAAGTATGCTGTCGGTGTTGATGGAATCAGCGTGGTGATGCTGCTGCTGTCGAGCATCATCGTCTTCACTGGTACTTTTGCATCGTGGCAGTTGAAGCCGCTCACGAAGGAATACTTCCTCTGGTTCACATTGCTCTCTACGGGTGTGTTTGGCTTCTTCATCTGCACGGATATGTTCACCATGTTCATGTTCTATGAGGTGGCCCTCATTCCCATGTATCTGCTCATTGGCGTCTGGGGTTCAGGCCACAAGGAGTACTCGGCTATGAAACTCACGCTGATGCTGATGGGAGGTTCCGCACTCCTCATCCTCGGCATTCTGGGCATATATTACTTCAACGGTGTCTACAGCGGTGAGTTCACGATGAACGTCAACGAGATCGCCAAGACCTCGCACGTCATTCCCCTGGGCATACAGGAGGCGTTCTTCCCCTTCATCTTTATCGGCTTTGGCGTGCTGGGAGCCCTCTTCCCGTTCCATACATGGTCGCCTGATGGTCATGCTTCAGCACCTACCGCCGTGTCGATGCTCCATGCCGGCGTGCTGATGAAGCTTGGAGGCTACGGCTGTTTCCGCGTGGCTATGTATCTGCTGCCCGATGCCGCTCAGCAGCTGTCGTGGATATTCATCATCCTCACCACCATCTCAGTGGTATACGGCGCGCTCTCAGCCTGCGTGCAGACCGACCTGAAGTATATCAATGCCTACTCCAGCGTGTCGCACTGCGGACTGGTGCTCTTCGCCATTCTGATGATGAACCAGACAGCCTGCACGGGTGCCATCCTGCAGATGCTCTCCCACGGACTGATGACGGCCCTCTTCTTCGCCCTCATCGGTATGATTTATGGTCGTACCCACACCCGTGACATTCGTGAGCTGGCAGGACTGATGAAGATCATGCCGTTCCTGGCTGTAGGATATGTCATCGCCGGTCTGGCCAACCTCGGTCTGCCGGGATTCTCGGGTTTCATAGCCGAGATGACCATCTTCGTAGGCTCCTTCGGCGCCGATCCGCTGCCCGGCGACCCGTCGTCGTCGTTCCGTATGGTTGCCACCATCATCGCCTGTACGTCCATCGTCGTCACCGCAGTCTATATCCTGCGTGTGGTGGGCAAGATTCTTTATGGCGAGGTGGAAAACAAGCATTACCTTGAGCTTACCGATGCCACTTGGGACGAGCGCGTCGCCGTCATCTGTCTCATCTTCTGCGTCGCCGGCCTTGGTACCTTCCCGTTCTGGGTGAGCAATGTCATTAATCCCAGCACAGGCAGTATTTTGCAATCTATTGGTGTAATGTAAAGGAGGGCATAAGATATGAATTACAGTCAATTTCTTAATATGATTCCCGAGTTCTACCTCGTACTGATACTGATTATCGTGTTTGTGGTAGACTTCATCATGCACAAAAGTGAGAAGAAACATGATGTGCTGTCGGCTGTCACTATAGCCCTGACCGCCGTTCTGTCTGTGCGTATTGCGCTGATGGCTGAGCCTGCCGAGGCTTTTGGTGGCATCTATGTCACTTCGCAGATAGCCAATGTGATGAAAGTCATACTTACCGCTGGTACAGTCATCGTGCTGATTATGTCTCAGGCATGGCTGGAGACCAACAGACGGTATGAGGGAGAGTACTACATGCTCATCCTCAGCACCCTTCTCGGTATGTTCATGATGCTCAGCAGCGGCTCGTTCCTGATGTTCTTCCTCGGACTGGAGATGGCCTCTGTGCCCTTGGCCTGTCTGGTGGCTTTTGATAAGCGTAAGAAGGAAAGTGCTGAGGCTGCCGCCAAGTACATCCTCATCGCAACGTTCTCCAGCGGCGTGATGCTCTTCGGCATCTCGTTCATCTACGCTGCTACAGGCAGCCTTTACTTCGACAATGTGGCTGAGGTCATTACTGGCAGTCCTCTCAGCATCATCGGTATGGTGTTCTTCTTCAGCGGACTGGGCTTCAAGATCTCTCTGGTGCCCTTCCACTTCTGGACTGCCGACACCTATCAGGGAGCGCCTACGCCAGTGACTGGTTATCTGAGTGTCGTCTCCAAAGGTGCCGCCACGTTGACGCTGGCCATCATTCTGGTGAAGGTATTCGGGTCAATGGTAGCCTGGTGGCAGCCGCTGCTGTGGGTCGTCATCATGCTCACCATCACCATCGGCAACCTGATGGCTATTCGCCAGACTGAGCTGAAGCGCTTCATGGCCTTCTCCTCTATCTCGCAGGCTGGTTACATCATGCTTGCCGTGATTGGTGCCAACCCTGCTGCCTCACAGACGGCGCTGACGTTCTACGTCTTAGTCTACGTGGTAGCCAATATGTCGGTGTTCTCAGTTATCAGTGCTGTGGAGCATCGTGCAGGAGCAGGCACCCAGATGTCGGCATACAACGGACTCTATCAGACCAATCCCAAGCTGGCGTTCATCATGACCATCGCCCTCTTCTCATTGGCTGGTATTCCTCCGTTTGCTGGTATGTTCTCGAAGTTCTTCGTCTTCATGGCAGGTGTCGACGGACAGGACGGCATGCCCTTCTGGCCCTATTTCGTGGTGTTCATCGCCTTGATAAACACTGTGGTGAGCTTGTACTACTACCTGCTCATCGTGAAGGCTATGTATATCAAGAAGGAAGACAATCCGCTGCCTACGTTTGCTCATGGTCGTGCCATCAACGCATCGCTGACCATCTGCACCATCGGCATTGTGCTCTTCGGCGTTTGTTCCTGTATCTATCAGTGGATAGCCAATGCTGCAGGGATGTAGGACGACCTTTCTTATCCTAGTTATAATGCTGTTGCCCTTGCACGTGCTGGGGCAGCAGCATTTTGCTAAGGAGATACCTGCAGGCAACTATAGTGGCATCTGCCCTCTGGGTGATGATCTCTACGCGTTGGTTGACGACAAGGCGCAGGACGATGGCTTCCGTGTTGTCCGCCTGCGCATCGACCAGCAGCAGGGCCGTATCCTTCAGGCAGAGGATCTTGGCTACCGCTCCAGTGGTATGCGTAATCGTGATATGGAGGGCATCTGCTATCGTCCTTCATCGCATACTGTCTTCATCAGCGGTGAGGCCGACAATGAAGTGTTTGAATACACCCTGGAAGGTCAGCGCACTGGCAAGCGATTGAATATGCCCGCAGTATTCAAGAAGGCAAGGCCTAACCTCGGACTGGAAGCGCTGACCTACGACTCCCGGCAAGGTCTGTTTTATGTCACCACAGAGCGTCCTCTCTCAGGCGATACCCTCCTCCGCATCCAGGCCTTCGGCGACGACCTCCAGCCTCGTCGGCAGTACCTCTATCGCCCTGATGCTCCCATCGACAGGAAGTATTATCAGGGTGTGTCGGCCTTGTGTGCTGTGGGCGACGGCCGCCTGTTGGTATTAGAACGTCAGGTCAAGGTGCCTCGCCTGAAACTTGATGCGCGCACCATTATCCGCATCTACGAAGTGTTTCCCTCAGAGAACACCCAGCTGGAAAAGCGTCTTGTCAGAGAGTTCACCACCCGTCTGACGCTCACCTCCCGTAAGTTTGCCAATTACGAGGGCATGTGTCTCATCTCCCCCCAATGGCTGCTGCTTGTAGCCGACTCCCAACACCAGTTCAAAGGCGTCCTTCGCGATTGGTTCCTCTTGCTGCCCTCATCCTTCTAGCAGGATTTGTATGTATCCTATAATAATCCCCTAAAAGCAACAATTTCTTACGGAGAATTTCTATTTTACCCGTTAAAAAATATGCATTTAGGGCAAATCTCAAAATAATAAGATAGAAATTAAGGTTCATGCACGTGTAAAACAGGAATATACCCTGTTGCAGAGGCTAGGCTGCTTTCCGGCAACTGGTAGGGATAGACGTGCGTATCGTCACCAGCGGCTACGAAGCATTTAAGGACAATGAAGTCCTGGCTCTCAATTGACTGACAGGAGGCCAGATTTCTGTCACATGACGGTATTTGCTTGTTCTTGTGACACCGATCCACGCTTGTACATTACAACCTGCGTTTAACCTCATGGTTGCCTTCCTGTTGAACTGTTTCTATTTTGGAAATAGTTGCATTTATAACCAACAGTCTTTCAGTAAGTTCTTTTAGGACATCTTTGTGGACATCTTTCAGGACATCTTTTAGGACATCGGGGATGCTCTCGACTTTTTCCTGCGAACTATCTTGCGATTCTCTTGTCACTATGTCAGCAATAACAATTGCACCAGGAGATCCATTAGCCTTCAACACATTCTGAATGACTTTCTACCAATGCCTGGTGGTTTATTTATTGTTTTATGGGTTTTAATCCAAATTGGAGATCATCCTCGTCAATCTGATACAGACGGAAGAGATTTTTCAGAATTGCCATCTTATTCCAGGTACTACTTCTCGACGGGCAGTAGTATAATCCTTCGGCTATTTTCTTATAGTGCTTACTTGCCTCAGTAGTGGAGAACCAGACATTCCTCTTGCTTTTAGCTTCCTCATACAACAGAACAGGATTGATGGCAAACAGTTTGTTGATAACAGCCCACATCATTTCCGACCATTCGCCTACAGTTCTTTAGCATTTGATGGCCTGTTTTCTCGAACAGACCAACTATGTGACGATTCTTGCCCCCTTTCCTCCAAACTTTTATGAATAGGATTGCCCAAAGTTGAGTCGCGCCTTACAAATGTTGGTGGGAAGGTTGAGTGAGGTAGGACATGAAGTTACATAGCCATCTTGCGGTCGCTCGGCCGCGATGAGCATCTCGCTCGTTTCAGATGAGCGTTACGTCCGTCCGCGATGAGTGTGTGGTTCGTACGCAACTTGCCTATCATCTGGCGTGTGCTCCAGACGCTGTCCGCTACCTCGTTCATATATCATATTCGGGCTTGCTCATTCTCCACACTAATCAGTCGGCGATAATGTGACCATGTTAATTCGGGACGCAGTGTGTCACGAATCTTAGACATCTGATAGAATTGCCGCATCTTTCGCAGTTCACGTTCGTCGAACCCTTTACCAAAGTCAAAAGTTAGGCGTATTGACAGTTCTTTTAGTAAGCCTTTCCGTAGTCTGCTCTGGCTTCAAGTCCTCATTGATTTGACGGAACTGTTCGATTTTCAGGTATGCCATACGCGATAGATTAAAATACCGCGCAAAGGTACGGACAAAATCTCAGTCTGGAAATACGGGGTTCACTGATGGCTTACAATCCACGCCCCCGCAGGGGGGGGCGACCCTTGACCGTCAGCGTGGCGGGTACGCCCTTGGTGTTTCAATCCACGCCCCCGCAGGGGGGCGACTAGGCCATCGCTATGGATGGCCGTTTCTTCGGGTGTTTCAATTCACGCCCCCGCAGGGGGCGACTTTCAGGGCAGAAAGAAAGGGGGCGTTAGCTAGACGTTTCAATCCACGCCCCCGCAGGGGGGGCGACCACACTCTCAATCTCTGTTAAGTAACTGTACAATAGTTTCAATCCACGCCCCCGCAGGGGGGGCGACCGGTTGAGGTCTTGGATTACTGCGCCCACGATGATGTTTCAATCCACGCCCCCGCAGGGGGGGCGACCGGTGAATTGGAGTACGGCGGTGAATATTCCGTAGTTTCAATCCACGCCCCCGCAGGGGGGGCGACCCCGTCGTGCTGCCGTGTGCAAGCCGTTTAAGTCGTTTCAATCCACGCCCCCGCAGGGGGGGGCGACGGATAAAAGGTTTGGGGCGGCACGCACGTATCATTGTTTCAATCCACGCCCCCGCAGGGGGGGCGACCTGTTGTTCGCCTCCATACAACGTGATGTCAGTCGTTTCAATCCACGCCCCCGCAGGGGGGGCGACCTCTCGTCGCCGGCTGTAGTGCGCACAACGTCGTCGTTTCAATCCACGCCCCCGCAGGGGGGGCGACTTTCAATCAAAGATAATTAAGCACTATTAGTTATGTTTCAATCCACGCCCCCGCAGGGGGGGCGACGCTCCCTTCTTGGGAGCCTGGCCTGGCGGTAGCCGTTTCAATCCACGCCCCCGCAGGGGGGGCGACCCAAGGTTGCCGATAGCTAGAAATTGTAACATAGTTTCAATCCACGCCCCCGCAGGGGGGGCGACTCACATCGGTGACGGAACGCAGCCACAAGACGTGTTTCAATCCACGCCCCCGCAGGGGGGGCGACGGAATGGATCAGCGGACGATGCCACTACGGCGAGGTTTCAATCCACGCCCCCGCAGGGGGGGCGACTCATCCTCGTCCATGCTGTCGCTGCCCATCAGCGTTTCAATCCACGCCCCCGCAGGGGGGGCGACTGTGTGCCTGTACATTATTGAAATACAGGCATCTTAATATGAATTATCGCGAACCCCTTTGATGTATGGGGCATTTTTCGTGAAGGAGGTGATTTGCTAATAGTAACTCCTTGATAATAAGGAAACGCGGTAATGCGTAGTTTATTGCATAGCTTATGGTTCGCTTTCATATAATCAATGCTTCTGTGGGGTCAAAAGAAGTTATTCTCCCTAGGGTTTCTATCTTTCGTTGCCAGTTTTTTCCGAGGAAATAGAAACGTATGCTGTCAGTGGTATCATCTATAATAGATGACAAAATGGCCTTCAGGTTTACGAACTGCGCTTCTGTGAGCAGACACTCGAAGACCGAATTCTGAACGCGCTGCCCGTAGTTGACGCACTCTTTGGCGACTTTGCGTAGCCGCTTCTCACCAGCCTTTGTG
This sequence comes from uncultured Prevotellaceae bacterium, assembly GCA_900318685.1. GTDB lineage: Bacteria > Bacteroidota > Bacteroidia > Bacteroidales > Bacteroidaceae > Prevotella. Next base: position 102,874 of record ONLL01000001.1, on the reverse strand, counting down.
GTGGTATCAACATCGTATGTTATTAATATCAGCATGTCTTTACTTCATTAGGAACACAGGATAGTCATCTAGATCTTCACGAAGGAAACGCGCCAGAAGCAAAGCTTGCGTGTATGGAAGTAATCCTATGGGGATTTTCTCTTTCAAATAGGGATGCTCTATTGTTTCTTTCTTACGTTTCTGCCACGTCGTTATCAGTTCCTTTCGGCAATTGTCGGTCATGACAAAGCTCTCGTCGCTCTGACGGATAAAATCTTTTTTAGTTACCTGCTTACGATTAATCATCGAGAGAACAAGCCTGTCGCCAAGATAGGCTCTTAGTTCTTCCATCATGTCTAAGGCCAAAGACGTTCGTCCCGGCCTCAACGTATGCATGAACCCCACGTAGGGGTCAAGTCCTACTGACTCCAACGCAGCAGCTACATCATTGGCAATGAGTGTATAAACGAATGACAACATGGCATTCACCTCATCCTTGGGAGGTCTTCGGCTGCGACCGTTAAACGGAAAATCATCTTTCTGATGAAGAATCAGATGGTTGAATACTTCAAAGTATGTATTTGCAGCATGACCTTCCTCGCCACGCAGGATGTCCATGTTTTCAGCTAGCAAGATTCGCTTCTTCTGCCAGTCCAGTTGCTTGATGACATCCTCCACTTCTTCGTCAGCCCCATTATCACGGATATAGCGCTGAAGAATACCACGCGTGTTAAAAACCTTACCAGTGATGAAAAGCTTGGCTAGATGGAGAGCAACATTCTCATCTTCCGACAAAGAATACTGTTTTTTACGTAGCAGCACATTACCTTGTGTGGCACCTTGGATGCGACCTATGAAACGTCCTTGTGGAGTCATGAAAACTAGCGAAACGTTGTTATCCATGCAGAGCTTCATCAGTCCAGGACTTGCTCCCATATAACCGAATGTCACAATACTCTCCACATTCATTATGGGAATGCGGAACATTTCATCTTTGTTGACGGAGACGACCACATTCAGTCCATCTTTTGAGAGATAGGCTTCTGGCGTTGTGATGTACAGAGTATTAAGCAGTTTCCTCATCTAAGATCTTCTTTAGGTAATACTTGACGGACGTCTTCTTTGTCAGTTCTGGTGTACAGATGTCTATAAGCGAGCAACTCCTGCATCCACGCCTTTCCTCAGCCTTGGGAGTAAAACCGCTCTCGAACGTTCTGTGCATGGCTTTGCTCAGTTCATAAGTTAGTTGGCGGAGGTGCTCGTCTATCGTCACCACTTCCCTATGGCGGGTTTCATGGTAGAAAAGCGCAGCCTCGGAAATGTGTATGTCATACATCTCTTCTAGACAGATGACCTGTGCCGTCAACTGCACTTCGTCCCGTTCATCCGGCTTCCGATGCCCTCGTTTGTACTCCACGGGGTAAGGCTTCCAGTACCCAGGGTAGCGTGGATGAGTAATGGCATCAGTTGGACTGTCAGCCGGTAACAATTCAATGGCATCAGTGACTCCATATAAGCCTAAAGTGTGCGAAGCAACATGCACACTTCGCAAGGTGATGACATCACCATTCTTTTGCCGGTATGCAGGATTATCCACATGTTGATGCAGCAGATGTCCCTCGGCAGTCAAGCGATTCTCGTCCCATTGCTGTTCAATGTGAATCAATGCCCATTGTCTAGGACAATACATATAGTGCTGAATCCCTGACAACATGAGCATCTGGTCATCGTCGTACATCATGCGGTATTCCGTTACTTCGGTTCTTCTTCTTCAAAAGGCAATGCTCCTAAGAACTTGTCGAAGTCACTCAGGAACAGACGGTCTTGCACGATGCGGTATTTCTCGAACTCAGTCTCGGCATGAAGCACCGCCTCTTCGTGGCTCACGCTCCCGGCATCGTCAAGCAGCGGACGTTCGTCGCTTGACAGATAGGCATCAATACGCTTGGCCCAGTCCTCCATCGTCATTGGTATATGCCTCTTGGCACGACTCTCGGCAAATTCCAGCACAGCCGTCACGATACGCCCCATATCCTCCAACTCCATCTGGTTCAGGTAGTTCTTGGCAATCGATACATCGGTCTTGACAATCTTTCCGTCAGGAGCATTCTCCCAGGTAGTCAGTCCCATGTGCTCCTTATGGGCATCAGCTCTGTCCACAATCATTTCTGCCGCAGTACGTCCATGCACGGCATAGTGCATCTTGTTCTGAATGCGTTTAAAGAACAGTCGCGTGGTTGGCGCATCCTTGTTATAATCCATGCTCGTGGCGTAGATGTCGGTCAGCTTCTGGTAGAACCGACGCTCGGAGAGACGAATCTCCCGAATCTCGGCCAATAGATGCTCGAAGTAGTCCTCGCCTAGGAAAGTGCCGTTCTCCATGCGCTTCTTGTCGAGCACATAGCCACGTATGGCATATTGGCGTAGCACTGCCGTGGCCCACTGGCGGAACTGTGTGGCACGGATGCTGTTCACACGGTAGCCAACGGCAATGATGGCATCGAGCTTGTACATCACCACCGTACGTTTAACCTCACGGTTGCCTTCCTGTTGAACTGTTTCCATTTTGGAAATAGTTGCTTCCTCTTTCAGTTCACCAGTCTCAAATACATTTGCCAGATGCTTACTGATGGCGGGCACTCCTACATCAAAGAGAGTCGCCATCGCCTTCTGTGTACACCAAATAGTTTCGTCGGCATACATTACTTCGACACCCTGCTCTTTCGTCTCCGCTTGAAATATCAGAAACTCTGCTGTGCTGTTTCTTATCTCATGCTTTTTTGCCATAATCGGTTAGATCATTTCTTCGATGGCAACGCCAGCAGGAAGATTCTCCTTGTCGATGGTTACTTCATAGTCCTCGAACTTACGTGGTGCGCCTTCACATTTCTTTGCTATCTTCACGCGATCGAAGAGCTTGTTGGCTGGTGCATTGCCCAAGACCGATTCATGCTTGAACACAATGAGCTTTTGGGCACTCATCAGTCCACGGGCAGCAGAGCGGTCAACATCGAACATGTTCTTCAACGCATCCCAGAACAACGCAAGGTCTTCTTCCGTGAAGCCAGTTTGCTGAGCGAGATTGGCTGAAATGAAACCGTGACAGACATAGAGACCGTAGGGTACGGTGGCTTTGCGTCCCATGGTACGATTGTCACCTTTTTGTTTTTTAGCTTCTTCCTCTGTAGCTACAGCCATACGGGTAATAGAGTGCTCCATTGCTGCTATGGGATCTACAGAGCGTGCAAAAGTAAACTGGATAGGTCCTCGTACTTGGCCTGCATTCTTTCCCGTCGACATGACTGCACCGAATGTACGAATATCATAATACTTACGGCACATCACTGTTCTTGCTTCGGTAGTCTTATCTTTTTCCGCAGCGTTTTTGACATTTTCTTCTTCATGGGCAGCATCAATGAGTGTATTCAGTACTGCTTTCTCCTTGATGAAAATGTCGTAGCCTTCAGTACAGTTTTTTGCCACCTGCACATAATTGCGCACCTTACGCTTGAGGCAGACGTCGGTTACAAGTCCCATTCCTGTTTCTGCGTCCACACGAGGAAGGTTTCCTGCATCGGGATCGCCATTGGGGTTTCCGTCCTGTACATCAAAGATGTAAACGAAATCGATTCTGTTTTTAAGTTCTGACATAGTTGTATTTGTTTAAATAGTTATTGTTCGTAATCGTTCTCTTCGTTCTTCGTAAAGAAGTCCTGGCGCTGATGATAGTAGCCGATAAAGAAACGGCCTTGGTCTTGCAAGTCCAGTTGGGCCTTGAAACCGTCGGCATCGATTTTGCTGATAATCTCCTGTTTAAGCTTCTCGAAGTAAATAATCCGTCCTTCACTTTTCAGATTCTCCATGTGGTGATTGGAGAGATTGAGAATGGTTGAGAAGACTGCTGCAGGAGTGGCACTTGCAGAATTCATGTAGCGTTCGCGGATAGAATGCTGGTTGTTTGCTTCCTCTTGAATCTTGTCAAGCACGGCAAAAAGTCGGCCACAGAGGTAGCCTTGGTTGGTGTTGTCTTTGTCTAACATAACTTGTATTTTTTGATTGTTGCTTATTCTGTTCAGGTATGCCTTGATGATAGCGGCGCGAGTATTTGTAATAGGATTAGCTTCTTTGCCTGATTCGGCTCGGATACGTCTAATACATGACGAAAATAACGATTGTGGGTAAGGTAACCCTTGTAGGATACTTTTAACTACAGCTTCTGCAAGGTTCGATTGTAGATTTGAGTCATCGCCATATATCTTTCCATCTAACGTAATGGCTCTCATCATTGAATTTAACCCCATGTAGATCATATTGTCTCGTCTCGAAACTATCTCCATATCTCTAAAATGGTTAAGAATAAAACCCACAAAATCAAGCAAAGGTGTTTCTGCCCAGTAAGAAACCGCTATGCGTGCTTTGTTTGCGGGATAAATACCAAGTATATAAAACCATCCTTCCTTATTCAATTGTGGATTGCCTCTAAAAATTGATTCAAATGATTTCCTAACTCTCTCAACCCCTTTGTCTGGGTTGTCTTTGGAAAAACCAAACATGTCGAATACGGACTTTTCAACTTCTTGGGCTTCCTTGGATAGTGATGAGGTCCAAAAAACGAAAGTGCGATTTCCAATATCAAATTTATTGCACGAACCATATTCAAGCATCTTTTTTAATGCTGCAGAACATTTGAACTCGGCGTCTTCTGATATTGGCGCATTATTCCCTTGCTCCTTTCCATATGAATCGTAGCCACTTCCTTTTTGAAAAGAGATTAATTTGGTGTCGCTAAACTTCCCTATCTTTATTTTCGTAAAAGTTGTAATGGGATTGCATTTGTTTCCTGTAATCAAGCAAACTGCAGCCTTTTCTTCATTTTCTTCCTTAAGTGAATATGTAATTACTTTTTCTTTCGCAGCAATTATCTCTGTCTCTCCATCAATTAGAAATGATAGATTCTTTGTAAGGTTCCTTTTGATGGTTTCCCAATTAGTGGAATCTCTCAGTAAAGATTCAAGTCTGTCTTCGTTTTTCTCATAAAATAGAGAGACCGCCAAGATGTCTTCATCGTTAGGGTGAAGTTCTCTCATGTGATTTACATAGTCTACAAATCCCTTATGACTCCTTTTGTTTTTAGCTATTTCTTTGTTTAGTTTTTCGCGTTTGTTATTATCTATGTCATTCTTTTCAATTCCGACATTTGCACTGCTTATGCCAAATACATAAGAAAAATTATCCCAAAAATGGAATGGTTGAGGATTTGTTCCAGTCCTTCCCCAACTCTTTGACACGAGATACTTGTTGCCATTACCTTCTTCGTTACGTGTATCTTCAATTCGGACAAAAGTTCCGTTATTTTTTATCACGATGAGGAAAGCAATCTCTTTCATCTCCTTGCCAACTGGAGCAACCTTGTCACTCCTATTGTAATAGTCATATAGTGCATTTAGTATCATCTCAATATCTCCTCGCTGTCTTTTGGTGGAACAATAATAACACCGTTCTCCATCTTTGCCCTATAAAACATCGCTGGTGGATTCTTGGTGTCAGTCTCAAAATCCATGTCGTAGAGCATGATGCCCAGGTCGCGGGACTCTTTGATAGGAACATCAAACTCATCCGTCTCAGGATTGACCAACTTGAAAGAAGCCGAACACTCGCGAGTACCGAGATATGGCTGAGTAAAGCATTGTCCCTTGCTGGCACGCCGTTCAAACATGGCATTGTACTTTGCCGGGTTCTCATCCAGATGCGCTGGTTCATCAATCAACGATGACTGTTCACCCTTTCGTTTACGGACGGGGATGAATTCCAACTTGGCGTAAAGACGATACCTTACGTCGCGTAATAACAATGAGTTCTTCTGCTGTCGTTTCTCTTCTATGAAGATAGGATTCTTTGATGCCACAGCTCCTACTTCATTTCTCCTTACCGATGTCCAGTTGATAGGATTCAGAACTTCAATCTTGGTCACTTGCCAGTGAATGGCTGGTTTCCAGAAGATGGCCTCGAAAATGGCTCGAGCTGCTGAGGGCGTGATGACATCGTAGCTTACGCGCTCCACCTTCAGTTCTGGTCGAGTGAAGCAGGCCAATGGTCCCCACACCTCTAAACAAAATTCTTTGTCAATATATTCCATAAGTTATATGATGTATGTTTCTTCTAACCATTGATTTTCAATTGACAATCCCGTGTCTGATTTGTAGAAATGGGGATTGGTGACGGCAAAAATGTTCTCGAAGGGTTCTTCTATCGCTCCTATATCATGCAGTTTCTTGAAATCCCGTTCACGAATGTTGACGCTGAATTGTGCCAACTTTTTCATTAAGGCATAGGATGGGCCTTGTGAAATGAGCTGCTGATAGAGATTGATGCTTCCATTCCAATTGATAATGACTGAAATCGTTTGGTCGTCAATCAAATGGAACTGACGTGCTGCCTCTTCAAATTCACATGCAGGTTTATAGAGTAGACCTTGCATTTGCTTGATGTCGAAATTGTCTATGTGTGAATGGAGCTGCTTAAAATAGTTAGCCATAGCCTCGGGAGCAAACCAATCGTGATCTGGCCCCATGTTCAAACGAGCATTGTTGGTTTGTGTGATAAAGCCAGGGGGCAATGGATGTTCTTTGCCCAAACTGAATACGTACGTGGCGCATAGTTTTTCTTTTCCTTCCCGATTACAACGACCCGCAGCCTGAAGAATGGAGTCGAGACCAGCCTCCTGTCGGAATACCACAGGAAAATCTATGTCAACGCCGGCCTCTATCAATTGAGTGGCGATGACTCTAATGGGTTGGTTGCTTGGCTTCTTTAGCGATTCCTTGATTTGTTCTATGGTTTCAGAAACATGTGCTGGACACATCATTCGCGAAAGATGCAGACAGATGCCCTCCTTAGGGAGACGATTGTATAGTTCCTTGGCATCGCGACGGGTGTTCACAATGCACAGTACCTTTTGATGCTTGCTCAGTTCCTCTGTTATCTCGTCATAGCTCCGTGCCCCTTTCATATATTTCAATTCTACACGTCTCAGTTTCTCATGTAGCCGTGCTTCTTGTGGGATGATTTCATGGACGGTCTGCAAAGCATCGAAGCTCGCCATTTGATTAGCGCCTTCTATTCGCCCACTGAGTATCGGTTGGCTGGCAGTCGTGAATAGTACAGATGTTCCAAATATTCGTTGGAGCGTATTCAGAGAGTGGACTATTGGCTTGTAAAATCCCAAAGGAAGAGTCTGCACTTCATCAAGAATAATAACGCTTTTCACGATGTTGTGCAACTTTCGGCAGTCAGAACGCTTATTGCTGAAGAGAGACTCAAAGAGTTGAACGTTGGTTGTAACAATGATAGGATAGTCCCAGTTTTCTGTGGCTAGTTGCAAGCGTTCACGCAACTCTGCATCTTTGATGTCTTCTGGGTTGATATTGGAATGGTGTTCCAATACGTTGTCTTCGCCAAAGATACGCTTCAATATCGTAGCGGTCTGAACAATGATGCTGGTATATGGGATTGCTATGATGATACGTTGGAGGTCGTTCCTTACGGCATGATGCAATGCCCAGAGTACAGAAGCCAAGGTCTTTCCGCCACCAGTGGGAACGGTAAGGCTATAGAAACCACATTCACCCTGACTCTCATTACAACATTGCTCCTGTACATAATTTCGAATGCGATTCACTTCTGTTTCAGGAGCTTTCGCCTTTAGCTCCTGCAAGTATGCTTTTAAAAATGTCAGAAGATCCTTCATGGTCGTATGATTGCCACGCAACTTAGCCTGCTCAGGAGTCATAAATTCCTCCGTATCTAAGCTGTCGGCATCAACCAAGCAAGAGAAGAGCATACGGACAATATGGTGCAAGTCGAATTGTTCCGGACTTGGAAGTTTGGGGAGATGATATGGAATGGCTTTGTCCATAGTAACATCCTTTGGAATCTCCCGTTTCGTCTCCTCGATATAATCACAATAATCATAAAGGCCGCGATGATGCCCTGCAATAGGCTGTGCTATCAAAGGGGCAATCTGTGGGTATTGTCTTTGTGCTATAATTGCTCCTACATATGCATGATGTGGCCCGTTCTTAATATTTGCGTATTGCTTGTTATATCCAGTTGCCCCTTGCAAATATTTCTGCCACTCCGCTTGCTCCTTTCCCTTGTCGTGAAGCAGTCCCATGATTCTTCCAATATCACCAAAGCCAAAGGCTGATGCAAATACAGACGAAAGTTCAGCGACGCCTTCGTTGTGCTCATCGGTGGACTGACACCGCCATTCAGCGTCAATTCCGTTTGGTTTTGCAATATGGGAGTAATGTAGCTTAGTCATCTTGGGCCTTATTGTTCTTTTGTCGAAAGAGTGGGTACTGTAGTATCTGATCTTTAATGATTGGTTTTGGCCACAAAGTTACGAATAATCAAATGAACATCCAAAAAAATAGTAGTCTTTCTTTGATAGACGACCATTTTTTCAATACGTCATCATATTGAAAGGGCGTAATTGTACGTATTTTCATTGCCTAAACAGGTGTTGATCTTGTTCGTCGCCCATCTTGCGGTCGCTCGTCCGCGATGAGCGTCTCGCTCGTTTCGGATGAGCGTTACGTCCGTCCGCAACGAGCGTGTGGTCCGTCCGCAATGGACGTGTGCTTCGTCCGCAACGGGCGTAGCGCCCGTCGGCCACGAGCGAGACTGAGTGTATGGGGTTGTAGGCAGAAAGTATATGAGTTGATGAAGTAAAACAAGTTGTTTTACCTTCGAAAGTGGCATACTTTGGTAAGCAAAACCTATGACTTTGAAAGGTAAAACAAGTTGTTTTACTTTGTCGGAAGGGCGATTAGTGATAACTGGGACGGTCTTTTTGTATACGAAGGACGGCCTTCTTGTATATGAACGATAGCCTTCTTATAGTGGCTCGGCAGCCTCCTTGTATAGCAAGGACGGCTTTCTGGCTGTACTAGGAGGCTGTCGAGGTACTTCAAAAGTGTCGTGTTCGGTCGATGATACACATCTATTGATTTTTCAAAAACTAATATCACAAATATCACCAATGGTCTATTACGCTGATTTATAATTTGTTAAAGTGTGATGTTAATGGTGATATTGTGATATTAAAAATCAGTTTTTAACATAAATTACTTGAATTTTCGATGGTTTTTTATAGTAATACGGGGCCCCTCGTTGCAAAACGATAGAAAAAAATGGTGGGAAATGCCCTTTTGAGCCCATCTAATATCACAATATCACCAATAATGTCACCCTACATGTAGCTGAAATACATCTAGTTAGGTGCAGTGTGATATTGGTGATATTAGGTTTTGAAAAAAATATGGATGTAGGTGCTGTTAGCCGCTTGCAGATGGGTCGGTCACGGGTGCTTTAGCCTTGCGCAGACGTTCCGTCCGACGACTGATATAGAAAGCGAGGATGAGCAGAGCCACGCTCGTGCCAAATTGTACTGAGCTCTTCGAGATATAATGCATTGTCAGCGGATTGCCAACTATGACATCCACACACAGGGCAGTCATAATGATATTTGTGAGTGCGAAATAGATACATATAAAGAAACGCCATATTGTACCCCAGACCCCGTAGCCGAACACCGGACCGTAGCCGAACAGGAACAAGAAGGGCACTACGAATGCCGTGCTCGTTCCTTCTGGTAATAATGTATCGACCAAGTCCGTAAGTAGCATCAATGAACCTATTATCATCTGGATGAAAAACCCCTCTGGCAGGGTATGCCGGCTATGCAAGGGCGAGTAACGAAAGGCTATCCATGTAGGCAGGATGAGAAATGAGTTCAGGATGATGTATCCCCAACCCATATTCGTGCTTACCCACTTCATGAATGCATCTAACGTGACCGAGTCTCTTATGGGAGTATGATCTGGTCCTTCGCCTGGAATCATTTTGATGAGTGTAATGGCAACGCCTAACATGATGAGCAGCATGACAGGCGAATAATAGAGTTGCCGCCGGCCGTCCAGATAGTCGCGTATCAAATAGCCTGGGCGCCAGATCAGGTGCCAAAGCGTGAGAGGCAGCGAGTGCTGTTCCACGTCCCACACGTCGATGACCTTTACCCAGACCGTATTCCAGCTCAGTCTTCCCGTGCTTGCCTCTTGTCCGCAGCGAGGGCAATAGTTGCCCTCAAAGTCCTGGCCGCAGTTCAGGCAGTGGTGTTCCTTCCGGCTCATGGGGGCATAGGTGCGCGGATTGCGCTGCCATGCACGAAAACGAGTGAATAGTTTTTTAATTATGTTCATTGGGGATGATTCAATGTTTATCTGACAAGAATGATTCGTTTTCCATTGATGTAGAGACCGGCAGCGGTCGGCTTGCCACTAAGCCGGCGACCGTCGATGGTGTACCAGTAGGCCGTGTCCTTATCCGTCTGCATCTGTCTGGCCAAGTCTTGGATACCCGTGGCCGTTTGCAGATAGGCAACGCCAGCCGCGGCATCGATTTTACCTTCGCCCCATCTGATGGGTGCGGTGGCCGTGAATTCATCATGGCGCGAAGTGCGTGAAATGAGTTCCTTCACCTCGTCTAAGGTTAAGCTGGGATTGGCTTGCAACCACAGTGCGATGATGCCGCTCACGTGGGGACAGGACATCGAGGTGCCGCTCAGGGAGCTGTAGGGATAACCCTGCCATTGCATGGATTCGGCAATCTCATTGTCGCAAGCGTAGTGATTGTAAGATGACACCACATTCGAACCGGGCGCACACACGAAGGGCTGTGTCACCCCGTTCACATATGCACCGTAGCTGGAGAAGTCGGAGATGTCGTTAACAACGTCTAATGGATTATCAGATGTGATTCCCGTATAGTTACGGGAGATGGTGTTAGCCACATAGGAACCGACGCTGATGACGTGTTCGGTGGTGGTCCAGTCGCCTCCCGACATTTCACTGTCACCATAGGTGTATCCTTCCAGAGGTGTGATCGGCTGGAAGAATCCTGAGACTTGTTCCCACATATCTATTTCCATTCCGGCTGTGGCATCTAACCAGATGGTTGGGCGCAATTTGCTGGTCAGGTTGCCGTAAATGGCGATTGTGAACAAAAGCTTGCCATTCGAGATGGTGCTACTTACATACACAAAACCATCAGTCATGTGCTGGGAAAGCCCCTCGTCGTCTCCGCTCTCGATGTAATAATAGTTTTCCTGGCCATAATCCAGGCTGATGGTGTCCGAATTCCAGACAAACTCGTCGATGCCTGGTAAATTCAGGCGGATGACAGCCCTGAGCTTGTCTGTTTCGTTCATCACATAGCGTGAGGCTCCTGTCACCACAGATGTGCAGATGCGCATTCTGTTTCCGTCTTCGTCGAAGACGCTCCTGGGGAGTGCCAGGAAAGCCTTCATCGAGTTGTCGGTTTGGGTGAATAGCTTGTGTATGTGAATACTCTGACTGCCCTCGTTGCCCGCAGCGAATACAGGTATCGCATGGTTCGACAGTTCGCTGATGAGCTCGGGCATGGTTCCTGTGCCGTCGTGTAATCCCGAATGAGCGTTCATGCTGCAACTGACCACCATGGGCTGCTCTATCTGGTCGGCATAATGCGCAGCAAACTGCAAGCAGATCTCATTGACATTCCTTCCGTCCAACGGTTTTGCCGACACCAGCACGATGTCGGCATCGGGAGCCATGCCGCCGAATCCTAACGGCGAGCGCGTGCCTGCGGCAATGCCTGTGGTGTGGGTGCCGTGGTCGTCTTTCTCTGAGTCGGTGGTGAGCGTGGCAATCAGCTCTGGCGTGTCGTAAACGGATCCTGGATAAGTGATTATACCGGCTTCAGGATCTTCGATGGTAAACTTGCGTCCGCCTTCATCGTTAGGCAGGTAGACGCAGCGCAGACGGCTGTTGCCATTGGCATCTTTGAAGGCCGGATGCTGGAAGTCGAAGCCCATGTCAACCACACAGATAGTGACACCCTTGCCGGTATAGGCCATGTCGCTGCCTTCCGAGGAGCCGTCAATCTCGCTGACACGAGTCTCTATGAGGGAATAGTCGGTGGCTAATCTGCCTTTTTGCGGTGCGTCGATATACGTCACGCCGTCGATGCCGGCAAGGTCGTTCACACGGTTGGCAGGGATGCTCACCACGGCCTGACGTCCTAATTTCGACAATATCGTTGCTCCCGTTTGACGAATCAGCGCAAAGGTCTGTTTCGCGTCCTTCTCGTCGACCGTCAGCACCAACTGGGCACAGTGGGCATCTGGCGCATTCGTCCGCTTTCCATTGGTTTCATGAGCCGTGACCTTCTGTTTTTTCAGCGATAACTGAGCCCAAGGCGAAAATTTCGTTTGACCAACACACGGTATGATGAAAGCGAAAATGAAAGCGAAAATAGTAAGAAGTCTATTTTTATTCATTGTTTCGGTTATTATCTGTTCATGATTGTATATAATATCATGCAAAATTACATGTTTTTCCCGTTTTTTCATTGTCCGTAGCCAGACTTTAATATTCTTTAACTAGAGAGGGTGGGGAAGGGGCGTTTCTCGGAAAACGTTAAATTCTTGTTAAAAGTCGTTTTTATTTTGTAAATATGCTGATTTTGTTGTAAATTTGCAACCAAATATAACCTAATGATGAATCATTCGTCATATGTTACAAATTAGCACTTACTGAAAGTCTTAACACAAATAACTATCATATGAAACATTACCTACAATCGCACAATGATGCTATGCATCAATTGACGAAACAAGATAACAGGCTTCTGTGGCATCGCCACGGGTTATGTTACCTGCGGTTTTTCCTGATCAGTCTGCTGGTGGTATTCCTCATGTCGCCCGTGTCAGCACAGGACTTTAAGCTCTTCTACGCCAACAACGTCACCGACGTGACCGACTTCGACAAGATTACAGAGCCGAATTCCGGTCTTGATTGGCGTCAAGTTACCGATACCGACATGGACGGCAACCAGGCCGAGGTGTATGCGGTGCATCAGATGCTGGCCTCGAAGGACATGAAAGGACTGGCACAGCAACAGCAGTTCTGGCGCATGCGCGACCACACGCTGCTCTGCTTCCACGTAGAGGATGACAACCCCTCGAAGCCCGACATGTACGAGGTGGTCGTGGAGGAACCCGTGACAGGCCAGAAAATGGTCCTGACGGTGACGAAGTACTTCTTTGTTAACGTACCGTTGCTCGTCAAGCCCCGCACCGAGTATTCCATCACCGTCTCACGTGTGTCAGACCCCACCCAGTGCATCCACTTCAGGTATAACGTATATGGCTGGAACGATGAAAAACTCTACATCTTCCAGCTCGACCGTAAGCGCCAGCTTACCAACAAGGACTATACCATGGAGTATGTCACTGGCTACATGGATGAGAACGGCTATATGCAGACCGACACTATCGAGCTGCACTTGAAGGCCAAGTCGTTTCAGAGCTTCTATGTGCCCGAGGGCCGCGACCTGATGGACGTCATTCTTGTGGGTGACGAGAACAAGCTGCGCATCAACAAGAAACGCCTGCATCCAGGCATAGACATTGATGACCGATATGAGCGTATGAGGCTGAGTCCCACCTTTGAGCTTGACAAGCATCAGGACCGTGAGCTGCTCAATTTCAACTGGCTGGGCAGTGGCCTGTTCGAGAAATACGACACCCTCTACCTCAATCTGTGGAATCACCGCAGCCAGCCCATCACTTCGGCAACAATCCATGTGGAGCAGGTCGACAGCAAGGGCATGCCGACCCACAGTCAGGAGGTGAAATATCTGGGCTACGACAGGAAACAGAAGTGCCACAAGGTGCTGACTATGGGCAGGCCTGCTTATGTTGAGATCCTGGCCAGAGGCTATTATCCCACTGTCTACAAGTACACCGGTGCTGCCGATGAGGAGACAGGCTTCGTGAGCGAAGAACGCTGCTCCGTCGACCTCACCCTGAGGCCCGGCAGTTGGGATGACGAAGAAATGGTGGTCAGCTCGCACCGCTTCCTCTATCTGTATGACGAGCGACAGGTGGTGGTGCGCAACAAGGAGGACTACCGCCTGTGCTCCATCCTGGAACAGGAGCTTACCGGACGTCAGGCAGCCGACACCATTACTTATATAGAAGACTGTGGCAATTCGTTCCCCAAGCTGCTTGACAACAAGCCCATCGACCGCTTTGCCAAGATGGAGATAACCTTCTCACGGCCGAAGGGCGGCACGACGCCTTCGAGCACGCTCACCTGTACCAATATAGACAGCCAGGTGACACGCGAGGCGAAGCAGGATGAGATCATCGTGGTGAATGCCAACGACTTCACGTCGTTCAGCCGCGACTACTACTTCGTGCGCTACGACCTGATTGGGGCCATACTCAAGGGCGAGGTTGCACGTCTGAAGCTGACGGCCGGTGACCTCTCGCTCGACTATTTCCCCCTGCTTTACCACTCTGATTTCGACCGCGGACAGGCACAGGAGATGGCTAACAAATATGCCAACGACAATGCCACCGGCGCACCGCCCAAGGGCAGCCTTATGAGTCGTTCCCTTTGGTCGGCATCGAATACTTCCGACTGGTGGGACAACCCGACACTGGCTCCACGCAAAATGGACGACCCCCATGCAGGTACTGAAGAAGATGAGGATGACGGAGGCGATGCTTTTGCCGATGCCGGCCTGGACCTCAAGCTCCCCATTACCCTCAAGTTTAATGTGCGTCCTGTCAATATCTACACAGGCATTCAGATTGATTTCCTGAAACAGATTTTTGCGCTCAATGTTTCTCTCAAATGGAACAACAGCGACGATGGTAGCGATGAGACGAGCGAACTGCGTAAGGAATTAAGGGCAGACGAGGAAAACGATTGGTTTGGCAAAGAAGATGGTAAAGTCAAAGGAAACGCTGTAGGAGATGACCATGAGTACGACCGTTGGGTTTACGAGGAGATTGACGATATCTATAACATCAATACCAACTACATTGGTGGCGGCTTATTCGGCGGTGCCACCGTTACGCTGCGGACGCCTTTAACAGACTGGAAGAAGTTCCAGCTCACTGAGGCTGCGGGAAATTTTGGAATTGGCTATGCCATGGCATGGGATCTTTTCAAGTCTCACCAGAAACTTGCGGATCTTAAAAGAATCCTGGATAAGGCAAGCTTTTTCAGTTTCAGTTTAGCCGCTGCTTTTGAAGCTAGTCTTCAGCTTGACCTCGGCATACACTCTTATGACTCGGATATGACCTCTTCAATGAATAGTTCCAACATGGGCGCATTTATCCAGGCCTCCCTCAAGGCAAAGCTCGGTGCTACGCTTGAAATGGGGCCCGGAGAATGGGCGACCGGAGCCAAGCCCTTCTTTAATTTCAAGGTAGGGCTTCGTGCGGGAGGTAAGCTGGGCGGCTATTTCAGAGCCGAATTACCCTTTGCAAGTAAAATTAAGAGCTCTGCGGGCTTACGTGTGCTGGGCATGGTCACGGGCGATGCTTATGCCAGCTTTAATCTTATTTGCCTCCATGTGTCAGCAAGAGCCGGATTCCGTCTATCCGGTGAAAAGCTTATTCCCGATAACGACCACAATCCTTTCCACAAGGACTTCCCCTACTGGATAGAGAAGCCCAAGGCCCGGGCTTTGGCCAACGCTTACCGCAGGTTGCCGACACCTGAGCCCGGTGAGTTTGGAAGCCTGCTCGTAGGCGATGTGGGCATGGATGCCAATCCCCACTTCCTGGGCAGTGGTACCATTGTCTATAACAACCTTGGCAAGGTTCAGGACTACAACGACGACCAGGTGACCACACTCAACATGAATAACATGCAGAAGGAGCGCCTTTCGGAAGAGGGCATAGCTGCCTCTAACCACATGCGCTCGAAGCGTGGCGAATACGAGGTGGTGGTCTATGAACAGATTAACAAGAAGGTGGACAACGATGCCATTACCGACGACAATGTCGTAAGCACCAGTGTTGATGCTATGTCAACGTCGCGCATCCATGCTGCCTTCCGTCAGGGCAACGGACAATGGAATACCACCTTCGTGACGGGCGGCGAAAACGATGACTGTACCGACATGAACCCTGTGGTAACGATTCAGGACAACGGCAGTGCCGCCTGCATCTACAAGCACGGAAAGATCAGCTACGACCCGACGGCCGCAGCCAACTCTGATGACGCGGATGCCCCAGATCCCTCGGAAAATTATGAAAACTACACATTTACGGGCCAGTTAATGCTGCGTACCTATGACGGCAACAAGTGGAGCCAGCCCACACCGCTCTTCGACATTGACGACACCCACTCCGTAGGTAAATACGATCTGATCATGCGCAATGACACCGCTCTCGTGGCTGCCATTGTGGGTGAGGGAGACATGGAGCGCCAAGTGCTGCGCTACGCTTCTAAGCCCATGAACAACGACAAGGTTACCTATCTTGACGACGAGCTCAACGTCAACGACTTCTTCATGCTTCGCGTAGGCCAGAACTCGGTCGTCGCCATGACCTATCAGCCTACTGACTCCATCAGCGACATCTTCGTGAAGACACTCGACATGGACGGTACCAACGACAGCCGTATGGGTGCCGACCTGGGATTGAGATCCAGCAAGCCCTCGAAGGTGAAGATTATCTGCGACCGTGCTGCCGAGAATCTCGACGACTTTGCCGTGCTGTGGATGGAGACGAACAACGTCCGCTCACGTGAGGATGGATCTTTCGCCCTTGACAGCATGCGAACGGTGCTCAATGCCTCGCGCATACATCTTACTACTGCACCTCAGATTACGGCCCCCATCACCCTGGGCGCAGAGATTGACACCGTGCTCGTGATGATGGACTACGACGGATTCCTCGACGATGACTCCATCTCCGTAGTCTATACCCTTGCTGACCCCGAAAGTGGCGCAGGTATCATTATGCGCAGTGGCAAGGTGTTCTGCAATAACTTTGAGCATGAGGTGTCATACACCAGCTTGGCTCTGGAGAGCAGCAGCGCACTGCCCATTAATGTGAAGGTACGCAATACCGGCACCTCGGCCATCGAGAAGGTTGAGGCCAATATCAACGGACAGATTTTCGAGATTCCTGACTCATACGTGGCACCGCGACGCACACGCAACTTCACCGTGATGTATCCCATTGACGACGACTTCAACGGCTACATCTCCAGCTATGTCGACGTGACCTACAACAATGTATTTAAGTCGCGTGTCAGCCGCCGCCGTGGTGCACCCAGTAATGTGCGTCATCGCTCTCCGCAGAGGACCGACCGTGTATCGGTAGGAGAGGTGGACTGCATCGTTGTGAACCACAGCATTGAAAACGGCGAGAATACCTTCATCGTCGAACTGACCGACATGGGCCGTCTGCGTCCCGACATGGGTGTGCGCGTGGGTATCTATTCACACCCCAACGGAGGTGAGCCTCTCACTGACGTCAGCGAGGTGGTGGTGCCCGTTTCTGAGTTCATACAAATGGCCGATAAGCGCAAGTGCTTTGCCACTGTCTCCATAGGTGGCATCACGGAGCCCATCCAGGCATATATCAATGCCAAGGTGATGGAGCCTGCAATAGCAGGCGACTGCTGGAAACCAGTGTCAAACTCCTACCTGAAGTGCAATGCCTCGTTGGTGAACCTCTTCCCCACTGATGTGCCTACAGACATCCGCCGTCCCAAGCCTGTACTGGCAGGATCGGCTGACGACGCTCACCGCGTGGCTATAGGCTTGGAGAACGGAGGCGTAGTCTTCAGTAACCTCGTGCCCGGCGAAACAGTCCGCGTGTTCAGCGAAGACGGACGGGCATACTACAGCAAGACTGCTACCGGCACCACGCTCTATGTACCCATTTCCCGTAAGGGCGTCTATGTCCTCAGTGCTGGAGAGGAAGTGTTTAAGTTCCAATACTAATCTCGTCATGATGTGATAAAGAAACAGCAACATAACGCAATAACGAAACAATAACAACATGAAAAAGACTATTATACGACTGGCGCTGTGCTTGATAGGGCTTTTGCCGACTATGCCCATAAGCGCTGACACTTGGGAGAACCACCGCGAGGCCCTCGACTATGAGGGCAAGGGCTCGCTGATAGACCCCATCGTCATTAGCACGCCAGGCCAGCTGGCAGAGTTTTCACACATGGTGAACGAAGGCAGACACCCTGATGGCATGGTTGCCGTGCTGGCCAACGACATCGACCTCACTGCCACCGACGGCGACCAGCGGCGCAGCTGGGTTCCCATAGGCACCATGGCAAATCCCTACCGAGGGCTGTTCTTGGGATTCAACCCCAATGAGGAAGGATGGGAGAAGCGCGAACCGCATGCCATCCGCGGCCTCTACTGCTCAAGCGGTTCTGACCTGTCGGGACTCTTTGGCGTATCCAGCGGTTTCATTGGCTTCCTCAACGTCATTGATGCTGAAATCAATAATCCCGATGGCATAAGCGGCATAGTGTGTGGTATCAACAACAGTTCAAGCTCCATCACCTGCTATGAGGATGTCAGCACCTTCCGTTTTTTCACCATTCCCAATGCCATCTATTCCGTCAGGACTGAAGGCAAGATCAATGCCTCCAACGCTCTGAGTAACACTTATTTGGGCGGCATGGTGGGCGACAATCAGGGCTTTGTGGTACATTCCACGGCAAAGGTTATCGTCGGCAATGGCAGCCAAAACTACGTGGGCGGTATTGCCGGCTGCAACTCAGGAACAATCTTCGACTGTGCTGCCGACGTCGACCTCCATGCCAATGTTCTTAGCTTAAGTATGGGAGGCATTGCAGGCGTCATGAAATCGGGAATCGTCGAGGCTTGCGCCAGCACTGGCAGCATCACCGACCGTGTGATCCATACCGGAGGCATCGTGGGACTCATGGAGCAGCAGAGCTTTGTGCGCGGATGCGTCACTACTGCTCATATTGAAAGCTGGGGCGGTGCCACGGGTGGCATCGCAGGCACGATGCGACCTGGCTCCAATTACCAGGAAGGCAACCCCACCGAGTCGAAGATTGAGAGCTGCGTCTTTGCCGGAAACATCACAGGCGAGACCAGCCCCGTTGGTGGTATCTGCGGCAGCATGCAATGGACCAACAAAGAGGAGCGCATCGTCAACACGTTGGTCATTGGCACTAGCACCGCGTCTAAAGCATACAACGGCATCTTAGGTGATTGTAAGGCCGAGCCGGTGCAGGCACTGAGCAACAGCTATTGGGACAAGACCTTATTTGCTGGCACGAACATCACCAGCGGCGAAGGCGACAACCCCAGGATGCCCACCACCGTAAAGGCCCTTATTACCGAAAAACTCATCTCGGGTAAGCTCACCGATGCCCCTCTGCTCGACACCGACGACGAGGCCGACTTCTACTTCAAGTTCCAGACGGGCTACTACCCCCGCTTGGTGGTGAACAAGCAGTGGGACGGCTATGAAAGAATAAAGGCTAACACCAGCATTTCCGACGTCACACTCCAGCTATTTGGGGTCGACAACATTTATCGCGACAACACCGTTGTCCTGCCCACCTTCTGGCTGGCCGCTGTGCCTGTCATCATTCCCAAGGGCGATGCCACCTGGGACTTCGTCTCCAGTGCTGCCCATAAGGAGAAAACCGTCAGATGGAACGAAGACCAGCGTGATGTATCGCTCAAGTCGACCATCAACTTCCCGCGAAACAGCAGCATCATCAGAGTCAAGGACAATACGGCCCATGCCTTTTCCAACGGCACCTTTACGGCTACCATGAGCTTTGACCCCACGAAGAAGATAGATGCCATCTGCAGCCGTCCGCAGCCAATGATACCCACTAAGCCCATCTTCTTCAATGCCACACCCGACCAGATATGGGACGGCTCCACAGCCACCGAGTATGCCGCCGGCAGCGGTCTGGCCGAGGATCCTTACATCATCAGGAACGGCGCACAGTTGGTACTTGCCCTCAACAACAATGAGGAGGGACAATGGTTTAAGCAGCTCTGCGACATCACGCTCAACCCTGCATATACAGACAACATTCCCCAGGGAATGGGCAATTTCAAGGTCTGCATAAAACCCGCTAACGGGTGGAAGGGTGTCTATAATGGCGACGGGCACTACATCATACGCCCCTACCTCAGCAATGTCAGCGACAAGCAGTCGCTCTTTGGCGATGTGTCCTCAACAGGTCAGATATACGGACTTGGCTTGGTAGGTGGCTTCTGCTCAAGATTGGGATCGGCACTCCTGGCAAGCAATGTCGACGGCAAGATTTACGACTGCATTGTGCAGGGTGTCCTGACGCCAGCGGTAAGTCAACATTCCGACTTCCACATCAATGGCAGTGGTGGCATCTGCACCTCGGTGGGCAAGAACAATCCTGAAGCCGTAGTGGAGGACTGCATTGGAGCTGTCTACTGCACCAAGATCTTCAGCGACTTCAATCCTTTGGTATGCCTGAACGACCAAAGCAAGGGAACTGTGCGCAACTGCCTTGTTACTGCACCCGTGTATTATGGCGACCAGGACTACAACAATGAAGGCCTCACTGCAGCGGGGAAGAGCTATATCAAGGACTGCTATTGGCTGAAGGGCTGTGAAAACACTCGTGAAGGCCACACACTTGAGGAAATCACAGCAGCACTCGGAAACCGGGAACGCTGGCAGGCCAGTGAAAACTATTACTTCCCCATGCTCAAGACATTTGCCGAGAGCGATATGGGGCAGCTGCTGATGCTGCCGGTGCGTACCGACCTTGAGGATGCCACCTATGCCAACAGCCTGCTCGATGTCAGGCAACACCTGCTCTTCGAACCGGGAGGGGCAACATGGGGACGTTCCACCGTCAACTATAACTATTTCGAGGCCGACACCGAAATAGGTGTCGTCTCACCAATTCTTACATCCGTACCGCCCCAACACACCAGCTCAAATCCGAGGAGCAGAGATATTGTCGGCGTGCATTACCTCATTCCCCAGCAAGGCAAGTTTGTCAATCTCATCCCGCTGCGCACCAGCTCAGAGTTTGTCAATCCCGGCATCACCTTCGTGGACCAGAATGCCCTGCAAGCGTGTCTCGAAGCCTTCAATACCGACCACGATGCCCAGCACCTCTCGTTGATGGAGCTGAGTGCCGTCACCAACGAGCAGACGCTCACCGCCTTCCAGACAGCTACGGCACGTGACATCGTACGCTTCCCTGAGTTCCGTCTGTTCAAGAGCGTCACCAAGCTCACTACGCAGCTCAACAACTTGAACAAACTGGAGGAGGTACGACTGCCCTATACCCTGAAGACCATCGCCAGCGATGCCTTTAGTGGATGCACTAAGCTGAAGAGCGTTACCGTGCCGGCGAAAGTCACCAACGTAAATCCGCATCCTTTCTATGGCTCAGGCATCGAGAACGTCTACGTTGACCGCTTTAATGCCGATTTCAAGAGTCGTGATGGCATGCTCTTCGATGTGAACAACACCCTTATTTCCTATCCCAACGGCCGACCGGCATCTGAGGAAATCACCATCAGTGGCGATGTCAACCGCATTGAGGAGGGAGCCATCTACAAGCTGCCGATACTCAAGCGTCTGTACCTCGACCTTGATGACTATAACCGCATCGTTCCCGAGCTGGCAGAGGGTGGCATTGAGACCGTCGACGGCAACCTCATCGATGTCTATGTGAAGGATGGCACCTTCGACCAGCAGGTGTACGACGAGATGCTCAACGACTACTCATGGGAGGAGTATGCCGAGGACAACCGCCTGCACCGCTACTATCCGCTGAAGATTGACGAGACTCTCACAGGCTCCTTCTACATCGGATTTGACACAAAGCTGTCAGAAGAGCTCACACCCTATATCGCCACACAGATGCGCCCCATCTTGAATGCAGTATTCTTGCAGGAGATGAGCCGTGAGGTGCCGTTAGGGTCACCCGTGGTGGTCTTTGCTTCCCAACCCGGCGTCTACCATCTCATGCCCAACGTCGAGCCGCTTGAGCAGTGGAAGATGTACGAAAACCGTCTCAGCGCAGTAGGCATCGACGGTATGCCCGTCTATCAGGAGGATGCGTCAGAAGGCAACATCTACACGCTGCAAAGGGGTGAAGACGGCAAGCCCGGCTTCTACCTGCACCGTGAAGAAATGGTGCCTCCATTCCATGCCTGCCTGAAATACAACAACCTCGATTACGACCTCGGCCCGAATGTCTTTTTCGGACTCGCCTTCCTTGTGTCTGACAACAGCGACTTCAAATATTGGGGCTGCTACGACGGACATGCCATTTTGAGCGGCTACAGCGGAGCTGGCGGCAAAAACCTGGTAATCCCTGAAACCATCACCGCCTTCTTCGATGGCGAGCAGCAAGAGTTCCAGGTGACAGATATGGACGAGGCATGGCTGAAGGATGCCAAGGTCGATGTCTGGAGCATCGACTTCACGAAGAACAGCCTGTTGAAGAATGTCAAGGTAGACCGCGCCGACCAAAGGAATCCTTTCTACCACATGGATCAGCGCACCATCATCTACTTGCCCGAAGGTCAAGGCTTCACGGCTGCCGAGGGTGAGCAGAACGTGGTCATCGGCACCGAGTGCCAGCAGCTGAACCTCACCGACGGATGGGGATTCCAGCCGCCCTACGACTTCACGACCGAGAAGGCCACCTACGACCGTGTGTTCTCGGCCGTTGACAATGGCGACGGCACCTGGACCTCGAAGGCCTATAGCGTCTGCCTGCCCTATCCCGTCTATCTCGATATGGAAGAGGTGCTTGATAAAGGCTTGGCCATCTATGAACTATGGAACATCAACGAGCAAACCGGACAGTTCATCTTCTCTAACGCGACACCCAACCATCTCTTGGCCGGGCATAGCTATGTGCTGGTAGTGAAGAACGGGTCTGTCCTGCTCAATTCAGACAAGAGCAAACTTCCAGATTGGGTACAAGCCGACCTTGAGGTAAAGGCAAATCCTTATGATAACGGGGAAGTCCATTTCTCAACAGATAATGCGAACGAGAATATTGATCCTGCCGGACTATGGGCGGGCACCTTCATGCCAATGAGCAATGCTGACTGCAGGGCAAAGAAGACCTATATCATACAGAAAGACGGATACTTCCGCCGTGTCACCAACAACACGGTGAACATTACCTCTTTCCGAGCTTTCTTCCAGCCTGAAAAGAGCCTCAAGCGCAACGGCTACAAGATGGTGTTCGATTATCACGAGGAGGGCGAAGACGATGATATCATCATTGACTTCCCGTCCGAAGGATATGAGAGCGATGGCGACATGCCTCCCTACGACGACGAGGTTACTGTGGGCATCGTGCCAATCGTGCATGATTTTCACCCCGCCTTCGAAGGGGAAGACGCCTATTATGACCTCCAGGGCCGTCGCCTCCAAGGCAAGCCCGCAAAAGGATTGTATATCTATAAAGGCATAAAAGTGAGCAGATAAAAACACAGGTCTTTGTCACGACCCGGCCAGCATACCTACATGTTTGGCCGGGTTGCGACTAACTTCATGAAGTTAAAATTGAGATATGAAAGAAAAAACTATACTGACGCTTATCGCCCTGCTCGCAGGCTTTGTCAATGTATGGGCGGATGACACGCCGAGTGGAAGTTGGCAAGATCCAAACTATTCCAACGCCATTGACGTGGAGCACTATGCTACTACCGATACTTATTATATTAACAATGCTGGGCAACTTGCATCCTTGGCTGGTTTTGTTATTAGCAGACGATATGATGACAATCACAACGTAATTGGATATTACGATTTTGAAGGGAAAACGATTAAGATACATCCCAATGTGCCGAGCCTTGATCTCAGTGCCCATTACTGGGATCTGCCTATAGGAACGGAGGTGCATCCTTTCAAAGGTACTTTCGATTTCGAGGGAAAAACGATTAGTGGCATCATTAACAACAACCCATCGGAGAGCATCGGCGGCCTCTTTGGCTATATCGGTGAAGGAGGATGCGTCAAAGGCCTGAAGCTGGAGAATAGCCACCTTTGCGGCAAGAATTATGTGGGCGGCATTGCAGCATACAACAATGGAGGCACCATTACCGACTGTGTCGTTGAAGGCGATGTCACTGTTTCTGCCACTGCCACCGGTACTACTCTCGGTGGCATCGTGGGAGCAAATACAGGACCTTCAGCAGATAAAAGAGGTCTTGTTTCTGGCTGTGCTTGTTCCGCCGTATTTATTAAAGACGAGAACCAAGACTTAACCATCGGCGGTTTGGCAGGTGATAATGGAAATAGCCACATTGAGTATTGTCTCTACTTGGGGACTAAGCAATCTCTGAGTGGTGGTTATGTTATGGGTGACGGGCCTATTGGTGGTACTGCTGATTATACCCTTAACATGTCTCCAATCCCTACATCCCCTAATAACCAAAATAGAGCTCTTCTTGTAAAAAACAATAATACTGCTGTAACCGTCAATTACCAAGGTACACCAACAGCCTCATACAGCTGTTCTGGCATTAATGCCTATAACAACGTAGATGGCATGTATGGCATCTGGTATAATAACGTGTACTACTCCCAAGAAGGTAGAAGTGTTAAATTCACAGTTACACCAAATGACGTGGCTTATAATGTCACAAGTGTAAGTCTCAAACGGAATTCCGAAACATATATTCATCAGTGCACTCCAGACGAGCATGGTATCTACGCCTTTTTATTAGATGGTACCCTTTTTGGAAATATTACCATTTTAACTGAAACGGGGATGAGTAACTGGCCAGGGGGTGGCAGCGGCACTAAAGGGGATCCTTATATAATAAGGGAGACTGCTCATTGGGAATATTTTGTCAGAGTGGTAAAAGCAGGCTATAGCTTCAGTGGGAAATATGTCAAACTTGAAGATAACATCACTTTTGATGAGTGGCGGTGGCCAGCCTACGATGAATCAGGTCCTCAGAGCAAGCTGGTGGGTACGCCTGATTATCCGTTTAAAGGAACATTCTTGGGCAACAACAAAAAGTTGACATTCAACATTAATGGACAGGTTTGCTACATTGCTCCCTTCCGTTATATTGATGGAGCAACCATCCAGGACCTCATTATAGACGGAATGATTATGAACTCACAGGCCAAGGATTATTATGGACGTTATACGGCGGGCCTCGTTGCCAATGCCTCAGGCAACTGCGAGATTCGTAACTGCGTGGTAATGGGAACCGTGCAAGGTGTCCTTAATAGTGCTGTGTCGTCGAATGGTGGATTCATTGCTAACATAAGTAGTGGCCATACCAACATGTGTGGTTGTGCTTTCATCGGTACCTTTTTTTCCAATGGAGCCGCCGGCGGCCTTGTGGGCTATGTGCATTCAGGGGCAGGACTATCTCTTCAGGTATGTCTCTTTGCGCCGCTGAATAATACCAGTAGTACAGCTAATAGCTGCCGCACCTTAGCCCGCTCTAGCGCCACAAACACCACAGTCAATATATATTGCTGCTTGTACTCTCAGACCCTTGGCGAGGCTGAAGGGACACCGTGTGAAGTCACAACTGAAGCTTTTAATGGTGAACCTACCACCGATGGATTTGTCAAGTGGTATGACGGGCAGGGCATCCATTATAGCATTAATAATGTCTATTACAAAATATCAGAAGAAACCAATTACCCTAACTTCGAGCTATCAAATGCAAATGTAAATAGTGGCCTCCTTGCACTTTATATGGATAGAACCCAAGATGTGACATTAACGGGCCGCAAGCTTAATGGTGGTAAGTGGAACACGCTGTGCCTGCCGTTCAACCTATCTACCCTTGATGGCACACCACTCGCTGGAGCAGAGGTAAGGGAGCTCGACTTCACTAATTCTTACGATGCAGATGGTATCATTGACAATAATGTTGATGATGATTATTACACCCATTACGATGCCTGGGAGGAAAAGCTCTATCTCTATTTCAAGCAAGCGACAGAGATAAAGGCAGGCAAACCCTATATTGTAAAGCCTCAAAGCGACATTAATGGCCCGACATTCAGTAATGTGCAGATTACCAGGAGTAGCGCCTCCATAGAAAGTGGCGATGTGGGTGTCCTTTTCGTGGGCAATTTCGATCCTGCCCCACTTGAAACG
The DNA here is from genome assembly GCA_900318685.1 of uncultured Prevotellaceae bacterium. Taxonomy (GTDB): domain Bacteria; phylum Bacteroidota; class Bacteroidia; order Bacteroidales; family Bacteroidaceae; genus Prevotella. Next base: position 76,868 of record ONLL01000001.1, on the reverse strand, counting down.
GACAACACTTACAACCTCTATCTCGGCTCTGACAACAAACTCTATTATCCTGGCACCAATGACTTCAAGGTGAATGCCTTCCGCGGCTATTTCCTTGTGGATCCTTCCGATGAAGGAGCGTTTGAGTCTGAAGTCCGCTCCGTCTTCCTGAACTTCGGCGACGATGAACCGTCTGTCGTCAGGGATATTGACATTGGACAATGGAAAACGGATAATGTAGTTTATGACCTGAACGGCCGCAAGGTCAATGCTCCGTTGAAGAAGGGTATCTACATCAGGAACGGCCGAAAGGTCGTGATTAAATAACCGAACACGATTATGACAATGAACAAGAAAACTTATCAAGCACCAAGGACGAAAACTTTCATCCTCCATCACGAGCAGCACCTTCTCGATGTGTCAGGCAACGCTTTGGGATGGGGTGGCCAAGGTTCCGACGATAATGGCGGCTCTGAAGCGTGTTCCCGCGGTGGTGATTGGAGTGATGAATAAAGCGAATGAAGCGGTATTTAGCGGTTTTTGCAAATCAGTTTGCCCTAAAACTAAAGGAAAGAAGATGAAAAGATACGTAAAACCCCAAATGAGAGTCTATATCACAGCAAGCCGTTTGCTTGAAGGTAGTACTGCTACATTAATGGTAGGTCCCGATGAAGAGGGGAATGGCGAAGTGCTGTAATGAAGTCTCGGTACAGAAAAAAGGTAATGAAGACTAACATAGAACGAACATAATATGGGCTTTAATTTCAAATCCCTGTCGTCGCTCTTTCTGATGATGCTGGCGACGACAAGTGTCGATGCACAGAGCTTCGACTTGTACTTCTCGAACAACGTTACCGATGTCGAGAACTTGAACGATGAGACGATAGAAGAGTACCAGAATGGACTGAAGTGGACCAAGATAGACCATAGCACGCAGAACGTCTACAGCAACTATGTGGAGGTGAACGAGGTGAAGCAGATGTTTGCTTCCACCCGTATGAAGACGCGTGCCGACCAGCAGCAGTTCTGGCGTATGCGCGACCATTCGCTGCTCTGTTTCCGTATCAACAACGGCGACGGTAAGACGGGCGAATATGGCGTAGAGGCCACCGACGGCTACGGCACCGTACTCTCGTTGACTGTGACGAAGTATTTCTACTCCAACATCCCGCTGCAGGATAAGCCCATAGAGTTTAAGGTGTGGAAGATTGGCGAGGTGGGCGACACGGTGCGCTTCAAGTATGCCAGCGACGACTGGAACGACGAGCAGCTCTACATCTTCCAGCTGGACTCCAAGCGCCAGCTTGACGGCGAGAGCTATACGCTGGAATATGACCTGAGCTATGCCGACGAGGATGGCGACCTGCAGGAGGAGAAGCACTATCTCGAACTGAAGAGCCGTAACTTCCAGAGCTTCTATGTTTCTCCCGACAAGACACTGGGCGACATCTTCCTGATGTCGGGCAGTACGACGGCACCTAAGGAGGGTCAGAAGAAACTTCGCCTGAACCTGAAACGTCTCATTCCCGGTGTGACGCCCTACAACAAGTATTCTGACCTGACGCTGACTACACGCTTCGTGCTCGACAAACACGAGAACCGCGAGTTGGTGAACTTCAACTGGATAGGTTCCGGCTTGTATGAGCGTTTCGACACGTTATACGTCAAACTAAAGAAACCCAACGGCGACGATATCCGCTCAGCTCGCATGAATGTGGTGCAGGTGGATGAGAACGGCAACGAGGTGCTGGGCGGAGCGCCCGTGAAGTATGAGGGCTGGGACGAAGGTCGCAAGGTGCACAAGGTGCTCACCAACGGCAATCCCGCCTACATCGAGATACTTCCGCCTGCCAGGAGCAACACGTTCTACCCGCTGGTGCTGAAATACCGTGGTGCCACTGACCCCCTGACAAACATTGTTGACGAGGAGCGCTGCGTGGCTGAGGTCATGGCCGTCATGGGCAACGTCAACTATGCCGACTTCGCCATCAGCAGCCAGCTGTTCAGGGGCCTGCACGACGAGAAGAGAATTGTCATGTATCGCGGTGAGGAGCACGCCTTGGTGACCCTGGAGGAGTATGACCTCAACGGACGCGCCCTTACTGACGAAGTGCCCTTCTCGGCCGACGGATGTCAGGACGGGCTAAAGATTTTCAAGGGAAGACCCATCGATAAGTACGGCGAGGTGCTTATCACCTTCTCCACGCCCAAGAACGGTGCACGGGCACTCCGTCGCGCTATGGCCAACGCCCCCGAGCTGAAGGTCTACGACGTCGACAACAACAATGCACTGTTGCAGACCATCTATCCTAAGGATGGATCCACGTCAGTGAGCTTCTCGAAGTTCGAGCGCGACTACTACGACGTCGGTTATGACATCACCGACCTGGCCCTCGACAAACAGTGCCGACTGAAGCTCGTCTCAGGCAACAAGGTCTATGACAAACTTCCCTACTTCAGCCGGTTCCTCTTTGAGCGACAGGCGAAACAAGACGAGGCGGAGCAGGGGACCGCCACTCTTCTCCGCGGCATGATGGGAGGCAATACAGACAAGCCTTGTGATTACGACATGGATTCCCAATTCTCCTTTGGCCTCCCCGTCAATCTTAAGTGGGAGTCACCCATCAAGGGACTCTCTATCAGTACGTCATTCTTCTGGGATATTTTAAGAAAAAGCCTGAACTACAAGTTAACTATCCAGTACAGGAAGGATAACAAATTCCAGGACGAACATGGAAACCCCGACGGCAGCAAGAGGTCGCAGATGCGTCAGGACTTTGAGGAGTACCGTGATTGGGACAAGTTCAAAACACAAAACAATGAAGGAGACATGGTTGTCGATAAGCCTGGGGGCCTTTCTGGCGGTTTGGCCGGAGATAACCAACAGAAACTCGACTCCTGGGTGTTCGAAGAGTTCGACGATATCTTCTCCCTGCCAGTGCCCGGCTTTAGCATAACTGGCGGCTTCAAAATGGCAGGCTCCATTGGCAGTCTGAAAAAAGCTAAGGACGAGAATGGTGAATCCAAGGGTGCGTTTACTATCTCTTATGCACAGGGATTCATCAAGTTAGCCTACGGCGCCTTCATTAAGAACCCTGCCAAGATGCTGAGCGAGAGGTTCCCTGCACTGAAGAAAATAGGCGAAAAACTCGAAGAAAATGCCTCTTGGCTCTCCGTCAACGCCTTGGCTGAGGCAGCGGTAGAACTGACCTTGGGCTATAAGAACTATCAGGCAAAGGATTACGGGTGGGACAGCAATACGGGAGTGTTGTTAGCACAGGCCATGGTGACAGCTCGTGGCGGCATCAATGCTGAGATACACACCCCGCCCAATCCATTGCTTCACGTCGGAGCCGGAGTGCGGGCAGGTGTCAAGCTCGGTCTGGGCTATGCCTTAGCATTTGGTGAAGACACGGACCACGGAGGCAAGTTCGTAGGACTGGTGGGCGTTGAGGGCTATGCGTACGCTCGCGGAGTTGTCCTTAATGCCAAGATTGCAGCAGAGGCACATGTTGGAAAACGGATACTGTTCCCCGAAAGCAGGAACAACAACAAAAACCCCTTCCACCCCAAGTATCCTTGGTGGGCTATCGATTCATCTCGTGAATTGCCTTCATACAGCACATTCTGGAACAATCCGAGCTTGAGTGCGAATCCCGTCTCGCCTTGGAACACGACGGCTGACAGCGATGAGCAGACGGGTGCAGAGAGTGTCGTCTATGGAAAGGAGATTGTCTCTGACGTAGCCAGTACGGCCAACCCGCACTTCCTCGACGAGCACACCATCGTCTATGACGCACCAGGTACGGACGACGATCTCAACAGCGCACATATCGCCCTGCTGGACACTAAGACGAACACTGTGCAACGACTCTCAAAGGAAGGGGTGAGGGCCGCGAATCACATGCGCTCGAAGAACACCACACACGAGGTTGTGGTCTATGAGGAGATGACACGCCCCATCACAGCCGACGAGATCAATGCCGACACCAATGGCGAAGGGCTGGCACGTGAGCAGAGCATCGTGGCTCACGTACGCGACAACGACGTCAATGCCCCCGACATGGACTGGCACCGCTATGTGGTGTGTGCCGCCACTGGCGACGTCGTTAACAGCAAGCCCGTGGTCACACAGCAGGAAGACGGACGCGTCGCCTGCATCTGGCAGCAGGGACACATCCTGCCCATCAGCAGCCAGGCACGAAAAATGTTCGCCAAACACAAGGCCTCAGCTGCCCCATTAGCCTCAGAGACCTCAGAATCCTCAGAAGCCAATGATACTACCGACGTGATATTTGATGCAGGCTACACGTCGGCCATGAACGGACACCTCATGCTGTCGGTCTTTGACCATGGCGAGTGGAGTAAACCCATCAAGCTCTTCGAACTCAACGAGATAAACGTCGCCAAGCAGTACGACCTCGTCATGCGCAACGACACCGTACTCGTAGGCATGAATATGACACGCAACTTCTACGACGACGAGAAACGCTGCAACCAGTTCACATTCGCATCAATCCCCTTCAACACCATGGAACCTACCTATGTTGAGGAGCGACTGCACCCCATGCGCTTCTTCATGAACCGCGTCGGCGACAATGCCGTCGTCGCCATGCTCTACGAGAAGAACGACACGCTGACGGACATCTTTGTGAAGACGCTTGCCATGGACGGCTACGCCAATGGCACAGGAGGCAATGACCTCGGCGCCAACTTCTGCTCACCTAATCTCGTTAAGATTATATGCGACCGCGAGGCAGCCAACCTCGACGACTTCGCCATCCTATGGGCTGAGATGAGCAATACTGTACATGGTGACAATGCCACCGCCCAGACCAGCGGCGAGGCACGCATGATACTGAACGCTTCGCGCATCTCACTACAGCCGTCCTTCTGTATCACCGCACCACTGACGATGGGAGCCGAGAAAGAGGGCATGCTTATGAACGACTTCGACGGATTCCTCGACGACCAGCACATGAAGGTGGTCTATTCCCTGAGCAGTCTGGAGGACGGTGCTGCTGTCGTCATGGAGAACGAACGCTACTTCAGCAACGGATTCCTCTTCGATGTCAACGTCAAGAATCAGGCACTACTGGGCAGCAGCACACTGCCCGTCACCGTCACTGTCTACAATACCGGTACGTCGCCAATCAGCAACGTCACGCCAACCATCAACGGACAGACGTTCAACATCGAGAGTTCATGGGTGCAGCCCCTCAGCCAACGTGACTTCGACATCGAATACCCTATCGACGAAAACTTCACCGGCTATCTGGAGACATCCGTCAAGGTGGATTATCAGAACGTCTTCCGAGCCAGGTACCACGCCATGCACCGCAACAGGAGCTTAGAGACACAAACCTCGAACGTAAACAAGACTCGGGCGTTGCTGGAGGACATACAACTGCGCATACTCGGACAGGACATCGAGGGAGGAAGCAACACCTTCGCTGTGGAACTCACAGACCGCTCACCCAGAGGACTGCGCTCCGATTGTGTAGTACGTGTGGGCCTCTATCCCAGGCCTGAGCGATGCGCCCCCATTTCCGACGATGCCGTGACGGTGGTGCGCGCATCCGATTTCGAGATCATCGGCGGCCAGCGCAAGGCTTACGCCAAGGTGACCATTCCTGGCATCATCGAGACAACATCAGCCTATATGCTGTGCCACGTCATCGACGAGTCAGTCACTGACCCCGAAGAGGACCCCGCTGTGGAGAACCGCCACTTTGTGGAAAACATCCATCTGGTCTATCTCCAACCCAGCAACGACCCCACCGACATCAACCCCGTGCGTTTCGAAGAAAACAAGAACGCCCTTGACGTCAAGGTCACCCCTGAGGACGGCGGCGTGCGCATTAGCGGACTGCCCGTCAGCGACGACAACAACAAATACCGCATCCGCATCTTCGAGGCTGACGGCATACTGCGCTTTACCACCGTCAGCACGAGCAGCACCCTGTTTGTGCCCCTCAGCCAGCACGGTGTCTATATGCTCAGCACGGGCAAGGATGTATTCAAGTTCAACTATTAAAAAAGTCAAGTATCATGAAACGAGTATTGTCTATCATAGCCTCCCTGCTGCTGACAATCACTGCAGCATGGGCTCAGCCGTCAGGCAACTGGACGGATGCAGGTAACTATGCGTCGGAGTACAAGAGTGAAGAAGTTAACGGAGAGACTGTCATCATTCATATTGAAAATGCCGCCCAACTGGCACGCTTGGCCTACGAAAACAATGTATTAAACAAGTATAGAACTCTGACTGTAGAGTCCTTTTTGGATGCCGACATTGACTTGAGTGGTCACTACTGGATTCCTATCAACTATGAGGGACGAGATATTTTTAATCGTTTGAAGTTTAAAGCTCAGGGCCATACCATCAGCGGAATGACTGTGAATAATCAAGTAAAGGCGGGCCTTTTCGGTTATTCAAAATATTGCATTGTGCAAAATTTGACCATCAAGGGAGCCAATATCAGCGGCAGTACGACAGAGTATGCCGGTTTTATAGCAGGTCACACACATATGAGTGAAGTATACGACTGTACTGTTGAAGATTCCAAATGTGAGCTGACGGGCAGCTCTACGTTGTATATGGGCGGAGTGATTGGAAAAGGTGAATATACTGTTTTGGGAAAGACGCTAAATACCAATAAAGTCATCAATACGAAACTGATTGCCAATAGACAAAACGTGATAGGTGGCGGCATCATTGGCTCTATCACTTCCTCATCAGATGGTAATAAACTTGATTTTTATGATTGTCATTCCAATATTGACATCTCCTGTGGCAGTAATAGCCACGTAGGAGGCATCATCGGAAAAGTAGAAGCCGACACTAAGTTGATATACCTCAACTATTGTTCCTCTTCCGGCACTATCACGAGCAGTGGCTCCAACTCCTGTGGCGGACTGGTGGGTATCAACAGTGGTTCCATTGAGGCAAATAGCTGTGTGTCCACTATGTCCATCACAGGCCAATCTGGCGACATTGGCGGACTGGTAGGAAAGGTCGAATCGGGCACCTATACCAATTTCCTGAATTCCTTTTCATCGGCATACCTGTACACCACCAACGGTGCCAATACCGGAGGCTTGGTAGGCAGCGTACGTGCAGGTACATGTTACCTCACTTCCAGCACCTATGCAGGCACCATCTTTGGTAATACGCAAAATGGTGGAGCCGTCGTCGGATACATGCCCTCTGATGTTTCGCAGACGATAAAGAATGATCATACTATCAATGACGTCGTCTACGACCGCTTCCTCTGCAACCTGCCGGCGGTAAGAAATGTCGACGGATTTACCGAGGCAGAGATTACAAACAAGAAGTCGAAGGAGCTGGCCAGCGACGAAGATCCGTACAAAAGTCTCCTGATGGCGCCCATCGATGCCAGGACAGCGGCTGAAGACAAATTACGTAGAAAGATGTGCTACGAGGACAACATCATGCTGGCAGCCATACCCTTCTATGTGAAAGACCCGCTGCACTCCTACTTCTGCGCCTGGCAGGTGACCACCGTCTCCGAGCTGATACCCGTCGCCTACAACCGTTCCACGAAGAGGGCACTGGGCATGTTCGACTTGGTGAAAGCACCCAATGGCGCCGCCTGCAATACGTTCCTCAAACTCGAGGAGGATGCCGAGTCGGCAGTGAAGACCATCACACCCCTGGACCCGGGAGAGGCCGACGTCGTCGTCACATACTATAATGAGGAAACCAAGAAGAGCCTGGAACGCAAGGTGCACCTCGTCGTCACCTACGGCATACCCTGGAACGACAATGAACCCTCCGACTTCCCCGGTGGCAACGGCGCCATCAACGACCCCTACCTCATTCAGAATGCTACCCAGCTCCTGCGCGTCGCTAACAACAAAGAGGTGTACAACCGTAGCGACATGTACTATCGCCTGACCAACGACATCTTCCTCAATACCAGCCTCTTGCAGGCGGACGAGACGGCGAAGAGCGGAGCCAAGGTGTGGACACCCGTGGAGTGGCACGCCAATCTCGACGGCAGCGGCTATAGCATCTACGGCGCCTATATCACGAGCTATATCACAAATGCAACATTCAGCAGGAAGCAAGGTGACCTGACATTTACTCATAAAGAAAATGTTTCCGGTCTGTTCAGCATTCTCAGTGGATATGTCCACGACATGGGCATTGTCGACAGCTACCTTTCAATTAATCCTTCTTCCTCTGACGCCGTACGTAGCGGCCTCCTATGTGGCTTGATGACGGGTGAAGCGAAGGCAGAACGGTGTATATTCCACGGCATTGTCGACAACAAGAATTATTGTGCCGGTGTTGTTGGTCATGCCACTGATATCGATGCATATACATCATCACTTAGGGGTAAGAATATATATATTGATTGCGGCATCGTCGAGGACTGCTTCGCCTGTGTACACGTGGAATACGGACTGCATATGAATAATCCCACGTCACCGACAGGGAGCACCGGCAGCGGCATCGCTGGCTCTGGCATAAAGAAGATCAATCGCTGTGTCTTTACGGGCAAGGTCGAGAACTTTTATACCCGCCGAGGCATAGCTTCTTCTTCGAACAATTCCGAATCGGATATCACCACCTGGTATTTCGACAAGCAGCAGATGACAGCGGAATTCCAGACGACACAAGACAGAGGTGAGCATACCACTGCCGAGATGATAGGTGGCGACATCTTTGCCGGCAACAGCGTGTGGCAGCACGAGAAGGGCCGCTACCCCATGCTCAAGCAGTTTGCCAAGACACCCTACGGCGACATCCTCTCCATGCCGGTGCTCTTCGCCGACGGTGACAGGGCAGGCCACGTGACGAAGATCTTCGAGTTCCCCACAGACAATGTCACCTGGATGGCAGCCCATGGCGATACCTACGTCGATGTCATCAACGAGTGTGGCGCTGCGTCGCCCATGAGCTATGGCGAAGACTATATCTCTGTACGTACCAACGAATCCAATAGCCAGTGCACCAAGGCGCTCCGCGTCATGCATCTCGATGTCGTCTTGGATCATGAAGCCATCGTCGGCATCGACTTCAAGGATGTGAACTGCAAGAAGGCATGGCTTTCGGCATTAGGAAAGAATGTAGACACCGACGTGGTGACGTTGCGCAATGCCGTGACGTTGAAGTCAGATTACCTGGATTCTGACAGCGATACTGAAATAATAAAGGCATTCAATACCGCAGCCAAGGCGAACCATGTGACAGCCTTCCCTGAGTTGCGCTTCTTCACAGGCATCACGGTTTTGAAGAGCGACCTGCTCTCCGGTCTCAGTGACCTGACGGAGGTGGAGCTGCCCCGGCAGCTAAAAGCCATAGGCCCCGGAGTGTTCAGCGGCTGCACCAGCCTGGAGTCCGTGACCATCCCCACCACCACCGAGGCCATCGAACCCGGAGTGCTCGACGGCTCCAGCATCAAGGACATCTACGTGGAGCCGAGAAACACCTTCTTCGAGGTGCGCGACCATGCCCTCTTCACCACCGATGCCGACCTGTATCTGAAGGCCTACCCGCCAGCCCGTGGCGAAGAGAGCATCACCCTGCACGGACCGTTCCATAACATCGCCTCACATGCCTTCTACAAAATACCCCAACTCAATACGATATACATCGACTACCCCAAACCCGAGGGCAGCGCCGTACAGTTAGACGATGAGGCCATCGTCCATTACGACTACGACGACAACGGCCAGCTGATGGACATCTACATCAACGACGGCACCTTCGACGGCGTGCAATGGAAACTAGCCCAGTATGCCACGGGCGGCAATGACGAAGGCATCCTCATGAAGGAGTATTTAGCCAAAGACTATTGGCAGCCCTATGCCAGTGCCGGCAAGCTCCACCGCTACTTCCCCCTCACCATCTCCAGCGCACAGTGGGGCACCATGTACATCGGCTTCTGCACGAAGCTGCCCAGCAATGTCAAGGCCTACATCATGGAAGATGCTGTCACACCAGAAACCAGGCAAATCACGCTCAAGCGTACCCCCAACAAGTTGCACCATACCGTGCCCGTCGTCGTCTACAGCGAGACGCCCGGCACCTATATCCTCACTCCCGAACCCGGCATGACGTCTGCTGACAACGTGCCTGACTCGCGCAACAAACTCATGGGTACCAACATCGGACAGACGATGATAGGTAACGAACCGGTATATGGCACGCCCGTCAACCAGATGGGCATACAGAACGAGTTCAGCGTGCTGGCACTCTCCAGAAACAAGAGTGGCGACGTGGGATTCTTCGGCTTCACAGGCGAGAGGCTCCCGCCATTCAAGGCCTATGTCTATTGCAACTGGGTGAGTGAGTCCAGACCGGCATTCTCCGTTGTCATCGATGACACCATTGATGAGCCTTCCGCCATTCCAGAGACAGAGGCTTCCCTCACGTCCCATCCTTCACAGCCTGGGTGGTACTCTCTCGATGGGCGCAGCCTCAATGGCCAGCCCACGGCACGGGGCATCTACATCAAGAATGGGCGCAAAGTCGTAATTCAATAAGAATGGCCGTCGATATCAGTATGGCCATCATTCCCATAACAAATAGAACAATGCAAGAAAACTTATCCCCTCGTCAACGCTGCGAACAAAAGGAGCAGGAGCTACTCAGCAAGTATTTTGGCAATCTGGTACACGAAGCCGCCAACGAGCGTCCTGAGACCATTGGTGAATATACCCAAGACCTGCCGCTGAAGATAGAGGCCGAATACCGTGCCTACCTCGTAGAGTTGTGGCCGCAGGTGGCGCCCGAGCCATTGCGTGGAACACCTTTGGTTCTGGAGGAACAGGAGTTGCGCGAACGGATGACTGACGACGACCGCGAGGCCGTCGCCAACGCCCATCGTGCTGCTACCCGCCGCACCCTGTGGGAGCGCATCACGCAGTCGAACCACAAGGACGTGACCTACTACAAAGGTCTCCTCCAGGAATACACTCGCGACCTCCTGCTGGTCATGCGCGAGGATTTCCTTGAAGAGGTCGAGGGCCGCGATATCGAGAACAAGGTGTGAAGATGCGCCGCGGAGGCTGCCTCTGCAGAGAGACTTACTCGTGACGGATGGCCTCGATGGGATCCATGTTGGCTGCTTTCTGGGCGGGTATGTATCCGAAGATGACACCGATGCATACACATACGAGGAAACTGACATAGATGCTCCATGCAGGCACACTGCTGGGCATGCCGAATGCTGGCACTGCCCATTCGCTGGCCGAACAGCCCACAAGGATGCCTAGCAGTCCGCCGGTGAGGGATATGAGTATCGACTCAATGAGGAACTGCAGTGAGATGACGGGCCCGGTGGCTCCTACGGCCATACGGAGACCGATCTCTTTTGTGCGCTCGGTTACACTGACCAGCATGATGTTCATGATGCCGATGCCGGCGACAAGGAGCGAGAAAGCTGCAGCTACGACGAGGATGATGGTAACGGTGTCCATCGTAGTGGACATTGTCTCCATCATCTCGGCCTGTGAGCGGATGGTGAAGTCGTCGACAGCCTCGCCCCTGAGCTTGTGGTTGTCGCGGAGCATCTGTGTGAGCTCCTCAATGGCGGCATCGCTCATTTCCTCAGTAATGGCGGAACAGATGATGCTGGAAAACCATGTCTGGGCGGCAATGCGCTTCATAACAGTGGTGTAGGGGGAGATCATGACATTGTCCTGGTCCATGCCCCAGTTGTTGTAGCCCTTGGACTTGAGCACACCGATTACGCGCATTGGAATCGACTTGAAACGGATGGTCTTACCTATGGGATCGGTGGTGCCGAAGAGCTCCTTGACAACGGTGGCACCGATGACGCAGACCTTTGCAGCCTTGTGGATGTCCTCCTCGGTGAAGAATTCGCCTTCCTCGATGACCCACTGCCGGATGTCGAGGTAGTCGATGGACTCACCATACATCGATGTCGTGGTATTGTTGTTGCCATAAATGGCTTGTCCGCTGGCAGTGACCTCGGGCGACACCTTCGTGACAAACTTCTTTTCACGGACGATGCGCTCGTAGTCGGCCATCTTCAGGGTTTGCATGGCGGAAGGATCCTGGCGTACGCCGCCACGCATGTCTGCTCCTGGACGGATGGTGAGGAGGTTGGTGCCCATGGTCGACAGCTCGGCGCGTATGCTCTCCTTCGATCCTTGTCCGATGGCCATCATGATGATGACTGCTGCCACGCCGATGATGATGCCCAGCATGGAGAGGAACGACCGCATCTTATTGCTGGCTATAGCCCGAAGGCTGACTTTGAAGAGATTGAGTATGTTCATATGATGAGTCTTTAGTCGTCCTTCGGTATTGGCAGTTGTGCAAGTGCCTCGGCTGCTGACTTGATGTCGAGGTTGAGGGTGTCTTCGCGTATCTTGCCGTCACGGAGGAAAATGTTGCGAGAGGAGTACTCGGCAATCTCAGGGTTGTGGGTGACGAAGATGATGGTGTGACCTTGGCGGTGCAGTTCCTGGAACAGTACGAGCATCTCGAAAGAGGTGCGCGTGTCGAGGTTACCTGTGGCCTCATCGGCCAGAAGCACGGCAGGATCGTTGACGAGTGCACGTGCTATGGCCACTCGCTGCATCTGTCCGCCCGACATTTGGTTGGACTTGTGCTCCAGACGGTCGCCCAGTCCTACGGCCTGCAAGGCACGTATGGCTTTCTCGCGCCGCTCACGTGCAGAGTACTGCGTATTGTACATGAGTGGCAGCTCTACGTTTTCCACGGCCGTCGTCTTGGGCAGGAGGTTGTAGTTCTGGAATACGAACCCGATCTTGCGATTGCGCAGATGGGCCCTTTGCGTCTTCGACATGGTGCGGACCGAGATACCGTCGAGGTAATACTCGCCGCTGGTGGGCGTATCGAGGCATCCCAGTTGGTTGAGCAGCGTCGACTTGCCTGAGCCGCTGGAGCCCTGGATGGTGACGAACTCGCCTTCATAGATCTTGAAGGAGACCCCGCGCAGGGCTTTCACCGTCTCGCTGCCCACCTGGAAGTAGCGCTTGACGTTCTGCAGTTCGATGACTGGCTGTTTCTCGTTCATCATCTGGGAGCTCGTTGTTGGTTCGTATTGTTGTTGCCGCCCTGAGCGCCGCCCTGGCCGCCACCTGCTGCGCCACCCTGACCGCCTCTGGCGTTGTTGCCTCTCCTGGGTCTGGGCATGAAGGGATTCTGTGCCTGCTCGTTTCCTTGAGGTTCGTCACCTCCGATGATGGTGAAACCGGTGAGAACTTCGGTGCCAGGCTCGATGCCACCCAAAATCTCAGTCAGCATTCCGTTGGTGATTCCTGTCTGCACGGGATGCGCCTTGAACACAGTGCCCTCAAGCGTCCACACTTTCTGAGGAGATTCGCAGTCCTCGATGGTCTGCCCTTCAGAGAGGATGGCATCGATGGGCATGAAGCGCAGGGCCTTGTTCTGTACGGCAAGCACATCGTTCTTCTCCAGTGTGAAGATGGTGACGTTAGCAGTCAGGCCGGGCTTGAGCTTCAGGTCGTTGTTGGGAGCCGATATGACTACCTCGTAGGTGACCACGTTGCTCTCGGTGGTTGCCTGCTGGCGCACCTGAGTGACGTGTCCCTCAAAGCGGTCATCGGGGAAAGCGTCAACGGTGAACATCACGCGCTGCCCGTCCTTTACTCCTCCTATGTCTGCCTCGTCGATATCAGCAATGACACGCATGTCGGTGAGGTCCTGAGCGATGGTGAAGAGCTCGGGGGTATTGAATGAGGCAGCCACGGTTTGTCCTTCCTCTACACTTTTCGAGAGCACCACGCCATCGATGGGCGAGGTGATGGTGGCGTAGCCCAGGTTGGTCTGTGCTCTGCGTACTGTCTCTTGCGATGTGGTCACCTGCTCCTTTGCCTTCAGATAGCTCAGCTTAGCCGTCTCAAAGTCATTGGCGCTGACGAGGCCTTTCTCATAGAGCGTCTTGTATCGGTTGTAATTAGCCAGCTCGAAGTTCATCGTGCTCTGGGCTGAGGCAAGGTTGGCACGTGCAGTGTTGAGCTCGCTGGTGAGGTTGGTCCTGTCCAGCTCGGCAATGACCTGTCCTTTCTTCACGACAGAGTTGTAGTCGACATAGAGATGGCTGACGATACCGCTGACTTGAGTACCTACGGTGACTGAGGTCACAGGCTCGATGGTGCCGGTGGCGGTGATGCTGTTCTGGATGGTGGTCTTCTCGGCTACAGCCTTCTCGAATTCCACGGTCTGTTTCTTTGAGCCGCCGGTAAGGAGGAAGAAGGCTACGATGGCGGCAGCAACGAACACGGCGGCGATGATGATTTTTTTCTTCATATTGTTGTGGGATGGGTTTTAGTGGGGTTAATGTGTGTGGTTAGCATAGAAGCGCAGCAGCTGCATGTTGAGCAGGGTGAGGTATTTGGCCTGCAGCTGGTTCTGCTGAGCCTGGAGAAGGCTATTCTTGCCGTTCATCAGTTCGACGATGTTCTTCAGACCGACGTTAAACTGCTCTTGAAGGAGTTCGAAACTGCTGGTCGCACTGCTGACAGAGGCTGTGGCCGCACGGAAACGCTGCTGGTTGGTGGTGGCATCGAGCCAGAATCCTTCTATCGTCTGGTAGAGTTGCTTCTGCTGATCCTGCAGGTCGAGCAGTGCCTGCTGCTGCTGTATGCGTGCCTTGCTGACGTTGGTCTTGGTCTGCTTTCCGTCGAAGATGGGAATGTTTACGGACAGTCCGCCTGACATGTTGACATTGGTCTTAATCTGATTGCCCCAACCGTTGTTCGAGAGAGAGTTAGTGCTTGTGGAGACGCCACTGGTAAGGTTGACTGTCGGCAGCCATCCGGCCTTGGCAATGGATAGGTTGATGTTGCTGCTTTCGATGGCCAGTTTTGAGTTTTCTATCTCAGGACGGTTGATGAGGGCTCCTTCATATACGGTCTGCAGGGCAGGGATGTCAGCAAGAGCCTGGTCGTCGGTAGTGGCGGGGATGGCGATGTCGAACGGCTCGTCGGCTTTCAGCTCCAACAGTTGGCGTAGCTGCAGTTTGTAGCTGGCAAGCTGGCTCTCAGCCTCGACGATGTTATACTCGTCGGTGGCTCGCTGTGAGGTGAGCTGGGCGAGGTCGGCCTTCGACATCATTCCCACTTCGACCATCTCCTTGCCTCGTTCTTCATTCTTGGCGCTTGTCTCCAGAGTGGCACGGCTGACGTTGATGGCTTCATTGAGGTAGAGGCATTGCACGAAGAGCTGGCAGATACGCTCCTCGATGCTGTTTGTCTGCTGGGCAACATTCAGCTCGGCCTGCTGTTCTGACAGCTTGCTCAGACGTAGGTTGTTGTGGTTGCGGTTGCCGTTCCACACAGTCCAGGAAGCATTCAAGTTATAGCTGCCATTATAGTAGGTCTTGTCTACTTTGGTGTTCACCTGCCCATTGGTGACGGTGGTGATGCCGCTGTCCTGCCACGGACGGTAGCCGATGCTCTGGTTTGTCGACCCGTTGACGGTGGGCAGCAGGGCACCTTGCTGCGCCTTCACATCTTCGGCAGCAGACTGCTGTGACAGGCGTGCCTTTTGCAGCGTGATGTTGTGCTGCATGGCATAGTTGATGCAGTCATCAAGCGTCCACTGTCGTTGGGCGTGGAGGGGGAGTGCCGTCATGACTAGCAGGGATAGTAAAAGTCTCGTCTTCATCTGTTTCTATTCTTTTTATTGACCTTTATTAGAGGTTCGTGTATGCGTGTCGTTTAAAAAAGACGGTGCAAAGTTAACAAAAATTGTCGGGATTGTGAAACTTTTGGTCCGAAAAGTTGCAAGATTGTAATTTATTTACTATCTTTGCAGTGACAAATGTTGAACACCTAAAAATCTTATTATTATGAATAAGGAGGAAAAATTCGTTATTACCATTAGCCGTCAGTTCGGAACTGGCGGACATGAGATTGGTGCCGAGTTAGCCCGTCGTCTGGGTGTCAAGTTGCTCGACAAGCAGATTTTGAATGAGGTAGCCAGCCGATTCTGTGCCGTCGAAGATGCCGTGGAGAAGATCGAGGCCCGCAATCCGTTGTGGCGTGACGATTTCACCAGTTTTTATCGCCAGTATATGGCTGGGATAGAGTATAACGGCCAGGAGCACGACCAGACCTCTCGTCGTCTGTTTGAGGCACAGGCAGAAGCCATCCGTAAGATTGCCTCTGAGGAATCCTGTGTCTTGATTGGCCGTTGTGGCTTCCATATCTTCCGCGATCATCCCAATGCCCTGAAGATCTTCATCCATGCTGATGATATTTGCCGCAGGCGTCGCATTTCAGAAAAGTATGACATTTCTGATCAGGATGCAGCAGCGATGGTTGTTGACAACGACTATTCTCGCGAACTGTATACAAAGACCTTCACGGGTAGTGACTGGCAGGATGCCCGCAACTATGACGTGACGATTAACGTGAGGCAGTTTGGCGTGAATGGAGCCGTCGACTTCCTGATGAATGCGATAGGCTGATATGGGACTGGGCAAGTGGATAGCCGGCTACCTGGGCTGGATTGTGCTGGGACCTCTGGGAGGTATCCTGGGATTCCTGCTTGGATCGTTTCTTGAGTCGGTTTCTGGTAGCAATGGCGCTTCTTCATCGTCGACGTTCGATGAAGCTACCTATGAGCGTACAGAGCACAACCAGCAGCAGGGCGACCGCAATAGTTTCCTGCTGAGCATGCTGGTGATGGCTGCCTATGTCATTAAGGCCGATGGGCGAGTCATGCATTCAGAGATGGAATTTGTGCGTAAGTTCCTCAACCAGAACTTCGGTGCTGTGGCAGAGCAGCAGGGCAATGATGTACTGCTGAAACTTTTCGATGAGGAGAAACGTCAAGGCAAGGCTGCCTTCCGGCGCACCATCCGCCAGAGTTGCGAGGAGGCAGCCCGCTTCCTGGATTACAGCGGACGTCTGCAGTTGCTCAACTTCCTTGTGATGATAGCGCAGGCCGACGGGCGAGTGGACAACAGTGAGATTGCAGCCTTGAAAGAGCTGGCCCAGTGGATGCAGATGCAGGCCAGTGAAGTCGACTCCATGCTTCATCTGAAGGGTGATAGCCTTGAGGATGCCTACAAAGTCCTTGGCGTGAGTCCTGATGCCACTGACGACGAGCTGAAGAAGGCTTACAGGCGGCTGGCTCTGGAGCATCATCCTGACCGTGTTGCCAAGCTGGGCGACGATGTGCGTCTGGCTGCAGAGAAGAAGTTCCAGGAGATAAATGCAGCCAAGGAGCGTATCTGGAAGGCCCGGGGCCTGTAGCCGCTACCTATTTTTGGGTATTATGAGCATTATTGGTGGCTTTTTGAATGTTATGTCAGCTAAAATGCTTACCTTTGCATAATTTTCGAGAAGAGCAAGGGCTATGAAACTATCTGAACTTAATACAGGTGAACAAGGAGTCATCGTGAAGGTGCAAGGTCACGGAGGCTTTCGCAAGCGCATCGTAGAGATGGGCTTTGTGAAGGGAAAGACTGTCGATGTGCTGCTGAATGCTCCGTTGCAGGATCCCGTGAAATATAAGGTGATGGGCTATGAGGTGAGCCTGCGGCGCCAGGAGGCGGAGATGATTGAGGTCGTTGCCAAGAGTGCTGCCGACGAGGTTTTGTCTGTGTCACATGGATCAGAACCCCTGACCCTTGACCTTTCCCTTCACCAGGACGACTATATGCAACATGCCGCCTTACGTAAGCATCGTACCATCAATGTGGCGCTGGTCGGCAATCCCAACTGTGGCAAGACATCGTTGTTCAACTTCGCAAGCGGTGCCCACGGGCGTGTAGGAAACTACAGCGGTGTCACTGTCGATGCCTCCGAGGCCCATGCTTCCATGTTCGGCTATGAGTTCAATCTTATCGACCTGCCTGGCACGTATTCCCTTTCGTGCTATTCGCCCGAAGAACTTTATGTCAGGAAGCACTTGGAGGAACAGATGCCCGACGTGGTCATCAACGTCATTGACTCGAGCAACCTTGAGCGTAATCTCTATCTGACGACACAGCTGGTCGACATGGACCTCCGGGTAGTGGGCGCATTGAATATGTACGACGAGTTTGAGCGTCGTGGCGATCATGTCGATCTGCATACGCTCTCCACACTCTTCGGTATGCCGATGATACCCACGTCGTTCAAGAGCGGGGCGGGCGTGAAGGATCTGTTCCGTGCCGTCATCCAGGTATATGAAGGCCGCAGCCGTCATGCCCGTCACCTCCACATCAACTATGGTCATGAGATAGAAAACGGCATTCGTGGTATCCAGCGCTTTCTCAAAACCTCTGATAACGTTCATCGGGGACTCTCCACCCGCTATCTTGCCATCAAGATGCTGGAGAACGACAAGGCCGTGGAGCATCTGCTGACGCCTTCCATCCGTGAGGCCCGTGAGAAAGCTGCCGCCCGCGTGCAGGAGGAGACGCAGACAGATACCGAGACAGCCATCATGGATGCGAAGTATGGCTTCATCAATGGTGCACTGACAGAGGCCGGCTATCAGACGGGAACGAAGGAAGACACGTATCGCATGACCCATCTTATTGACAATGTGTTGTCAAATAAGTTCCTGGGCTTCCCCATCTTCTTCCTCATTCTCTTCGTTATGTTCCAGACGACGTTTGCCCTTGGCCAGTATCCTATGGACTGGATTGATGCCGGTGTGGGATGGCTGGGCGACTGGTTGGGCAGCACCTTGCCTGAGGGACCTTTGCGCTCGATGCTGGTCGATGGCGTGGTAGGTGGAGTGGGGGCCGTCATTGTGTTCCTGCCACAGATATTAATATTGTACCTGTTCATATCTATTATGGAGGACTCGGGCTATATGGCCCGTGCAGCATTCATCATGGATCGCCTGATGCACAAGATGGGGCTGCATGGCAAGTCGTTCATCCCGCTGATCATGGGCTTCGGCTGCAACGTGCCGGCAGTTATGGCTACACGCACAGTCGAGAGCCGTCGTTCCCGTCTCATCACCATGCTGGTGCTGCCCTTTATGTCGTGCTCTGCCCGTCTGCCTATTTATATTATGGTCACAGGCACATTCTTTGCAGCCAGCTATCGCTCGTGGGTGATGATTTCGCTTTATGTAGTAGGCATCGCCATGTCGGTCATCGTGAGCAAGGTCTTGTCGAAGTTTGTCATCAAGGGCGAAGACACGCCATTCGTGATGGAGCTTCCTCCTTACCGCTGGCCTACTGCGAAGGCTACTGCCCGACATACTTGGGAAAAAGGAAAGGAGTACTTGAAGAAGATGGGTGGAATCATCCTTGTGGCCTCAGTCATCGTGTGGGCGCTGGGCTATTTCGGAACGATGGGCGTGGCACCTTCGATGGAGGAGAGCTTCATTGGAATCATGGGACGAGGCCTTGAACCGCTGTTCACACTGCAGGGCTTCGACTGGAAACTCGATGTCAGCTTGATAGCTGGCGTGGGAGCCAAGGAAATCGTTGCCTCCACCATAGGAGTGCTGGGTGGTCTGGAGAATATCACACCCCTCATCGCCTATTGCTACCTTCTCTTTGTGCTGCTCTATTTCCCCTGCATCGCCACTATTGCCGCTATCAAGAACGAGACTGGCTCATGGCGTTGGGCAATCGTGGCTGCCGTCTATACCACAGTACTTGCTTGGATAGTGTCGGCAGTCGTCTATCAAGTGGGCTGCTTGTTCTGAGTTAAAGCACTCCTTTTGTAGAAGGCAGATGATAGCTGTAGACATCACGACGGATGGCCTGACGTAAGCTGCGTGCCAGTGCCTTGAAGATGGCTTCCGCCTTGTGATGCTCGTTCTGCCCCTCGGCATGGATGTAAAGGTTCATCTGTGCAGCATCGCTAAGACTCTTGAAGAAATGGAAGAACATTTCCGTAGGAACGTCGCCTACGTATTCACGACGAAATTCCACATTCCACTGCAGCCAGGGCCGTCCTCCAAAGTCGAGGCAGACATGAGCCTGACAGTCGTCCATTGGCAATGAGAAACCATAGCGTTCCAGTCCGCGCTTCGACCCCAGCGCCTGACGAAGGCATTCGCCTAGTGCGAGGGCAGTGTCTTCGATGGTGTGATGCTCGTCTACGTGCAAGTCACCTTTTGCCTGTATGTCCAAGTCAATACCTCCGTGACGTCCGATTTGCTCCAGCATGTGGTCGAAGAATCCCAGACCTGTACTGATGTGGCAAGTTCCTTGTCCGTCCAGCAGGAGGCTGATGTCAATGTCGGTTTCCTTGGTCGTGCGGCGTACGGATGCCCGTCGCTCTCCGTCGATGATGATTTCGGCGGCTTGCTGCCATCCTGTGTGTTCATCGAGTATGATGGCCCGGCAGCCGATGTTGTGTGCCAGCTGCAGGTCGGTCTCTCTGTCGCCGATGACGTAGCTGCCTTCGATGTCATAGTGCTCGACATCGTCCATATACTTCTTCACCATTCCCGTTTCAGGCTTGCGAGTGGGAGCATTGTCCTCGGGGAAGTGGGGGTCGATGAGAATGTCGTCGAAGCGAATGCCTTCACCTTCCAGCGCCTGAAGTATGAAGTTTTGAGCAGGCCAGAAGGTGTCCTCAGGGAAGGATGAAGTTCCCAGTCCGTCCTGATTACTCACCATCACGAGCTTGTAATCAGTACGTTCGGTTATCAGTCCCAGCCATTTGAACACGCCGGGCTTGAAGCGAATCTTCTCCAGGGCGTCCACTTGTTCGTCGTGGGGTTCTTCTACCAGCGTGCCGTCGCGGTCGATAAAAAGAAGTTTCTGTTTCATCATTTCTTATTCTTCATTAGCACATTTCCCCAGATGTAATAGAGCGGAAATAGGGTAGTGAGGTGTATGTAAGCCTGGAGGAACCCGCAGACGCTGAATATGGCGAAGTTGAGCATAAACAGGTTGTCGGGCATATCCACTTCGTCGCCTGCAGCCCATCCTGCAGCAGCCTCTACGTTGGCGATGCCCATGATCACGGCGGGCATCATCAGCAGCAACATGACAATGACCACCAGTAGCAGCATGATCAGGCTGACCACGATGAGTGTTCCCAACTGGTGGCTTCGTACCGCCTTCCATAGCATGCGTGGCAACTTGCTCAGCCCCTTGAAGGTGAGCTTCCAGGGCCATCGTCCCCACCAGTGTTGCGGTCGCCTGATATTGTCGGTCAGCGAATGATCGTGCAAAGGTGCTACTCCTCCTGCAAAAGCAAACAGAATGGCTGCAATGAGGAAGGCAACGACGGTACCTAGCCAGATGAGCAGTTTCGAGGATATGTGATAGTCTGACATCAGAGGTGGCAGGAGGTATGTGAAGAAGTAAGCCATCGACAGTCCAGTCACCAAGGCATAGATAATGGCCTGTATCCACGACGAGCGCAGCAGGCGCGAGAAGTACTGCCCGTAGAGCCGAAAGCCGTCCCTGATGACAGCCTGGATGCTACGGTTACGACGCAGTGTGAGTTCAGTGTTCTTGTCCATGTAATACTTAATTTGGGTGCAAAGATACTAAATAATTCATAATTCATCATTCATTATTCATATTTATTTTCTACCTTTGCACAAATTTTGCAAACATGAAGATACTGAAATGGGGATTTATAGGTTGTGGTGAGGTCTGCGAGCTGAAAAGCGGGCCGGCCTTCGGCGAGGTCGAAGGGTCGAGCGTCGTGGCTGTGATGAGCCGCACGGAAGCCAAGGCCCGCTCGTATGCCGAGCGTCATGGTGTGCCCCGCTGGTATACCGATGCCCAGCAGCTTATCAACGACTCGGAGGTCAATGCCATCTATGTAGCCACTCCGCCATCGAGTCATGCCACCTTTGCCATCATGGCGATGAAGGCCGGCAAGCCTGTATATGTGGAAAAGCCATTGGCCTCGACCTATGACGACTGCGCCCGCATCAACTACGTCAGTGAACAGACGGGCGTGCCCTGCTTCGTGGCCTACTACCGTCGCTACCTGCCCTATTTCCAGCGGGTGAAGGACATCGTCGACCAAGGTGTGATAGGACAGACGGTGAATGTGCAGGTGCGCTTTGCCGTACCTCCACGCGACCTCGACTATGCCCATCCTGAGACGCTTCCCTGGCGACTGCAGCCTGAGATTAGTGGTGGAGGCTATTTTTATGACCTTGCTCCCCATCAGATCGACCTCCTGCAACATATCTTCGGTGTCATTCTTGAGGCCCGGGGCATCTGTGCCAATCGTGGACATCTCTACTCGGCAGAGGATAGCGTCAGTGCTGTATTCCGTTTTGAGAACGGACTGACAGGCAGCGGCTCCTGGAGCTTTGTGGCTCATGAGTCGGCTCGCACTGATCGCATCCTGATTATTGGCACACAGGGGTCGATGGCTTTCTCCGTGTTCAACTATGCACCTATCGAGCTACATACAAGTCATGGGACGGAGCTGATCGATGTGCCCAACCCGCCATACGTGCAGTTCCCCATCATCAAGAGCGTCATCGAACATCTGCAGGGGTTTGGCGTATGTCAGTGTACAAGTGTGTCGGCTACTCCTACGAACTGGGCGCTTGACCGTATACTGGGGAAGATTTGAGGTTTGGGGTTTGAAGTTTGAGGTTTGAGGTTTGAAATTTGAGGTTTGAGATTTGAGGTTTGAGATTTGAGGATTGAGGTTTGAGATTTTTTGTGACCATAATGATGCTTTGGGGCTCCTTGTTTTGTCTGGCACAGGACAAGGACAGTATAGGTGATGCCACGACGGCTTCGCCCACCTCTCAGGCTGCTCTGGTCAATGCTCAGCTCACATCCATCCGCAAGCAGATCAAGAAGACCGTGCGAGGCTTCGACCGTCTGGACACAGCCTATATCGAGCCGCAGCATTACATTTTTACTGTCATGCTTCAGGCCACCAACAACTACGACTGGTTCACGCTGCGCAGCGCAGGGCCCGATGTACAGTCGGTGACATTCTCACCTGACATGAACATACGCCTCGGACCTTTTGTGGGATGGAAGTGGTTCTTCGCAGGCTATACCTTCGAGCTGGGCAACATCAACCTGGCACGTATCAAGCAGCAACTTGACTTCAGCGTCTACAGCTCGCAGATAGGCGTCGACATCTTCTATCGCCGTACGGGCAACGACTACAAGTTGCGCGATGCGCAGCTGGGTAATGGTGTCGACACCTCGCCACTCGAAGGAAAGCCCTTCAGTGGCGTCAAGGCAGGTATCACGGGCTTCGACTCCTACTATATCTTCAATCACGGGCGCTTCTCCTATCCCGCAGCCTTTGCACAGAGTACCCAGCAGAAAGTGAGCTGCGGTTCGTGGATGGCAGGACTGGGCTACACGAAGAATACCCTCGAACTGGACCACCAGCGCCTGCAGCGACTCATCGACAGCTCGCTGGGAAGCAATAGCGTACCCCTCGACTCAGGACTGATGTTCCATAAGGTCAGCTACCACAACTTTAGCCTCTCAGGCGGCTATGCCTACAACTGGGTGCTGCGCAAGAACTGGCTCTTCGGCGCAAGTCTGCAAGCGGCATTGGCCTACAAGAAGAGTGTGGGCGACGTGGTGGATGACAACAACAATGATGTCCTGGGGCTGGGCTTCGACTTCAAGAACATCAACCTCGATGGAATAGGGCGTTTTGGTATTGTCTACAACAATATGCGGTGGTATGCCGGAGCTAGCATCATCGTACATACCAACAACTACCACAAGCCCCGCTTCCGCACCAACAATACCTTTGGGTCGATGAATATGTACATAGGCTATAACTTCGGTTTGAAATCAAGATATAAGAAACAATGAACAACAGACTCGTATCACTCCTCGTGGCCGTCGTGGCATGCCTTACGGCCACAGCTCAGATGCCCCGCTGTCATTATAAGGCGCAGGATAGTATACTCATCGAAAAACTGCTGGCCACGGGCAAGACCGACGTGCTGCACTATGCCCGTCAGTTCCTCGGCAAGCCATACGTAGCCCACACTCTCGAGCTCTATCCCGACGACGAGCGGCTAGTGCTCAACACAGGTGAATTGGACTGCACCACCTATGTCGACGTGGTGGCTGCCCTCACGCTTTGTGCCCGTCGTGGCGAGACTTCCTTCGTGCAGTTTGTCAGACAGCTCCACCAGCAGCGTTACTGGGATGGCCGTTGTGCCGACTATACCAGCCGCATCCACTACTTCAGCGACTGGATACGCGACAACAGCCGCCTGGGTTATGCCAGCGAGGTGCAGCAGCCTAATCCGCCTTTCACAGCCGTCCAGACGGTGAAGGTCGACTATATGACTCGCCATCCGCAGTCCTATGTCGCCCTCAGCCGCCATCCAGAGTTGCTGCCCACCATCAAGAAACAGGAGCAGGATCTCACAGGCCGTAAGTTCCGCTATATACCTACCGATCAGGTCGTTGACAGCAAGGCCATGCGCGAGGCCGTACACGATGGCGACATCATCTGCATCGTCACTTCGGCCGACGGACTCGACATCGCCCATCTGGGCATTGCCGTTTGGCATGCCGACGGGCTGCACATGATCGATGCGTCGAGCCTACATAAGAAAGTGGTGGAGGAGGACATGACTATGCGCCAGTATCTGGAGCGCCGTAAGAATGCCCTTGGCATCCGCATCGTGCGTCTCAGCGAACGAAAATGATGATTATCGTACGGTGATGTGGAAGCACGGCTGCCGCACCTCGTACTTGATGTAGCAGCGACCCTGCTGTCGGAGGTCGTCGAGCACCTCGCTGAGGACGAACTTCAGCTTATCGTCAGGCGCACTTTTGCTTCCGACGGCATTATAGAGGTTATAGTTGATGTCGAACGTGGTGCCGTACAGATGGCATGACTGCTCAGTGGCGTTATGATTCGAACGGCGCAGGCGAGTCACATCCTCCTCAGTGCGCAGCACGCTCGTCACCACGATACGATGCAGCGGCAGACCCTTCACCTGCAGGCTGTCCATGAATGTGCGGCCTATGTCCTGCAGCAGCATTGAGGCACGAGGGACGAGATAAGGTATGCTCGCATCGAGATGGGCCATATCATAATAAGGTGAGCAGCCCATATATACCACTTCATTCTTTCTTTTTTCTGCATCGTCGCGATTTTTCACGGGTGACACTCCCCATCTGCGTGCGGCCTCCAGCTGCACGTGGTTGCTGTCAGGGAAAGCCTCATGATAGCTATGAACGCTGTAGATAGGGTGGGGGCGTTCACCTTCTGCCAAGTATCTCGGAGCTGTCGTGATTATGATGGGGCGCTCGGCAATCGTCTCTGTATCAGTCATCTTTGGATTCTCTGTGGTCGTCTCCGCTAATGTCTCCGTAGGAGTCTCTGCAACTAACTCAGTTGCAGCCTCTGTTGATACCTTTGTGGCAGCCTGTGCAGATGTGTCTTTTTTAGTAGTTATCGCTGCAGTTTCTACTGAAGCGTCCCCTGTTTTCACTATTGAGTCAGCCTGACTTATAGGCTGTTGTTTGTCGCTCTGTCCAGCAACTCCTGGGAACACACATCGCACCAATGCCAGCACCATCACGATGATGCCGAACGTCTGCACATATCGATGTTTCAGTTTCTTCGTTGCCATTTCGAGTGCAAAGGTACAAAATTTATTTCAAATACCATTTGATAATCCTCGAAATAATTCTGCTTAATCTACACCTACCGACTGTAAGCCCTACACCTACCGACTATAGCGCTCACACCTACCGACTGCAGCCCTTACACCTACCGACTATCAATAATTCGCGATTATTTGTAAGAGCTTTTTGCTTGAAAGTTGAACGTGCTCTGCTCGAAAAAAGAAGAATTTTTGCAAAAAGACCCAACATCCACCTAAATTGCTCAAATGCCCTTTGTCTGCTGGCCATTCGAATAGGTGGGTGTTTGCTGAACACCCACCAAACACCCAACATTCACCCACCTAAACACCCACCTGAAATCTACAGAATATCCACTTGAAACCACCTCTCACTCTTTCCTCATTAGGCCGACTTTGTAATATTTATTTGCTTATATTCCACATCGCTATCACCCCCTCCCGTTCGGGAGGGGGAAGTGGGGGTAGGTATTAGGTAGGGTGTTGGTAGGGTGTTGGTAGGGTGTTTCGCCAACACCCACCTTCTCGAACCACCTTTGTACAAAGGCGTTTCAGAAGATTTAGGTGGGTGTTGCCCTTTTTCTTTGAAATCTATGTTTCTGATAAATTTCGTATAAGCAGAGAAGGCATCTCGCTCGTGGCCGACGAGTATCATGCTCGTTGCGGACGGAGCGCATGCTCGTTGCGGACGGAGCACACACTCATCGCGGACGGACCATACGCTCGTCGCGGACGGACTATACGCTCGTCGCGGACTAGCTATGTGGCTCCTTATACTTCGGCAATAACCTCGATCTCGACGAGGGCACCCTTGGGCAGTGTCTTCACAGCGACGGCAGAGCGGGCAGGGTAGGGCTCTTCGAAGAACTGTGAATAGACAGCGTTCATAGCAGCGAAGTCATTCATGTCAGCCATGAACACGGTGGTCTTGATGACGCTAGCCATCGAAAGGCCTGCTCCCTCGAGGATGGCCTTCACGTTGGTCAGCGACTGGCGCGTCTGCTCCTCGATGCCTCCCTCAGGAAAAGCGCCGGTGGCTGGGTCGATGGGCAGCTGTCCCGACGTGTAAACGAGGTTTCCTACGAGTATAGCCTGGCTATACGGTCCGATGGCAGCAGGTGCCTTGGTGGTGTTGATAACTTTCTTCATTGTATACTATTGTTTGGATTTTGGTGCAAAGGTAATGCTTTTCTCTGAATTTTGTGTCTTTTACCTTGCAGTTTTAATAAGTTTTTTGATATGCTGGAGGGGGTGAACCGCAGAAAAAAGGGTGCAAAAATCGGTCATTATCAAAAATTAGGGGTCATTGCCAATATTTATAGGCGGTTTTTTTGCGTGTTTGCGTTTTTTTGCTTAATTTTGCACATTGAAAACAAATCTACCGGCTACCAAAACCGTATAAAAACAAACAATATTAATAATAACCTACATGAAGAAGTTCTTATTCTGTATCTCTCTCGCAATGACGGGACTGATGACCTCCTGCATCGAAAAGTATGAGGAGGTCGATGCGGATCACAAGCCATCGTGGCTTGGTGAGAGCATCTATGCGGAACTGAAGAATCCCAACTCTTCCGGGCTGACGGGCACGTTCAGTACCTATGTGCGGTTGATTGACGACCTCGGCTATGCCGAAACGCTCAACCGAACAGGTTCGAAGACTGTGTTCCCAGCCAACGATGAGGCCTTCCAGCGGTTCTTCAGCAGTAATGAATGGGGTGTTTCCAGCTATGAGCAGTTGACAGAGGCTCAGAAGAAACTCCTGCTCTATTCTTCGATGCTCGACAATGCCCTGCTGATCGGCCTGCTGCCCAACACCAGTAATGGTACGGCAGAGCCCATGAAGGGAGCAGCTGTCAAGCATGCTACCAATGTGAGCATCATCGACTCGATCCAGCACATCGCCGGACTGGCCGGTATGCCTAAGGGCAATCCCTACTGGGAGCGTTTCTATGAAAAGGGCATCGACGTGGTGAACGACAACACCCGTCCGATGATGGTGCACCTCACGCGTGAGTACATGCTGAACAATGACATTACCACGCTGGGTGACGAGAGCGACTTCGCCATCATCACGGGAACGCCGTTCACTGAAGGTACGGCCTACGTGTTCAACGACCGTGTGATCAAGGGCGACGTCACTTGTCAGAACGGATACATCCACCAGATGGAGGATGTGCTCGTGCCGCCAGGAAACATGGCTCAGGTGTTGCGCAAGCAGGCCAACTCCAAGTACTTCAGCCGTATTCTGGACCACTATGCCGTTCCCTTCTATGATGCGGTGACTACGCGTAACTACAACGACTGGGCTGTAGCCAACGGCCGTCCGCAGAAGGACTCCATCTATCAGGTTCGTTATCTCAGCCGTCGCTCGCAGGGTGGCAACCAGCTCCTTCGCGACCCGAACGGCACAGACAAGTCGACCAACCACGTGCTGAGCTATGACCCAGGTTGGAACCAGTATTATCCCGCTGTTGCCAATGCCGGTAACGTCGACATCACCATTCAGGACATCGGCGCCTTCTTCGTGCCCGACGACAATGCTGTCAAGCAGTACTTCCTCCCTGGTGGCGGAGGCTCTCACCTGATGGAGATTTATGGCGACAGGGAGAACACCGAGGCCAACCTCATGGAGAACATCGACTCGCTGCACTCCAAGAAGCCCGAGGTGCTTGCCTCGTTCGTCAGAAACCTGATGAAGCCTCGCTTCACGCAGACCGTGCCTTCGAAGTTCCCCAATGTCACCAACGATGCTTCGGAGAACATGGGACTGACCCTGGATATCCTCGACCGCAAAGCCGACGGCAAGTACGACATCACGATAGCCAACAACGGTGTCATCTATATGATCAACGATATGATCGTGCCTGATGAGTACCGTGCTGTGCTGGCTCCTTCGTCAGAGTATCCCGACATGAGAGTGATGAACTGGGCCGTGCAGGACGGACACAGCAACGGCGACTATCTGGGCGTCGACTTCAAATACTACCTCATGGCTATGAGTGCCAACTACGCATTCTTCATTCCTGAGGATGCGGCCTTCGACCTCTACTACCTCGACCCCGCTTCGCTGGGACATGTCGACGAAGAGGGCAATCAGCGTCCCGACATGCTTCGCTTCTATTACGATACGTTGGCTACGCGCCAGCCCTTTGTGAAGTGCACCCGCTACTATTATAATCCGCAGACGGGAGAACTCAGTGAGAACGGTCGCGATGTCAACATCTCTACGGTGAAGTCGCAGATGGTGGACATCCTGAACTTCCACACACTTGTGTTGAAGAGCGGCGAGGTCATAGGCGACAACCATTATTATAAGACAAAGCACGGCGGCGAAGTGTTCGTCGACGGCAATTTTGAGGGCGGACGCGTGATGTCTGGATCACAGATTGAGGATCCCGACTCGCTGCCACCACCACTCATCAAGACCATCTATCGTGAGAAGAATGGTAACGCCTACCGTATCTCGCGCGTCATCCAACCGCCTCACAAGAGTGTCTATAAGGTGCTGAGCGAGAACGAGCAGTTCTCAGAGTTCCTGCTGGCATGTACGGGCTTCGATGCTACCGATCTGCTCGCATGGGCTGGTATCTCGGATGCTGTCAACCAAGCAACGGGATCGACAGAGCAGGATGCCTACACCATTTTCACACGAAACTACAAGCTGGGCAGCACCAAGACAAACGATGCCTGCCTAGACTACAACGTGAAGATGTTCAATACCTATAATTATACGCTCTTCGCTCCTGACAACACTGCTATGGAGAAAGCCTACGCAGCAGGACTTCCCAAATGGGCGGATGTCGTAGCTATGTTCGAGAAGTATATGCAGAAGGTGGAGAACTACAACGAGAATCGCGCTGATGACGATCCTGAATACGAAGACGATGCTGAGGATCAGGCTAATCAAGCTCGCGCGAAAAAGATGATCACGCAAATACGCGACTTCATACGCTACCATTTCGTGACGAACTCGGTCTATGCCGACAACACCGTCGAGGGTGGACGCTATCAGTCATTGAGCTCGGATGCTACTGGTGTCTCGAAGGAGGTTCTGCTCTCAGGAGGCAACGGACAGATTGTCATCACCGACCGTATGAAGGGTGGACATAGCGTCACCGTCAAGGCTGACGATAAGTCGAAGATAGTTAATAAGATGACGCGCGACTACTGGTTCAATTCGTCCAAGCTGACGGCTACTGCCATCGAGACATCGTCGTTCTGCGCCGTCCATCAGATCTCTGAGCCGCTGTACTACGATGAGAGTGGGCGCTTCGACAAATAACTAACGTAAACAACGAACTCTAAAGACAATCATACAATGGATATCAAGAAAGTCATATTTACCGCATTGCTAGGGCTGGTGAGCCAGTTCGCCTTAGCCCAAGGCGTGCGCATATCGGGTACGTTGAGCGATGCTGAAGGACCGATCATGATGGGTAGTGTGCTGGAGGTCGATGCCAATAACCGTATCGTCACCGCTACACAGACCGACTTCAACGGAAACTTTTCCATGATAGTGAAAAGCACCAAGAACAAGCTGAAGTTCTCGTATGTCGGCGACAAAGAGCGCGTGGTACCCATCGGCACGCAGACATCGTTTAGAATCACCTTGCAGGCTGCCAACACCGTGCTGAAGGAAGTCACGGTGAAAGGCAGTAGGGCGAACTCTGGAGGTCTGATGATGCAGACGAAGGAAATCGCCGTCGCCCAGCAGACGATGAACATGGAATCGGTCGAAGGTCTGGCCTTCACCTCTGCCGACGAAGCCCTGCAGGGTGAGATTGCCGGTCTCGACATCGTGCAGAACTCTGGTAACCTTGGTGCTGGTACGCAGATGCGTATTCGTGGTATCACCACGCTGAGCGCCAACGCCAACCCGCTGATCGTGGTCGACGACAAGATTTTCGACAATCCCGACGAGAACTTCGACTATGCCAATGCCGACGAGGAGCAGTACTCCTCGCTGCTATCCGTCAACGTGGAGGATATAGCCAGCATCACCGTCCTCAAGGACGCTGCCGCCACCTCCATCTGGGGCTCGCGAGGTGCCAATGGTGTTATCATGATTACCACCAAGCGTGGTATGCGAGGCAAGCCCAGGGTGAACTTCTCCTACAAGTTCACGGGCACCTGGCAGCCCGAAGGCTACAAGCTGCTGAATGGTGACGACTACACGATGCTGCTGAAGGAGGAGTTCTACAACCCCACGCAGCAGTCGGACCGCACCACCAACATGGCTGAGCTCAACTACGACCAGAGCTATGCCGACTGGGAAAACTGGAACAACAATACCGACTGGGTAGGAGCAGTGACAAAGTTCGGTGTGCTGCAGGACTACAATGTTAACCTCACCGGTGGCGGACAGAAGGCACAGTTCCGCATCTCTGCCGGATACAAGCACCAGACGGGTACCATCATCAAGCAGAAGTTCCAGCAGTTCTCTACGCGTATGGCCCTCGACTATAACGTCAGCGACCGCATACGCTTCAGCACAAACTTCGCACTGACCTATACCAATAACGACCAGAACTACTCCGGACTGCTCGGCAAGGCCCAGAACTTGGCGCCTAACATGAGCATCTACCGTCAAGATGGCGAAGGAAACGACACAGGAGAGTACTTCCTGATGAATCCCACGGCGCCCAACCGCAACACGTCGCCTTACGACGGCATGTACTCCAGCTACGACCTTTCGGGTGTCCACGGCATCGGCAACCCTGTAGCCATAGGAAATCTCGCATGGTCGAAGAACAATACTTACCGTCTGACCCCCGACTTCGCCATCAAGTACGAGATCCTGGGCAAGGAAGCCGGCAAGAGCCGACTGACCTTCAACGGACGTGTGGACTTCGATATCAACTCCCAGAGCAGGCCGACCTACTATCCGGCAGCCCTCACCAACGGCTCATGGACAGGCTCTGACTACAATAAGACAACGAACTACGAGTTCAATAGCACTTCGATCGGAGCACGTGCCGAGCTGGTCTATACGCCGCATTTCCGCAATGAGGACTGGACGGCCAGCATGCTCTTCCGCTATGAGATGAGAACGTCGAAGAGCAGCAACCAGTCGATCACAATGTCCCACCTGCCTAACGACATCACTTCGCCGACGGTAGAAGCTTTTATCAACAGTTCGTCAAGCGAGAACAGCCGTTCCAACTCGAAGCGATTCGTCTACAACGGACACATCGCCTACCTCGACGGACGCTACAGCCTCAGCGCCTCGGTGGCTGATGACGGCGACTCGAAGTTCGGACCGGCCAAGAAGCGTGCATTCTTCCCCTCGTTCTCCTTCCGCTACAACATCAGCGACGAGCCGTTCATGCAGTGGTCGAGAAAAGTCATCTCACTCATGAGTATGCGCTTCTCGTGGGGTGTCAGCGGTAATGCACCTAACTCCGACTACCTCTTCTATAATACATATAATGTGTCGGCAGGTAGCTATGGTAAGGGAACACGTGACCTGGCCAACTATGCCACAATGGACGGTCTGAAGCTCGACGACCTCGGATGGGAGAAGACCAAGAGCTATGACATCGGTGCCAACCTCGATTTGCTCGACGGTCGCTTCTCGTTCACTTTCGACTACTATTATAAGAATACGACCGACATGATTCGCAGTATTCGCATTCCATCGTTCACAGGCTTCACGTCAGTTTCGAACGCCAACGTGGGCCGAATGACTAATGAGGGATGGGAGCTGCACATGAATGCCAGACGTTTCATCAAGGCTGGTAAGTTCTCAGCCGACTTCGGATTCAATATCGCTCAGAACACCAACTTGCTCCGTGAAATGGAGGCCAGCGTGCTGCAGGACATCAACGGAACGACGTGGGATGCCGGCGCTCGCGGAACCTATCCTATCCGCGTGCAGATAGGCAACTCCCTCGGCTCGATCTACGGTTTCCGTTATGAGGGCACCTACAACATGGGCTACGACTACCTGCAGAACTATCAGAAAGAGAACCGACTGTCACGCAACGAGTATGAGACTTGGATCAACAACTTCCTTGCCGGAACGCTGCCAGACGAGTGGTACGCTCAGCACAATCTCGAGAAGCGGCCCTATACGGCTCCTGTGGCTGTGGGTGCCGACGGACGCGTCATCATGACCAACACCGACGAGCCACAGCGCATGAAGTATGCCTATGGCACCGCTTCAGAGACCAACTTCCAGGGTGGTGATGCCAAGTATCAGGACATCAACCACGACGGACAGATCAACGCGCTCGACGTGGTCTATCTGGGTAACTCGCTGCCAAAGGCACAGGGTGGTTTCAACATCACGCTGAACTATGGCCCCTGGTCCATTAAGGGACGTTTCAACTACCGCTTTGGTAACAAGGTCATCAATCTGGCCCGCATGAGCCTCCAGCAGATGTACGGGACGAACAACCAGGCTTCTACTGTGAACTACCGCTGGCGTAAGGATGGCGACGTCACCCCGATGCCGCGTGCTATGTACGCCTCTGGCTTCAACTACCAGAACTCCGACCGCTATGTCGAGGATGGTGGATTCGTACGCTTCCAGAACCTGCAGGTGAGCTACAGGTTCCCCAGCAAGTTTATCAAGTCGCTGGGACTGCGCAGCCTGCAGCTCTATGGCTCGATGAACAACCTCTATGTCTGGTCGAAGTACAGCGGAATCGATCCTGAGGTCTCTGCTGCCGGCTATCAGCCCGCCAGGGACAACTCAAAGACTCCGCGCTCGAAGCAGTTTACTGTGACATTAAATATTGGATTCTAAAAGAAAGGATACTCTTATGAAAAAGTATATATTAATGTTTGCCGCCAGCATGATGCTTGTGTCGTGCGTTGACACCCACATTATCCCTGATGACAAAACAGTGGATGAGGACTTCTGGAAGACAAAGGAAGATGTGTCTGCGATGGTCAATGCTGCATACGCTGCTATGGCGGACAATAATGTGCTGATACGACTGCTCATCTGGGGCGACTTCAGGTCGGACGAGTTCGTGCGTGCCGCAACACCGACAGGCGACATCCCCGATGCCCTCGCCGAGATTGCTGCTGTCAATATTCAGACGACGAACACCTTCGCTGAGTGGGCGTCTGTCTACGCCGCTATCAACCGCTGCAACATCGTATTGGAGCGTGCTAAGGAAGTGATGTCCATCGACCCAAACTATACGTTGGGCGACTATCAGGTCGACTGCTCGCAGATGCTCGCACTTCGTGCACTCTGCTATTTCTATCTGGTGCGCAACTTCCGCGATGTGCCTTACATTGACTACGCTTACACAAAGAGCAGTCAGGACAGAATGGTGACCCAGTCGGCTCCCGACGTTGTTATCGACCATTGTATTGCCGACCTCGAGGAAGCAGCCAAGAGCCCTATCTCCGCTCGTAGCTACACCACGAGCGAGTGGCGCCGAGTAGGATGGCTCACCGACGACGGCATCAACGCCATCCTTGCTGACATCTATCTCTGGAGAGCCTCAGTGAAGCATAGTCAAGCTGATTATCAGCGCTGTGTGGAGTACTGCGACAAGGTCATCGAGTCGAAGAAGAGCCAACACGTGCGCGGACGTAATGAGATTGTCGCGAAGGAGTATCCGCTGGCTGACGCTGCCGATGCCTATGTCGACATCTTCTTCAACCAGAATGCTGAGGAGAGCATCTTCGAACTCCAGTCACGCTCCAATACTGCTGTAGGCACCTATCTGTACAAACACCAGAATGCTGCCGATGCATCAGGAGAAGGCTTTATAAAGGCTACGCAGATTTTTGGCGGTGCTGCCACTTCCAATTCCAGCGTAGGATTCAATCAGGTGTTCAGCAACATCGACCTTCGCTACTATGCAGCTTGCTACCTGCCTAGCGATGGTGAGGAGTCGTACGATGTGCGCAAGATGATTTCTGAGAATGCCATCACCAACAAGACGGCCGTAACAGCTCGTGAGGCTTACGGATCCGGTGGCCTGAATCGCAACTGTATCATCTATCGTCTGACCGACCTGATGCTGATGAAGGCTGAGGCCCTCGTTCAGCAGGTTGACACGACTCTGGATGCAGATACTCAGGCAGAGCTGCTGCGCGAGCCGTTCACCCTGGTGCAGGCTGTCAACACACGCTCGCTCTATCGTGAGAACCTCTCCGACTCGCTGAAGTGGAACACCTTCAAGGGCTACAACAAAGACCAGATGGAACTTTTGGTCATGGAAGAGCGCCTGCGTGAGCTTTGCTTCGAAGGGAAGCGCTGGTATGACTTGCTTCGCTACAACTACCGTCATGTGGAAGGCATCGATTATTCGAGAACCTTGGCTGAGATCAACGACGCAGATGAGCCGTTTGTGTCCAACTATAGTGAAATGCTGAACCTTGCCACTCGCGGACGTGGTGCTGAGGCTTCGGGCGTACAGGCAAAGATGGCCAATGAGTGCTATCTTTACATGCCCGTTCCCAATGCCGACATTATCGTCTGCCCCGTGCTACGCCAGAATCCTGTCTACAAGGAAACTTCTGAGTATGAAAAGAACTATTAAAATAAAGGAGGAACAACAATGAAGAAAAACTTGATCAAACTGAATAGGTACACGCTCGCCATTGGCGTAGCATGCTTCGGGCTGGCCTTCCTCACAGGTTGTAATCCTGAGCCCGACGAGTCCGACCTTTTTACGGCTACGGGCGAGACTGCCACTGACTTCATCAAGCGTAAGGCAGAGCTGTCCTCTTTTGCCTACATACTGAACCGGGTCGGACTGGACCGCAACCTCTCATCATACGGCGAGTACACTTGCTACGTTCCCAACAACGAGGCGGTTGCTGAGTATATCGACTCCCTGTACAACGATCCTGAAGCCGTCGTGCCACACAATAGCATGACAGAGAATTCGCTGGAGGGCCTCTCCGACAGTCTTTGCAACGATATCGCTCGTTATCACCTTTCGACGGGTGTGACCACGACCATCGACATGGGTGGCGGTTCAGGCACACTCAGCACGATGCTTCGAATCCCCATTACCTCCGACGGAACGACGGGTAAGATTCGACTGAACATGGTGGCAACGATCATCGAAGCCGACAGCCTAGTGACCAACGGCATTATTCACGTCCTTGATCGCGTCGTGCCACGTAATACACGTCTGCTGCCTGAGGAGCTGCAGCGCATTCCTGAGTTCAGCATCTTCTCAGAAGCTCTGCAGATGACAGGCCTGGCTGACTCGCTGCGTCGTACGAGGAAAGATGTGGAGTACACCATCACGGACAGGAATGACAACAATTCCTCGCGCGATCCTCTTTATGTTCCATACGACAACCTCATCATGTACACCGTGTTTGCTGAGACCGACTCGGTGATGCGATTGAATGGCATCAACAACATCGACGATCTGATTGCCTATGCCAATCGCGTCTACGGCGATGCTGCCAACTGGTACGACTATCCTGTAGAGAAGGGCATCACCATCAGCACGGGAACGGATTATACCAATCGCTTCAACACGCTGAACATGTTTGTGGCCTACCACCTGCTCTTCGCTGGAATGCCTGTCGATCAGCTCCTCTACGAAAACAACGAGAAGTGGCAGAAAGCAAAGACCTGGAACTACGTTAACGACGCTCAGCCTTTCGACTATTATGAGACGATGCTGCCCAATACCATTCTGAAGATCTGGCAGCCAGAGCCCAAGTTGTCGAAGCGCTCGCTATTCATCAACCGCTATGTTGCCTTCAACACCCTGACCGACGAGCTGGGGACGATGGGTAGTGCTGATCTGCACCAAGTGATCTTCAAGGGCGTGAAGATCAACCGTCCGAGCGACACCAACGGTGCTCCCACCAATATCCAGACCTTCAACGGCTATATCCACAGTCTGCAGGACATGCTGGTCTATGACCGTCAGGTGCCTCAGGGCGTGCTCCACGAGCGTCTACGTTTCGACACGACAACGTTCCTTCCGGAGTTCATTAACAACGGCATACGCATGTCGAACAGTAGTGAGATGAAGGCCCTCAATGGTGGAGGCAGTGGTTGGCGTGTGGCCTTCCCGCTCAATTTCTTCGACGGTGTGAAGAGCTACACTAGCGAGAACCGTCTGCGCTACAATATCAAGGGTGCATACAACGCTTGGCAGAGCGATGCCTTCCAGGGATGGGGCGACTACGACCTGGCCATCAAGCTGCCACCTCTGCCGACGGGCAACTACGAGTTCCGCATCTTCTACACCCCGATGTCGCACGGCGGAATGATGCAATTCTACCTGGGAACGAGCAGCAGCCTCCAGTCGATGATGGCGCTCGACATTCCTCTCGACGTGCGTATTCCCATCAGTGACCCGCGCATTGGTTCTACCCACTTCTATGAAGAGGATGACCTGGGCGTGGCTACCGACGCCGCTCTCCGCAACCGCGGCTATATGCGCGGACTCTTCAGCTATGTCGACCATCCCGAGTATGGCGACGGCAATAGCACCGATCACAACATGCGTAGTGATGCCCGTAATGCCTCTCTGCGCAGGATCCTCTGCCGCCAGCTCTTCCGACAGAGCGAGGAGCACTGGTTCCGTATCAAGAATGTTATCTCTGACGAGACCGACCTGAAGTGGCAGCTTGACTACATTGAGTTCGTCCCACTGGATGTCGTCGACAACGACGCATACTCCGAGGACTGGTTCTAATCTCATATTGACAACCATAAAGACAAATGGATATGAAACACTATAAATATCTTGGATATGCGATGATGGCGGCAGGTATGCTCGCTGCCACATCGTGCTCCGACTTCAGCGACTATAACGAGGCCAAGCTCGACAGCACGCCCTCGGGCAACCTGACGCTCTGGGAGAATATTTCCCAGAACCCGCAGCTTTCCGAGTTCGCACAACTGGTGAAGAAGACAGGCTTCGACAGCGAGCTCAACAACACCCGTTACCTGACGGTATGGGCACCCGCAAACGGTACGTTCAACCGTGCCGACCTTGAGACGCTTACTGACTCCGCCCTTCTGGCGCAGTTCATCAAGAGCCATGTGGCAGAGTATGGTCATGCTGCTACCGGACTGCTCAACGAACGTGTGCACACGCTCAACGATAAGTCGTTCACTTTCGCCGGTAGCGGAAACTACACGTTCGATGGTGTTGACATCACCGCCACCAACATGCCGAGCATCAACGGACTGATGCACATGCTCAATGGTGCTGCGCGTTTCTTCCCCAATCTCTACGAGTACATTTTCATGGCTCAGGGAGTCGATTCGCTGCGCCAGCAGTTCCTCAAGTACCAGCGCACTTATCTCGACCCCGATGCCAGTATCAAGGGCCCAATGGTCAATGGTGTGCAGACCTACATCGACTCGGTGATGGTCACGAGCAACTCGCTGACGGCGCAGCTTAACGCGCAGATTGCCAATGAGGACAGTTCCTACACCTTCCTCATGCCGACGAACAAGGCTTTCGTCAGCAACTACAACCGTATCAAGGAACTCTACAAGTTCATTACGACAACTATCGTTCCCGATCCTGAGAACTACGAGAAAGCAGGCGATACGAAGACAAAGACTGTTACCGTCGATGCCGAGTACCTGAGTGACTCTCTTACGCGCCGTGTGCTGATGAACAATCTGGTTTTCAGCAATACCAATATGTACAACCAATGGCTCGTAGGTAAGGTAGGACCCTCCGATACGCTGCGTAGCACCAACCGCAACAAGTTCTCCAACCCGAAGGACCTGGTCGAGACCTATATGGTCGGGCAGCCCGTGGAGATGAGCAACGGTTATGCACGCATCGTCGACAGCCTGGCTTTCTATCCCTGGGAGTCATACAATCCCGAGCTTTCTATCGAGCCGCGCAACACGCTGGCAGCATTCTTCAACGCGCAGATTCATCGCCAGCAGTCCATTCCCGACTCATTGATCAGCCAGATCTTTGGCGACGAGGTGAGGCGTCGTAACTTCGGAGGCTATCGTTACCTCTGGGTCGAGCCTAGTGGCGACCGTGCCAAGCCCGACTTCTGCGTCACGCTGCCTGGAGTGCTGTCGACTACCTACAACTTCTATGTGGTGTTCCTGCCCTCGGCTATGCGTCAGCTGGGCAACGATCCGCGTCCGAACAACCTGAACTTCGAGCTGAGCTATTGCAACGAGAATGGTGTCTTGGCATCGTTTAAGTTCAGTAAGGCTTATGCCGACAGTCTCATTTCGGGAGGAACGCTCCCCAAGCAGCCGACGGCCTTGAACATGAAGACCTCGTTCGAGAACAATCCTGAGAAGCTCGACTCCGTATTCATCGGTCAGTTCACGTTCCCGGTAGCCTACAACGGCTTGGGCGCCTACTATCCGACCTTACGTATCACATCACCCCTGAGTGTGTTCTCCAACGAGCAGCTGGCTACCTACACCCGTGACGTGCGCATCGCCGCCATCGTGCTGAAGCCTGTAGAACTTGAAGAATTTGAAGCTAAAAAGAAATGAATATGAAGAGCACTATATTTGATCTTTGGCAGGCAGTAAGTCGTAGACTGCTGCTCTGTACACTCGTATTCGGATTCTGCGTCGTTCCTGCGATGGCTCAGACTGAGGACGAGGAAGAGGATGAGGATGTTGAAGACATCAAGCAGCCCGTGCGCAGGTCTGTTGCCGACAAGTATCCCACCATCACCCTGAAGGGTGTCGTGACTGATCAGGCCACGGGACAGCCCCTCGTCGGTATTCAGTTGCAGGCCCTGGGTTATATCCGCTATACGGCTATGACCGAGGACGACGGAACTTTCTCCATCAAGGTTCCCGAGTTTGCCACCTCGCTGTATGTCCACGCTCCAGGTTACCTTTCCCAGCAAGTCGCCATCGAGGCAGGCAATCCCAGTCAGACGATTGCCATCAAGATGCTCAAGGACCGCTTCCAGTCGATGTACACCACGGGTACCGACTATACGGCAAAGGCTGAGGCTGCGATCGAGCGCTTTGGTGTCACCATCGACAATGAGCTGGCCAACAAACTGGGCGGCGACGTCCATTCCATCATGCGTTCTGCTGCTCTCGACGGAGGTGCTGCGATGTTTATTCGCGGACTCAACAGCATCACCACCGATGCCCAGCCGCTGATTATCATCGACGGAGTCGAGCAGGACATGCAGCGCGACCGCTATGCCCTGCATACAGGTCAGACCAAGAACATGCTGGCCAACATCGCTCCTGACGATGTGGCGAAGGTGACCATTCTGAAGAATGCCACCGCCCTCTATGGTGCACGTGGCGCTAATGGTATCATCCTTATCGACACGAAGCGTGGTCACTCGATGGCTACACGTATCGATGCCAACGTCTCGGCTGGACTCATCTTGCTCCCCAAACTGCCCACGCTGATGAATGCCGACCAGTATCGCACCTATGCTACCGAGATGCTCGGAACCATCGATGGTCTGAAGGATCGTAAGATCAACTTCCGTTTCCTCAACGACGATCCCGAGGGCTATTACTATCATGTATACCACAACAACACCGACTGGACCGATGCCGTCTATCACGAGTCAATGACCCAGAACTACAGCATCAACGTGCAGGGTGGTGATAACATCGGTATGTACAACCTCTCCGTTGGCTATGTCGATGCGCAGTATTCGGCTAAGAAGAACTATTTCAACCGAATGAATGTCCGCTTCAATACCGACATCAAGATTCTGTGGAACTTGAACACGAAGTTCGACATTTCTATCGCACGTACAAGTAACGGAGTCTTCGACAACGGTATGCCTGCCGACTTCGGTGCCGGAACGGTAGTCTCACCCACGGCCCTGGCCCTGATCAAGTCGCCGTTGGTGTCTCCCTATCAGTACAACAAGCTGCTCAACAACGGGCAGGGCGGCTTCTCCGAGTTGCTCTCCGACTACGACGACATCTTCTCGCAGCTGACCAACGCCTATGCGCTGGCTAACCCCGTAGCAGTACTCGTCAATGGTAAGGGCGACAACAAGAACAATGCCGAGAACACCTTCTTCAATGTTCGCGTAGAGCCGGTTTATAATATTAATGATGACCTGAAGCTGACGGTCATGTTCAGCTATACCATCGACCGCAACTCGCAGCGCTACTTCCGTCCGTTCACGGGCGTGCCTTCGTTCAACATCTCACAGCTAGGACGTGTGTATGCCAAGACGCAGTCGATGTTCTCCAACGAGAACAACATCCTGGGTAAGCTGCAGCTTGACTGGAAGCATCAGTACGGACCTCATACGGTGGCTGCCTTCGGAGGCATGCGCTACAACACGTTCAGCTTCGACAGCAACGATGTTGCCGTACAGGCTACTGGTGAGACCAACGACAAGAACCCGTCGCTCGGATGGACAGGATTCCGCAACATCCAGGGTGTCAACGATGTGTGGAAGCAGATACAGTGGTACGGCAATGCCGACTATAACTACATGAACCGCTACTTCGCTACGCTCTCATTGCTGGGTGAGGCCAACAGCCGTTTCGGCGAGAACGTCAGCGGACTCGGACTCTTCGGAGTGAAGTGGGCGCTCTTCCCCAGCCTCCAGCTAGGATGGGTGCTGACGAACGAGAACTGGTTCCCCAAAAATTACTTTGTCAACTACCTGCGCCTGAATGCCGGCTTTGACATCAGCGGCAACGACGGCATCAGCAACTATGCCGCCCGCACCAGCTACACTACCGTTCGCTACAACTCCAACGCCATCGGTACCCAGCTTACCAACGTCGGTAACGACAAGATTCAATGGGAGTCGACGAAGAAGTTCAACATCGGTCTGCAGAGCTACCTGTTCGGCAATCGTGTAGGCGTGAAGTTCGACCTCTTCAAGCATAAAACAGACAACCTTCTCACTCAGAAGGCCTTCACCAACCCCATCGGAGGTATCAACCTTTACTGGAGTAACGGCGGCGAGCTGGAGAATCAGGGCTTCGAGGCCACCATCACTACCAAGCCTGTTGTCGCAAAGGATTGGAGCATCGAGGTGGGCGCTTCCGTGGGCCACTATAAGAATAAGGTGACCAAGCTGCCTGAGGGCTTCAATTCGCTCTCTTCCATCTATGGCGAGGACAATATCCTCACGAAGGTGGGCAATCCTGTGGCATTGTTCTACGGATATAAGACGGAAGGCATCTTCGCTTCCGATGCTGAGGCTCGTGCA
Source organism: uncultured Prevotellaceae bacterium (assembly GCA_900318685.1). Taxonomy (GTDB): domain Bacteria; phylum Bacteroidota; class Bacteroidia; order Bacteroidales; family Bacteroidaceae; genus Prevotella. The sequence goes on along the minus strand of ONLL01000001.1, from coordinate 35,248 downwards.
GCAGGACCGAACGGCTACCTCTATACGGTCGACAATGCCGGTAACCCGCATGAGTTCCTCGCAGGCGATGTGCACTTCATGGACCTGAACAAGGACGGAAAGATCACCGAAGCCGACAAGACCGTCATCGGCGATCCCAACCCCGACATCTATGGCAACATCTTTGCATCGGTCAACTGGAAGCACCTCTCGCTTGACCTGGGCTTCAACTATTCGCTGGGCAACGATGTCTACAACTATCAGCGCTCGGTGCTCAACGCAGGAAGCAACTTCTACAACCAGCAGGTGTCGGAGATAGGACGCTGGCGCTACGAGGGACAGCAGGCCGAACTGCCACGTGCCAACTTCGGCGACCCGATGGGCAACAACCGTTTCTCCGACCGCTGGATTGAGGACGGATCCTACCTCCGCCTGAAGTCACTCCGCCTGACCTATCGCGTGCCCATTCCCGGCACATGGGACTGGCTCATGGGACTCACCATCTGGGCTGAGGCTCAGAACCTCTTCACCGCCACCCACTACAAGGGCAGCGATCCTGAGTTCTCGTTGGGCAACAGCGTCTTCTATCAGGGCATCGACAATGGCAACATGGCTCATAGCCGTGCATTCTTTGCCGGTCTGAAGATCAATCTGTAAAAAGGTAAAACAGTAAAAAGTAAAAAAGTAATATTATATGGACAAGTATATTTTCCACAAGGTTAAGGGTTTGATAAAGTTACCTCTTTACCTTCTTACCCTTTTACCTTTGCTTACCTCCTGCTCCGACATGCTCGACAGCGAGAGTACACGACAGAACATCGACCCGTCGATCACTCAGAAGACCGACTCCGTGTTCTACTCATTCGGCATCCTGCAGGCCATGCAGGAGCTCGCCGATCAGTACGTCCTGCAGGGAGAGATGCGTGGTGACCTGGTGAAGACGACGTTCTATACTGACAACAATCTCCGCCAGCTGGCCAACTTCTCGGCTAACACCACCAACAAGTACGACTCTGCCTACGTCTACTACCGCGTCATCAACAACTGCAACTACTACCTCGCTCATTGCGACACGGCCCTTTACAACGGATCGACCAACGTCGTCATCGACAAGTATATCGCCACGAAGGCCATCCGTGCCTGGGCCTACCTGCAGCTGGGACGCAACTATGAGCGTGTGCCGTTCTTTACGGAACCGCTGACGCAGATCTCGCAGATCGACCGCAACTATCCTGAGCTCACCCTCGAACAGATTGTTGCTGAGCTGGCACCCGACCTGGAGCAGTACTCCGGATCGAAGGTGCCTACGCTGGGCCCCTACAACAATGCTGTAGGCATCGGCACGCCTAACTGGAATTCTGCAGCAAAGACGTTCCAGCCGCGCCTCTGCTTCATCCCCATCGATGTCATCCTTGGCGACATGTATCTCGAGGTGGGCAACTACGATTCGTCAGCCCGCCACTTCATCACCTATCTGACCAAGGTGTCGCAGCAGGTGGGGTCGCCCTACATTGCTGGCATGACCTCACGGCGTATCAGCCGACCTGGTGCTGGTGGCGGCGGTGGCAATGGTGGTCCTGGCGGCGGCATAGGAAGCACCATCGGACTTGACGACGAGGACGAACTGCCCGATCCCTCGCAGTATACCGTCATCGTCAATTCCGACCGCCCGTGGAACAACATCTTCGGCAGCAATGCCGTCGACGACATCATCACCTACATCCCGATGGCTGTCACACGACAGAACGGCGCTACTACCGACCTGCCGCTCACGATGGGCTTCGACTACTACTCCACGCCGGAAGAGACGGGACGTGGCGGCGCACCCTATATCGATGAGGTGCAGCTGCTGCCCTCCGACGCCCTCAACACCCTGTCCGACAGTACCGAGTACTACTACTACGCAGCCCACACCAACCAGACCGATATGTTCGATAGCGTACGTATCTCCAAGGCTGGCGACATGCGACTCCGCAGCATCATGCACCAGGAGCTTGAGGAAGACTCCACCCTCCAATGGATCGACAAGTATAAGTATGCCAACATCGTGCTCTATCGCATCAGTACCGTCTGGCTGCGACTCGCCGAGTGCTTCAACCGTCTCGACATGCCCGATGCAGCATTTGCCATCCTCAAGGACGGTATCACCGACCTTGTCCTGTCATACTATGCCGACGGCAGTTACTACATGCCCTACATCACAGACGAGACACGTACGAAGCTGCAGACCACCTATCCGCTCCTCTCGACCGAGAACATCGCGCTCTTCACTACGGCCAACAACTTCGGCATCCATACGCACGGAGCCGGAAAGGCTGCCAGCGACTATCCCGGATCGACACAGCCTGGCGGACAGTCCTATCACACGGGTGTGTCGCCCTATCAGCTCGACCGCATGGCTGGGCTGAAGATGCAGGAGCTGCGCGATGTCTTCGGATTCAACGTGGGCACGACACGACAGGACACCATCAACGCCATCGAGGACATCATCTGCGACGAGCTCGCTCTGGAGACAGCCTTCGAGGGCAACCGCTTCTTCGACCTCTGCCGCATGGCCCGTCACAAGAACCAGTCGGGTCTCTATGGCGGCAACTACGGCAGCCAATGGCTCGCACGTAAGCTGGCCTTCAAGAATCCTGTCGTCAACCTCGAGGACGAGAAGAACTGGTATCTCCCGTTCAAATGAGGCCCCATCCCCTTGTAGCAGCCATCCCCTTGGTCGTGCTCATCGGCTTGCTGGCAGCGGTCATCACCCTGTTCGGCAGCGACTCCCTCAGCGGAGGCAGCCAGGTAGCATTGATCATGGGGATGGCTGTGTGCATCGGTATCTCCATGATATGCTATCACGTACCGTGGAAAGCCTTCGAACAGCAGATGACGAAGACGCTTGGAGGCGTTGCCGTCACCGTGCTCATCCTCCTTGCCGTAGGCATGCTCTCCGGGTCATGGATGATCAGCGGAGTGGTGCCTACGCTTATCTATTATGGTGTGCAGCTGCTCTCGCCCCAGTTCCTCCTGGTCAGCGCCTGCGTCATCTGCGCGCTCGTGTCGTTGCTCTCGGGCAGCTCCTGGACCACCATCGCCACTATCGGCGTGGCCCTGCTGGCCATCAGTCACGCCCTTGGCATCAGCGAGGCCTGGGCGGCGGGAGCCATCATCTCAGGGGCTTATTTCGGCGATAAGATGTCGCCCTTGAGCGATACCACCATCCTCGCATCATCGACCACGGGCGTCGACCTCTTCACTCACATCCGCTACATGATGCTGACCACCACGCCGGCCTTCCTCCTCACGCTCATCATCTTCCTGGCGATGGGGCTGGGGCAGGGTAGTGGTGCCCAGAGTCTTCATGTAGCCCAGTACACGCAGGGCCTCGCCTCCACCTTCCACATCTCGTTGTGGACACTTGTCGTGCCCCTGCTCACAGCCCTGCTCATCGCCCGCCGCATGCCTTCGCTCATCGTCCTGTTCCTCTCGGCACTCATGGCAGGCATCATGGCGCTCGTCCTCCAGCCGCATATCCTCATGCAGGTGGCCGACGATGCTTCTTTGAGCAACGTGGCTGCCCTCACCAAGGGTCTTGCCGTCACCTTCTACGGAGCGACTGCCGTCGATACCGGCTATGCCGAGCTCAACGACCTCGTGTCTACGGGAGGCATGACAGGCATGCTCAACACCATCTGGCTCATCCTCTGCGCCATGTGCTTCGGGGCTGCTATGGTGGCCAGCGGCATGATCGAGAGCATCACGAGGGTAGTCATCAGTTGGGTGCGCTCTCGTCTCGGACTAGTGTCGTCTACCGTGAGCACGGGCCTCTTCCTCAACATCACTACCGGCGATCAGTTCATCAGCATCGTGCTGACGGCAAACATGTTCCAGAACGTCTACGAGCAGCAGGGCTACGAGCCGCGACTGCTGAGCCGTACGGCTGAGGACTCAGCCACGGTCACCTCCGTCCTCGTCCCCTGGAACACCTGCGGCATGACCCAGAGTACCGTTCTGGGTGTTCCCACCATCGTCTATCTCCCTTATTGCTTCTTCAACATCCTCAGTCCCCTGATGACCATTCTCATCGCAGCCATCGGCTGGAAGATTCGTCGCGTCAAGCCAAAGGATGCTGCCTAGTCTTTGCCAGCATCGTTTTGCCCCTACTTTTGGATAAAAACGTCGCGGCAGCCCCTCCCCTTGACGGGAGGGGAGTTAGATACTTGGCGGCCTTTCGAAGGATTGAAGGGGAAAGGAGTGCCTTGCGGAGTTTTTTTTTGCGATGTTATCCTATTCCCCCAGCAGCTCCTTGATCACCAGGTCTTTGTTGGTGATGAAGGCGCGCATGTCACGATAGATGTAGCAGTCGTCGTACGATGAAAGGGTCAGCTGGCCTCCCTCGGCCACGTAGATTGCGGCGCCGGGATAGGCGAGGATGACGGGAGAGTGGGTGGAGATGATGATCTGCGAACCGGCGGCGACGGCATCCTTCATCCACACCAGGAAACGCAGCTGGTTCATATACGACAGGGCCGCCTCCGGCTCGTCGAAGATATAGAGCCCCTTCCTCTGCAGCCTGTTTGCGATGAGCGACATGAAGCTCTCGCCATGCGACTGCTCATGCAGGCTGATGCCGCCGTAGCTGCACAGCATCGAGCGGTCCTCGCGTGCTATCCTGTCCACCTCGGAGGCGAAGTTGTAGAAGCTCTCCGCCCGGAAGAAGAACGCGTTGCCATACTTCAGGTCGGCTCTCACGGCCCGCAGCTCCTCGTAGAGCGACGAATGGGTCTCCTGGGTCCTGAAGTTGAAGTTCTTGGTGCCGCCTTCCACGTTCAGTCCCAGCAGGTTGGCGATGGCTTCGAGGAGTGTTGATTTCCCCGAGCCGTTCTCTCCCACGATATACGTGACGCTCTTCGGGAACTCCAGGGTCCTAAGGTTGCGCACGATGGGCAGGTTGAACGGATACGAGTCATCTTCCGAAGGAACATGCTCATTCCTAATGGCCCTGAGAAATATGTTCTGTCCGTTTATCTTCATTTGCTGCGTTCGATGGTCATCAGCCGTTACAAAAGTAATCATTTTTCTGCAAATATTCCTTCCCTTCCACGAAAATTTGCACTTGGCCAGGCAAAATCCCTTGTTTTCCTGCCGAGAGACCCTAACTTCAAGACCATGAATGTGGGCCGGAACGTCAGCGTAGAGCAGTATGCCATCGGCGTGTGCAACGAACTGCTGTGGGTTCTCACGGGCCTTGTAGAAGAAGGCTGAACCTGACACACAAATCTCAGTTATCTCAGATCTCAGTTAGAAAAAAAGGTGCTGAACACATCGGAGATTCCTCTCTATTTTGATTATAACTAATTAATAATCAAATATATAGATATATAATAATATATAAGAATGAGAAGTGGGGGTACCTTAAAAAACAACTGAGATTTGAGATTTGAGACTGAAAAAATGTTAATTTCATCATTATTAGGCAATTAAACTATTGGTATACAGTGAGTTATAATGTGTTTAGCGGCACCGCTCCGGCGATACCCAAGCCTGCAAAAGGCACAGAATTTTGTAAATTGCTCCTCTCACAGGCCTCAAAAGACATGTACGAACCCCTGGTTCCGATGTTTTTCCCTATCCTTGGTGCACAACATCAGCGGTGCGGAATTTCAGTACCCGGACCTCAGTTGGAAGGAGCCAACGGGCATGATGGCCAACCTTGTGGCTCATTCTGGCGATAACAAGGGCCAATTGACCACTCTTGCGAAAGCCATTTGCCGCGATTTCCGTCAGCACGACGAGGCTGAGGAGAAGAAACTGCTGGAATGGCAGAAGCAGACCAAGGGTGCCAACAAGGACAAGTCTGAGCGCCCGGATGGCTGCTGCCCCATCTCGAGCATCATCAGCTGCCCCCCGACTGTAAGGACTACAGCGACTATTATGTCTCGACTCTGGGGCCGAGAGCGGGGTAGGAGAGCAGGAAAGTAGCCGTCGGAGATGAAGAGGGAGGGCGCAGGAGTAGTGCTAAAGTGCCGCCGGAGAAGGGGACTCGCAGATGAGACGGGCCATGTCGTTCAGGGCCAGACATTGGTCGCGACGGATGGAGAGACGCTCGTTGTGATGGCCCCAGGGAGCGAGGAACAGCAGCTGGCCGCGGGAGCAGGCCTCCATGCGCTGGCCGCCGGGCTTGGCAAGGTCGGTGAAGCCGTTCTCGAGGAGGATGATGAGGGGCAGGCCTTCGTCGAAGGCGGCACGCATGACTGCCTTCTCACCCTTGGAGATGCAGGGCTAGACGAGCACGGCGCCTGAGCGGGCCTGACTGAGCCACCAAGCCTGCCGCTCGGCTATCTGGTCGTCGGTGAGGCTGCGTGAGCATTGCACCTGCAGCTTCAGGGGGCGCTCCAGCAGGAAGCGGTTGCTGATGGCGGAGAACGGCTGTCCTGCCACCGTCAGTCCTCGCTGTACGCGGAAGAGGTCGGGGCGCTCGCGCTTCATGAGCAGGCGTCGTGGGTTGTCGCTGAGGTATTCGAGCCATCGCTGCAGCTGGCCTTCGCGCAGGAGGAGCTTGTCGTTGTAGCCGCGGGCGAAGAGCAGGCCGTGCTCGCGGTCGTCCTTGGGGCGGGGTCGTTTCGTTTGTTGCGACTCAGTCGCAACAGACGGGACGGCAGGCGGGACAGAGGGGAAGAACTCGCGGTAATGGCGGTTGCAGCCAGTCTTAAAGCCGCGGATGATGAGGCTGAGGTCTTTCTCCATCTTTTCCCTGACGAAGAGAATGCCATGCAGTTGGTCGGGCATCATCTGCAAGGCGAGGATTTCCACCTGAGGATAGTAGCGGGGAATACCCCACCATTCATCACGCACCCTTCTCCCCAGCTCGCTGAGCTCCACACGCGGGGCGTCGGGACTGCCGGGAGGGGCATCGCTGCGACCTGCGACCGTGCCGAAGAGGGGGCGACGGCCCTCGACGACCATCGTCACCATGTAGATCATGCGCCCGGTATAGTTGTGACCTACGCAGCGGCGCTGCATCGACGGCTTCTTCTCGCCGGCGAACGCTTTCTGACTTTCATAGACCTCGCGCTTCATGTCTGCAAAGGTATGCATTTTCTTTCTTCCCTGCAAGCATCATGGCGGAAAAGATGATGGGGAGCGTCGGAATGGGGCGTTAGAGTAGGGGCGTTTTTGAAGGCAAAAAAAGTGACAAATCATTGAAAATACTTACCAAAACATTTGACAGTTTCGAAAAATTTTAGTACCTTTGTACCTAGAAAGAGAGCAGGAGTGAGAGGCTCTCTGAGATGATAATTAACTTTAATAATCTTTTACAACTATGTCACAGAAAGTACAGAAGTACCGTAACACGAATGAGCTGTCGAAGATGTTTGGCAAGTACTACGTGCGTGCCGTCTACGACAAGGCGTTTGTCACTACCTCCGAGCTGGCCGACTACATCCAGATGCAGGCGTCGGTGAAGCGAAGCGACTGCAAGGCCGTGCTCGACGAGCTGGGAGCAGCCATGAAGCACTACTTCGAGCTGGGCCAGAAGATCAAGATCGAGGGCATCGGCATCTTCAAGGTGGGTATCACCAGCTCTGCCTCCGACACGGAGGAGGGCTGCACGGCCGCCAACGTGAAGAAGAGCCGTGTGCTGTTCGCTCCCGAGACCTCCTCGACGCCTACCAGCGAGACGGCTACCGTGCAGCGTCCTGCCCTGGTGAATGGCGTGCCTACCGTGGTGGACTATGAGGTGAGCACCTACAACCATCCTGCCACCATGCTGAAGGACGTGCGCTTTGAGCTGGCCCAGAACGCTACCGGCAGCGGCATCACGCTGAGTGGTGATGACTCGGGTGGTGGTGATGATGGGGGTGGAGGGGATGAGCCGAGACCGTAGACCCACCCCCTGCCCCTCCCGAGGGGAGGGGAGTTTAGTAAGCCTCTTCCGCGCTTTGGTGCGGGAGGGGTTTATTCGTGTGATTCGTGCCTTTTGGTAAATGAGGAATGAGAAATGGGGGGAATGTGGTAGGGGCTTCGCGTGCGAAGAGAAATGTGTGGGGGAGGGGGATGAATGGGCGCGTTTACACTTTTTTTGAAAAAAAATGGCGAAAAGTTTTGTAGGTTCGGAAAATTGTATTACCTTTGCACCCGCAATCGAGAGAGATGCTCCTCTGAGGAGGAAGATTAATGCGGAAATAGCTCAGTTGGTAGAGCACAACCTTGCCAAGGTTGGGGTCGCGGGTCCGAGTCCCGTTTTCCGCTCCACATGCTGAAAAAAGAGCGGCGTCAAGAGAAATTGGATTGGCGTTGATTAAATGCCCAGGTGGCGGAATTGGTAGACGCGCACGTTTCAGGTGCGTGTGCCGCGAGGCGTGCAGGTTCGAGTCCTGTTCTGGGCACTCTTTTTTTGCTGTGATGACTGAAATGTTGGAGAGGTGGCGGAATTGGTAGACGCGCTACTTTGAGGGGGTAGTGTCAATTGCGACGTGGGAGTTCGAGTCTCCTCCTCTTCACCATCACAATCTTGTAGTTTTTTATTGCGGAAATAGCTCAGTTGGTAGAGCACAACCTTGCCAAGGTTGGGGTCGCGGGTCCGAGTCCCGTTTTCCGCTCTTTTTTCATTTTTTAGGAAAACAATCTTTCAAATGAATCTATATCTAAGGTATTTTGATAAAGAGACGCTCGTCAAGAATGTTGACGATGCTATTGCTTTTTTGAGCCAGATTGAAGAGATAGGCATGAATCCGGTCTTGGAGCAGGACGTGCGCGAGTATGCCGCCAGCGACGTTTACTATCCCAAGCGTTATAAGATTCGTCCACGCGTGTACTTTATTATTATTAAGACCGATGCTGCCACGATGCAGGACTTCAAGGACAAGAAGGCCGTGCGCAGCCATAAGGATGATGGCGGCTCGGCAGCCAAGGACCGTGCTTCGCTGACTGTGCTGAAGCTCAACGAGGAGCATTTCGGCTGGTATGAGGGCGCTATCGACTTCAAGCGTGTGCTGATGGTGCCTGGCACGGGTAAGTTCCAGTATCGCGACACCCATTTCGTGGCTCAGGTGAAGGCAGCATCGCCCATCGACTGCTACAACCGCATCGTGGAGCACCTTCGCTCGCGCGTGGATGAGCGCAGCCAGTTCCCTTCGGCCAAGGGCAAGAACTTCAAGTATCGCTATCTGGGTGGTGCCAAACAATAGTATTCTGAGATGAACAAGGTGATGCTGATAGGCAACGTAGGCAAGGATCCCGAGGTCAGATATGTGGACCAGGGCCAGGCTGTGGCACGTATCACCTTGGCTACTACCGAACGTGGCTATACGCTGCAGAATGGTACGCAGGTGCCCGACCGCACGGAGTGGCACTCGGTGATCCTGTGGCACAAGCTGGCTGAGATTGTGGAGCGCTATGTGCATAAAGGCGACAAGCTCTACATCGAGGGCCGCATCCACTATGCAACGTACGACGACAAGCAGGGCAAGCGCAAATATTATACGGAGATCTGGGCCGACAATATGGAGCTGCTCACTCCGCGTCCTGCCCAGCCTGCTGAGCCAGCCACCACGTAACCGACAGAAATGGACGACTATCTTCAACAACTCTTCAGCGAGGTACAACTGCTCACCCCAACGGCGGGTGCGATATTCTCTATTGTCTTAGCCTTACTGCTACTCCTCGTCTCGGGCTTCGCCTCAGGCTCGGAGATTGCATTTTTCTCGCTTTCGCCGTCGGACCTGAATGATCTGGACGAGGACAAGAACTCGGTCGACGGCAAGATTCAGCGCCTGCGTGACAACTCGGAACGCACGCTGGCCACGATCCTCATCACCAACAACCTGGTGAACGTGACGATCATCATGCTCTGCAACTATTTCTTCGCCCACGTCATCAGCTTCGGCAAGGCCGTGTGGCTGCAGTTCGTGGTGGTCACGGTATTGCTCACGTTCCTCCTCCTTCTCTTCGGCGAGATCATCCCGAAAGTATATTGCGGACAGCATGCCTTGGCCGTGTGCAGGAGGTTTGCGCCGGCTATTGCTGCGCTCAGCCGCCTGTTCAAGCCCCTGTCGTGGGTGCTCATTCGCTCGGGCATCCTGGCGGGCAAGGTGGTGCAACGCGAGAACCACGTGCTGAGTGTGGACGATCTGGAGCAGGCGCTCGAACTGACTGACAAAGAGGATATTAAGGACGAACAGAATATGCTCGAGGGCATCGTGCGCTTCGGCGACGAGACGGCCAAGGAGGTGATGACCAGCCGCCAGGATGTGGTCGACCTCGACTTCCACTCGCCCTTCTCCGAGGTCATCCGTTGCATCGTGGAGAACAACTATTCGCGCATACCTGTCTATCAGGGTTCCATCGACAACATCCGCGGCATACTCTATATCAAGGACCTGCTGCCCCACCTGACGAAGCCCGCCTCGTTCCGTTGGCAGTCGCTCATACGTCCGCCTTACTTCGTGCCTGAGACGAAGAAAATCGACGACCTGCTGCGTGACTTCCAGGAGAACAAGGTGCACATCGCCATCGTGGTCGACGAGTTCGGAGGCACCAGCGGCATCGTGACCCTTGAGGATATCCTGGAGGAGATCGTGGGCGAGATCAACGACGAGTACGACGAGGAGGAGAAGAACTATGTGCGCGTCAATGCCAATACTTATATCTTTGAGGGCAAGACGCTTCTGACCGACTTCTACCGCATCATGAACATCGACGACGAGACATTCGAGGAGGTGGAAGGCGATGCCGACACGCTTGCAGGCCTGATGCTGGAGCTGAAGGGCGACATCCCGCAGACTCACGAGCGCCTGGAATACAAGAACTTCAAGTTTGAGATCGTTGAGCTCGACGGACATCGCATCTCAAAGATCAAGGTAGTGGAAAGCAAGGAGGATCATGTCGCTGATTGAGGTCCGGCAGTTGTCAAGGCACACCCAGCTGGGGCTCTGGCGCATGGACGAACCTTTCGCAGGCAAGCCCAGGGAGCGCGAGCGGGAGGCCGTGAAGCGACTGCTGAACGTGATGATGGATGATGGCCGTGACTATTTCGTAGGCCATCAGGAGTCGGGAAAACCATTCGTTTCTGTTATGACTGAGGAGGGGCCTCAGGCCCTTCACGACAGGCGCATCAGCGTGAGCCATACTCATGGCTATGCTGCCATCCTGCTGTCGGACGAAGAGCAGGTGGGGCTCGACATCGAGCGGCGCACGGACCGCGTGGCAGGCATCGCCTCGCGCTTTATCCGTCCTGACGAGCAGGCAGACAGCATCGAACGGCAGTTGCTGATATGGTCTGCGAAGGAAGCCGTCTACAAGCTTTTCTCGGAGGAAAACCTGCACTTCTTTGATATGCGTGTGAAAAGCGTGGATGGAGCCACCCTTTTGGTGGAGAACCTGAAAAGACAGGCTGCGACGGCAGGGCAGGCCCCCGCAGAGAAGGCTGCTGAGGCGGCCGAAGTCGGGGCTGCGATAGTCGAAGTAGGGTATGAGTTTACCGACGACTACGTCCTTACCTACACCATCCTAGCGCATCAAGACCGGCAGCCTTGTACCATTGCATGCGGTTGATGCGGGCATTCTGACTGGTGACATTCTTTCTGAAGTCGTAGGGTACTGACGCAGGATCCTGCGGCACGAACATGCTCACGCCACCATAGCGCTCGTCCGTGACGTCGAAGTCGCGGAAGAGATGTGAGCCGAAGTATCCCAGGTAGTAGACATGATTGGCCATCCAGGCATCGACCCAGGTGCGATAGACTACTGCTCGATTGAAAGCTGCATGCCATTGAGCATAGACGTCGCTGCTGGCGTGACGGAGCAGGAAGTCGTTCATGTCGAAGAGCGTCTGGTCGTAGAAATAGATGAGGCGCTTGACGTCGGGATATTCCGCGCCCTCGGCGGTAAGCGGCTGGAAGGTCTGGGCGAGTGCCGTGCGTGTGGCCTGTGCCAGATTCTCCATCTCGCTGGTCCTGATGGCGGTCATCGGTTCCTGGTAGCCTCCCGACACCTGCTCGTAGTAGGCATCGATGGCCAGTTGGCAGAAGTCGTCGCGCTGGCTGAAGAGGGCGGGGATGACCGTCTGGTAGGGGGCTCCCTCGCCAGGAATCTCGGCAGGCGAGGCGATGATGTACTGGGCACTATGGCGCAGCTCGTAGGCCGACTCCACGCATTGGAAGCAGCAGCAGTCGGCGAAGATGAAGCGCAGGGGAGCATCGATGAAGACACTCTCAAGCGTCGTGGCCATATCCGAGATATTCATCCATTCCGTCTTGCTGCCGTTGTCCAGGCCGTAGGCACGGCGCGGACGGCTTTCGTCGCTACTGGCGTCGGGCACGAGGCGGCTGTCGGCGCTAGGGTCCCATACCGTCCATCCGTCGGCATGTCCCCAGAGAATGAGACCATACTGGCGGGCTTTGTAGTTGGATGTCATCCATTGGAGGGCTTCCCTGAGCGTGGCAGGGTCGGACGACAGCATCTCTTCGGGGTAGGTGTGTATGCGCAGGGTGTCGCCCTTCTCCACTTTCATCAGATAGGGCAACTTGCCCTTCTGGTCGATAAAGAGCAGGAGGTTGTTGTCGTCGGTCAGTTCCTTGCTGCCTTCCATCATTTGCCTGATGTCGCTGCTGGTAAAGCTGGAGAGGTTATTGTCGCCGGCGATATACACCAGTACGCTTTGCGTCGCCACCTTCTCTTCCTTATCGTTTTTGTCCTTATGGCAGGCTGTGAGCAGCAGGAGGGCTGCCAGTATGGGAAGTAAATGTTTCATCGTTTCTTTAAATTTTCTGCAAAGGTACGAAATATTTCTTAATACACGCTATCAATTCACAATTATTTTGTACCTTTGCATTTCGATAGAACAAACCTGACATGAAAAGAATCGCTATATTCCTCTTACTATGCATGGTGGCGGGCATTGTCGGCGCCGCTACACCACGTCCGAAGAAAACCACTCGCAAACGTGCAACGCCACGACGTGCCGTGAAGGTGGCACCCAAGCCCGTGAAGCTGACTCAGCATGATGCCGACCCGTTTCATGCCTGCGAGGACACCTGCTCGCATGTGCACGGCATCGACGTGAGCCACTATCAGAACGAGGTGTTCTGGAATGCCGTGGGCGACGACACCAACATGGCTTATGTCTACCTGAAATGTACGGAGGGCAGCGACAATCAGGACCCGCTCTACCTGCGCAATATTGAGCTGGCTCACAGCCACGACCTGAAGGTGGGCAGCTATCATTTCTTCCGTCCGAAATCGAACCTGAGTCTGCAGATGCATAATTTCAAGGCCCAATGTCTGCCGGCAGAGCAGGATCTCATCCCGATGCTCGATGTGGAGACGGATGCCGGCATGTCGACGGAGCAGTTCTGCGACTCGCTCTCGAAAATGCTGAAGCTGATGGAGGATGCCTATCACCAGAAGCCCTTGATCTATACCTATCGCAATTTCTACAACAAGCACCTGCAGGGTAAACTGGACGGCTATCCGCTCATGATAGCCATGTATAGCGACGAGCAGCCCGAGCTGGCCGACGGTCGCGACTACATCATCTGGCAGTACACGTGCAAGGGCCGCCTGGCAGGTGTCAAGGGAGAGGTGGACAAGAGCCGTATCATGGGCGACCATACATTAAGGGAGATATACTATGTCAGATAATCGCACGCAGCTCACGCCCATTATTGTAGGCGTGGTCATTGCCCTGCTGGGCATTCTCACGGGACTCTATATTGCCGACAATGCCCGCGAGCAGTTGGCTTTGGCACAGAAAGAAGCGTTGTCGGACGAGGAGATGCCGGCCCAGGAGAAGGTTGACCTGCCCGCTCTTCCGTCAGCTGATGATGAGCTTCCTGAGCTTCCCCCGCTTGATCCTGCCTACATGGAGGAACCGCCTGTTCATGAGGAGGATGCAGATATCGTAAATGAAGAGCCTATAGCTCCGCCCGTTGAGGACACAACTGAAATAGACGCTCCAGAGGCTGAGGAAGGAGAAGAAATCGACGATTTCGAAGAGGTGCCGCTAGAGGAGCTGGAGGAAGTTCCGCAAAGTCAAGATTCGATATAACTACAACGCCTCATCATCAGGACGAGGAATGGAGGGTGCAGGTCTTGCACCTTTTTTTCTGCGTGAGCCTTTGCGGAGGTAGGCATCGCGTCGTGCCTCATACTCCGCCTGATGTTTTTCCAGGTAGCCGTCGGCCATGATCATCAAGCGGTTTTAGAACTTAGCATACACCACGCTCAGCTGGATGGGGTCGTGGGGATTGTTGGCACCACCCACAAGACGCGTGCTGGTGAGCGACATGTCGTGACGAACGGACGTGACGCTAGTACTGCTGCTGGAAGTAGTGAACGAGATGGGCACAAGCACCATCTTGTTCCAGTCGGGATGCTTAGCCTCCCATTGAGGATCACTCTTCATACCCTGCTGCCGTTGCTGCCAAAGATAGGTGATGAGCGACGACAGGTTGTTGAACGTATAGGAGTTGTTGTTCACTACGGTATTGGTGCTGGTCGGCGTGGGATTGTTGTATCCGGCGATGTAGGACGTGATGTTGTCGGGGACGGCGCCACGCTCAAAGAAATTGTGCAGGCTGTCCTTCTGCACCATGAGCAGGGTCTGGGGAATACCAAGCATGCGCTCGTTGGTAGACTCGTTGTTGAGGCGCTGGAACGATACCTTTGCTGCGAGCAGGGAATCGCTCTCGTGTCCTTGCTTCACCTCTTTCACAGGCAATGTAACTTCTGTGAAGAGGCCTGCCGGAGTCTTCAGGTAGGTGTGCTGCGTCTCGTTCACCAGCTGCTTGAGGGCCTGCGTGTCGTTGACGACCTGAGTGGTTTGCAGCACCTCGCTGGTTCCTGCCAGCACCATGCGTGTGTGGACTACTGACGTATCGCCCTGCACGGTATAGTAGGTTCGCAGTCCGATGTTGGTCACCTTGGCATGGAATCCCAGTCCGTCGGTAATCTGGAACAGAAATCCCGGGCACAGGTTGTGGGTGAAGACGTAGGAGTTGCGGTAGTACTCGGGGTGGTCGAAATACTGTCGCAGCAGGTATGTGCCGTAATTCTTGTATGTGGTGCCATCAACTGCCGTGTAAGGATCATTGAGCGTGATGCGGATGACCTCTACCTTGTCATCATTGCTGTTCACTTCCTCATGGCCGGTCAGGCTGAGATAGCTGAACATCTGTGACTTGCTGATGCCGCCAGTGCGCAGCATGCCTGCTTTCGACGGGTTGAAATTGGAGTAGTAGCGATGCCCTTCCTCCAGGGGCGTAGCCATCTCGCTGACGCGCATCTTCATGGCAACAAGGCTGTCGGCAGCACGGAAAGGCGAGCCGAGGTAGAGTACAATGTCGCAGGAGTCGGCTGCTATCTTGCCGTCGTAGTGGCTGAGGAACTTGTCTTCCGGCCATACGTTTGTTGTCTCCAGCAAGTGGAATTGCGTGGTGAACTCACTCGTGACATCTGCATTCGTCTCCGGGTCTCTTACACGTCCGAAATAGCAGTCGGATGCAAGTGAGAGCACGGAGTCGGCCATGATGGTGCGTGTGGTGACTTGGAAGGAGGCTGTGCCCACCTCGAGCTTATCGCTCTCGTCGGTCAGCGACTGGCCGATGTTAAGTGCGTCCTCATCACAAGAAGAAATGGCTACCAGCAAGAGTGCTGCAGCAGCCATTATGGAGAGGTGTGAATGTTTGGTGTTAGATGACATTTGTCTTTTTCTTATAAACTGTCATAGAATGCCTCGTAGGCATCGGCAAAATCTTCGGTATATGGCAGGAAGGGGATTCCTTTCTCCTGAGCCCTGCTGACCAGGGTGTCATTCACAATGCCATTTGACTGGATGACGCCATCGCTATAGTCAACGGCAATCTTTCCCAGCTCCAGGATGTCGAAGTCGTCGTTGTAGGGTTCCAACAGCTCGGGCTTGGCATCGCGGAATGCCAGGCACTTCTTGAACTTCTGTCCCAGGTCCTTGTCCAGGTCGGGCGTGAACAGGGATGTGACGACCTTTGACTCGGCAAACGACGGCTCGTCGGCATAGGCAGTCTTCACATAGAGGGGAACGACAGCACTCATCCAACCTTGGCAATGGATGATGTCGGGAACCCAGCGAAGCTTCTTCACCGTCTCGAGCACGCCACGAGCGAAGAAAATGGCGCGTTCACCATTGTCGGGATAGTCATGTCCCAGCTCGTCGGTGGTCATGCGCCGCTTGGAGAAGTAGTCCTCGTTGTCGATGAAATACACGGCAACACGTGCAGACTGTATCGATGCCACCTTAATAATAAGGGGGTGGTCGGTATCGTCGATGATCAGGTTCATACCCGACAGACGCTGCACCTCATGTAGCATGCCACGACGCTCGTTGATGGTACCCCACTTAGGCATGAACGTGCGTATCTCGTGGCCAAGCTCTTGCATGACACGAGGCAGCTCGCGCCCCATGATTGACAATTCGGTATCATCCACGTAGGGAGATATCTCCTGGTTGATGAAAAGTATCTTCTTTTTTGCCATCACACTACGGTTGGTTTTCATTATTTGCTTTGCAAAGGTACGAAAAAAACTCCATTAAACCGAATAAAATGCGCAATTTTAGGAAAAAGTGACATTTTATAGGTTTATTTTCAGTCTTTTTTTTCCTCAATTGGGAAAAATGTTGTTATTTTGTACCCCGAAAACATCTGCATTGAAAAGAATGAAAGTATTTAGCAAGATTGTTGACCTGCAGAATGCACTTTTTGACGAGCGCAAAGCGGGTAAGAGCGTAGGTCTGGTGCCTACGATGGGAGCGTTGCACGAGGGTCATGCCTCGCTGGTGCGTCGCTCAGTAAAGGACAACGACGTGACGGTGGTGTCGGTCTTTGTCAATCCTACTCAGTTTAATGACAAGAACGACCTGAAGAATTATCCTCGTGACCTGGATGCCGACTGCCGCCTGCTGGATGAGTGCAAGGCTGACTATGTGTTTGCTCCTGAGGTGGAGGATATGTATCCCGTGCCCGATACACGTCAGTTTGAGTATCCACCCGTGTCGACGGTGATGGAGGGTGCCCATCGGCCCGGCCACTTCAATGGCGTGTGCCAGGTAGTGAGCAGGCTGTTTTATATTGTGCGTCCCGATCGTGCCTATTTCGGCGAGAAAGACTGGCAGCAGATTGCCGTGGTGAAGGCTATGGTCAGACATCTGCGCCTGCCCGTGCAGATTGTGGAGTGCCCCATCGTCCGCGAAGCCGACGGCCTGGCCCGTTCCAGTCGCAACACGTTGCTCGCTCCTGACGAGCGTGCTATTGCTCCGGCTATCTTCAAAGCCCTGAAGGAGAGTGTGGAATATGCCAAGAGTCATACGCTCAAACAGACTCATGACAAGGTGGTGAGCGACATCGATTCCGTCGAGGGACTGAGGGTGGAGTATTTCTCGATCGTCGACGGCAATACCCTGCAGGATATTGCTGAGTGGGAGGACTCTCCCTATGTAGTGGGATGCATTACCGTGTATTGCGGGCGTACTCCCATTCGTCTCATTGATCACATTAAATACAAGGAATAAGGCCATGATGATAGAGGTGTTGAAATCGAAGCTCCATTGTGTGCAGGTGACTGAGGCTAACCTGAACTATATGGGCAGCATTACCATCGACGAGGATCTGATGGATGCCGCCAATATGATAGCCGGGGAGAAAGTACAGGTGCTGGACAACAACAATGGCGAGCGTTTTGAGACTTATATTATCAAAGGCGAGCGTGGCAGCGGTTGCATCTGTCTGAATGGTGCGGCGGCTCGTCGGGTGCAGGTGGGCGATACCATAATCATCATCTCGTATGCCCTGATGGATTTTGAGGAGGCGAAGACCTTCAAGCCCAATGTTGTCTTTCCACGTGACAACAAAGTGGTATAAAAATAGCCCTATGGCCTGAGAGTCATAGGGCTTTTTATTTCGTATAGGAGGATTAGTTGTTGTACTCCTGCCAGCTCTTGATCTTGATCTGATCTTCTGTCATTGCCGTGAAGGCCTCGATGAAGGCTTTCGCCAGACGGACATTGGTGATGAGCGGTATGTTGTGGTCGATGGCTCCACGACGGATGCGATAGCCATTGGTCAGCTCACGCTTCGAGTGATTCTTCGGAACGTTGACGATGAGGTCGAACTTGTGGTCGGCAATCATCTCCATGACGTTGCGGTCGCCCTGCTCATCAGGCCAGCTGACGGCTGTTGCCTTCACGCCATTATCGTTGAAGAACTGAGCCGTTCCGCCCGTGGCATACACCTCGTAGCCTTTCTTCACCAGTTGCTTGGCTGGTTCGAGCAGGCTCACCTTTCCCTTGGCAGCACCCGACGAGATGAGCACGGAGTGCTTGGGAAGACGGTAGCCCGTGGCAATCATGGCGTTCAGCAGAGCCTCGTAGAGGTCGTCGCCCAGGCAGCCCACCTCGCCGGTAGAGCTCATATCCACACCCAGGACGGGGTCGGCATTCTGCAGGCGTGCGAACGAGAACTGCGATGCCTTCACACCTATGCGGTCGATGTCGAACTCGCTCTTGTCCGGGCGCTCGTAAGGGGCGTCGAGCATGATGCGGGTTGCCGTCTCGATGAAGTTCCGCTTGAGAATCTTCGACACGAAGGGGAAGGAACGTGAGGCACGCAGGTTGCATTCGATGACCTTCACCTCGCGGTTCTTTGCCAGGAACTGGATGTTGAACGGGCCGCTGATGTTCAGCTCGTTGGCTATGGCACGACTGATATGCTTGATCTGGCGGATGGTGCTATAATAGATGTGCTGGGCAGGGAACACCATCGTTGCGTCGCCAGAATGCACGCCGGCATACTCCACATGCTCGGAGATGGCATACTCTACGATGTCACCCTTGTCGGCAACGGCATCGAACTCAATCTCCTTTGTCTCCTGCATGAACTGCGAGACAACGACTGGGAACTCCTTCGACACTTCCGTGGCCATGTTGAGGAAGCGATGCAGCTCCTCATCGTCATAGCACACGTTCATGGCTGCACCTGAGAGCACATACGACGGACGCACGAGTACTGGATAGCCCACTTCCGACACAAACTCCTTGATATCGTCGAACGATGTCAAGGCACGCCAAGCGGGCTGGTCAATACCCAGCTTGTCGAGCATGGCAGAGAATTTGTCGCGGTTCTCAGCACGGTCGATATTTACTGGACTGGTGCCCAGGACAGGTACTCCCTGGCGGTGAAGCTTCATGGCGAGGTTGTTGGGAATCTGTCCACCCACGCTGACGATGACACCACGAGGTGACTCCAGGTCGATGACGTCGAGCACACGCTCCAGCGACAGCTCGTCGAAGTAGAGACGGTCGCACATATCGTAGTCGGTAGAGACGGTCTCCGGATTGTAGTTGATCATGATGGACTTATAGCCCAGCTTGCGAGCCGTGTTGATGGCATTGACCGAACACCAGTCGAACTCTACGCTCGATCCTATGCGGTAAGCTCCTGATCCTAAGACGACAACGGACTTCTCGTTCTTGTAATAGTTGATGTCGTGCTTAGGCACATACTGTTCGTTGCCTGCCTGACTGAAGGCTGGTACGTGCGTATAAGTGAAATACAGGTAGTTGGTCAGCTCGGGGTGCTCGGAGGCTACGGTAGGTATGCGCTTGACTGAGGGCAGGACGCCACGCTCCTTGCGATACTGGCGCACGGCCAGGTTCTCCTTCTCCATGTTGGTAGCTGTCGGCTTCAGCACGAAACGGGCAATCTGGAAGTCGGAGAATCCGCAACGCTTCACCTCCAGCAGGAACTCGTCGGGCAGGTCCTCCAGATGGTCGTATTGCTGTAGCTGGTGCTTCAGGTCTACAATATGCTTCAGACGCTCGAGGAACCAAACGTCAATCTTGGTCAGCTCTTCGATGCGCTCGATGGTATAGCCTTCTTCAAGGGCTTGGGCAATGGCGAAGATACGCAGGTCGGTAGGGTTCTGCAACTCGCTGTCGAGATCCTCGAAGCGTGTGTGGTCGTTGCCCACAAAACCGTGCATGCCTTGTCCTATCATGCGCAGTCCCTTCTGTATCATCTCCTCGAACGACCGTCCGATGGACATGATCTCGCCCACGGACTTCATGCTCGAACCGATGAGACGGCTCACGCCAGCGAACTTGGTCAAGTCCCAGCGAGGAATCTTGCAGATCATGTAGTCGAGGGTGGGGGCAACGTATGCCGAAGAGGTGGTGCCCATCTCTCCAATCTGGTCGAGTGTATAGCCCAGCGCAATCTTAGCGGCTACGAATGCAAGAGGATAACCTGTTGCTTTCGAGGCTAATGCGCTACTTCTGCTCAAGCGAGCGTTTATTTCAATGATGCGATAGTCGTTGGTGATAGCGTTGAAGGCAAACTGGATGTTGCACTCACCCACGATACCCAGATGGCGTACGCAACGGATAGTGAGATCCTGGAGCATCTTCACCTGTTCAGGCTTCAGCGAGCAAGTAGGAGCCACAACGATCGACTCACCAGTATGGATGCCAAGCGGGTCGAAGTTCTCCATCGATGCTACGGTAAAGCAATGGTCGTTGGCATCGCGTATGCACTCAAACTCAATCTCTTTCCATCCCTTAAGGCTCTCTTCCACCAAGATTTGGGGAGCGAAGGTGAAGGCACTCTCTGCCAGTTCGATGAAGGCTTTCTCGTCAGGACAGATGCCCGATCCAAGTCCTCCGAGGGCATAAGCCGAGCGGATCATGATGGGGAAGCCAATCTCATGTGCAGCTTTCAGGGCATCGTCCATGTTCTCAACGGCGTGGCTCACGGGAACCTTCAGATTCACCTCGGCCAGCTTCTTGACGAAGAGGTCGCGGTCTTCTGTATTCATGATAGCTTCCACGCTGGTGCCCAGCACCTGCACGTTATATTCCTGAAGGATGCCCTTCTGATAGAGCTCCGTGCCGCAGTTCAGCGCCGTCTGGCCGCCGAAGGCCAGCAGGATACCGTCAGGACGCTCCTTCTTGATGATTTCGGTTACAAAATGTGGGGTGACAGGCTGGAAGTACACGGTATCGGCAATGCCTTCAGATGTCTGTATCGTTGCAATGTTGGGGTTGACGAGTACACTCTTAATACCTTCCTCGCGTAATGCTTTCAAAGCTTGTGATCCTGAATAGTCGAACTCGCCGGCCTGACCGATTTTCAACGCGCCCGAGCCCAGCACGAGCACCTTCTTTAGTTTCTGTTTTGCCATATTGAAGAATAATTTTTTGTAAACCGCCTGCAAAGGTACAAAATATTTCACAATAACCCATCCACTATTCATCATTTTTTTGTAACTTTGCCCCGTGAAAGTTATTTATTAAATAAAAATTGTATGAATATTACTGAAAGGTTTTTGAATTACACCACTTTCGACACACAGTCGGCAGAGGAGAGCCAGAGCGTGCCAAGTACTTTAAAGCAGCTTGTCTTTGCACGTTATCTGAAGGAAGAATTGGAGCGTGAGGGGCTGCAAGAGGTGGAGATGGACGACAAGGGTTATATCTATGCCACGTTGCCGTCGAACATTGAGGCTGATGTGCCCGTCATCGGGTTCATCTCGCACTATGACACGTCGCCCGACTGCTCAGGGGCAGACATCAAACCCCGCATCGTGACTGACTATGACGGGCAGGACATCATTCTCAGCGAGGGCATCGTGCTTTCACCCTCTAAGTTTCCTGAGTTGCTGGGACATGTGGGCGAAGATCTCATCGTCACAGACGGACATACGCTCCTTGGGGCCGACGACAAGGCTGGCATCGCCGAGATAGTGCAGGCTATGGTTTATCTGCGTGAACATCCCGAGATCAAGCATGGAAAGATTCGCGTGGGTTTCAATCCCGACGAGGAGATAGGCATGGGTGCCCATTACTTCGACGTGGAGAAGTTTGGATGCGAGTGGGGCTACACGATGGATGGCGGCGATGTGGGCGAACTGGAGTTCGAGAACTTCAACGCAGCCTCTGCTAAAATCAACATCAAGGGTGTCAGCGTGCATCCGGGCTATGCCAAGGGCAAGATGCTGAATGCCAATGCCCTGGCTGCCGAGTTTGCCGAGATGCTGCCTGTCAGCGAGCGCCCCGAGACGACCGAGGGCTATGAGGGCTTCTATCATCTTATAGGTATGCAGACGAATACGGAGCAGGGACGCCTGTCATATATCATCCGTGATCACGACCGCCAGAAGTTTGAAGAGCGCAAGCTTTTTGTCCAGCATTGTGCCGACAAGATGAACGAGAAGTATGGCGAAGGTACCGTGAGTGCTGTCATCAACGATCAGTATTACAACATGCGGGAAAAGATTGAGCCCGACAACATGCATGTCGTCGACTTGGTGCTGAAGGCTATGGAGGCAGCAGGCGTAGAACCAAAAGTGAAACCCATCCGTGGTGGCACGGACGGAGCCCAGCTTTCGTTCAAGGGCCTGCCCTGTCCAAATATCTTCGCAGGAGGCCTCAATTTCCACGGACCTTTCGAGTTCGTACCTGTGCAGTCCATGCAGAAGGCCATGGAGGTCGTCGTGAAACTCTGTGAGCTGACTGCGATGAGATAGTTTTGAGTGTAGAGTGTAGAGTGTAGAGTTTGCTACCGCACAACTTCTCATCTCTCATCCCTCATCTTTCACCATTTCCAGGAACTCGGCTTCTGACATGATACGGATGCCGAGTTTCTTGGCTTTCTCCAGTTTTGACGGGCCCATGTTGTCGCCAGCCAGGATGAACGAAGTCTTACTGCTGATGTTGCCCACGTTCTTGCCTCCGTTTTGCTCGATAATGAGCTTGTACTCATCGCGGGAGTGATGCTGGAACACGCCGCTGATGACCACAGACTGTCCTTTCAGTTTGTCGCTTGCAGCCATGGTCTGTTCTGCTGAGAGGGCAAACTGCAGACCATAGCTTCTGAGACGCTCAATGATGCGCAGGTTCTGCTCGTCGTGGAAGTAGCGTATGATGCTCGCAGCCATCACCTCGCCGATGCCTTCCACTTCCTGCAGTTCGGCCAGTCCTGCTGCCATCAGCGCATCCATCGTTTTGAAATGGCGTGCCAGCAGACGGGCACTAGTCTCTCCCACAAAGCGGATGCCGAGTGCGAACACCACCCGCTCGAAGGGCACCTCCTTCGATTTCTGTATCCCGTTGACGATGCGCTGGGCTGACTTCGTGCGACTGCCATCACCATTGATCTGCTGCACTTCGATGTCATAGA
This sequence comes from uncultured Prevotellaceae bacterium, assembly GCA_900318685.1. Lineage (GTDB taxonomy): Bacteria > Bacteroidota > Bacteroidia > Bacteroidales > Bacteroidaceae > Prevotella. The sequence goes on along the minus strand of ONLL01000001.1, from coordinate 12,074 downwards.
GATCAGCCACGTTCTTGATAAGTCCTCTGCGATAGTATTCGTCGATGGTCTCTGGTCCCAGCGAGTCAATATTCATGGCCTTCCGGGCGATGAAGTGTTCGATGCGACCCTTGATTTGTGGAGGACAGCCTGTGTCGTTAGGACAGTACCAGGCAGCTTCGCCCTCATATCGCACAAGGCGTGTACCGCACTCCGGACAATGGCGGATGAACTGTACAGGCTGAGCGATGATGGGGCGGCGATCGATGTCCACTCCCACAATCTTAGGAATGATCTCGCCTCCTTTCTCCACATACACATAGTCGCCCAGGTGAAGGTCAAAGTTGCGGATGAAGTCCTCGTTGTTCAGCGTGGCGCGACGAACGGTAGTGCCGGCCAGCTGTACTGGCTCCATGTTGGCCACAGGGGTGACGGCACCTGTGCGTCCCACCTGGTAAGTAACTTCCAGCAGGCGGGTACATTCGCGCTCGGCTTTGAACTTATAGGCGATGGCCCATCGTGGACTCTTGGCTGTGAATCCCAGCGCACGCTGCTGCCTCAGGGAATTGACTTTCAGCACGATGCCGTCGGTTGCCACAGGCAGGTTCTTGCGCTCATGGTCCCAATAGTCGATATAGTCCAGAATCTCTTCCACCGTGCTGGCCTTCTTCATGCCCTCGCTGATCTTGAAGCCCCAGGAACGGGCTGCCTGCAGGTTCTCGTAATGCCCTTCGGCAGGCAACTGCTCACCCAACAGATAATAGAGGTAGGCATCCAGCTGCCGCTCGGCTACAACCTTTGAGTCGAGACTCTTCAGCGTGCCGCTGGCAGCATTACGGGGATTAGCGAACAACGGCTCCTCTGCTTTCTCGCGTTCGGCATTCAGGCGTTCAAACGACTCCCAGGGCATCAGGATCTCTCCGCGAATCTCAAACTCATGGGGATAGCCTTGGCCTGGGAGTATCAGCGGGATGGACCGGATGGTCTTTACATTGCGTGTCACATCGTCACCTTGCACTCCGTCACCTCGTGTGACTGCCTGCTCCAGCCTGCCGTCCACATAAGTGAGTGAGATGCTCAGACCGTCGTATTTCATCTCGCAGCAAACCTCGAACTTTTCTCCCGCAAGTCCTTTGCTGACAGACTCATACCATTGCCGGATGTCTTCCTCGCTATAAGTGTTGGCCAACGAGAGCATAGGATAGCGGTGTGCCACCTGTCGGAACTCCGTCGATATGTCGCTGCCTACGCGCTGAGTGGGGGAGTTGGCATCGGCCATCTCTGGATGCCTGGCCTCCAGGTCCTGCAGCTCGTGCATCAGCATGTCGAATTCTTCATCGCCTATTACGGGCGCGTTCAACACATAATAGCGGTAGTTGTGTGCGTGCAGCTCTTTTCTCAGCTGCTCAATACGTTGCCTTTCGTCCATCTGTTAACATGATTTATGATGCAAAGGTACAAAATAATTTCCAAATCATTCTGCTTAATTCGTTTTTTTTTCGTACCTTTGCTGCCAGTAATTTAAAACAAGAACTAAATGATGGAGAAAAAGAAAGACATGAGTCGCCGTGAGTTCCTGCGGCGTATGGGCATCGGTGCCGGCTCGGCTATGGCGCTGATGGCTATGGAACCGTTCAAGGCTTTTGCCGATGACAAGAAAAAGGTGGTGCAGAATCGTATGACCTATCGTGTGCAGCATGGCTCTGGCGAGCAGATCTCGCTGCTGGGCTTTGGTATGATGCGCCTGCCCAACAATCAGGATGAGGTGAACCGTCTGGTGGACTACGCCATTGAGCATGGGGTGAACTACTACGATACCGCACCTATGTACATGGGCGGACAGTCGGAGGTGCTTATGGGTAACGCCCTCTCTCGTCATCCGCGTGATAAATACTTCGTAGCCACGAAGATGTCGAATCAGAATCGCCGCTCATGGGCGTTCGAAGACTCCAAGCGGATGTACGAGAATTCAATGGAGCGCCTGAAGGTCGACCATATCGACTACTACCTGCTGCATGGCATTGGTGGAGGCATGGATTCGCTCAAGGGTCGTTTCCTCGATAACGGCATCCTCGATTTCCTGATGAAGGAGCGTGAGGCAGGTCGTATCAAGCATCTGGGATTCTCCTATCATGGTGACGTACGCGACTTCGACTGGCTGCTCGACCATCAGGAGGAGTATCACTGGGACTTCTGCCAGATACAAATGAACTTCCTCGACTGGCGCCATGCATCCATGCGAGGCGGACGGCGTAGTGATGCTGATGCAGAGTACCTATATAATAAATGTGATAAGCTTGGAGTGCAGTGTGTGGTGATGGAGCCATTGCGAGGTGGTGCCTTCGGACGCATGGCGCCTGAGTTGTCCGATCAGCTTAAGGCCGTTCATCCCGACGACAGTACGGCACGCTGGGCATTCCGTTGGGTGGGCTCCTACACCAATATCCTCACCGTGCTGAGCGGTATGAACCGCATGGACCATCTGGAGGAGAACGTCAAGACCTTCTCACCCCTCGATCCCTGTACCGATCAGGAGAATGCACTCTTGGCATCTATTGCTGACCAGATGTCGGGCTTCCCCACAATTCCCTGCACCACCTGCCAGTATTGCATGCCTTGTCCTTATGGCGTTAATATTCCGGCCAACTTCGCCTACTACAACGAAGCCGTCAACGAGCACATCCTGCCGCTTCCTGCCGTTGGGGCAGCCGACTATGCCGAGCGTAAGCAGCGCTTTATCGATGGCTATAAGAAGGCCTTGACCGACGAGGCTACATGGGCCAGGAAGTGTCAGGACTGCGAGGAGTGCCTGTCGAAGTGTCCGCAGCAGATACGTATCCCCAATCAGCTGGCCCGTATCGTCGAGACATTGGTCAAGCGTTAGCTCCTTATGATATCGTGAACGAATGTGGCCTCCGTTGTCGGGGGCCATTTTTTTGTACGCATCAAACAAAAGTGGCCTCCATTGCTGGGGGCCACTTGATGGGATATGATAAGGAGGGGTTTAGTCCTCGTCCTTCATCTCCTCCTCATGCTGCTTGATGAGAGCCTGCTGGATATCGTTCGGCACAAGCTCGTAGCTGGCAAACTTGGTGGAGAAAGAAGCGCGTCCGCCCGTGAGAGAGCTCAGGGCGATGCTGTAGCTGGAGAGCTCCTTCAGAGGAATCTTTGCCGACAGCTTCTGGTAGCCGGCCTCAGAGTCCATACCCATGATGATGGCACGGCGTCCCTGCAGGTCGCTCATCACGTCGCCCATGTAGTCGGCGGGCACGAGTACCTCGAGGTCGTAGATAGGCTCCAATACCTTTGGTCCAGCATCGCGGAATGCCAGTGAGAAAGCATTACGGGCAGCGAGCATGAACGAAAGCTCGTTGGAGTCCACGGGGTGCATCTTACCGTCATAGACGATGACGCGCACGTCGCGGGCATAGCTTCCGGTCAGAGGACCTTGTTCCATGCGCTGCATGATTCCCTTCAGGATGGCGGGCATAAAGCGCAGGTCGATGGCACCACCGACGACGCTGTTGATGAATACGAGCTTGCCGCCCCATTCCAGGTCGATCTCTTCCTTGCCCTTGATGTTCATCTTGAACTCCTGGTTGCCGATCATGAAGCTCACGGGATCCTCCATGCCCTCGGTGTAGGGCTCGATAATGAGATGTACCTCACCAAACTGACCCGAACCACCCGACTGCTTCTTGTGGCGGTAGTCGGCACGTGCCATCTTCGAGATGGTCTCACGGTATGGGATCTTGGGCTCCTGATACTCAATCTGGATCTTCTCGTTGTTCTCCATGCGCCACTTCAAGGTACGCAGGTGGAACTCACCCTGTCCGTGGACGATGATCTGGCGCAACTCCTTCGACTGCTCGACGACCCATGTGGGATCTTCCTGACGCATCTTGTTCAGGGCAGCCATCATCTTCTCGGTCTCACTCTCGTTGACGGCCTTGATGGCACGTGAGTACTTGGAGTTAGGATACTGGATGAAGTCGAACTTCCAGTCGCTGTCCTTGCCATTCAGGGTGTTGCCCGTCTTCACGTCCTTGAGCTTGACGGTGCAGCCGATGTCACCGGCATTGAGCTGATCGACGGCTACACGGTTGGTGCCGGCGCAGGCATACAGCGTGCCGATGCGCTCCTTCGATCCGCGGTCGGCATTGGTGAGGTCGTCGCCGCTCTTCACGGTTCCGCTCATCACCTTGAAGTAGCTCACCTCACCGATATGGGGCTCCACGCCAGTCTTGAAGAAGAACAGCGAAGTGGGACCGTTGGAGTCGGGGGCGATTTCTGCACCAGCAGCATTCTTCACCTTAGGCATGTCGCTGACGAAAGGTACCACGTTGCCCAGGAACTCCATCATGCGGCTCACACCCATGTTCTTGGTTGCGCAAACGCAGAAGATGGGGAAGATGCTGCGAGTGGCAAGGCCCTTGCGCACACCTTCGCGTATCTCGTCCGTGCTGAGCTCCATCGTCTCGAAGTATTTCTCCATCAGGGCATCATCGTTGCCGGCAGCAGCCTCGACGAGGGCATCGTGCAACTCCTGTGCCTTATCTGCCTGGTCGGCGGGAATATCCTCTACGGTGGCAGCGCCGCCTTCGGCCTTCCAAGTGAGTTTCTTCATCAGCAGCACATCGATGACGCTGTCGAAGCCTGCACCTGTGGCTATGGGGTACTGCACGGGCACGCACTTCGAGCCATAGATCTCCTGCATCTGGTGCAGCACACGGTCGAAGTCGCAGTTGTCGCGGTCGAGCTGGTTCACGACGAAGATGACGGGCTTGCCCAGCTTCTCCGTGTTGCGGAAGGCGTTCATCGTTCCCACCTCGGGACCATAGAGGCCGTTGACTACCAGCACGGCGGTATCAGTGACGTTCAGAGCGGTGATGGCACCCCCCACGAAGTCGTCTGAACCCGGGCAGTCGATGAAGTTGATCTTCTTGCCGTTAGCCTCAGCATGGAGGACAGTTGAGAATACGCTGTAGCCGTATTCCTGCTCAACGGGGAAATAGTCGCTGACGGTGTTCTTGCCCTCTACGGTGCCACGACGTTTGATGACTCCAGCTTCGAAAAGCATTGACTCGGCAAGAGTAGTCTTGCCGCTACCCGCACTGCCGAGCAGAGCGATGTTCTTGATCTCGTTTGTTTGGTAATTTTTCATTGTTGTTATGATGTTATTTGGTATAGTAAGCTGAAAAACGGCACGAAATTAGTCTTTTTTGGCGGAAAAACCAAGAAAACCTTCCAAATATTAAGCAAAATTAGTACTTTTGCAGCTGTTATGGCAGGAATTTACGTTCATATACCCTTTTGCAGCAGTCGTTGTGTGTATTGCGGTTTCTTCTCGACGACCCGTCTTTCCGAGCGTCAGCGCTATGTCGATGCTGTGTGTCGGGAGATGGATCTCAGGCCACTTTGTGAGGGTAGGGCCGACACTGTCTATGTGGGTGGAGGCACACCCTCACAGCTCACTCCCCTGCAGTTGGAGCAGCTGTTCGCCTATATTAATAATGTGTATGACGTGAATCCTGACGCAGAGGTGACCATCGAGTGCAATCCCGACGACGTCACTCCTTCGCTGGCTGCCTTGTTTCGACGTCTGCCTGTCAGCAGGGTGAGTATGGGCGTGCAGACCTTCGATGATGCCCGGCTGCAGTTCTTGCACCGGCGTCACACTTCCTTGCAGGCTCGCGAGGCCGTCAGACTGCTGCGTGAGGCGGGCATCGCCAACATCAGCATTGATCTCATCTATGCCTTTCCCGGCGAGTCGCTTGCACAGTGGCACGACGATGTCCGTCAGGCCTTGCAGTTGGACGTGGAGCATATCTCTGCCTATGCCCTCAGCTACGAGGAAGGTACCCCGCTGGAGCGTATGCTGCGTGAAGGCAGGGTGAACGAGGCCGATGAGGAATTGCAGCGGCAGATGTACTACGACCTGAAGGACCTTTTGGAGGCTGCAGGCTACGAGCACTATGAGATCAGCAACTTTGCCCGTCAGGGATTCCGTTCGCGCCACAACAGCAGCTACTGGAATCACACGCCCTATATTGGGCTGGGGGCAGGCGCACACTCCTTCGATGGTCGCCGCCGACAGTGGAACGTGGCTCATCTCGATCAATACATCCAGGCAATAGGCGAGGGTAGGGTGCCAGCTGAAGGCGAGGAGATCGATGCCGTGACTTACTACAACGAGACCGTCATGACTGCCCTGCGCACTTGCGAGGGCATCGACCTTTCAGCGTTGACTGACGGCCAGCGGCAATCATGCCTTAGGCAGGCACAGCGCTATATGGAGGGAGGTCTGCTGGCAATAAAGGGAAATCGGCTGGTGCTCACGCGCGAAGGTCTCTTCGTGAGCGACATGGTGATGAGCGATTTGATGGTCTTATAAGAATGGGCGCAGCAGGTGGGCAAACCATCCGCGGAACTTCTGCCAGCGGGTGCGAAACTCGTCCCACGTCTCCTCAGTAAGATAGACACTCTGCAGCTTGTCCTGGTCAAACATCCTGTCCAGCTCCAGCGTTGTCGGGCGGTCGATGATGACGGCGTTTTCCTCATAGTCGAAACGCAGGCTGCGCGCATCTAGGTTCGTGCTGCCCACAGTGCAGAATCGCCCGTCGACCATCATGATTTTCGAATGGTGGAAGCCCGATTGGTAGAGCCATACATGCGCCCCGTACTTCATCATGCGGTGCATGTAGTAGAAGGCGCAGTCGGGCGTCAGAGGTATGTCGCTCTTGGCCGAGATCATCAGCTCCACCTTCACACCGCGCTTGATGGCGCGCTTCAGCGCTTTGCTCACCGAGGGGATGAGTGTGAAGTAGGGATTGATGATGCGGATGGAGTCGCGGGCGTCGTTGATGGCGTTGACATAGAAATAGCGCATGGCATCCTTGCGGCCCAGCAGGCGTCCGTCGGCCAGTCTGACGGTGCCCGGCTCACGATTGACGATGCCCACAGTCTTATGTCCTGCGGTGCTGCACGTATCAGGCTTCAGATGGCTCATGAGCACGGGCTCCGCAGCACGCAGGTACTGTGGTTGTGTGCTCAGGTCCTCGCCCGTTACCTTCTGCCAGGCATGCATGAAGATGCGGTGAAGGTCGTCGACCACGCTGCCCTCCAGACGGCAATGCATGTCGCGCCAAGCTCCCACCTGCTCGGTGCCCTTGATGTAGTAGTCGGCCACGTTCATTCCTCCTGTGTAGGCCACGTTGCCGTCGATGATCACAATCTTGCGGTGGTCGCGCGGCCAGATATGATTGACCCACGGAAAGCGGATGGGGTCGAACTCATAGATGTCGATGCTGTCGTTGCGTAGGGCTTCCACGTGGTATTTCCTCAGCGGCTGGTTGTTCGAGTCGTTGCCGAAGGCATCGAACATGGCCCGCACCTCGACACCCTCCTTGCGCTTCTCCCTGAGGAGATCGAAGAGCAGCGAGGCAATACTGTCGTTGCGGAAGTTGAAGTACTCCAGGTGCACGCTCTGCCGGGCCTGGCGGATGGCTTCGAACATATCGTCGAACTTCTCCTGCCCTGAGAAGAGCAGTACGACGCTGTTGTCCGATGAGAAGCTGATGCCGTATTCCTCCAGCTGGTGGCGGATGAGCGAGTCGGAAGGGGTGGTCTGAGCCGTGACGGCCAGGCAAGCCCACAGCAGCACGTGGAGCAAGATGCGGCGCAAGGTCATATCATGCACGAATAATGGTCAACCACTCCGATGAGGCGGCTCTCATCGTCGACCACGAGCACCGAGTGTATCTTGTGCGTCTGCATGATGCGCTGCACTTCGGTGATCTTCGTCTGAGGATGCACGGTCTTCGGCTGGCGTGTCATGATGTCGCTCACGGTATGGTCGAAGAAGGCTGCCTGCCAGCGCTCGATGGCACGGCGTATGTCACCGTCGGTGATCAGACCGGCTATGCGCCCCTCTTCTTCGGCAACGCCCAGCCCCAGCTTACCCTCGCTCACCAGCACGATGGCCTGTCCCAGGTGCATGTCGGGTGCAAGGATGGGCAGGTCGGTGCTTCGCATCACGTCGGCAGCGGTCGTCAGCAGGCGTTTGCCCAGCTCACCGCCGGGGTGGAAGTGAGCGAAGTCGCGTGGCTGGAACTGCCGTTTCTGCATCAGGGCGATGGCCAGCGCATCGCCCATGGCCAGTGTGGCTGTGGTCGAGCTGGTAGGTGCCAGGTTCAGCGGACAGGCCTCACGCTCCACGCTGACGTTAAGGTGGCAGGTGGAGTACTTCGCCAGTAGCGACGAGGGGTTGCCCGTCATGGCGATGATGGGTATCTGCTGGTGCAGCACCATAGGGATGAAGCGCAGCAGCTCGTCGGTCTGCCCCGAGTTGGATATGGCCACCACCACGTCGTCGGCAGCCATCACGCCCAGGTCGCCGTGATAGACGTCCAGCGGGTTGACGAAGAACGATGGTGTGCCCGTCGACGAGAATGTGGCGGCTATCTTTGCGCCTATGTGTCCGCTCTTGCCCACGCCGGTGACGATCACCTTGCCCTTGCACGTGAGCATCAGCTCCACGGCTTTGTCAAACTGCTCGTCCATCTTCGGTATCAGGGCCAGCAGGGCTTCGGCCTCGTCACGGATGGCCTGTATGCCGTATTCGCGTGTTGTCACTGTACTTTATGATTTGAGGTTTGAGATTTGAGGTTTGAGGTTTGAGATTTGAGGTTTCTGTCCATCAGCTGCTCTATGAGCGGTTCCAGGCGGTCCAGCTCCAGCATGTTGGCAGCGTCGCTCAGACCTTCGTCGGGAGTGGGGTGAACCTCAAAGAAATAGCCCGTGGCGCCGAAAGCCTTCGCTGCCAGTGCCATCGAGGGCACAAAGCGCCGGTCACCGCCCGTCTTGCCGTCCTTGGCGTCAGGGCGCTGCACGCTGTGAGTGCAGTCCATCACCACCGTCGGCACGATGTCGAGCATGTCGGCGATATTGCGGAAGTCCACCACCAGGTTGCCATATCCCATCATGTTGCCGCGCTCCGTCAGCCAGATGTCCTGAGCACCTGCGTCGCGCGCCTTTTCCACAGGGTAGCGCATGTCGCGCCCGCTGAGGAACTGAGCCTTCTTGATGTTCACCGTGCGGCCCGTCTTGGCGGCTGCCACGAGCAGGTCGGTCTGGCGGCAGAGGAAGGCCGGTATCTGCAGCACGTCGCACACCTCGCCTGCCGGTGCTGCCTGCCATGCCTCGTGAATGTCGGTCAGCACGCGCAGCCCGTAGCGGGCCTTCACGTCGGCCAGCATCTGCAGGCCTTTTTCCAGTCCCGGACCTCGAAACGAGTGTATCGACGTGCGGTTGGCCTTGTCGAACGAAGCCTTGAAAATAATGTCCGTGCCCAGGCGCCTGTTGATGTCCACCAGCTTGGAGGCAACAGTGCTGAGCAGCGCTTCTGACTCGATTACGCAGGGGCCGGCAATGAATTGTATGGAGTTGTCAGTCATGATGCTTCTTTTTATCGCTTTTTCGCCTGCAAAGGTACTCATTTTGTTTGAAACGCGCAAGAATATGGCAATAAAATGCTGTTTACAACAAAAAAATGTCAAGAAAAGTTTGGCAGTTTCGAAATCTATGCTTAACTTTGCCAACGGAAACAGCCTGCCGGAGGCTTTCACCTTCGTGACAGGCAGATTGTATAACTTAAATTTTTAAGAAGTATGAAAAAGATTTTGATGACAATCGCAGCAGTCTTTGCTGCCGTGAGCATGAATGCTCAGGTGTACGTCGGCGGTAGTCTGGCTTTCGAGTCTTGGAGCAGTCAGAAGCTGGCAGGTGACAAGAGTGAGACCGTGTTCAAGCTCTTGCCCGAGATTGGCTACAATCTCAGCGACGAGTGGGCCATCGGTACTGTCATTGGATACCAGAGCGACAAGTTCCATGGTGTCGAAGGTGTCAGTGAGACGGCCTTCAGCTTCGAGCCTTACGTCCGTTATACCTTTGCCAACGTCGGCAAGCTCAACTTCTTCGTTGATGGCGGTCTGGGCTTCACCTCTGCCACCAAGGCTGACTGGAGCGATCTATATGTAGGATTCAAACCCGGTGTGGCTGTCAACCTGGCCGACAACGTGAGCTTCGTCACCCATCTCGGCTTCGTCGGCTTCGAAGAGTACAACCCCGACGGTGACGACAACAACGTCACCAAGTTCGGTCTCGACTTCAGTGGTTCCAACCTCACGTTCGGACTCTACTTCAGCTTCTAACAGGCTGTGGCGGCTACTCCCGCCGCAAGCTATATCCCAATAGGAAAGCTCTTCCTTCGCTGCGGCGGAGGAAGAGTTCTTTTTTCAGGCCCACAAGGATAAACACAGGGGTTTTCAGAGATTAAGGGCCTCAAAAACCAGTGTTTTGAGGCCCTTAACGATGATTCGATGATTCGATGATTCGATGATTTTACGCAATCCTCACTTTCAGCCTGTTCAGTTCAGCATGACTGCTATTAATCTCCGTCATAGTCTCGTAAATTTTTTTTCATGTAGTCAACATTTTCTCGCAAGTCGATTTTTACGCCAATTTCCAAAAATCCCTTGGCATTCTGGCGCACTTCGACACCGTCGTTCGACAGCAGTCTACGACCCTTCGGAATGGGGCTCTTGCCCTGTTGCGGCAGGGCTTTCAGCACATTTTCCAGCTGGTCACGCAGGTCGGCGGCCGGGTCGGTGGCATCAGCGGGCACCTTCAGATGTGCTACCAGCGATTGCGTCTTCTCCCCGGTAGTACGCATGAGAGCGCCGTTCGTGGTCTTCTTGATCTCTTCGTATTGGGGCTGTCCTTTGCCTTGCGGAGTGAAGACCAGTCTGTGCTCCGGGTGGATTGCCATTGTGCCCCTTATTCTCTTGATTTCCTGTTTCTTAGATTCCATTTTTATGTTCTCCCATTTCATCGAATCATCGAATCATCGAATCATCGTTAAGCCCTTTTTCAGCCCTGATTTTCATTACTGACATCTTTAATAATTATATATATTATAATATATATAATTATTAATGGTAGAATCCGACCTTAACGATGATTCGATGATTCGATGATTCGATGATTTCATCATGTTACATTTTTCTAGGCAGCAAAGCCTTCAGCCCTCGGCATCCTTCGTCGGGATGTAGCCGCCCGTCTTGCGGATCTGAGGCAGCACCTCCGACGTCACCCAGTGCTTGAACGCCTTCGCCTGCGGCAGCTTCGACGAGAGCACCAGGGAGTAGAGACCGCTTTCGTTGATGAAGATAGCCTGCTGTTTGCGTCCCATGTTGTCAAAGATGGGGTAACGTTTCGTTAGGTCATCCTCGCTGACGTGATCGGCGAGAGCCTTGTTGACGTTCTTACACCCCAATGCCTCAGCCACGTCCTTACCAACGAACCAGGTCTCGCCCTGCTCATCGGTCATGGTCCGGACTGCCGGAACCAGGGGACTCTTTGGCCTTCTTTTCGGATCAGAGAAGCATCCCCTTTTGAGTTTTTTCAAGGAATCTTATCAACAAAAAATGAATATATCGGAGAATCTTCGTACCTTTGCAGCGGTTTTGTAAGTCACGTGGCGCACGACGCCAACCGCCGATCGCGACGGCACCAACAGGCGATGCGCACGCCAGCTGGTAAAGGTTGGGACGGAGCATAGCAGCAGGCGATACTAGTAACGGCAGCAAGCGAAACCCCGCACGGCAGCGTCGGAAACCACACTTACCGCAAGCCCCGACGGCACCGCCGCAAGGCGACGCCCGACCACGGAAGAGGCGACGTCCGGCCGCGGAAGAGGCGAAGCAAGACCACAGTGTTTAACCCCAAAAGAGACCAAGAAAGGAGACAAATGTTATGCCACAGAAAGTACAGAAGTACATGAACACCAACGAGCTCTCGAAGACCTTCGGCAAGTTCTACGTGCGCCCCGTCTATCCCAAGCGTCACATCGGCACCAACGAGCTGGCCGAGTTCATCCAGACCCAGTGCACCGTGAAGATGTCGGACATCAAGGCCGTGCTGGTAGAGATAGGCTCCGCCTTCAAGCACTACTTCGAGCTGGGTCAGAAGATCAAGCTCGACGGCGTGGGCATCTTCAAGGTGGGCATCTCCAGTGCCTGCAGCGACACCGAGGC
>ONLL01000020.1 GCA_900318685.1 uncultured Prevotellaceae bacterium | reverse complement strand
TCTTCGATACGCTCTTGAATCGGTCGGACAAACTCAGTCATTTCGTTGAACTTTATCAATATAAAACTGGCAAGTTAGGAACTTGCGAAACTTGAATTAATATTAGTAATGAAGTTTATATTCAATATTCTAGCTTAACATTTTGACGGTTGAAAAGGAGGCGGACTGCAGCTAACGGGCATCCAGGAGCTGACGGTAGAGGGCTACGTACTGCTGGGTGTAGTGCTGGTAGTTGAAGGACAGGGAGTGGCGCAGGGCGGCATCGGCCTGCGGCGAGTCCTTGTGCCAGGCCTCGACGGCACGGCTGACGGTGGCGGCCATCGCCTCAGGGGCGTAGTCGTCGAAATAGGCGGCATGACCGGCACATACCTCGGGCAGGCTGCTGAAGCGGGAACTGACGACGAGGCAGCGGTGGCGCATGGCTTCGAGGACGGGAATGCCGAAGCCCTCGAGGCGGCTGGGGAAGAGGAAGGCCTGGGCGTGGCTGTAGAGCCAGCGCTTCTCTGCATCGCTGATCTTCCCGGTGAGGATGACGCGTTGCTGGCCCTGCTCGTCGATGAGCTGGCGCAGCTGGCGTGCGAAGGCGAAATGGTCGTCGCCGCAGATGAAGAGCCGGTGTGCGGGGAAGTGGCGCATCATGGGCACGAGCGTCTGGAAGTTCTTCTTCTCGCGAATCTGCCCGATGGTGAAGAAGAAGGGCTCGTCGTCGCTCTGCACGAACGGCGGACGCTGCTGTGGCTCGTCGTCGTGGCTGGCGATGCCGTTGTAGATGACGTCGAGGGGCTTGGTGCCTATGTGATAGTGGGTGCGGATATCGCTCTGGACATAATGTGAGATGCAGGTGAGATGGTCGCTGCGGCGCATGCGCCACCATAGCTGGATGATGTGTCGCAGACGATGGATGCCGCTCTTCTCACGGAGGAAGTTGAGGTCGTGGACGGTGAGCAGCTGGATGGTATGGCTGTCGCCACCCCGCAGGTGATACTGCTGGTCGGTGGCATGCCAGAGGTCGATGTGCTTGCCGAGCCGTCGCAGGTCGTCGCGCTTGCGGCTGCGGCGGATGTAGTCGATATGACTGCCGAAGGAGCCCACCAGATGGTCGGGCACTATATATATAAAATGTGTATCGGGCAGGTTGGCCTCAGCCAGCAGCGGAGCATAGTTGCGGGCTATCTCGCCGAATCCGTTGAGGTCGGCCAGGTGTGAGAAATCGACCAGGACGTTATGCATGCTCACGATAGGGGGTGTTGAGGTCGAGCACGTGGAAGTTGTGCTGACGCTGGTGATCGCCGTCGGGAATGGTCATATAGTCGCCATACTTATGGCTGAGGTAGGCATCGTACTGCTCCACGCCCGGCACCTGATGGCCCTCGAAGCTGTAGGGCGTGGGAGAGCCGAGCACCTCTTTGCTCATGGCTCCTCGACGCCCGTCGTCATAGTCGGCCACGAGGGCTGACTGCTCATAGTCATACTTCAGCAGCAGACGGCGTATCTTGGCCTGCACCTCAGTCATGGTGTAGACCTTGCGGCAGAGCAGGGGTACCCACGACGATGGTCCGTGGCCGTGCTTATAAGGGTCGCGGTGGATGAGGTAGAGCACCCGCTTGAGATATTCGTAGTGGGCAAAATGGAGCCACTGGCGGAGATAGCTTTTACCGGAGGGCACACCGTCGATGGGGAAGACATCAATGTAGATGCCTCCGAGGTAAAGCAGATGAGTGCGCTCGATAAGGGTGGTGGAGGCGTCCTGCACCTTGCCGAAGGGCAGCGGATAGGAAGCATCGTTCTCGGCACAGACGAACTCGTAGGGCTGCGGCAGCCACTCACGGCAATGGGCGATGAGCTGCTCGTAGTCGGGGCGCGGCATGGCTATGTCGATGTCGTCGTCCCAGGGTATGAAGCCATGATGACGGACGGCTCCGAGCATGGTGCCAGCCCAGATGTAGCAGCGCAGATGATGCTGCCGGCAGCAGTCGTCGACGGCCAGCAGGATGCGCAGGATGCGCCCGTGAAGCTGGTCTATGTCGTAGCTGGCCATAGTTCCTGTGCGCGATAGTAGTCGTCGGGGGTGTCGAGCTCGTAGCTGAAGAGGTCGGTGGTGTCAACCACGGTAAAGGTATGTCCCTGGGGTATGAGTCGCTCGAAGGCACGCTCGTAGAAGATGTCGATGAGATGCTCCTGGAGGATCATCTTGTCGAGCTCAACGGCCAGTGCCTCACTGTAGTCGGAAGTGAACTTCTCGATGCCTACGCTCTCGCCCAGTGCATCTTCGGGGCGGCAGGTCTTGCTGATCTCGGTGATGCGCATGCCGTCGTCGACCACGACCTTCATCTCCTCCTCGCCCAGCTCATGGCGGTTGACGGCCAGTGCCGACCCCTGCTGACGGGCTACACGGAGCACTGTCTGAGGGTCGCAGAGGATGTCGCTGTCCATGAGCAGGAACTCTCGGCCCCGCACCTCCTTCATCGCCATCCACAGCGAATAGATATTATTGTTGTGAGCGTAGTCAGCATTGTGGAGGAAGTGGAAGGTGGATGGTGAGTAGTGAGTAGTGAGAAAATCGCATATCATGTCGGCACGATAGCCGGTGACGACGACGAACTCGGTGACGCCTGCCGCCATCATGGCGTCGACGGTGCGCTGCAGCAGCGTCTTTCCACACACCTCGAGCAGGCACTTCGGCCGATCGTCGGTCAGGGGACGAAGGCGCTTGGCCATGCCTGCTGCTAAGATGACTCCTTTCATATTGTTGATTTGAGATTTGAGGATTGAGATTTGATATATGGTTTGTGGTCAGGATGACTATTGTTAAACCTCAAACCTCAAAACTTTCAGGATGGTATCGACCACAGTCTGCGTCTGCTCCTTGCGGCCCAGGGTGATGCGGAGGCAGGACTCGAGGCCCTTGTCAGTCATGAACTTGATCTTATAGTTCTGATCGGCCAGAGCCCGCTGCAGTGCATCCTTGATGGCGACGGGGTACTTGATGAGGATGAAGTTGGCCACCGACTTATAGACCTTGAAGCCAGGCAGATGGTCGAGCTCGCGCTTGTAGAGCTGACGGCCCCACTCCATGTCGTCGGCCACACGGCGGTAGTGTTCGTCGCTGTCGAGGGCAGCCAGTGCCACTGCCTCGGAGAAGCGGTTATAGCCCAGGTACTTATTGATATAGCTCACGAAATGCTCGTGGCCTGCACCGATGAACCCGAAGCCACAGCGCAAGCCGGGGAGCCCGTAGAACTTGGACAGGGTGCGCGAGATGATCAGATTGCGATACTGATTCACCAGCGGAGCGATATAGTCGGTGTCAGAGGTGATGAAGCTGGCGTAAGCCTCGTCGATGAGCACCATGGTGTCGTCGGGGATGTTTTCCATGATATGGCCTATCTCGTCCGGCGTCAGACTGTTGCCCGTAGGATTGTTGGGCGAAGCCAGCAGCAGCATGCGGGGATGGATGCGGTTGGTGTATTCTATCACCTCCTCGACATCATAGGCGAACGTGTCCTCCTGCTCATGTAGGGGATACATCTCGAAGGTGCCGTAGCACTCGCTGGCCACCTTGTTGTAATACCACCATGAGAACTCGGGAATGAGGATCTTCTTATTGTCGCCCTTCATCAAGTAGTAGTGAATGGCGTTCTTCAGGATGTCCTCGCCGCCGTATGCCAGCAGCACCTGCTCCTCGGGCACACCGTAGATCTCGCTCAGACGCACGCTGACTACACTCTTCTTGCCCTGGTCGTAGATGCGGGTATAGAAGCACAGGGTCTTCGGGTCGAAGTTGCGGATGGCTTCCACAACTTTGTCGCTGGGTTCGAAGTTAAACTCGTTCCTATCAAGATAATTGAACTCTTCTTGCATGTTTTATCAGTTTTTCGGTGCAAAGTTACGAAAAAGTTTGGCTAACTCCAAACTTTTCACTATTTTTGCACTCGATTATGTCAAAAAGGATGATTATCGGCTACGATGCCAAACGCATCGTCAGAAATGGAACGGGGCTGGGCAACTACGGGCGTACGCTGGTGAACGACCTCGCTGCGCTGGACGAGTTTGAGCTGCGCCTCTATGCCCCCGACAACGGCATCACGCAGCTGCGCTCACAGATCGTGGGCCGCGAGAATGTCGCGTTCCGCTATCCCAGCCATGCCCGTACTGCCATCGGCAAGGCACTATGGCGCTCGGGCGGCATCGTGAAACAGCTGATGAAGGACGGCGTGCAGATCTATCACGGACTGTCGGGAGAGCTGCCCAAGGGCATCAGCGACAGCGGCATACGCAGCGTGGTGACCATTCACGACCTCATCTTCCTGCGGCATCCCGAGTATTATAATAAGGTGGACGTGAAGCTCTACACCCGCAAGTTCAGGCAGACCCTGCTGGAGGCCGACCGCATCGTGGCCATCAGCGAGTGCACAAGGCGCGACATCTGCGAGCTGGGCGGCATCGACAAGAGCCGCATCGACGTGGTATACCAGAGCTGTGCTCCCCGCTTCACCGAGGAGCCTGAGGCGAGCAAGATGTGGCAGGTGCGCGAGAAATATGTGCTGCCCGACCGCTATGTGCTCAGCGTGGGGTCGATAGAGGAGCGCAAGAACATGCTGCTGGCCGTCAGAGCCCTGCATCACCTGCCCGACGACGTGTCGCTGGTGATCGTGGGCCGTCAGACTCCCTACAGCGACCAGATACACGAATACATCCTGGAGCACCGCATGCACAGCCGTGTGCAGATGCTGCACAACGTGGCCGACGACGACCTGCCCTCACTCTACCGCATGGCCGACTGCTTTGTCTATCCCTCACGCTACGAGGGCTTCGGCATACCTGTCATCGAAGCCATCAGCCAGAGGCTGCCCGTGGTGGCCTGCACCGGGTCGTGCCTGGAAGAGGCCGGCGGTCCCGACAGCATCTATGTGGACCCCGACAACGAGCAGGACATGGCTCATGCCATCAGTCAGGTGCTGTACGGAGCACCCGGACGACAGCAGCGCATCGAAGCCGGCCGGCAATACATACGACGCTTCGAGGGCAATGACGCTGCACGGCGCATCGCCTCGATTTACCAACAATTGCTATGATATGGAACAGAAACTGAAGAAACTGCTTGAGGCTGTGGAGCATGAGGTGATGCGCAAGCCCAGCCGCAAGACCCTCGATCGCCTGTCGCTACTGGCCGGCTTTCAGGACTGGGATCAATTCCTGAGAAACTTCAAGGGGAACGAAGCGACGGAAGAAGACACCAAGGAAACACCATCAGAACCACAGGTATGAAACGACTACGGATGATCATCATGCTGATGACGGCCAGCACGGCCATCATGGCACAGGAAAAGCCCGAGGCTACCATCGCCGCCGACATCATCAGCCATTATGTATGGCGCGGCCAGGACATGGGAGGAGTGTCGATACAGCCGACGCTGGGCATCGCCTACAGGGGATTTAAACTAGAGGCATGTGGCAGCGCTGGCTTATCCAATCCGGATGACAACAACGAGATAGACATCACGGCATCCTATACCCTGGGCCGACTGAACATCGGCGTGACGGACTACTGGGTAAACGACCCAGAGCAGCGCTATTTCCTCTACGACGCTCATCGCACCAGCCACGTGTTTGAGGCCAACGTGGGCTATGACCTGGGACTGGCCAGCATACAATGGTACACGAACTTTGCCGGTAATGACGGAGAGAACAACAAAGGCAGCCGCGCATACTCATCGTACCTGGAGGCTAAGGTGCCCTTCCAACTGGCGGGCTGCGACTGGGAAGGAGCCGTAGGACTCGTTCCCTTTGCCACTTCTTATTACGAGACCAGCGGCCTGGCCGTGACCAACATCTCGCTGAAGGCCACCAAGGACATCGCACTAAGTGAGAAGCTGTCGATACCGGTCTTTGCACAGCTAATAGCCACCCCACACACTCAGAAAGCATTCCTGGTATTCGGAATAACCCTGAGCCCCTAGGCAAAAAGCACCACAATAACCTAAAACCTTTATTGACCAATATGATGAAAAGGACATTAACCATCGCTGCCACTGCCCTTGCCCTGCTGCTCGGCTCGACAACGGCCATAGCACAGCAGAACAACCTGCACGAGCAGTCGGACGGATACGAATGGCCCACAGAACCGGATGTAGTGGAGAACCTCAAGCAATGGCAGGACCTGAAATTCGGCGTGCTGCTGCACTGGGGCATCTATGCCGTTCCGGGCATCGTGGAGTCGTGGAGCATCTGCGATGAGAACTGGATCACCCGCGACACCACCCGCACCTATCAGCAGTACCTGGACTGGTACTGGGGACTGGCCGACGAGTTCCGTCCCACTGACTTCGACCCCAGCCAATGGGCCTCGGCATGCAAGGATGCCGGAATGAAATACATGATCTTCACCACGAAGCACCACGATGGATTCTGCATGTTCGACTCGCAGGCGACCGACTACACCATCGCCAAGCACGCCTTCAAGGATGATGAGCGCCGCGATGTGCTCAGGCATGTGTTCGATGCTTTCCGGCAGGAGCAGTTCACGATAGGCGCCTACTTCTCGAAGCCCGACTGGCATTCGCAGTACTACTGGTGGGACGTTTATGCCAAGAAAGGACGCAACGTGAACTACCCCATCGAGCAGTTCCCTTGGCGCTGGGAGCAGTTCAAGCGGTTTACGCATCGGCAGATCGGAGAGATACTGAGCCGATACGGGAAGGTGGACATCCTCTGGCTCGATGGAGGATGGGTGTGGCCGGGCCGTTATGGGCAGGACATCGACATGCCCGCCTTGGCACGGATGGCACGTAAGCACCAGCCCGGACTGATTATCGTGGACCGCACCATCAGAGGCCCTTACGAGAACTATCAGACTCCTGAGCGCGCCATCCCGGAGCAGCAGCTGCCCTATCCCTGGGAGAGTTGCATCCCCCTGACCGACGACTGGGGATATACCCGCAACGCCCGTTACAAGACTGCCGGCGAAGTCATAGCCACACTCATCGAGATCGTAGCGAAGGGCGGCAACCTGGTGCTTGGCGTAGGTCCCACACCCGAAGGACTCATCAATCCCGAGGCCACAGACCGTCTGCATGCAATAGGGCAATGGCTTAGGAAGTACGGAAAGGCAGTCTACGGCACAACCATCACACCGCATTATCATGAGGACGACATCTGGTTCACCGCCGCGAAAGACGGCACGATGAAATATGCCATTTATCGGCTCGATGAAGGACAAGCACTGCCACAGGCCATCAGCTGGACAGGCAACCTGCCGCAGAAGAGCATCAGGCTCGTCGGCACAGGAAAACGACTGAAGTACACCATCGATGGCGACCGCATCACCGTCACCCTGCCAAAGAATATGCCCCAGGAATCACTGGCCGTGGAAATTAATTAGACAAAAGTGTTGGTGGATTCAAAAAGATTTCGTAACTTTGCCTGCACAAATAAATTATTACCACTATGGGACAGAAAAAAGGAGGAAAACGCTTCACTAAACGGCAAGTAGCCGATGCCGTGCAAGCACTATTCCAGGCACACCCTGGCGAAGCACTCAGCTTCAAGCAAATTTTCAAGGCACTCAAGCTCAACACTCATCCTGCCAAGATGCTGGCCGTGGACGTCATGGAGGAGATGGCCTGGGACGACTACCTGAGCAAGGTGGACAACTCGACTTACAGGCTGAACCTGAAGAACATGGTGCAGGAAGGCACCTTCATCCGCAAGGCCAACGGCAAGAACTCGTTCATGCCCGACGACGGCGGCAAGCCCATCTTCGTCAGCGAGCGCAACTCTATGTCGGCCATGGGAGGCGACCGTGTGCGCGTGGCCATGATGGCACGCCGGCAGAACCACATCAAGGAGGCCGTCGTCACTGAGATACTGGAGCGTAAGCACAGTCAGGCCGTAGGCATCCTGCAGGTGGAGAAAGACTATGCCTTCCTCATTACAGAAGGTAACATCTTTGTACACGACATTCTCATTCCCAAGAAGAAACTGAAGGGCGGCAAGACAGGAGAGAAAGCTGTGGTCAAGATCACGCAATGGCCATCGGAAGAGTCGAAGAACCTGGTGGGAGAAGTCATCGACGTGCTGGGCCAGCAAGGCGAGAACGACGTCGAGATGCATGCCATCCTGGCTCAGTACGACCTTCCCTATAAGTACCCACAGCGCGTAGAGGATGCTGCCAACAAGATCTCAGCTGACATCACACCTGAGGAGATAGCCCGACGGGAAGACTTCCGCGATGTGACAACCTTTACTATCGACCCTGCCGATGCCAAGGACTTCGACGATGCCCTGTCAATCAGAATCTTGCCCAAAGATAAGTCCAATAAGAAAGCCTCACCCTCGGGGGGAGGTATGGAGGGGGCTCCCCTCTATGAGGTAGGCGTACACATCGCCGATGTGTCGCACTATGTCACTGAAGGTTCCATCATCGACAAGGAGGCACAGCAGCGGGCCACCAGTGTCTATCTGGTCGACCGCACCATCCCGATGCTTCCCGAGCGTCTGTGCAACTTCATCTGCTCGTTGCGCCCCGACGAAGAGAAGCTGTGCTACAGCGTCATCTTCGAAATGGACGAGGAGGCTAATGTGAAGAAGCACCGAATCGTACATACCGTCATCAAGAGCAACCGCCGCTATGCCTACGAGGAAGTACAGGATATCTTACAGGGCAAGGACGGCGACTTTGCCATGGAGCTGCGCACACTGGACAAGATGGCTAAGCACCTGCGGGAGCAACGTTTCCAGAATGGTGCCGTGAAGTTCGACCGTGAAGAGTTGCACTTTGATGTCGATGAGAAAGGCAAGCCCACACGCTGCTATTTCAAGAAGTCGACGGATGCCACACAGCTCATCGAGGAGTTTATGCTGCTGGCCAACCGCACCGTGGCCGAGTCGATAGGACGCGTGCCCAAAGGCACCAAAGCCAAGACGCTGCCCTATCGCATCCACGACCAGCCCGACCCGCAGAAGCTGGAGAACCTCAGACAGGTGGTGGCTCCCTTCGGATATAAGATCAAGACCGGCGGTACGCGTAGTGCCATCTCACGAAGCCTGAACAAACTCATGAGTGAGGCTGAGGGCAGAAGGGAGCAGAAACTCATCGAGACGATGGCCCTGCGTGCAATGATGAAAGCCAAGTATTCGACCCATAACATCGGTCACTACGGACTGGCCTTTGACTATTACACTCACTTCACCTCGCCCATACGCCGCTATCCCGACACGATGGTGCATCGCCTGCTCACACGCTATCAGGAGGGAGGACGCTCAGCTAACCAGGAGCATTACGAGGAGCTGTGCGAACATTCCAGCGAGATGGAGCAGACGGCACAGAATGCCGAACGCGACAGCATCAAGTACAAGATGGTGGAGTTCATGGCCGACAAGGTGGGAATGGAGTTCGACGCTCATATCAGCGGTGTGCAGAGCTATGGCATCTACTGTGAGATCGACGAGAATCACTGCGAGGGTCTTGTGGGCATGCACGACCTGGACGGCGACTACTATGAGTTCGACGAGAAGAACTATCAGCTGGTGGGACGACGCCATCACCGCAAATACCAGTTGGGCGATGCCATCCGCATCAAAGTAGCACGCGCCAATGTCGAGCGCCGTCAGCTGGACTTCATTTTAGCAGACTAACTATCAAAAACCAGTGATTATGAAAAGTTTATGGAAGATTTTGCCACTGCTGTTCGTGGCATTGCTCGTCGCTAGCTGCGACAAGTTGAAAGGTGGCTCTGGAGCCGGCTATGAAGTCGAAGCCTTCGGATTCCAGTCGGAAGAAGACGGGAAGTGGGGAATCATGGACATGGATGGCAACGTCATTGTCAAGCCTAAGTTCGAAGGGTCGATTACTGCCGTCATCAATGGTTCCTTTAGCGTCTACGACGAAGAGGAAAATGAATACACCCTCTACTCACTCGTCGACAACAAACCCAAGAAAATCGGCAAATACAGAGATGTGGGAGGCTTCACGGGTAATCTGTGTCCTGCCTTCGATGAGGATTGCAATGCAAAGTACATCGACAAGGAAGGCAAAACCGTGCTGGACCTGAAGAAGATAAATGGCAAACGTGTCGTCGCTGCCTTTAACTTCTTCTGCGGACGCGCTATGGTGAAGCTGGAGAACGAAAAGTGGGGCTATATCAACGAGAAAGGCGAGACTGTCATCCCCTTCAAGTATGCCGATGCCTGGAATTTCTCCGATGATGTGGCCATCGTCTTCCTGCAGCTCCCAGATGAGCCCAATGCCAAGTGGATGGTTATAGACAAGGACGGCAACGAGCTCTTCACCAAGAAGTTCAAGGACATGAGTCCTAATGATTACAAGTTCTCTGGCGGCTACCTAGTAGTGAACGATAAAAACGATAACCACTGCATCATTGACAAGAAGGGTGAGGTCGTGATGAAGCTAAAAGAAGACATGCACCTCATAGACGTTCCCCGCAATGGCTTGTTCGTTGTCTATAATAATGATAAGGAGCAAACAGGACTGATGGACCTGGAAGGCAACTGGGTGCTCAAGGACAAATATGAGAGCGTCGCTTATAATGGCAAGCTGCTGGCCGCCTCCACTGATGATGAGAAGTACATCCTCTTCTCCACCAAAGGCGAGAAGCTGGGCCGTCTGCCCAGAGGTGGTGTCATCCTCTTAGAGCCTGAGTTCAAGAACTGCGGCGACCGAATGCTGGTAGGCTCGTATGAAGATGGCTTCAAGCTCCTCGACGGTGAAGGAAAGAAGATAGATACTGCTGAAGATATCTTACAGTACTCCCTCTTATATTACTGGGGTACTTCGTGTGAAGGAGAGGAGGAATACTACGAAGACTATGACGAAGAGGACGACGATCCTGACGCAGAAGTCTATGATGAGGACGAGGATATAGAAGACTACGAAGACTAGAACGCCCGTCATGGCTATACGTTACACCAAGCGCGAAGAGCAGTGGAACACATGGTCGCATGCTGCTGGCATCGCGCTTGGTGCTATTTTAGGTACAGTGCTCATCATCCTGGCAGTACCCCGTGGAGCATGGGCTGACGTGGGGGTGGCGCTCTACCTCTTCGGCATGCTGGCCAGCTATGCTGCTTCCACCATCTATCATGCCCTGCCAGCCAAAAGCCGATGGAAGGAACGGCTGCGCCGCTGGGACCATGCTGCCATCTACTGGCACATCGCCGGCAGTTACTCGCCCATCACACTCGTTGCGATGCGCGGTGAAGGATGGTGGGGATATGGATTGTTTGCTTTCGTATGGCTGTGTGCCATCAGCGGCACCATCGTCAGCTTTGTAAAACTCAAAGAGCATTCCAATCTGGAAACCATCTGCTTCGTGGCAATGGGTCTCTCGGTGCTCGTAGCCTTCGGACCGCTATTGCGAGCCGTCAGTCCCAACTGTGTAGCATGGATCATCGCCGAGGGCGTGTGCTACATCACAGGAGCCATATTCTATTCGCTCAACAAACGGCGATACATGCACTCCGTCTTCCATTTCTTCGTCCTTGCCGGCAGCATCTGTCACATCATCGCCGTATGGGACATGCTCGTCTCATAGCGTCTTATTGTCTTGATGTCAAAAACGTCTTGTTGTCTTGATGTCAAAAACGTCTTATTGTCTTGATGTCAAAAACGTCTTGTTGTCTTGATGTCAAAAACGACTTGATGTCTTACCCGAAGAAATCGCCGTCACCAAGCTGATTGTCGTAGCTGCTGCCATCGAAGCAGTGGGTGCACACGTGATCCTTGGGCAGACCTATCGACTGTACAAGATCCTCCAGACGTGCAAACTTCAGGGAGGTGAGCCCCAGACGTCGAGCTATCTCGTTGACCATACGCTGATATTCCGGTGAGTCGGTCTGGGCATACTTGTCCAGGTCGCTCTTGTCGTCACCCTCGAAGTCGCGGATGATACGCCGGGTGATGAGCTCGAGGTCGGTCTTGGAGTTGGTAAACCCGATGAAGGGACAGCCATATACCAGCGGAGGACAGGAGATGCGCACATGTACCTCGCTGGCACCATTCTGCACAAACTCACGCACATTATCGCGAAGCTGGGTTCCGCGAACGATGCTATCGTCGCAAAACACCACCCGCTGTCCCTTGAGCAATGCCTCGTTGGGAATGAGTTTCATCTTAGCCACCAAGTCGCGACGGCTCTGGTTTCCTGGTGTGAAGGAACGTGGCCAGGTGGGAGTGTACTTCAATACGGCACGCTTGTAGGGGATGCCTGAGCCATTGGAATAGCCCAGAGCCATACCCACGCCTGAATCAGGAATGCCACAGACAAGGTCGGCCTCCACATCATCGCGCTCTCCCATCATCTTACCGTTTCGCTCGCGTACATCTTCGGTATTGATGCCTTCGTAGCACGAGGCAGGGAAGCCATAGTAAACCCACAGGAACGAGCATATCTGACAGCGCTTGAAGGCGGGCTGCAGCACTTCGAACCCATCAGGACGCAGGCGCACAATCTCTCCTGGTCCCACGTCACGCACAGTCTTATAGTCAAGATTGGGGAAGCTGGTCGTCTCGCTGCTCACGGCATAGGCCTGAATAAACTCGTCAGTGCCGATGGGCGACAGGCGGTGCACCTCCTTCTTTCCAATGACAATGGGTGTGCGGCCAAGGAAGTCACGTGCGGCGATGATGCCGTCCTCGGTGAGGATCAGCATCGAGCATGAGCCTTTGATTTTCTGATAGACCAGGTTAATGCCGTCCACGAAGGTATTGCCCATATTAATAATGAGGGCTACTAGCTCGGTCTGGTTCAGGTTGTTGGCACTCTGCTCACTGAGGTGCATGCGCTGCGCCAGCAGCTCGTCGGCAATCTCACGGAGATTGTTGATCTTAGCCACCGTCACTACGGCATAGCGCCCTAGATGGGAATTGATAATGATGGGCTGCGGATCGGTGTCGCTGATGACACCCAGACCCTGATTCCCCTTGAAGTCGCCTAGTTCATCCTCGAACTTCGAACGAAAATAGTCGCGCTCCAGCGAGTGGATGGAGCGCGAGAAACCTTTCTCATGGTCGAAGGTCACGAGGCCCGCACGGCGCGTGCCAAGATGTGAATTGTAGTCTGTTCCGTAAAACAAATCGTTTACGCAATCCCGTGTACTAATGGTTCCAAAAAAGCCACCCATATGTATCCTGTATCTGTTTGTGGTTGCAAAGATAATAAAAAAAGTGGAAAAAGTGTGCCCTTTTTTGGATTTTTCTTCGTAACTTTGCAAAAAACTTAAAACAGAACAATTATGTTGAACGCAAAACGACTCTTTCAAAGCCTGCTTTTAGCTGTTTGCATGACAGCAATACCTACTCATTTGCAGGCTGCCGAGGGCAAACCCGGTACATTCACCGTAGGCAACAAAACATTCCTCCTCAACGGCCAACCCTTCGTGGTGAAGGCGGCCGAAGTACATTACCCCCGCATCCCTCGTCCCTACTGGGAGCACCGCATCAAGATGTGTAAGGCACTGGGCATGAACACCCTCTGTCTCTACGTGTTCTGGAACATCCACGAGCAGCGTGAGGGCGAGTTCGACTTCACGGGCAACAACGACGTGGCTGAGTTCTGCCGTCTGGCACAGAAAAACGGCATGTACGTCATCGTGCGACCTGGACCCTATGTGTGTGCCGAATGGGAGATGGGCGGTCTGCCCTGGTGGCTGCTGAAGAAGAAAGACATCCGCCTTCGCGAGCGCGATCCTTACTTTATGGAACGCGTGAAAATCTTCGAGGAGAAGGTGGGCGAGCAGCTGAAGCCACTGACCATCCAGAACGGCGGTCCCATCATCATGATTCAGGTGGAGAACGAGTACGGAAGCTATGGAGAGGACAAACCATATATCAAAGAGATAAGGGATTGTCTGCGCGAGATTTACAGCCCCACCCCCGACCCCTCCCGCGGGGGGGAGGGGAGTAAATACTCTCAAAACGGAAAAACAGCGGAAGATGTAACCACTCCCCTCCCCTCCGCGGGAGGGGCTGGGGGTGGGGCTCCATTGTTCTTCCAGTGCGACTGGTCTTCTAACTTCGAGAAGAACGGTCTTGACGACCTGACGTGGACGATGAACTTCGGCACGGGTGCCAACATCGACCAGCAGTTCCGCCGCCTCGGCGAGCTGCGTCCCGATGCCCCCAAGATGTGCTCGGAGTTCTGGAGCGGATGGTTCGACAAGTGGGGAGCACGCCACGAGACCCGTCCTGCCAAGGATATGGTGGAGGGCATGGATGAAATGCTCTCGAAGGGCATCAGCTTTTCCCTCTACATGACCCACGGCGGCACCTCATTCGGCCACTGGGCGGGTGCCAACAGTCCCGGCTTTGCCCCTGACGTCACCTCGTATGACTACGATGCGCCCATCAACGAGTGGGGCCTCGCCACGCCAAAGTTCTGGGAGCTGCGCAAGATGATGCAGAAGTACTCAGACAAGAAACTGCCCAATGTCCCCAAAGCCCCTATGCCTATCATCACTGTTCCTAAATTCGAGTTGAAAACGTTCTCAGAACTTTTAATAGCCATTGGCAAGGAAGAGAAAGGTACACTCAAAACCTTTGAGGATATGGATATGGGATGGGGCATGATACTTTACACAACAACCCTTCCTGAAATACCTGTTCAGAGTGTACTTACTGCTGAGATACACGACTTCGGACAAGTCTTTATCAATGGTGATTATATCGGCAAGATTGACCGTGTTAAGAACGAGAAATCAATCACGTTGCCCCCAGTCAAGAAAGGACAGAAACTGAACATCCTTGTTGAAGGTATGGGGCGAATTAACTTTGGACGTGCCATAAAAGACTACAAAGGTATCATTGGCGATGTGACTCTTACTGCCGATGTCGACAACAACGAAGTGACATGGAAACCGCAGTTATGGACGAATTTAGCCATCAATGACAGTTATGAAACGGCTGTAGAGTCACTCAAACTGGTTCAAAACACCAACATAAACAAACCAACCGAAAAGTCAAAGCGTGGCTACTATCGCGGCTACTTCAACCTCTCGAAGGTAGGCGACACCTTCCTGAACTTCGAGACGTGGGGCAAGGGTCAGGTATGGGTGAATGGTCATGCTATGGGCCGCATCTGGAGCATTGGTCCGCAGCAGACGCTCTATGTGCCCGGCTGCTGGCTGAAGAAGGGCAAGAACGAGATTATCGTCCTCGACATCGTCGGCCCGAAGGAAGCTGTGGTTTGGGGCCAGGCAGAGCCTGAACTGAACAAGCTCCAGCTGGAGCAAAGCAACAAACACAACAACATCGGCGACAAGCCCGACCTCAACTCGGCAACGCCCGTCGCCGCTGGAGCCTTCAAGGCTGGCAACGGCTGGCAGACCGTCAAGTTCAACGCCCCTCAGAAGGGACGCTTCTTGGCCATAGAATGCCTAAGCACTCAGAAGGACGGCGATCGTGTAGCCATCGCCGAGCTCTATCTGCAAGGACAGGATGGCAAGCGCCTCTCACGCGAACCTTGGAAGACCAAGTATGCCAACAGCGAAGAGGAGAACGGCAACCATCTGGGCGACAAGGTCTTCGACCTGCAGGAGTCTACCTACTGGCAGACGGAACGTAGCGCCTCGGCTCCCCACCTGCTCGTCATCGACCTTGGCTCCGTGCAGACAGTCAGCGCCCTAGAGTATCTGCCGCGAGCAGAGCAAGGCGCACCGGGGTCTGTGAAGGATTTCAAAATCTATCTCTACTAAACCCTACTCAACCCCTCCTTCAGGGAGGGGCTTTTTTGTACCCAAAATCACGCTGCGAACGGCCTTCAAGTGGTAGGTTTGCCACTTGGGGGAAGCCCGACAGCCTTCTAGTAGTACTCCGACAGCCTTCTTGAAGTGCCTGGACAGCCACTTTCTTATACAAGGAGGCTGCGGAGGAACCTGTAAGAAGGCTGTCGGAGCACTACTAGAAGGCCGTCGGGGTACCCCCCTCAAAAATTTGCCAATACTGTTCAAATGGCAGCAATATGGCAGAGCAGATGTCCTAGACTACGGCAATCGGAGCTCGAAAGGACTCAGCGGCAGATCTCCTATACTATAGGCATTCACCCCTAGCGGATTGTCTTTCCAGGCATAGCGGACGACCTTTGGCTGCGCCATGGGTGCCTTCAGTGTGATGACATTGCCCTCAGCCGTAGCCTCTACGTTCTGGAAACGTCCATCATCGCCAGCCAGTTCAAAGAACTTCAAGCTGCCTGGGCGCATCTGCTGGTCAAGAGTAATCGTCACCTTTCCTTCATTGACGGTAGTAGAGATCACCTTCGGGAACAGCTCCACATTATTATTATACGCGAGACGCTCGAGACAAAGACCTACGCGCTCCGCCACTTCCTTCTTCCTCAAAGGATGGATATCGACGGTCTCGCCCAGATCAATATTCACTACCGACTCAGCAAAGGCATCTTCCTGAGCTACAACACGCTGTGCCTCTCGCACTTGTGACCATCCCGTGTTCTGAGGCTGGGGCACAAAGGCCATATAGTTGGCCAGCTGAACGATGGCAAACGGCAGCCGCGGCTGCTGGAACACCTCTCGCCAGTTAGCCATCAGCATGCGCAGCATAGGAGCATAGTCGCGGGCGTTGCCTGTGTTCGACTCGCCCTGATACCACACCACACCTGCCAGTGCATAAGGAGCCAATGGATAGAGCACGGCATTATAGAGCGTAGTAGGCATATTCTGTAGCGACACGTCACTGCTGGGACAACTGGGCATCTCAGCTCCCGCATGATGTTTCCACTGGCGGCTCAGGGGAATACAGTCAGCAGGCATAGGATTCAGGCTGAAGCGATCATCGCCAAAGGCTATGCAGTAAGGTTTTTCCTCGATGAAATGGACCGTTCCGTATTTATTGATGAAGCGCACCGTAATCACATTGTCGCCCTCACGCAGCATGCCCTCGGGGATGTCGTAGCGCCGAGGGGGATACTGATAGTACGTGCGACCTATCTCCTTGCCATTCAGATAGGTATAGTCAGCATCGAAGAGCGTGCCCAACAGCAGTCGGGCTGGTTTGCCGGCATGCTCCTTGTCGATGGTCACATGCTGGCGAAGCCAGATGCTACCCACGATGCCTCTGCCGCCTTTCTTTGCCCATTGGTTGTCATATTGGTCAACCAACGGCCAGCTGCTATCATCATAATCGGGCGATGTAAACTGATGGAAGACACCAGGGTCTTTCTGGTTCAGCAGTTCATTCCAGCGCTGATCAGCCAGCTGGTTGGCACGCTGCTGAGCCCTCACCATCTCGTCGTTCTCATAGAGACGAGTGCGTTCCACAAGCATGGGATAGTCCTTCTGCAACGAGTCGGCCGAGATCCAAGCCTCGATGGGAGTGCCTCCCCAGCTATTGACGATGATGCCCTGCGGAATGTTGGTCTTCTCTTGCATCCGCTTACCCAGGAAATAACCTACGGCAGAGAAGAGCCAGGCATTCTGCTTCGTCAGAGGTTTCCAGTTGATGGACGTGGGGCGGATATCGTCCTTCACACCATGCGTGCTCGTCTCGTTCTGTACCCGGAACAGGCGTATCTGGCTGTTCTCATAGTTGTCGATCTCCTTTGTGTACCAAGGATAGACACGCTCGATGGTCACATCGATGTTTGACTGACCTGACAGCAGCCACACATCACCAATGAGAACGTCTTTGATTTGATATTTGAGAGTTGAGGCTTGAGCTGTTATCTCCAGCACATAGGGGCCTCCTGCCTTCATCTTCTTGTTCTTGGGCAGGCGAAGGAGCCATCGGCCAGTATCGTCGGCAGTGGCAGAAGCACTGCTGAGCACCTTGCCTTTAGCATCGGAGAGTCCGACTACTACCGTTTCTCCCTTATCAGCCCATCCCCATACGGGAATGTCGACCCCACGTTGCACCACCATGCCGTCCTGAAACAGTTGCGGCATCTTCACTTCAGCCTGGACCGCCATACTCATCAGCCAGGCCACAATCAATGT
Source organism: uncultured Prevotellaceae bacterium (assembly GCA_900318685.1). Taxonomy (GTDB): domain Bacteria; phylum Bacteroidota; class Bacteroidia; order Bacteroidales; family Bacteroidaceae; genus Prevotella. Next base: position 43,240 of record ONLL01000020.1, on the reverse strand, counting down.
CAGTCTCGTTTTCATAACTATATTTTTGATGTTGCAAAATTAATAAAAAACACCGATGAAATCTATCAAAAAGGACTCTTTTTCGTCAAATGAAACAAAAAGTAATCTTTCTGTGACAAACTACAACATGATTCAGTCAAAAAAATGCTACCTTTGCCCCAAATTATTTTAACCCCTAAAGGAAACAACAAAATGGCAACAAACGTAGCTAACACGGAAGCAAAGGGCTTCTACAAACTCTCCTGGGTGCAGCGCATAGGCTTTGGCGCTGGCGACTTGGCTCAGAATCTCATCTATCAGACCATCTGCATGTACTTGCTGTTCTTCTACACCGATGTCTATGTGCTAGGTGGCGATGCAGCCAAGTCGGCAGGACTGGCAGGAACCATGTTCCTCGTCGTACGTATCGTGGATGTACTTTGGGATCCTCTGGTAGGAACCTTCGTCGATAAGCATAATCCCAAGTTGGGCAAGTACCGTTCCTACCTCATCATGGGCGGTATTCCCCTGACCATCCTGGCCATCCTCTGCTTCTGGGACGGTTTCAAGCCCTCCATCGTCTATGCATACATCACTTATGTAGGCATGTCGATGCTGTACACGCTGATTAACGTACCCTACGGAGCACTGAACTCCTCGCTGACTCGCGATACCAACGAGATCACCATCCTGACGTCAGTACGTATGTTCATGGCCAATGTCGGCGGCTTGTGTGTCTCGGCTGGTGTGCCTATCATTGTGGCACTCTTCGCCTCGTCTGAGAACCTGCCCATCGAGATGGCCCTGTTCATGGGTCTGGGCTCACTGCCATCATTCATCTTCATGCCTTTGGTGCCAGCCATTAAGCGCAAGGTGGGCAAGAAGAACATGTTCTACATCTTCCTCACCGTAGCCATCATCGGTATGGCCCTGCTCTACATCATCAGTAAGATGGGCACGGTGAAGGAGAATATTGTATTGGTATATATCGCTCAGTTCATCAAGTCGACGGGTGTCATCGTGGCAACGGGCTATATGTGGGCACTTATCCCAGAGGTTATCTCCTACGGAGAATGGAAGACAGGCCGTCGTATCTCGGGTATTGTCAATGCCCTGACGGGTATCTTCTTCAAGGCTGGTATGGCTCTGGGTGGTGTCATTCCCGGATGGGTGCTGGCTTGGACCAACTATCAGGCTGTGGAGGATGCAAAGACGCTTCCGAAGGATTCCGGAGCTTGGTTCCTGACCATGCTTATCTTCGCCCTCGTGGGCTTAGGACTGCTCATCTTCTGCTTCTCGCAGACCAAGGAGCGTGTGGTGATGGATGAGAAGGAGACTGCCAACGTGAAGGTCAGCGACCTGTGGACAGAGTTCATGCGCAACCGTCCGCTGCGTATCATCGCCCTGTTCTTCATCACTGCCTTCGCCATGATGTCGGTGGGCAATGCTGCCGGAGCATACTTCATGAACGACCTGGAGCTGCAGGATCCCACTGCTCAGGAGGGCATCCGCTGGCTGGTCTGCGTCATTCCTGCTATGCTGCTGGTGCTGGCCATGTGGATTATCTCCAAGTATGAGCTCAGCGACGAGAAGATTGACCAGATCAACAAGGAGATCGAGGCACGTGCTGCCGCAGAGAAGTAATTCACCGACTCGTTCATTATTAATAGTAAATCGATAATTCGTAAATCGCAAATAATCAAAATGAAAGCAAGGTATCTATTCCCCGACGATTACATGGCCGACCCTGCGGCACACGTGTTTAACGGCAAGTTATATGTCTATCCCTCACACGACAGAGAGGGCGGTGTGGCATTCGACGATGATGGCGGACACTTCCAGATGCGCGACTATCATGTCCTGTCATTTGATAATGTAGAGACTGACCCTGCCACCGATCATGGCGTCATACTCGACGTCGACCAAGTGCCCTGGGCCGAAAAGCAGATGTGGGACAGCGATGTCGTGGAGAAGGACGGCAAGTACTACCTCATCTTCTCTGCAAAGGACTATAATGGCGTATTTCATCTGGGCGTAGCCATTGCCGACAAGCCCGAAGGCCCATTCATTCCGCAGGAGCACCCCATCCGTGGTGCCTATAGCATCGACCCCTGTATGTTCAAGGACGATGATGGTCAGGTGTACTGCTACTACGGAGGACTCTGGGGCGGACAGCTGCAGTGGAACGTGGCACCAGAGAAAGTGCTGAAGGAAGGCATTGACCTGGGACCGGCTCCTGACAAGAAGACCCAGCTCTACACAGCACCCGACATGCCTGCCCTGCCCAGCCTGATGGCCCGCATGAGCGACGACCTGCTGCAGTTTGCTGAGGCTCCCCGCCAAGTTGTCATCATCGACAAGGACGGACAGCCGCTACGTGCCGGCGATCCACACCGTTTCTTCGAGGCCTCCTGGATGCACAAGTATAACGGAAAGTACTACTTCAGCTATTCCACAGGCGATAGCCACTACCTCTGCTATGCCATAGGCGACAATCCCTACGGACCGTTCACCTATCAGGGAGTCATCCTGGAACCCGTCGTAGGATGGACCACTCACCACTGCATCGTGGAGTACAGGGGCCAGTGGTATCTCTTGTTCCACGACTGCGTACCCTCCAACGACATCACTCACCTGCGTTCGCTGAAGGTACAGCGTCTGTTCTATCGTGAGGACGGAAGCATTGAGCCCGTTGTGAATGAGTAATCGCGACATCATAGAACATTACTATCGCCAGCACCGCGATGAGCTGCTCACCTTTGTGGGCAGCCGTCTCGGTGTGAAGGCAGATGCCGAAGACCTGGTGCAGGACGTCTTCCTGCGACTGCTTGCCGACAGCTGCCGCCCCATCACACCCCTCACGCTGCCCAGCCTGGTATATACAATGGCCCGGAACCTCATCGTCGACCACTATCGCAGGCGTCGCTGCCAGCAGGAGTTTGCGCTCCTGATGGAGGGCATGAAAAACGAAAAAACTTCGATGGAATCGGCCATTTTTGCACGCGACGCCCTCCGCTACATGGAACAGAGGCTGAGTTGCTTGCCTACCCAGACAGCCGAAATCTATCGCCTCCATATCTACGATGGCATGCAAGTCTCGGACATCTCCCAGCACTTGCACCAGGACTACAAGGCCGTCGAGTACCGGTTGGGGCAGGCGCGCCGTCTAGTGCGCCGTCTCTTAAGACACCAGTTGACCGCCTCCACAGGGTCTTGATCTGACTGAACGTATATGTGCCTCCGAGAGAACGTATCTCTCGGACCTTCAGAACGTATCTCTCCCGCCTTCAGAACGTATCTCTCGAACCTTCGGAACGTAGCCGAAAAAATGCCTCGGTGAAGGTCGCTTCAACCTGCCACCATACTACCTTCTCTCTCGTAGAGAGAAGTACGTATGTGGCTTGAAGCCTTCACCTCGGCAACCGCCTGTTGATATCTTTTTTCCACGCATCAAAAAAAGTGGGTCATTTATGCTTGAATTACGATTTATTTTCTTACCTTTGTACCCGAATTAGATATTTATTATTGCAGAGAACTACAATTAAACCTACTTTTTGTTTACTAACTTTATTAAAATCAGCGTTATGAAGAAACAACTACTTCTTTTCGCAGCCATGTTGATGAGCGCTGTGTCGTTTGCACAGACGTTTACGGCAACGTGGACGAAGCCCCTACCGGCAGCAGTGGACCAGTATCAGTACTCCACTTTTGCTGCTGATTTTCAGGGCGACACCATTGCCTACTATCTCTACAACGTGGGTGCCAGTGCCTTCTTCACTGAGGGCAATGCCTGGGGAACACAGGCAAGTATCGGTAACACGGGCCTGAAGGTGGCCATCTCGAAGTACACCATCAATGATGTGTGGGACGAGAAGACCGTGTTCATCAATGACTTCTCCCTGTCCAAGAACAGTTGGAAGCTGCTGTTCATCGACAGCGAGACACAGGCTTATGTTGACCACAACAATCAGGCCAACTTCTATTGGGAGATCGTGCCGCAGGGCAACAAGAATTTCCGCATCAAGGGAGCAGACGAGAACCCTGACTATAACTCTTTCAACGGAGAGATGTGGTTCGGCATGAGCTCCGAGCCCGACCCCGCTACAGCTCTCAGTCCTCGCATCGACCTGGCTGCCGATCCTAACGCCAGCGTCGACTGGCAGTTCATTCCAGAGGCTGCCTACGATGAATATCAGGAAAAGGTAGCACCCTATCTGGCCGCCATGCATCTGAAGGAGATGATCGAATGGGCTATGGAGCAGGGCGTGAAAGCCGCTGACCTGGCCGAGTGCTTCGCAGTGTACAACAACACCAACAGCACGGTCGAGCAGCTCAATGCTGCTGCCGACGTGGCCTACAAGAAGGGACGCTTTGCAGAGATTGCCCCCTACTTCGAGCATATCGTTCAGGGCGAGAAGAACGATGTCTCCGGTGTCATCACCAACAATGACTTCAGCGACGGCACCGTCAACGGATGGGACATCACCTATACCGGCAACTCTACCGAAGCCACGAACGTCGGCTACCAGAACAACAAGGTCTACAGCAACGGCAACATCAGCCTCGACCAGTTTATCGAGGCCTGGAAGGACTCCAACTCTCCAAACTACCTGGGCGACGGCTCTATCACACAGACCATTCCCGAACTGCCCTCAGGTAAGTACATGCTGGCTGTGGACGTCATCGCCAACAACCAGGGCCGTACCAGCGATGCTAACAATCCTGACGGACTGCCCGACGACGTTGAGCTCTTCGCTGAGGCTTCTGCCGACGGTAAGACTTACAAGACCGACATGGCCACACGCAACGGTGTGCCCGAACACTTCGAGTTCACCTTCATCCATACCGGTGGCGACATGAAGCTGGGTCTGCGCGTTATAGGCAGTGCCGAGGCAAAGATGCCTGCCAACTGGATTGCAATGGACAACCTGATGCTCTACTACTATGGTGAGGTGACCGTCGATCCCGACAAGGCCCTGCTCGACATGGCCATTGACAATGCCCTGAAGGCCTATCCGCTCGACCAACTTGACCAGCTCATTGCCTGCCAGCAGGACAAGGATGCCTTCAAGGCTGCCATCGAAGCAGCACAGGCTGCTACTGAGAACTATGTGGAGCACCTCGAAAAGGTGAATGCTGCCCTGAAACAGCTCAATGCTTCCGTCGATGCCTACAAGAACTTCGTCAAGAAGATAGACGACTGGAACCAGAAAGCCATCACCTACACCTTCGACAGTGACGAGTGGTACGCATTCTGCGACTTCGTGTCGAGCGTCGAGTCATCTGAGGGCTATCCTGAGCTCACACCTGATGAAGTGCTGGAGACCGTATCGCTGACCATAGAGGAGCTCAATGCCTACATCGAGCAGGTCGACAAGCTCTTCAACAAGGCATTCAGTGCCAGCCTCGTCGACGGTACCGACCTGACGATGATGCTGAAGAACGCCGATCTCTTCCAAGGAAGGACAGGATGGACCACCTCATCGACGGGCGGTAACTTCCAGGCCGGCGGCTACAATGGTTACAAGGTGTTCGAGGCTTGGCATGCCACCAACTTCAACTTCTCGCAGCAGCTGGAAGACCTGCCTATCGGCGTCTATGAGCTTTCCACTCAGGGATATGTACGCTATCTTGACGGACAGGATGCCATCAACCGCGCTGAAGAGCGTCCGGCGGTCATTCCTATCTACATCTACATGAACGACTCGAAGACCAACTTCCCCAACTGGCTCGACTACAAGCAGGAGCCCGGATTCTTCACAAACTTCAACACAGAGGTGCTCGACGCTACTGGCGACACCTCCGAGAAGGCCACTTTCCTCTCCGATTCAGAGGGATACGAGTACTGTGACAACCGTACGGGCGCTGCCGCAACCTTCGCCAAGGGCGACTACACCGTCCGCACATTCGGCCTGGTGGCTAACGAGGGCGAGACCTTCACCGTCGGTGTCAAGGGCGATGTCACCGAGGCTGTGTTCTGGCCACTCTGGGGACAGTTCAAGCTCACCTATCGTGCCTTCAATCCTGACGTAGTGCTTGAGGCCCTCGAGACAGCCCTTGCATCTATCGACACCAGCAAGCACATGGCCAAGTCGCTCTTCGCCAAGGCTACTGAACTGAAGAATGCCGCTGAGGCAGCCAAGACTGCAGGCGACGGCAAACAGATGTTCGACGTGCTCAAGGAAATCTATGCCCTCACAGAGAGCATCAACGAGAGCGTGATACTCTTCGAGAAACTGCAGACAGCTGCCGAAGACCTCATCACCCTCGCCAGCGAGAGCGGCTCAGCAAGCAGCAAGGATGCCATGAACCTCGCAGGAAAGATCCTCAACGACATCGAGGACAACAACCTGGAGAATGCTGATGCAGAGAGCTATCTCGAGCAGATTGCCAAGATGAAGACCATCCTGCGCCTGCCTGACAACTACAAGGATGCCACTGACGAGGCTCCCGTCGACGTGACCAGCATCATCGAGACGCCTAGCTTCGAGAAGGACGGCACTAACAGTATCTACGGATGGACAGCCACGGGACAGAAGTTCGGCAACAGCGACCAGCTGTCAGCACTCGCACTGGAGTCGTGGGAAAGCATTTTCCACATCTATCAGGACATCGTGGGACTGCCTGACGGCATCTACACCCTGAAGGTGAACGGATGGCAGCGCACCGCTACCCCAACCTACCTCTATGGTGAGTCGGGCGGCGAGCTCTACATCAAGGAACTCATTAAGCAGGCTGAGGGTCTGCCCGAGGACATGACCGCTCCCAGCACACTTACAGGAGCTGTGAGCCAGTTCAGTGAGGATGTCTTCATGAACAGTCTCGTGGTGAAGGTAGCAGACGAGAAGCTGCGCATCGGCGTACGCAAGGACGAGACCTCTGGATCTGACTGGATCGTGCTCGACAATTTCATGCTGTTCTACCACGGTGCCAACAGCTCGCTGGAGCCTGACAAGGACGCTATCGCCGACGTCACCAACGGAATGGCCATGAAGGTGGAGACATACACCCTCGACGGTCGTCGTGCAGGAATGTCGCAGAAGGGCATCCTCATCCAGAAGATCACGATGTCAGACGGCACTGTTCTGGTGCGCAAGGTCAGGAAGTAAATCCACCTCAACCTCTCCAAAGGAGGGGAGTTGAGTGTACAATTTCAGGCAAGGAAGTGTTAAAATTACACCTCCTTGCCTTTTTTTAAGAAAAAAACTATGAAAAATGATACGAGTTATTAAAATTTTGATTATCTTTGCACCCAAATAACCCTCGAAGTGTTAACAACGTCAAAACAGAATCAGTAACCTATTATTTACTAACTTTAATTAAAATGCTTATGAAACTTTCAAAACTACTCGTTTTGAGTGCAATGTGGCTAGTTGGCGTGAGTGCCAACGCTGAGGTGCCCGATGGCGTTTGGACTATGCCAGAGCCGACGGGACTGGAGTTCACAACGTTCACTGCCGACGGTGAACGCTACTATCTCTACAACCCCGCTGCCAAGATGTTCTTCTCGGCTGGTAACAACTGGGGAACACAGGCCAGTGTCAGAACCTTTGGTATTCAGGTCTGGCTCGAGCCAGCTACTGAGGCAGATGCACCCGATGGCTCTTACGAGCTTTGGGATGAGAACACCAACCCTGAGCGTTCAACCGGTAATGGCAACGTCTTTACCGACGACGGCAACTCTTCTTGGGTTGATCACGGCACGCAGGGCAACTACTCGTGGGCTTACGAGATTGTGGGCGACTGCGTCCGTTTCCAGAACGTGGCCTTAATCGCCGACAAGCCTGAGTTTGCAGGCACGTATCTGGGATTCACAGGCTCCTACAACCTCACTGAAATCTCCGGTACCGGCGCGGGCAACCTGGATGCTTACACCAGCGTGTTGAGGCATGTGTCTCCCACTGCTGAGGGCGCCTGCGTGGACTGGAAGGCTGTGACTGTTGACTCCTACGAGGCTTTTGTAGCTAATGAGGCTGCTTTTGCTGCTTACGAAAACGGTGCCAAGGCCTACATCGCTTCATGCGTTCTGAAAGAGACCATTGAAAAAGCCGAGGCTTTGTATATCGATGTGACAGCAGCTCTGGCTGTGTACACCAACACCGCAAGCACCGCAGACCAACTGGCTCAGGCCGCCAACAACCTGACTCCGCTGGTCAATGCCAAGCAGAAACTGAAGGACGCTATCGAGGAATACGAAGCCAAGGGCTTCACTGCCACTGCTGGTGCCAAGGCTGTGCTCACCAATCCACAGGCCACGCTGGCTGAGGTGGAGAAGGCTCTGGCCGACCTCGAAAAAGCATACGTGGAATGGGCTTCAACACAGGCCTCTGTGCAGAATCCTATCGACCTGACTGCTAAGATTGTCAACTTTGACTTTGCCAACGGCGACGCCACCACTGGTTGGAGCGGCACAGCTTTCGGTCGCGGCGGCACGGTTTCTGACGGTGCAGAGCACTACAGCAAGAACTACGACACCTACCAGAAGATTACAGGTCTTACTCCCGGTATCTATGCTGTTGGCGTGAATGGTTATTACCGTTCAGGTAACTACAATGATGGCGCTGGTCCTGCAATTACAAACTGGCTGGCCAACAATGAGGCTTCACGCTATGCCAAGTTCTATGCCAAGGCTGGTGAGGATTCCTTCGAGAAACAGGTTGCTATCGCCAACGTGATGATCGGTGGTCAAGCTGAGGCTCAGGGTGTAGGCGACGTGGCTGTGACCTACGAGGATGAGAATGGTGAGTCTGTCACCGTTTATGTGCCCAATACCATGGCTGCTGGCGACCACTTCTTCCACAATCTCCATCTCTATGCCAACAAGCTGTACGTAGCTGTTGACGAGGCTGGTGAGCTTACGATTGGTGTGAAGAAGTCTTCGATGACCGATGGTGACTGGTCAATGTTCGACGACTTCTCGCTGACCTTCTACGGACAGGGTGTCGACGCAGCACAGCTCTATCTCGATGAGTCGATCAAGGGCTTCAGCGCCTATGTTCCTGAGGAAGGTACAATCTTCACCCAGGCTTACCTCGATGCCTACAATGCCCTGTGCAATGCTTCTCACGTTGTCAACTCGATCGAAGAGGCAACGGCATTCCTGGCCAGCATCGAGCAGGCCTACAATGACCTGCAGAAGAACATCGAGCTCTGGAAGAAGTACCAGAAGGATGTTGAGGAAGCTTACGTTACCTACACCGTCGACGACAAGTACTCATACCTGGAGTCTGTGGGCTTGCTCGCTGACTACTACGAGATGGACGACAACGGTGAGGGTGGCCCCGGCTTTGAGACCATCATCAATGAGCACAGTCTGACCAATGAGGAGCTGGAGGCAGAGATCGCCTTTATTGCCAAATTGATTGAGCAGATTCTGGATGAGTACAAGAACCAGGTAAAGCCTGGCGATGATGTGACTCACCTGCTGGCTAACCCTGACTTCGAGTATGGACTCTCTGGCGGTAAGGCTGAGGGCTGGACGGTCGACGTGACCAACAACTCGGCAAAAGGCAATATCACTCCTGGACCGCTCGGAAGCGACCTCGACCAACTGATGATGGATGCTATCGGCAAGACCAACCACTGCTTCGAGTCATGGCACGTTTGGGGCTTCGACGTATGGCAGGAGGTGAAGAACGCACCAGTCGGTGTGTATGAGATTCAGGTGCAGGGCTACGTCCGTTGCGAAGCATCTGGCTACACCCGTGGCGACCTCGAGGGACTCCCCACTGTACCCATCTACCTCTACCTGAACAATGCCAAGACGAACTTCCCCGATGTCTTCTCTGAGATCGTTCCTAACCAGGATAATCTGCCCACTATCGAGAGCTGGTCATGGGAGACCGTCAACGGCTACCAGTCACCTAACTCAATGGGTGGTGCTTCCATCTGCTTCGCATGGGATATGTACAAGAAGAGTGCCTACGGCCTTGTGGCTAAGCCTGGCGACTCGATGCGTATCGGCGTGAAGGGTGACATGAACGACAACTGGTGGTGCATCTGGGACAACTTCCACCTGGTCTATCAGGGATTCAAGGCTGACGTCGTGGAGCCCGCTCTCGACGAGGCACTGCTCTCACTCGACCTCTCGCAGTACATGGGCAAGTCGGTATATGCCAAGGCTGAGGCCCTCAACAAGGCTGCTCAGGAGGCAAAGGCTGCCGGCGACGGACGCGCCATGTTCGACGTGCTGAACGATGTTTATGAGCTGAGTGAGGAGATTCTCACCTCCGTGGCTCTGTTCAAGAAGTTGTGGGATGCCGCCGAGACGACACTTGGCGAGGCTCTCGACAACTCAAACGCTGCATCCTCTGTCAAGAACGAGGCTGCTGCTCTGCAGGGCAGAATCCTCAGCGGCATTGAAGATCACGAGTTCGAAGATGCTGAGGTTCAGGGTCTGCTCGATGAGATCGATGCTATGATTACCAAGCTGGGCATCCCCGCTGGTGCTGAGAATGCTACTGACGCTAATCCTTCTGACTTCACCAGGACTATTCCCAACCCGACCTACGACGAGAACGTCAATGGCTGGAGCGGCACTGGTGCTGCATGGGGTGGCGAGACCGCTCAGAACGCTGAGATCTTCAACAAGGACTTCGACTACTACAAGGAGCTGCTGGGCCTCTATGAGGGAACCTATCAGGTCAGCGTACAGGGCTTCTACCGTTATGGTAGCGCTGAGAACGACTACAACACCTGGATTGAGAATCCTGAGCTGAACAACAACGCATTCCTGTATGCCAGCGTTATCAACGGCACTGACACCGTTACCTTCAGCAAGCCTCTCATCCGTCTGGCAGCAGAGGCCAGCTCTGAGGAGGAGTACGGCGAGCCTGGCGACGGCTATGTATGGGCCAAGGCATCGACAGGCAATGGCGACGGTATGGTGGTCTGCAACAGCATGACTACTGGTAGCTATGAGTTTGAGAACGGCAAGTATACCAACAACGTAGTGACCTTCAAGGTCAACGAGGGAGCTAAGGTGCGCATCGGTCTGAAGAAGAACGTGAACATCGACAACAACTGGACGCTGTGGGACAACTGGGGACTGACCTACTTCGGCAAGAACAGCGACAAGGCTGTTGACGGCGATGCATCAGGCATCAAGAGCATCAACGACCTGCCCAAGCTGAAGGTTGAGTTCTTCACGCTCGACGGACGTAAGGCTACCGCCGTACAGAAGGGTATCATGATCCAGAAGACCACCCTCGACAACGGCGCTGTCATCATCAGGAAAGTACGCAAGTAAGAATCAAAGAATGGTCATACCAAAAAGACCTGATTAACCTCTAAAAAGGGATCGGGGGCGGTGGTCAGACACCGTCTCCGGTTCCTTCGTTTTTCATTTCTGGCAAGGCCAGGACCCTACTGTCAGCCCTCATCAGGGATGACCCCAAACATAGAAAACAACCGCCCTGCCTCGGGCAGGCCCTATATATATAATAATGTGTAATAGGAAAGAAAGACCTTGTTACACCTGACATGGATGAGAACGGAGAGAAATAAGTACCTTTGCAAACAAAATAAACAATATTCAATAAAACCAAAACCTATGAAACGAAAAACTTTCATCAAGCAAGGACGACGGGTAGCCCTGACCACCTGCGGACTGCTAGTAGGAGCAATGGTGATGCAGTCGTGCAAGGACGACGTGCTCACAGGACAGCCGGAATGGCTGGGCAACTCCATCTACGAGCGGCTGCAGGAAGACGGCAACTACACCACCGTGCTGCGTCTCATCGACGACCTCGGCCAGACCGAGGTGCTGGGCCACACTGGCTCGAAGACGCTGTTCGCTGCCGACGACCAGGCCTATGCGGAATGGTATCGGGGTAACTCCTGGGGAGTTTCCAAGTATGAGCAGCTCACTGCAGCTCAGAAGAAGATGCTTCTGAACAATGCGATGATCAACAACGCCTACCTCATTGAGCTGATGTCAAACGCAAGGGCTCAGGGCGATGCTGGCACACCAGAGGAAGGACGCACCATGCGCCGTGAGACGGCCATGAGTATCTATGACTCTGTGTACATCATGCCTGTAGAGAAGATGCCGTTGACTCCGGCATGGGAAGAAGTAAGGTCGCGCGGAAAAGCCATCCCCCTCTTCAAGGATGCTACCACCGCACCTATGATTCACTTCCTGCCGGCCTACATGCGCTACAACAAGATCACTGACGAGGATCTGTCAGTCCTTACAAACCGCCAGGCAACATCTACTGCTGAGGCTTGGGTTAATGGAAAGCGCGTTTCTGAGCGTGACATCACCTGTAAGAATGGCTATATCCAGAAGGTGGACGGTGTCATCGAGTCAACGCCTAACATGGCAGAGATTATCCGTTCGCACCAGAACATGTCGCTATGGAGCCACCTCCTCGACCGTTATTCCGCACCTTACTACACAGCAGAGGGAACACGTGAATACAACCGTATTTATAACAATGAGGACTCTGTATTCGTGCTGCGCTACTTCAGCCAGCGCTCTGCAGGCGGTGCGGAGAACAGCCGCGACCCGAACGGCAACCCCGTCTCCACGGTGCTGAAATATGATCCAGGATGGAACCAGTATGTCGACGCCAACTCGCAGATTGACCTCCACTATGACGCTGGTGCCATGATTGTTCCCACAAACGCTGCTTTGGAGGCTTGGTGGAACGATGAGGGCCGCGACCTGCAGGACGAGTACAAGGAATGGGACTCCATCCCCGACAACACCCTGGCTAAGCTCATCAACGTCAACATGCTCTCGACCTTCTCCGAGGCCGTGCCTTCGAAGTTTGCCAATGTGCTGAATGATGCCAAGGAGACGCTGGGCATCAAGATTGAGGACATCGACTCCTGCTTCATGGGATGTAACGGTGTGGTCTACTTGACGAACAAGGTGTTCACACCTGCCGAGTATTCATCAGTGGCCTACCCCGCCCTGGCACACGCCTCGACGATGAACGTCATCTATTGGGGTATCGACCAGCGTAACTTCCTGCCTTACCTGCTTTCAATGGACTCGAAGTATGCGCTGATTATCCCCACGAATGATGCCATGCTGACCTTCGTAGATCCTTCATCCTATGGTAGGTCAAACGTCCTGAAGGACCAGTCTGGTGCCGACAGTCTGACTGTAGAGTCAGCTGACTTGATTGAGTTCTACTATGATAAGACAAAGCCTATAGCAAGCCGTGTTCAGGCAAGGCGTTGGAATGCTATCGTCGATGAGTTCGGCAACGTGACCCCTATCGGCGAGCGCCCGTCACAGGCCACGGTTGCTGCCAATGTGATCAACACCATGTTCGATCAGATGCTGAACCAGCTCATCATCGTCATTCCTGACAAGTCGATGACTATCGAAAATTACATCGATGCAGGATATAACTACTTCAAGACGAAGGGTGGTTCCATGATACGCGCCACGAAGGGTGCCGACGGCAACATCGTGTTCGAGGGTGGATGGCAGATAGAGCACAACCACAAAGCCATCCCTGCTACTGAGCGTTACAACAAGGTCAACGGTGTCAGCTACCAGGTAGAGAATCAGGTGCCCATGGGTGCCGAGAACTCTGTCTATACGACACTGAAGGCTCATCCTGAGTACCAGAATTTCCTGAACCTGCTGGAGAACGACTATAGCGACCTGCTCGTCACCAAGCTGAGCAACAGGTACAACCCCGGTCTGCAGGCTTTGGAGAACAAGAACCTGAAGGTTCTGGACAACTATAACTACACGGTGTACGTTCCCACTAACGCTGCCATCGAGAAGTTGCAGCAGGAGAAGATACTGCCAGAGTTCTCCGAACTCGAAATGGGCGACGACGATGAAATCATCGATAGCATCTGCATTGCTGAGGGATGGTATGGCGATGCCGACCGCGCTACTGTTCGCACCAAGGTGCAAGCAGCAGTCAAGGCCATCATCACCGACTTCTTGCGCTACCATGTGCAAGACCGTGCTTTGGCCGTGGGAATGGCCAAGGATCCTGCTTCAGAGGGAATGTATGAGAGTATGAAACGTAACCCTGAAACTGGTCGATTCTATCCCATCCAGGTCGATTACGATGCAACAAGCATGACCGTGACCGACAACATGGGCAATCACCATAAAGTGGTGACTACTCAAGGACTGTACAACAACATCTGTCGCGAGTACTGGTTCGAGGGCTCAGGCAACAGTTCACGCCTGTTCATGGGTAGTGACGTCGTGGTACACCTCATCGATGGTGCGCTGCAGTACGACAACATGAAGCCTTGGCGCCAGATAGTCAGAGAAGCACTTAACTTATAAGAGAGGAGGACAGAACGTATGAGAATACTAAAATCCATCATATTGGTACTGATGCTCATGGCCGCTACGTCGCTGCGGGCTCAGGACATCACGTCGGTTCACGGTACTGTGACCGATGAGTTCGGAGGGTTGATGGGCGCAACCGTGTGTGAAATCGACGCCACGGGACGTGTCATTAACTCAGCGGTCACTGACCTGAACGGTAACTTCACCATGAAGGTGAAGAACACCAAGGACAAGATCCGCTTCACCTACGTAGGTATGGCAGCACAGATCCTGCCCATCAACAAAACTACGTACAACATTCACATGAAGAGTGCCACCACCCTGAAGGAGGTGAAGATCACTGCTAAGAAGCGTGCAAACGGTAACGGACTTCCCATCCCTGAGCGAGAAATATCCTATGCCTCGCAGACCATCTCCATGAAGGAGTTCGAGGGACTGGGACTGACCACCATCGACGAAGCCCTGCAGGGACGTATCGCCGGTCTTGACATCATCGGAAACTCAGGCGACCTGGGAGCCGGTTCTACCATGCGTCTGCGTGGTGCCAGCTCACTCTCCACACTGACAGATGCCAACCCGCTGATTGTGGTCGACGGTAACATCCGTGAGGTAAACCTCGAGAACTTCGACCTGGCAGGTGCCAACAACGAGAAGTTCGCCGAGCTGCTGAACATCAACCCTGAGGACATCGCTTCAATCACCGTGCTGAAAGATGCCGCTGCCTGTGCTGTCTACGGATCACAGGGTGGTAACGGTGTCATCGAGCTGACCACCAAGCGTGGTACACGCGGTAAGCCAAAGGTGACCTATTCACTGAAGCTCACCGGTACCTATCAGCCGAAGGGCTATGACCTGCTGAGCGGTGACGACTACACGATGATGCTGAAGGAGTCGTACTTCAATCCCCGTCAGGACGACAACGCCTCCGATGCCTCACGTATACCGGAAATCAACTATCTGGACAACACGGGCGGTTTCTCAGAGTGGCGACAGTATCGCGACAACACCGACTGGCGTAAGGCTGTCACACAGGTCGGTCTGCGTCAGAACCACTATGTGACAATTACCGGTGGTGGTGAGAAAGCCTCATTCCGTATCGGTGGCGGTTACGACCATGAGACGGGTACCATGATCAAGCAGGTGCTCAACCGCTTCTCAACTCGTGTGGCTCTGGACTACAACATTTCTCAGCGCATCCGCGTCAGCACCAACTTCGCGCTCACGTACACCAAGAATGATATGAACTCGGATGGTCTGCTGAACATCGCCCTGAAGAAGATGCCTAACATGAGTATCTATGAGAAAGACCCTGTCACGGGGCTTGATACCGAAAACTATTATAATATGATACAGAGCGGACCATATATCGGCTCCTCAGTGTTCAGCGGCGACCAGCGCGGTTATGTCAATCCCGTAGCTTCAGCAAACCTGGCCAAGAACCAGCAGCGCAACTACGACATGTCGCCTGAGCTCATCATCGACTACAACCTGCTGGGCCTGGACGATGACCACTGGCAGCTGAAGTGGCGCGGCTCTGTCTACATGAATATTGCCAACCGCTATACCGACTCCTTCTATCCCCAGGAGCTGAAGACTATCCAGTGGGAGGACAAGGTGAATACATCGAGCACGGGTTCATCGAAGAGCGTTTCGTTCAACACGAAGCAGACCCTGACGCTGACTCCGGCCTTCCGCAACAAGGATCACTCGATGATGATGATGGGACGTTTCGAACTGACCAGTGGCTCGAGCAGTTCACAGACCACTTCAGGCTACGGACTGCCTTCCACCAACCAGAACATCGTCAGCCCTTCGGCAGGCGGACTGATCAGCGACCTGAATTCCGGCTACAGCCAGTGGCGCTCGATGTACTATACATTCTCCAGTCACTATGCCTACAAGGGCCGCTACGTTGCTGACTTCACCGTCCGTATCGACGGAACGACAAAGTTCGGACCTGGCAAGCGTTGGGGTTACTTCCCCTCAGTCTCACTGAAATGGATCGTCAGCGACGAGCCCTGGATGGAGAAGCTGAAGCCAGGACTCTCAATGTTCGCTATCCGCCCATCATGGGGACGCAACGGACGTCAGCCTGGACAGAACTATCTGTACACTTCAAAATATGGCTCTGCAAGTGCCTATATCGACAAGCAGGCCATGAAGCCTCTGAATATTCGTCTGTCTGACATGCAGTGGGAGTGGGTGACCAGCTACAACCTCGGTGTTGACCTGGGCTTCTTTGATGGTCGTCTGAATCTTGTTCTCGAAGGCTACAGCTCTACGAACTCTAACATGCTGCTAAGCAACTTCCGCATTCCTTCGAACTCTGGATTCAAGACTGTGCCCTATCATAACAATGGTAAGATGCGCAACACGGGTTGGGAATTCCACATCAACTCCAACCGCGTCATTCAGGCAGGCAAGTTCTCGATGGATGTCAATGCAAACTTCGGTAACAACCGCAATGAGATCCTGGAGATGGATGAATACATCATGGATCAGAAGAACTCCACTTATGGCTATGCCAATGGTGAGCACCTGAAGCGCGTGCAGCTGCACAACCCGTTCGGTGCCATCTATGGATTCAAGTACCACGGTGTCTACCAGTACAACTACAACACCTTCAAGAATGCCGTCGTCGGCATGACAAAGGAAGAAATCATCGACTACTATCGTCAGTTCACTGCCGAAGGCAAGACTGCTCCTGTGGCCGTCAATGCCAATGGCGATATTATCGTCGATGGTAACAACGTGCCTCTGCGCATGCGCTATGACTACCGTGTCGACGGTACTGGTCACGACCAGAGCTTCCCAGGCTTCAATGGTGGTGATGCCATCTATGAGGATATCAACCACGATGGTCAGATCAACGCACTCGACATTACTTACCTGGGCTCGTCACTGCCTAAGCTGACTGGTGGTTTCGGATTCTCGTTCACCTATGGTGCATGGCGTCTGACGACTCAGTTCACCTACCGTGTAGGCAATAAGATCATCAACAAGGCACGTCTGAATGCTGAAGCCATGACAGGCAACAACAACCAGAGTCAGGCCGTGAACTACCGCTGGCGTAAGGAAGGTGATGTGACGAGCATCCCACGCGCCATGTTTGGTTCTTCAAGCAACTTCAACACGCTGATTAGTGATCGTTTCGTCGAGGATGGCAGCTACCTGCGTATGAGCTATGCACAGCTGTCCTACAATATCAGGAAGAAGCAGCTGACCTGGATTGGCTTGAACGGTATCCAGCTTTACGCTAGTATCAACAACCCGTTCGTGCTGACCAAGTACTCGGGTGTTGACCCCGATATTGCCTTTGGCGGTGAAGATCCTGCCATTGACAATGCTCAGACACCGCGTTCACGCTCTATGACGCTGGGTATCACGGTTAACTTCTAGCAGACTGATTACAGATAAAGAAAAATGAAGATTATGAGAAAGACATATTTATATATAGTTGGTGCCATCTGTGCTGCCGGCAGTCTCACATCCTGTGCAGATTTTCTGGAAATCAAGCCTCAGAGCGAGATTATCCTTGAAGATTTCTGGAATGAGAAAGCCGACGTGGAGAATGTGGTCATGGGTTGCTACTCGGCACTTCAGGACGCAAACGTTATCAAGCGAATGATAATCTGGGGTGAGGTGAGAAGCGATAACATCATGTCCGGGCAAAACATCAACAATGACAACAACCTTTACAACATCCTCAAGGAGAACATCACTGCCATGAACACGTATACTACGTGGGAAGGTTTCTATGATGTCATCAATCGTTGTAACACCGTGTTGAAGTATGCTCCTGGCGTGGCTGCTGCCGATCCCGGATATACGCAGGGTGACTTGAATGCCACGATAGCTGAGATGGTAGGACTGCGCTCCCTGTGCTATTTCTATCTGATCCGCACCTTCCGCAACGTGCCCTATTCATCGGTTGCATTCACCGACGATGATCAGGTCATGGACCTGCCCGCAACACCCTTTGAGGATGTGCTCGACAGCCTGATAAACGACCTGGAGGGAGTGAAGAGCATGGCTGTGGTACGTTATCCCGAGACTCAGCCCCGCTATCAGACGGGACGTATTACCAGGGATGCCATCTATTCTATGCTCTGCGAGATGTACCTCTGGAAGAAAGACTATGACAACTGCATCAAGTATGCCGAGCTGGTCATAGACTCAAAGAGGGCTCAGTATGAGGAAGAGTTCACGAAGGGAGGAAGGAATGTCACCTTGCTGAACAACAGGACACAGATGGAAGAGCGCCTGAACGGTTATCCCCTGGTGAACGATGCTCTCAGCGGAAACACCTTTGGAGAGGCCTATGAAAAGATATTCGTACAAGGTGTAAGCCGCGAAACAGTGTTCGAACTGAGCTACGATGACAACCCGTCATCCAGTGGCATGATTGCAAATTCTGCCATCTCTTCATTCTACGGAAACTCCAACAACAAAATCGGCCTGCTGGCTCCTTCATCAATGCTGACAGGAGACATCGGCACAACTTCGGGCCGCACGATCTTTGAAGATAAGAATAAAATGCTGGATGCCCGCTTGTTCATCAACTGTGACGCAGACGAAGGCAGTATCACCAAACTGGCTACCAGATCTATCTCCATCCGCTCTGACCAGCAAACCAAGGCCAGCGTAGAAGGTGATCGGAATTATTTTACCAGCGACAACAACAGCAGTAAGTGGATTATCTACCGCCTGCCCGACATCATGCTGCTGGAGGCAGAAGCACTTTGCCAGCAGATGCAGGAGGGTAGCGATGAGAGCGTCATCAACTACAACGCTGCACTGCTCGACAAAGCTTTCACATTGGTGAATGCCATCAACAAGCGCTCTATTTGTAAGACGATCCTTGCCGATGCCGATACCTTGAAGCGTTCGGACTACAACACCAAGAATCTGATGGAAGGTCTGGTGGCAAGAGAGCGTCAGCGCGAACTGATGTTCGAAGGAAAACGCTGGTATGACCTCGTGCGCTACTCCATGCGCGGCGGCAACACCCAGCCTGTCATCGATGCAGTCATCAAGCGCGACGACGTGAACAGCCAGTTTGCCCAGAACTTCTTCAAGAAAATGGACGCCATCTTCTGGCCCTATAACATTGAGGAAATGAAGGTGAACAAGAATCTTGAACCCAATCCCGTCTATGGCACTGGTGAAAGCACCAGTTATGAGAAAACAAAGTAACGGCATTACCTGAACAGTGAATATTATGAACGTCAAGAAAATAATACAGCTAGTATTGATGCCCTTGGCTTGCCTGACAGTCACTGGAACGATGGTCAGTTGCTCTGACGAGCCTGATGCCGAGAATTTCTACACGTTCACAGGTGAGATGCTAAGCGACTACCTGGAGAACCGTGCGGAATATAGCGATTTCAAAACCATTGTCGAGAGAGCCAAGCTAATGGACCTGCTAGCCACCTACGGGCACTACACATGCTTCCTGCCTTCAAACGAGGCAGTGCAGCAGTACCTGAAGGAGCGTGGGCTCTCAGGACTTGACCAGTTGTCGGATGCAGATTGTGACACCATCGCACGCACGCACTTGGTGGCTAACATCTATTCCACCTTCGAGATGAACCTCGACCGTCTGCCGACAGCCAACCTACTTGGGCGATACCTCGCCACCTCACAAGGCGTGGATGCCGACAGCAATGCCGTAGTTTTTCTGGAAGGAACGGCACACATCATCTTCAAGCAGACACGTGAAGACGGAACCGTCATTCATCAGAATGACTCCGTGGAGAATGGTATCGTGCAGCCCATCGACATGGTTATCGAGAAGTCGAACAGCTATATCACCGACATTCTACGTGACAACCCGAAAATCAGCTATTTCTATCAGGCATTGGTAGCTACGGGGGTACGCGAACAGATTCTGTTGGTGGATGATCCCACCTATGACAAGCGTGATTACCCGAAGCGCTATTACAAGTCTGATATCCGTCAAGAAGTGGCATGGGTGCCTGACACCAAGCGATATGGATTCACGGCATTTGTAGAGCCAGACTCCCTCTACGATCAGAAGTTTCAGGAATATGGCATCTCTACGGGCAACGGTATCATACGTGCCCTCTACGACTTGGCCTGCCAGATTTATGATCCGGTATATCCTAATGACGTGGCTGCCGAAGGACACAAGTTTGAGAATCTCACAGACAGTGTCAATCCGCTAAAACGTTTCATACAGTATCATATCATGACTCGCTACGTGCCGGGAACCAGTGACCTGACGCCACTCGTCATTCCAGAGACAAAAGAAGCCTTTGGTATAGAGACAAAATGGTGTAATCCTGTGGACTGGTACGTGACCCTGCTGCCTCACACTATGTTGAAGATCGAGCAGCTGAGCACCATGAAGCGCGAGGATACCAAGAACGACTGCATCGGCATCGACGGTGACAAGAAGGGCGGCCACTTTATCAACCGCCGCTACGAAGCTCCTGAATACAATTTCCGAGGTGCTTATGTCGATCCCACTGTGGAAACAAAACCTGCTCACGATGGTCTCAACGGACACTACTTCTATGTTGACGACCTGGTAGTGTTTAGCAAGGACGTCCAGGACGTGGTTCAGAACATGCGTATACGCATGGACCTCTCCACCGTGTTCCCGGAAGTGATGACCAACGACATGCGTCTGAAAGGCAATTATCGCGCAGATGACAATCATGACATACCCGACGACTCTAACGAGCCGAAGAATGGTAAGAACCACTATTTCCCACTGGGATATCTGGATGGTGTCACCTTCAACTCGAGTTGTCTGTTTGTCTATCGCCGTCCACACTGGGAGTTCTGGTCGTGGCAAGGTGACGAATGGTGCCTCTATGGCGACTATGACATCACGTTCCGCATTCCTCCCGTACCGTTTAGTGGTGAATGGCAGATCCGCCTAGGTTATGCTCCGCTGGAGAGACGTGGCGTCATGCAGGCTTACTTTGATGGCATGCCACAGGGTATCCCCTTGGATATGACTCAGATTCTGACCAGTGAGATGTATCTTGGTGACCGTGTCAGCGGTGACACCAGACTGTCAGAGTATAACAAGACGAGTAAAGAAGACCTTGCGGCAGAGCAGAAAGTCTTGAAGAACCTGTCTGCTTACCGTGGTCCGAGATCTTGTTACTACTTGGACAATTCTGCGACGAAATACTATGACTGGGGCGAGCCTCACATCATGCGCCGTGTTCTCTGTCAGACATACATTGACGCTACGAAAGACCACTTCCTGCGTTTCCGTGTAGCATCTGATGGTAAGCAGGGTAATAACAACGAGTTCATGCTCGATTACCTGGAATTGGTTCCCAAGAGCGTATACGGTATCGATGGTGAAGGAGAAATGGAGGATGACCTCTAGGATACTCCCTCTTAAAATAAAAGAATAAACCAAAAATAAAAAAAAGAAACAGCAATGAAAAGACTAAATATCATCCGCAAGGCATCCAAGGCTCTCGTGTTTTTGGCCATCACCGTAGGAGGGGTTGGATGGGGCTCTATGCTGACGAGTTGTTCAGACGAGCCCGACACTGAGCATTTCTATACCTTCACGGGTGAGATGCTAAGCGACTATCTGAACAATCGTCCATATTACAGCGAGTTCAAGACCATTGTCGAGCGCGCCGACCTGATGGACTTGCTTGCCACTTATGGCCAGTACACTTGTTTCCTGCCTTCCAACGAGGCAATTGACACCTATCTCCATGAACGTGGACTGCAGAGTATCGACCAGCTGACAGATGCCGACTGCGATACCATCGCTCGCACTCATCTGGTGGCCAACATGTATTCAACCTTTGAGATGAATCAGGACCGACTGATCACAGCCAACCTGCTGGGGCGTTATATCGCCACCTCTCAGGGTGTTGATAACGACAGCAATGCCGTGGTCTATCTTGAAGGCACTGCTCACATTATCTTCGAGCAGAGATTACCCGACGGCAGCATCATCCACCAAAACGACTCCGTGGAGAATGGTATCGTGCAACCCATTAACATGGTTATTGAGAAGTCGAACAGCTACATAGCTGATATCTTAAGAGATAATCCTAAGATTAGCATGTTCTACGAAGCTTTGTCTGCTACTAATGTAAGAGAGCAGATCCTTCTGGTGGAGGATCCCACATACACCAAGAATCAGCCAAAGTATTACTACAAGTCACACGTTTGGCAAGAGGTGGCATGGGTGCCAGATACCAGGAAGTACGGTTTCACTGCTTTTGTCGAGCCCGACTCTCTCTATCAGGCTAAGTTTGAGGAATATGGTATCTCCACAGCCAACGGCAACCTGCGCGCGTTGTATGATCTGGCCTGCAAAATCTATGATCCTGTTTTCCCAGAAGACGTGAATGCACCTGGTCATAGTTTTGAGAATCTGAAGGACAGTGTCAATCCGTTGCACCGTTTCATTCAGTACCATATCATGACCCGTTATGTCCCAGGCACCAGTGACCTGACCGCTCTGATTTGCAAAGAGACAAAAGAGGCCTTTGGCTTTGACACAAAGCTTATCAACCCTGTCGATTGGTATCAAACACTATTGCCTCACACTATGCTGAAAGTGGAACAGCTGACCATGAATAAGGATGAGGCAGGTAATGACTGCCGCGGCATGGATGCAGCCTATGTAAACCGCCACTTTATCAACCGACGCTACTGTGCTCCTTTATACACTTCCCGTGGAGCTCTGGTTGACAATACCGTGGAGAAAGATATTGTTCATGATGCACTGAACGGACATTACTTCTATGTTGATGACCTGGTGGTGTTCAGCTATGAAGTTCAGAACATTGTTCAGAACCAGCGTATTCGCATGGACTTCTCCACTATTTGGCCTGAAGTCATGACCAATGACATGCGATTGAAAGGTAATTATACCGTAGACGACTCGCAGTCTACTCCTGACGATTCCAATACGCCGAAGAATGGCAAGAACTATTATTTCCCACAGGGATATCTCGATGGTGTTACCATCAATAACAATGGTTATTTGGTGATGCGTCGTCCGCACTGCAACTTCTGGTCATGGCAAGGTGATGAGTGGAACCTCTTTGGCGACTATGACATGTCTTTCCGTATCCCTCCCGTTCCTTATAGCGGAGAGTGGCAGTTGCGCCTGGGATTCTGCGCAATTCCTACAAGAGGCGTCATGCAGAGCTACTTCGATGGTGTGCCTCAGGGTATTCCTGTTGACATGACGAAGGAGCTTAATGATGAGGTCTATCTAGGCGACCGCTACATCAGCAACATCTCCGATTATAAGAAAATGACCGATGAAGAAAAAGCCGAGGAACAGAAAGCACTGAGAAACTTGGGTGTGTACCGTGACGGCCGCAGCCAGTATCACTTCCCTCCCAGCGGCAGTAAAGACTATTTCCTGGCACATACCAGTACCCATCGTAAGATTGTATACCAAGGCTATATCGATGCAACGAAGGATCATTATATCCGTTTCCGCGTAGCCAGCGACGGTAAACAGGGTAACAACAACGAATTCATGTTCGACTTCTGGGAAATGGTGCCTAAGAGCGTCTACGGCGTTGATAGCGACGGTCTGATGGAGGACGATATTTAAGGAGTCCTTCCCCTGAGGAATAACAACGATAAACATTAAAAAAAATAAGATATGGAAAGATTACAATTTATCCGGAAGGCAGCCAAAGCCCTTTTGCTGCTGGCTCTTCCCCTAGGAGGAGTCGGAGGAGGCGTTCTCTTCACCGCCTGCACCGATACCTGGGACGACCACTACAACAGTATTGGTGACAGTAGTGGTATGCACGAAGGTACGCTATGGCAGGCCATCAAGAGCGACCCCAACCTGAGCAACTTTGCCAGCGTGGTTGAGGCATGCGACATTGCCAAAGACCTCAATGGCAGTCAGGTGTTCACGGTCTTCGCACCCACGAACAACAGTTTCTCGCAGGCTGAGGCCCAGGCACTGATTGCCGACTACCGTCAGCAGGTTCGTGACTCAGTGGTGGAAGAAGACAACACCGTCATCAAGGAGTTCATCCACAATCACATTGCTCCGTACAACCACTCAGTGGCATCGTCAAGCAATGACTCGATCATCCTGATGAACGGAAAGTATGCCGTGCTGAAGAACAACGACATCGACGGTGTGCCACTGCTCACGAAGAACCAGCTATACAGCAATGGCGTGCTCTATACGCTGAGCAGTCAGAGAGACTATCTGTCGAATGTGTTTGAGTATATCCGCAAAGACCCCGACCTCGACAGCCTGCGCAGTTTCCTCTATAACAGCAGATATTACTATCGCGAGTTCGAGCCGGAGCTCAGCGTGCCGGGCAGTATCGTCAACGGTAAGACCCAGTACCTCGACTCTGTGTTCACACAGCGCAACGAGCTGTTCGACTTCCTGGGCCGTATAGGTACCGAAGACAGCTCCTATATCATGGTAGCCCCGACCAACGAGGTATGGAGAGACCTGATTGAGGAGTACGAGACCTATTTCGCTTATCCCGCAGACATGGAGAAGGGCGACTCGATGGCTTACACCAATAGTCGTCTCGCTATCATTCAGGGAACGACGTTCAGCCGTACGTTCAACACCGACGAGTCGCTGCAAGACTCGGCCATGTCAGTAAACTGCGTGCAGAACTATGCTGCTCGCAAATCACTCTGGGGTGCACCGTTCGAGTATTTCGAGTACTACAAGCCCATGTCGGCCAATGGCGCTCTGGCACAAGCCGACGTTGTAAAATGCAGTAACGGCGAGGTACGTAAGGCCACCAAGTGGAACATCGACAAGCAGATGTCCTTCCACCAGTTCAACATTATCAATGCTGAGGCCCGTAATGCTATCAAGGAGATCAAGAAATTTCCCGACTCACATGGTGACTCCATTGAAATGGCAAACGCCATCAGCCGCTATGTGAACAGTGACAACCGTTTCTTCAACAAGGTTTGGGACAATAGCTTCATAGAGTTTGTCTCCACGGTTGCTGCCCAGAACTACTGGGTAGACTTCACCTTGAAGAATGTTCTTTCAAACATTGGCTACGACATCTATCTGGTGACTGTTCCCGCACTTGCTAACGACAGCAATGCCACAGATGCACAGCGCCTGCCGGTGAAATTCAAGTGTTCGCTGCGTATTCCCGGCCAGCCCAAAGTGGATCTGAAGAATGCTGAAGGAGGAACTGATTTCGTCACCACACCCGATGCTATTGATTACCTGTTGCTGGCTGAAGACTACAAGTTCGACTTTTGCACCTATGGTATCGACAACGAGAAGATGCAGGTGGCACTGAACGTTGAAACACGTGTGAGTAGCACTGAATTGCGTCGAGGCACCTATACCCGTACATTGCGTGTCGACTGTATCCTCCTCGTGCCCCATGGCTCTCTCCAGCTGGTTGATGCCTTGCCAGAGGATAATGCCATCCCCGCTAAACAATGGGGCACGCCAGGTTTGCTGATGTATCCTCACGGACAATTCACAGACAGACCATATAAGTGGTGGTATATGCAACGCTAATGTTCACAGACTAAAAACGAAAGATTTATGAAACGATACATCTTATTTGGACTTATCACTGGTCTGTTGTTCTTCCCTACGAACATCTTTGCACAGGATGACGAGACGGAAGAAGAAGACGAGGTACAGGAAATCGTCAGGACCATGCCCGTGAAGCAGAAGAAGTATGAGACACGCCTGGTGAGCGGCATCGTGCTCGACGCTGCCACCAAGAAACCTGTGGCAGGTGCCATCGTGCGTGCTTCAGAAATTGATGGATACAGTGTCCTTACCGAAGACGACGGAACCTACAAGATTTACATTCCCCTCTTCGCCTCAGGACTCTACATCACTACTCCCGACTACAATCCCGTACGACTGGGTTTGACAGCTGACGAGGTACAGAAGCCCGTGGAGCTCTACTCCACCACTTTCGATGCTGAGTACAGCAGCCAGACCAACGTGCGTGGCGACCGTCAGGCAATGGATTTCAAATATACCAATGCCATCAACATCAAGGATGAGATACAGAACCAGCTGGGTGCCTTTGTTCACACCATTGGTCGCAACGGCACGCCCGGTGTTGGCAGCGTGATGTTCATGCAAGGCTTGAACTCGCTGAATGTCAATGCCCAGCCGCTGATTGTCATCGACGATGTCATCATCGACCAGCAGTATGGTCGCACCTTGCTGCACGACGGTTTCTACAACGACATTCTAACCAACATCAACCCTGCCGACATTGAAAAGGTGACCGTGCTCCGCAACGGAACAGCCCTCTACGGTTCGAAGGGTGCCAATGGTGTGGTGCTCATCCAGACGCGTCGTAACAAGTCGATGGCTACACGCATCACCGCCAACATCTCGGCTGGTGTCACGCTTGAGCCAAAGTATATCTCCGTCATGGATCACAGTCAGTATCGCAGCTATGCTTCTGAGATGCTGAAGACCACCAACACCACTAACCGTAAGTTCAAGTTCCTCAACGAGGATCCCACCTATTACTATTACGATCAGTACCACCAGCAGACCGACTGGAAGGACTACGTCTATCGTACGGCTTTCACCCAGAACTACGGTATCAATGTGGAAGGTGGTGACGATGTGGCCAACTACAACCTCTCCGTTGGATATGGCAACATGCAGAGCACGATGAAGAACAACGGCATGGGCCGACTGAACGTCCGCTTCAATACCGATATTGGTCTGTCACGCAGACTGGACGTGCGCTTCGATGCTTCGTTCTCGAACGTCACCCGCAACCTTCGTAACGACGGTGCTCCCGAGGGCTATGACGAGGGAACTCCTACAGCCCCATCGTTCCTGGCCTATGTGAAGAGCCCCTTCATGAGCCCCTACAGCTATGGTCACGACGAGACGGGTGCCGGACGTTTCTCCGATTCTCAGTTCGACATCGTACAGGAGTCCTACCTCAGCGAGGCCCTTGCCAAGTACAACGGCTATAACTGGCAGCTGGGTAACCCCGCAGCCATCCTTGAGTATTCCGAGGCTGAGAACAAGAACCGCTTCGAGAACTCAATGCTCAACCTGACCATTACGCCGAAGTACATGATCAACAGCGACCTCTTCGTGAGCGAGCACTTCAGCTACAATCTGGTGAACACCAACGAGATGTTCTACATCCCCATCAATGGTACGCCAAGCTACTACGTCACCAGTCTGGGTGGAAATCGTGAGAACGAGGTACGTTCACTGGCCTCCAAGCAGAACTCTCTCTTGAGCGACACCAGGATTGACTGGCGCAAGCGCTTCGATGCTCATTACGTACACCTCTTCGGTGGTGCACGCATCAACTGGGAGAGCTTCACCACCAATTCACAGGTAGGTTATGACACCGGTAGTGATAAGACTCCGTTCATGAGCGGTAATCTCCGTGACAAGGATGCAGTAGGCGTGAACGAGAACTGGAACACACTCTCATGGTACTTCCAGGGCGAATACAACTACAAGAGCCGCTACTATCTGCAGGCCAACCTCACGGTCGACGGTTCATCACGCTTTGGTGAGGACAGCGGCGATATCAAGCTGCTGAAGGCCCCCTGGGCCATCTTCCCCGGCCTGATGGCATCTTGGGTTGTTACCAACGAGCCTTGGATGGCAGGCATCGACGGCATCAACTACTTGCGTCTCTCCGCAGGTTACGAGATCAGCGGTAACGACGATATCGACTACTACGCTGCACGCAGTTACTTCCGTGCCTCGCAGTTCCTGCACACCATCTCCGGACTGGCATTCGACGGCATCGGAAACAACGAGATACAGTGGGAGACCACTCGCCGACTGAACCTTGGACTGGAGTCCAGCTTCTTCAACAATCGTCTCAGCGTGGGCTTCAACTACTTCCGCTCCACCACCGACAACCTGCTCACACGTCAGTCCCTGGGATTCCTCAGCGGCCTCGACATGAACTGGTCGAATGGCGGTAAGCTGAAGAATGAAGGCTTCGACGTGAACTTCACCGTGAAGATGCTTGCCCTGAAGGACTGGCAGTGGCAGGTGGGTGCCAGCGCAGGTCATTATAAGAATGAGATCTGCGAGCTGCCCGACAATGCTCAGTTTGTGGACAACAAGGTATATGGCGCCACCATCCGCACACAGGTAGGACAGGTTGCCAACGCCTTCTATGGCTACAAGAGCCTGGGCGTGTTTGCCACCACCGAGGAAGCAAAGGCTGCCGGCCTGCCCGCTGAGGAAGGTCTCTATTTCCTGGCTGACAATGGTATCGACAAGAACTACTTCAAGGCTGGTGACGTGCATTTCGCCGACCTCAATGGCGACGGAATGATTACCGAAGCTGACCAGATGTTCATTGGCGACCCCAATCCCGACATTTACGGAAACATCTTTACCACAGTAGCATGGAAGCGACTCCGTCTGGACGTACGCTTCAACTACTCGCTGGGCAATGATGTATACAACTACATGCGCTCACAGCTGGAAGGCGGATCACGCTTCATGAACCAGACCACGGCCTTGCAGCGTCGCTGGCAGGTGGAAGGACAGCTCACCGACGTGCCTCGCATCACGTTCCAGGATCCCATGAACAACTCCCGCTTCAGCAACCGCTGGATTGAGGACGGTTCCTACCTGCGACTGAAGAGTGCCACCCTGTCCTATGACCTCCCGCTGAAGTCGGAGTACATCCAGGGACTGCAGTTCTGGGTGCAGGGCAACAACCTGCTCACCTTCACGAAGTATCTGGGCAGCGATCCCGAGTTCACCATGACATCAAGTGTCATCGGACAGGGCATCGACCTGGGACGTCTGGGACTGAGCCGCAGCATCGTGGCTGGTGTGAAGATTAACCTGTAATCGAGATTGATAATTGAACATTGAAAATTGAGTATTATGATTACCAAGCTTTATAAATTATTCTGCGGCTGTCTGGTATGTTGCGGTATTACCGCTACCTTCACCTCCTGCGATGATTTCTTCAATCAGGAGTCCGACGACGTGCTCTACGCCGAAAAAGAGCATCTCAACAATGCCGTCGACACCATCTATTCCGTGACGGGCATCCTCACCAAGCTTCAGGCACTGGCCGACCGCACCATCCTCCTCGGAGAGGTGCGCGGCGACCTTGTCGACCTGACTACTGAGGCCAGCAACGACCTGCGCGAGGTGGCGACGTTCAGCATCAGCGACGACAACATGTACAACAAGCCCAGCGACTACTATGCCGTCATCAACAACTGTAACTACTTCATCACTCATGTCGATACTGCCATGAAGAGCAATCGTAATGAGAACATCTTCATGAAGGAGTATGCTGCCGTGAAGGCTATACGCGCATGGACTTATCTGCAGCTGGTGCTCAACTACGGTCAGGTGCCTTTCTATACCGAGGCTCTGCTGAGCAAGGAAGAGGCTGAGGCTGCCGAGACTGCCAACAAGGCTGATCTCCAGGCCATCTGCACCTATTTCATCAACGACCTGGCTTCGATACCCGAGCGCTACAACACTGAGACACCAGGCTATCGCACCATCCGTGGTGTAGAGTCCAAGGTGCTCTTCTTCCCCATCAGCGTCATCCGTGGCGACCTCTACCTCTGGCGTGCATCCGTCACAGGAAGCAAGGAAGACTATAGGCAGGCTGCGCTCAACTACTACAAGTACATCAGCGAGCGCAACGGACAGAACTCAGCCTATCCCACAGGCACATCCTATAGCATGTGGACGCCTGGTACCTCCAACTGGACAAGCCGTCGCTTCTCCGGAGGAAGTACATTCAGTTCCGAGACGTTCGGAGAGAACACCGAGCTGATTACGATGATTGCCGGCGACTCCATCCGTGCCGAGGGTAACTACAGTGAGCTGCGCAACCTCTTCTATTCACGTGAGGAGAACAACTACAAGGTGAGCATCTCGCCCTCACAGCGCATGGTCGACATCTCTGAGTCGCAGGCCAACTGTGTCCTGTCATACGACGGAAACAGCGTCACCTATTCACCTGCCGGACTCACAGAGCATCAGTCGGGCGACCTGCGCCTGTCGGATGTGTGGACAGAGAGCTTCCAGCGCGACCGTCTCACGGGTGAGCGCATCGAGACTCAGAGCATTGCCAAGTACACCACACGCAACGTGCACATCTATCGCCGCATGATGGTCTACCTGCGCATGGCTGAGGCACTCAACATGGCCGGCTATCCACGCATGGCCTTCCAGATCCTCTCACAGGGTCTGAGCAACAGGGTCATCCAGCAGGAAGTCATACCTTACTTCGATTTCTACACGGCTTACGACAGCAGCGACTCCATCTTCGTCTCGCGCTTCGACTTCCCCGACACCCGCTATGCAGTGATGGATGTGGGCGATATTATTGGTGCGGGTGCTGTTGCCACTCACAACATGGTTGGCATCCACACACGCGGTTCAGGATGGACACCGATGAACGAGTACTATCAGTTCCCCGACTTCATCCAGATCAACGACTCCGTGTTCGAACCCATCGACATCGACAGACAGCAGGCCTACGTCGACAGTCTCCTGCTCAACGAGGAAGCACTTGAGTTAGCTTTCGAGGGCACACGCTTCTACGACCTGATGCGCTTTGCTATGCGTCAGGACAATCCCGGCGCTTTCATGGCCAAGGCCGTCTATGCACGCCGTGGCGAGGAGAAGAGCAGCGAGGTGCAGGCAGAGGTGAAAGCCAACCTCGCCGACCAGCACAACTGGTATCTGCGCTGGAAGGGCAAGATAGGCTACTAAGCACACTTTGATTAAAAACAAACGGCAACGGCAGCGGTCTCTTATGGCCGCTGCCCTTACCACAAAACTAACCGATTAACTTTAAAACTTAAACTATGGAAGTTGAGAAAATTATGCAAGGCCTGGAGCGCAAGCACCCAGGCGAGTTGGAATTCCTTCAGGCAGTACGCGAAGTGCTGGAGTCGATCAAGGATGTCTACAACCAGCATCCTGAATTCGAGAAGGCAAAGATTGTGGAGCGCATCGTAGAGCCGGAGCGCATCATCACGTTCCGTGTGCCCTGGGTCGACGACAAGGGCGAGGTACAGGTGAACATCGGCTATCGCGTGCAGTTCAACAGCGCCATTGGCCCTTACAAGGGCGGTCTGCGCTTCCACCCCTCCGTCAACCTCTCCATCCTGAAGTTCCTGGGATTCGAACAGACATTCAAGAATGCACTTACCACGCTGCCTATGGGCGGTGGCAAGGGCGGCTCCGACTTTGCTCCTCGTGGCAAGAGCGACGCTGAGATCATGCGTTTCTGTCAGGCATTTATGATGGAGCTCTACAAGGTCATCGGTCCCGATATGGACGTGCCTGCAGGCGACATCGGCGTTGGCGGACGTGAGATAGGCTACCTCTTCGGCATGTACAAGAAGCTTACCTCGCAGTTCCACGGTGCCACCCTCACGGGTAAAGGCCTGGAGTGGGGCGGCAGCATCCTGCGTCCTGAGGCAACGGGCTTTGGTGCACTCTACTTCGTCAACCACATGTTGAAGACCCACAACCTCGACATCAAGGGCAAGACGGTGGCTCTCTCTGGCTTCGGCAACGTGGCCTGGGGTGCTGCCAAGAAGGCTACTGAGCTGGGAGCCAAGGTCATCACCATCAGCGGTCCCGACGGTTATATCTACGATCCTGCTGGCCTCGATGCCGAGAAGATCGAGTATATGCTTGAGCTACGTGCCTCTGGCAACGATGTCTGCGCACCCTATGCTGAGGAGTTCGAGGGTTCCACCTTCTTTGAGGGCAAGAAACCTTGGGAGCAGAAGGCCGATATCTACCTGCCTTGTGCCACTCAGAACGAGCTCAACGGCGACGATGCTGATGCCATCCTGGCCAACAAGCCTTTGTGCGTAGCAGAGGTGTCGAACATGGGTTGCACGGCTGAGGCTGTCAATAAGTTCATTGCTGCCGGTCAGCTCTTCGCTCCTGGCAAGGCTGTCAATGCCGGTGGTGTGGCTACCTCTGGTCTGGAGATGACTCAGAACTCCATGCGTATGTCGTGGACAGCTGAGGAAGTCGATCAGAAACTGCATCAGATCATGGCTGGCATCCATGCCCAGTGCGTGAAATACGGCAAGGAGCCCAGCGGCTACATCAACTATGTCAAGGGTGCCAACGTGGCTGGCTTCATGAA
The DNA here is from genome assembly GCA_900318685.1 of uncultured Prevotellaceae bacterium. Classification (GTDB taxonomy): domain Bacteria; phylum Bacteroidota; class Bacteroidia; order Bacteroidales; family Bacteroidaceae; genus Prevotella. Next base: position 10,864 of record ONLL01000020.1, on the reverse strand, counting down.
GGTTGCACATGCCATGATGGCTCAGGGCATCGTGTGATGATTTGAGATTTGAGAATTGAGGTTTGAGATTTATGGGTATCACTTACCAGATAATGAAGCGAGCATGCATGACGTTCCTGTCTATGGGGCTTATGTTTGTATTCCCATTAAATCTCAAATCTCAAACCTCAAACCTCAATTCAAATTCAAATCTCAAATCTCAAACCTCAAATCTCAATTCAAATTCAAATCTCAAATCTCAAACCTCAAATCTCAATTCAACAAAGGAAAAGGGCATCGCCTCCTACTATGGGAAGCGTGCCACGGGGCGGATGACCTCAAGTGGTGAGCGTTTACACCACGACAGTCTCACCTGTGCCCACAAGCGTCATCCCTTCGGCACCCTCCTCCGGGTGTATAATCCCCACAACAAGCGTGTGGTAGTAGTGAAGGTCAACGACCGCGGGCCCTTTGGCCGTGGCCGTATCATCGACCTCTCCTGGAGTGCCGCCCGCGAGCTTGGCATTCTCCGTCGTGGCATCGCCCCAGTTGAGGTGACAGTCTTCGACCCCAATCGCGACGGCCCCATCCCCCCTCGAGACAGCATTCCACCCGTGCAGTATTGACTCCCTTGCGAGGAGCGTCACATTCCCATGCTGGGAGCGCTATGTTCCCTTGCTGGGAGCGTTATATTCCCATGCTAGGAGCGTCATGTTCCCATACTGGGAACAAACAGCTTCCTCCCATCCTCGTTTTGCTATCGAGCGGCTCAGGCCTTATGTAGAATATGAATGAGTCTCTTTGCCACTCGGCTGTCAGTTGAGCGTCCGCTCGAAGGCTTTCGGGCGGGTGCCCAACCATCTTCGGGCGGGCGCTCGAAAGCCGTTGGGCGAACGCTGGCAATCCGCAAAGAAGGCGACTTCGGTACACCAACACCAAGACTTTGGTACGCATACATTGAGACTTTGGTACGCATACATTGAGACTTTGGTACGCAAACAACGAGACTTTGGTACGCAAACAACGAGACTTTGGTACGCAAACAACGAGACTTTGATACGCAAACATCGAGATTTTGATACGCAAACACCGAGACTTTGGCAGATATTCATTGGCACAAAAAGAAAAAAATGGCTTTTCTCTTGTGTTCAACCCGTTTTTTTTCTTACCTCTGTCGAGAAATTCAATAAAAAGGTACAAGCATGAAGAGACTCTACGGAATGATGTTCCTTCTCTTGCTGACGCTAGTTGCCCTGTTTGCCTTCCCTCATGCGCAGCAGCTCCCCTCCCTTGTAGGGGAGGGGCAGGGGTGGGGTCAGTATTATTCTACGCCGAGGAAGATACTGACCCCGCCCCCAACCCCGCCCCTACAGGGGTAACTTAGACCTAACACAGACCTAACATTGAGTCAAAAAACTGGCAACAGCCGATGTTAGGTCTATGTTAGGTCTAAGTTAGGTCTAAGTTAGGTCTAAGTTAGGTGTTGAAGACGTTAAGAGCAGACTTAAACCATTAATAATTCGGCAATTACGAAAAAACAATGTTAGGTTTCATGAAAAATTCCTCGAATCTTCTTTTTTCCGCATTAATTCACCAAATCTTTTGGCAATTTGGATTATTTTTCCTATCTTTGCATCGAAAATAGTGATTTTACCTAAGACATAAAAAACAGAAGCAATATGAAGACAAACAATCTATTACAACGAAGCCTGATGGCGCTTGTGGCACTGTTGGGCTGCATCACCGCCTCGGCCCAGGAGGCCTACGCCGAGTATACCCCGGACAACATGACGCTATCGTTCTACTACGACAACCTGCGTAGTACCCGTACGGGCACGGTTTACGTCTTGAATAACAACCAGCGACCAGATTGGTACAATGACGGCACTAACGCCAATGTTACCAAGGTGTCCTTCCACTCGTCGTTTGCCAATGCGCGCCGAACGACAATGTCCTTCTGGTTCTGCGGCATGGAGAGACTACAGCTCGTCGAGGGCATAGCCAATTTGAACACCAGCAATGCGAGCAATATGGGCTATATGTTCCAAGATTGCAAAAGCCTGACAAGCATTGACGTAAGCCATTTCGACACATCGAAGTTGGAGTCCACTGACTGCATGTTCAAAGGCTGCACGGGCTTAAGAAGCCTTGACGTGAGCAACTTCAACACGGCTAAAGTGACAAACATGAGAGGAATGTTTCAGGACTGCAGCGCCTTGAAGAGCCTCGACGTGACCAAGTTCAACACCGCGAACGTGACGATGACGGATTTCATGTTCGAAGGATGCATGGGCTTGACAAGCCTTGACCTTTGCAGTTTCAACACGGCCAAAGTGAAATCCATGTGGAGGATGTTTAACAACTGCGGCAATCTGACCACCATCTATGCCTCGGACCTTTGGAGTACGAATAGCGTAACAACTGGTTCTGCCATGTTTGAGAAATGCTTTAAACTCGTGGGAGGAAAAGGCACGACATTCAACGCCGACAACGACGGTTATGCATACGCCCGCATCGACGGTGGCTCTGCCGATCCTGGCTATTTTACAGCCCGTCCCCTCGAAGCCTACGCCAATTACACGACGGCGAACACAACGCTGACCTTCTACTGCGATGCACTGCGTAAAACCCGCACGGGCAAGACCTACGACCTGAACGCCGGGTGTGTAGAGCCTAAGTGGTACAGCGACGGCACATACGCCAACGTCACCACAGTGGTCTTCGACCCCTCGTTTGCCAACGCCCGACCTACCACGGCTTACTTTTGGTTCAACGTCATGAGCAAATTGGAAGACATCGTCGGTATCAGCTACTTCAACACCAGCGAAGTGCAGGAGATGACTAATTTATTCTATAAATGCACTAGCTTGACAAGTCTCGACCTGAGCCATTTCAACACGGCCAAAGTGACTGATATGCATGGGATGTTTGAATACTGCAGCAGCTTGAAAAGTCTTAACTTGGGCAATTTCAACACGACCAACGTCACGGGTACGTACGGCATGTCGGGCATGTTCTACAACTGCAGCAACTTGGAAACAGTCGACCTCACCGGCTTCAGCTTGGAAAAGCCTGTCGGAGCAGACCTTATGTTCGCCAACTGCCCCAAGTTGAAGACCATCTATGTGAGCAACAAATGGTCCACGGCTACGGTGACCAGCAGCAGTAACATGTTCAATAACTGTACCAGCCTCGTGGGCGGACAGGGCACCACCTACGATGCCAGCCACGTCGATGCCGCTTACGCCCACATCGACGGAGGTTCCAATGATCCTGGCTATTTCACTGGCCGCGAGCTTGAAGCCTATGCCTACTACACGGCGGAGAACACCACACTGACATTCTACTACGATGCGATACGCAGCACCCGCTCAGGCAAGACCTACGACTTGAACTCTGACGACTATCCACCATCATGGTACTATAGCAGTAACGGCATCGTTGGCAATGTCACACAGGTGGTCTTCGACCCGTCATTTGCCGATGCACGACCGACAAGAATGAACAACTGGTTCTCTACCATGAGTAACCTTCTGTCCATCACAGGCATGGAATATCTGAACACCAGTGAAGTGACCAACATGAATTTCATGTTCAATAAATGCAGCAAATTAGGAAGCGTTGACCTGAGCCACTTCAACACGTCCAAAGTTACAGACATGAAGGCCATGTTCCAAAATTGCTTCGCTTTGACAAGCCTTGACCTCAGCAGCTTCGACACGTCAAATGTCACCGACTTTTCATCTATGTTCAACAACTGTGAAGGTTTGACAAGCCTTGACCTGAGCAACTTCAACACCAGTAAGGTGACCCTCATGAATGACATGTTCGCTAACTGCATCAAATTGGAAAGCCTTGACATAAGTAGCTTCAACACAGCCAATGTCACCACAATGCGAACAATGTTCCGTTCGTGTAGTAAACTAAAAAGCCTTGACGTGAGTCACTTCAACACCGCCAAAGTAACCAACATGGCCGGCATGTTTAGTTCATGCTCTTCTTTGACGAGCATTGACGTGAGCAACTTCGACACATCAAAGGCAACCGATATGTCGGCCATGTTCTCTTGGTGCGATGCTTTGACAAGCCTCGACATCAGCGGCTTCGACACGAAGCGGGTCACGGATATGGCGCGTATGTTCTCAAATAGTCAAAACTTGAAAACCATCTTTGTGGGCAGTTCGTGGAGCATCAGCTCGGTTACTTCATCAGAAAACATGTTCGGCGGGTGCAAAAACCTCGTGGGTAGCCAGGGCACCGCCTACGATGCCGGCCACATTGATGCTTCCTACGCACATGTCGATGGTGGCACCTCCAATCCCGGCTATTTCACATCCGTGGAAGGCCTTGTAAAAACAGCATACGCACTACTTTCGACGGACGGCCAGACGCTGACCTTCTACTACGACTACATGAAGGACCTACGTCCAGGAACGGCCTACAACCTTAACCTGGGTGGCACGTCACCGCAATGGTACAGCGACAACAGCTGCGAAAACGTACGCGAAGTGGTGTTCCATAGCTCTTTCAGCAACATGCAACCGACCTCCACGTGTAGCTGGTTCGACGGCATGAAGAACCTTACCACCATCACCGGGCTCAGCAACCTGAACACGTCGCAGGTCACCAACATGAAGTCCATGTTCCGCAACTGCCGCAGCCTCACCGAACTCGACCTCTCCTCTTTCAACACGGCCAACGTCACCACCATGAACGCCATGTTCGAGTTTTGTCAGAGCTTGAAGACCCTTAACCTCTCTAACTTCAACACGGCCCGCGTCACCACCATGTATCTCATGTTCGACGGATGCAACGTCCTCACCGCCCTCGACCTGAGCAGCTTCAACACCGCCAACGTCACCAACATGAGCTCCATGTTCTCCAATTGTCGCGCACTCAACATCATCCTCGTCTCCAGTTCATGGACAACAGACGCCGTGACTTCCAGCGACCTGATGTTCTCGCTTTGCACAAGCATCGTCGGTGGCCGTGGCACCACCTACAGCTACAGCCATGTAGACAAAGAGTACGCTCGCATCGACGGCGGCTACAGCCGTCCAGGCTATCTGACCGACAGGGGCAACCCCTACGTCGTCCTCTCTGACGATGGTAAGACATTCACCTTCTATGCCGACGGCCGACTCCTGTTGCACACCGAGCGCACTTACGCACTGAACGAGAATAGCGCCACGCCCGACTGGGAGCCCGATACCCGCGGTGTCACGTCGGTGGTGTTCGACCCATCGTTTGCCTCGGCCCGTCCCACCAGCACCTTCGGCTGGTTCACCAATATGGCACAGCTCACCACCATCACGAACCTGGAGTACCTGAACACCAGCGAGGTCGACGATATGAGCCAGATGTTCTATGGCTGCGAGAGCCTGACCAGCCTCGACCTGAGCCACTTCAACACAGCCAAGGTGACGGAGATGTGGATGATGTTCTATGAATGCACGTCGCTGAAGAACCTCGACCTCACATCGTTCAACACGGAGAAAGTGAGCGTCATGAACGAGATGTTCTCTGGATGCACGTCCCTCATCTCCATCGACCTCTCCAGCTTCTACACCTCCCAGACTCTCCACATGGACGAGATGTTCCTCAACTGCACATCGCTGACCACTGTCAGCGTGGGCGACGGCTGGGATGCAAGCCGCGCGTCGACCAAAGACATGTTCTTCCACTGCTATAGCATCGTCGGCGAATTGGGCACAACCTATAATTCCGCCTACGATGAGCACGTCGGCGAGGATGCAGCACACATCGACAGGGAGGACTACGAGGGCTACTTCGTGGGACCCAACTACCTCAAGGTGCCATACGCCCTCCTCTCAGCCGACGGCAAGACGCTGACGTTCTACCACGACGGCCAGCGCGCCACGCGCCGCACGTATAAGACCTACTCCACCGACATGGCTACAAACGAGGAGCCCGGATGGTTCAACGATGGCAACTACTCGGAGATTACCCGTGCGGTGTTCGATCCCTCTTTTGCCAACGCCCGCCCCGTCAGCACCTATTACTGGTTCGGCCAAATGCATCTGCTCACCAACATCGATGGCATGGAATTTCTGAACACCAGCGAGGTGATCAGCATGGAAGCCATGTTCGAAGAATGTGAGTCGCTCACCTCCCTTGACGTGAGCCACTTCGACACACGCAATGTGACCGACATGCGTAGCTTGTTTAACGACTGCTATGAGCTGACGACACTCGACGTGAGTGGCTTCGACACGCGCAATGTGACCGTTATGTATAACATGTTCAATTATTGCAGCAACCTGACAGAACTCGACCTCAGCAACTTCGACACGAGTCAGGTGACAAGCATGAATTCCATGTTCGAGGGCTGCTCGGCACTGAAGTCGCTCGACCTGCGCAACTTCAATACGGCCAACGTGACAAGCATGACAGCTATGTTCTGTGACTGCACTGACCTGCAGACCATTAGCGTGAGTGATCTTTGGAACACAGACAACGTGACTAGTTCCAACAACATGTTCAAGGATTGCGCCAAACTCGTGGGCGGCCAAGGCACGACTTATGACGCCAACCACATCGACAAAGCCTACGCCCGCATCGACGGCGGCCCTAGCAACCCGGGGTATTTCTCGATTAGAGAGGCATACGCCTGCTACACGCCGGGGAACACGACGCTGACGTTCTACTTCGACAACCAGCGCAGCAGCCGACCGGGCTCGACCTACGACCTGAACGAGGGTGATAATCAGCCAGGATGGTGTGCTGACGGCTTCAATACGTCGGTCACACGAGTAGTGTTCGATCCTTCATTTGCTGACGCGCGTCCCAAGAGTACTGCCGAATGGTTCAGTTCGATGTTTAACCTCGTCACTTTTGATGGCTTGATTTACCTGAACACGAGCAAGGTGACAACCATGAAGTCCATGTTCAATGACTGCCCCGTCGTATCAAAGGTGGATTTCAGTAACTTTGACACTAGGAATGTGACTGACATGAGTACTATGTTCTCGTTCTGTCAAGCCGAAGAACTCGACTTGAGCAGCTTCTCAACCGAGAAAGTGACAAATATGTTCAGCATGTTTGCGCTAAGTTCGCTCAAGGCCATCTATGTGAGTGACAAATGGACTACGGCGGCAGTCACATCATCAGAAATGATGTTCAGCGGTTGCATCAGCCTCGTGGGCGGCAAGGGCACGACCTACGATGAAACCCATGTGAATGCTGCCTACGCCCATATCGACGGTGGCGCCGGCAATCCCGGCTACTTCACGGAGAAGCCTGCTTTAATACCTGGCGATGCCAATGACGACGGCGTGGTCTCGATTGCCGATGTCACAGCAGTGGTCGGCCATATCCTAGGCCAGCCAGTTGGCTACTTCAACACCAAAGCAGCAGATGTGAACCATAGCGGCTCTGTCACGATTGCCGATGCGAAGATAATTGTCGAGGTTTTGCTCGGAAACATAGATTTGGAGAGTTTCATGATGAAAACAGAAGCTCTGCAAAATCAAATGGAAGCCTGTGAAGATTTTTATGAACAGGTGAAAGATATTTTCGAATCAATTGACAGCGGACATGCTCAGACCACTCTCTGGCAAATGGCAAGAGAGATTGAGGCAATGATGGCTGAAGTGCAAAAACAATTGGAGAACGTGAGTTCTGAGTATGAAGCGGAAGAATGCCTAATAAATATGCTTGAACTCCAGGATCAAATAGAAATACTCAATACAGCAATCCATGAGTTGCAACAACACGCTTAGGTATAATGAGAAATGAAGGTTAATGCCTGATGAACTGATTGAAGAGAGGATGAGCCCCAGACGGACTCATCCTCTCTTCGTCATTCACCTGTCCACCCCCTCTTCGGGAGGGGGCTGGGGGGAGGCTCCTATTGAAGTTCTTGCCTTGCGTAGACTACTTGTGTTTATTTCTGTTAAAAGAGGAGCATTGTTAAAAACAGACCACACTTTGCTCAAAATATACAATAATATGTGGTGTTTTTTTTGTATCTTTGCACCCGAAAGTGATTCAAATAGTAAAAAATCTCTAACCATAAAAGAATAAAGCGTATGAAAACAATGAAGTTTTTACTGGCCGCTCTGCTGGTTTGTCTTGCCACTGTAGCACAGTCAGCCACCTACTATGGGTTCAAGATAGGCGGCATCAGCGTCACATCCGACAACTTCAACAACGTCACAATCCCGATACGAAGATCGTAGTGCTCTACAATGTGAATATAGAGCGCACGGGAAGCGGCAACCGTGCCATTCTCAATGAGAGCTGCGAAGGGCTGACGGTGGTACTGAGGCGCGGCAATCATCTGGAGGCCCGGGATGCTTCGCCCGTCAGGCTGGAGACATCCACTACTATTATCGGCGATGAGGTCGATGGATATAAATTCGCCACGATTAAAGGCGGCAGCGAGGGTGGTATGACCATCGCCAATGGTGCCACGGTGACCATTCGCAACATCGACTTGGATGTCTATGCCGACCACAGTTACTGCATCAATGGTGTGGCCAACTCGTCGACCAATCCCAACGACTGGGCGACGCTCATCATAGAAAACTGTAAGTTCAGAGCCGAAACCGACATGGTTAGCAACAACTGGGCCATCTGCAACCTCAAGCATCTGACGGTCAACAATTCCTTCGTCAATATATATGGCTGGGAAGCGATTCACAATCTTCAGTCGTTCACCAAGGGACCCAAAATGTGCACGATGGACGGCGGCTCCCAGCGGGTGTATTTCTATGCTCCAGACATGAACTTCTCCTTCACTCCTGATGCTACCAGCCCTACCAATGTCATCAGAATTCAGATGAAGATGAGCGATGAGACAGGCATTGCCATCGACGAGACGAATTTCCCTGACCCAAAATTCCGCGCTGTTATCCTCAATGACTACGATGACAACGGTGACGACCTGTTAAGTGAAAGGGAAATCAACCAAACAAAAAGAATAACCATTAAAAGCGGCAAGGGCGTTACCAACATGAAAGGTCTGGAGTACTTCACACTCCTGGAAAAACTGGAGTGTAGTGGCAATGAGCTGACGTCGCTAGATTTGTCTCCCTTTATACAACTGAGATACTTAACATGCAATAATTGTGGTCTGACTTCCTTGGATGTGTCGCATAATCCGTTTATAATAGAGATTTGGTGCCAATCCAACAACCTGACTACGCTCGACCTTTCAGCAAACGATATGCTGACTCATGTGGATTTTGCTGATAACCACATCAGAGGCGCCGGAATGGATTCGCTAGTATACAGCCTTAACCGATGGTTTGTTGCTCACTTTTATGATGCAGGCTTGCGAGTAAAACTGAGTAAAGACTCGGACACAGAGAACGAGATGACCCAGGAACAGGTGCTCCTTGCCAAATCCAAGGGATGGACGTCTTATTACTGGGGAGTGGCGGAAGGTGCCACCAAATATTCGTGGATTGAATATGAAGGTGTGATCAGTAGCACTCCTCCGGGCATTGTCATCGATGCCGAACACTTCCCCGATGCAGCCTTCCGAGCCGAAGTTGCCAGCGACGTCGTCGACCTCGACCAGAACGGAGTGCTCAGCGAATATGAGTTACGGCGGAGATCGGTGCTGAATGTGCATGGAAAAAACATTGCAAGCCTGCAGGGAATAGAGCACTTCACGGAATTGCAGAGACTCAACTGCTATGACAATAACCTGAGGGAGCTTGACCTGTCGCACAGCAGCGGGATAAGACAAGTGTACCTCTACGGCAACAATATCTGCGGTGAGGCCATGGACCGTCTCATCGCCTCCCTGCCGTCAAGGCCCAGCAGCGAGCTAGGTTTTTTGTACGTCGTCTGCGATGGAAGGTCGCCCGACAACACCATGACCAACCTCCAAGTGGCAGCTGCCATCGAAAAGGGTTGGAAAGCGATGAAGTCGGCCGACAACGGTGAAATGTGGACACCTTATTCGGGCGAAGATGTGGGCTTTCTCATCGACGAGCAGCACTTCCCCGATGAGAAACTGCGTACACTCATCCAGGATGAAACCATTGACAGGAATAAAGACGGCTACCTAAGTGTGTGGGAGCGGGAACAAGTACTACGTATGAACTACGAAGGTGAAGGCATAAAGAGTGCCAAGGGTATTGAGTACTTCCCCAACTTGACGTGGCTCTATTTGGGAAACAACGAGCTAGAGGAACTCGACCTCCATCGCAATCAGCAATTAGAAGAAGTGTCTTGCTCAAATAATAAGCTGACTTCCTGGTCATTCTCCTACCAGCAGAACAGGTCGTTGAAGAGACTCTATTGTTACGATAACCAGTTTACCCAGCTCGATTTTTCCAACAACCCAGCGCTGATTAAACTCATGATTTACGGAAACAATATTCGTGGCGAAGCCATGACCGTTCTCGTCAACAGCCTGCCTGAGTGCCAGTATGGCGAGTTCACAGTGTACAATGACGAGCCTGATGAAGGCAACTACATAACTTATTCGCAGATGGTGACAGTCAGAGAAAAGGGGTGGAAAATATATGATAGACATTCCTATACTGGTACTGACGTTCCTATTGAGCCCTCGTCATTGGGCGTAGGCATCGACGAATATAACTTCCCTGACATAGTGTTCCGCGACTATGTCAAGCAATTCGACACGAACCCCGACGGAGCACTGAGTGAAGAAGAGCTGTCGGCTGTGACAACGATGAACGCAATTGGCAACGTTGCCGACCTGACTGGTATCGAGAACTTCACGGCCTTGAAGAGGCTTGAGGTTCAAAATCAACAGCTGACCAAGCTCGACGTGTCGAAGCTGACGGAGTTGGAGACGCTATGGTGCGACGGCAACCAGCTGAACAAGCTTGACCTGACAAATAACACGAAGCTGATTCACTTGCAGTGTACAAACAATCAACTG
>ONLL01000040.1 GCA_900318685.1 uncultured Prevotellaceae bacterium | reverse complement strand
GTGCTGTACTGTTGGCACGAGGCATAAAATCAGTGTTAAAGAAATCATCAAACATTGTTGGGAACCAACCATTGCTTTTCATTAATCCGTTCAACATAACTTTTACCTCCAATTATACTTTTTAGTTTAACGTATGTTCTTGATCGCCTCTGCTAATTCCCCGGGTAAGCTCGCCTGCCCTGTGGCCTTTCGCATCGGCTTTCATTTAGGAAGATGCAAGTTGCGTGCCATAGAACAAATAGCGCCAAAATGTCCCTGTCAGAAGACAACTTGACACTGATTTTAAACATAGATAAACTATACTGACAATTTATTAAACTCGTTTAAACATTGGTGTCTTCTCGTGGCTTTTTCTTGATGCTTCCTGCATTATATGCCAAAATACAGCCTGTTTTCACAAAAAAAATGGCAAAAAGAATCATAATTAGAATTTTATCGTTAAATTTGTACCCATAATATTAGAAATGATGAAAATAAAGAAGACAAACATTGTCCTGATGATGCTTATAGGCATTACGGGCATTTGCAACGCTAAAAGCGTGGTGGCAATGATGCCAGAGAACGGCGCAACAGACGTGAACATCGATACCCATCTGGTATTGACCATGGACGAGGATGCGGTCATCGGGAACTGCGGCTTCATTTCGGTCTATGAACATAAGACGGGGAAACTGGTTGACCGTATCGACATGAACATACCCGCCGGGCCGACAATGCCACAGCCCAGCAATCCAGATGCCGTCTACACTCCTATACCTTATAGATATAAAGTGCAGCACATCACCAACCGCAATACCAAGGCAGGAACTCCGTCAGGTGTGAACGCATGGGACAAGAGCAACTATCAACTTGACATCATAGGAGGTTTTTCCGACGGTTTCCATTTCTATCCTGTCATCGCGCACGCCAAGCAGCTGACCATCTATCTACGCCACAACATGCTGGAATATGGGCACGAATATCATGTCACCATCGACAAAGGGGTGATAAAGGATTTCGACGGCATAAAAGGGAAAAAGGGTTGGGTGTTCCGCACGAAGGACATGGCTCCCGATTCGTCGTTGAGACGGTTGACGGTGGCGGCAGACGGCACTGGTGACTTCTCCACCATACAAGGAGCAATGGACTTCATTCCCGACTCCTTGTCATCGGAAAGGGAACGCTATACCATATATGTCAGAAACGGCGACTACGAGGAGCTAGTGTACTTCCGCAACAAGCGTTTTGTCACCATCGAGGGCGAGAGCCGCGAAGGAGTTGTCATTCACTATCCCAACAACGAGGTTTTCAACCCACATCCCACCGATATCAAGACGAACGAGGTGCGTGGTACCTTCCCCTCACGGCGCGCAGCCTTCGCCGCCGACAACTGCAGCGACCTCGTCTTCCGTAACCTGACAGTAAAGACTGACTGCAAAGGACAGGCCGAGGGGCTGCTAGTCAACGGTGAGCGGAACTTCTTCGACAACATTCACATCATCGGCGATGGAGACGCGCTACAAGCCAACGGTAGCTGCTACTGGCATAACTGCCGCATCGACGGCGGCGGTGACACCGTGCTGGGACGCGGGCCTTCGTTCTTCAACCATTGCACCATTACAAGCCGCGGCGCTTTCATGTGGATTCGCAACACAGAGGAGAACCACGGCAACGTCTTCATCGACTGCCATTTCATAGGTCTCAGCGGCTTTGCTGAGCTGGGCCGGCTGCCAGACAATAAAGGAAAGAACTATCCACATGCCGAATGCGTGCTGCTGAACTGCACGCTGGAGAATATTCCTACAGCCGGATGGGGCATTGTGGACGAGAGTGCCATGACGGCAACCCTGTTGGAGTTTAACAGCCACGACACTAATGGGGATCCTGTTGACATCAGCAAACGCAATCCATTGATGCGACAGCTCGATCCAATAAGCGATGCAGAGCTTATAGGCCACTATTCCGACAGCCATTGGGTACTGGAATGGTAGTTCGGCAAGTCGTTTCTCATTCTGTGAACCCAGTATCAAAAGCAAGAAATAACAATACTATGGAATCAAGAAAACAGATAGCAGCAGAGAAGAAAAGGTGCAATAGTCACAATTGTGCCCAAGCCATCCTACACACCTATGCAGACATTGCAGGAATCAGTGAGGATGACGCCATGAACATTGCCGGGGCTTTCGGTGGTGGCATGGGAAACATGGAAGGTACTTGTGGTGCACTCGTTGGGGCAGGTCTTGTCCTTGGACTGGTCAACAAGGACAAAGTGAAGTCTATGAAGCAGATGCGCCAGATTATGACCAAGTTCCAGGAGAGGAACGGAGCAACACAATGCAAGCTACTCAAAGGACGGAACAGTGAGCACCATGAAGCTAGCCTGAATGGCCGAGTCGTGACCGACATCGACAAGGTCAAAGGTGCCGGTACAAAGAATGTATTGCGTGAATGTCCCCTGTGCGTCTCAGATGCAGCCGAATTTCTGGAAGAGCAGCTAATCCTATAATAAAACCTATGATAATCAAGAAGTGACATGCAGATAATACTCGCTTCCGCAAAGATAATGCACGACAGGCTAAAGTCACGACCCGACATCATCCTGTCGTCACCTCGTTTCGAGAATGAGGCCCAGGCTTTTGCAAGGGATATGGCTCAATATCCTTCTGAAACGATTGCCGAGATACTGGGCTGCAGTCAGCAGATTGCCGCTCAGAATAAGTTCAGGTTTATGCAGTTTCTGGACGAGCCAAGCGGCAGAGCCGAGCACTCTAATGATGCAGGCAAGCTGCCAGCCATTCTTGCCTATCATGGTCAGGCATACAAGCATCTGAAGGCAGAGACAATGACTACCGATGATCTCAATTATTCTCAAGGAAAGATGTGGATAACCTCCTTCCTCTATGGGATGCTACGGCCGTTAGACGCTATTCTTCCGTATAGGATGGAGGGAAATGTGGAGCTGCCAAGCGGAGAGGGCCAGAATATGTTTGGTTTCTGGAAGAGTCGCCTGACTGACGTGTTGATTGAAAGCGTGAAAGCAGACGACGGAATACTGATACATCTTGCCACGGAGGAATACCAGCACCTGTTTGACTGGCAGCGCGTTCGCAGGGAAGTACGTATCGTTCAACCCTTGTTTTATATCCGGAAGGGAAACGACTTGAAGATCCAGGCCGTCTGGGCAAAGACTTGCCGGGGGGCTATGACTCGATTTATCATTGAGAATCGAATCAACGCCCCTGAGAATCTATGTGCCTTTTGTTACGAGGGATTTACTTTTGAGCCTAAACTTGGAGATGCTGATTACCCATATTTCGTGAAATAAGAGACATGTTAGAACATATTGCAGCTTTCACGGCTTGGCCTATACTCACCGGCATCTTTGTCGGCTACATTGCAAACCGCATCATGAGCGGTGAGGGCAAAGGGTGTTGCATGAACCTCATAGTGGGTATCATTGGCAGCTATGCAGGAGCATTCATCAGCCATCTGCTGAATGTTGAGTTGCTTGGTAAGGGCTATATCACAAACTTTGTGTTCTGCGTTGTAGGCGCTGTCACAGTGTTGTGGATTTGGAAACAACTGTTTAATTGATGAATCCCTTGGCCTTCAGCCATTGAATCAGCAGACTACTCCAGGTCTCAGTGGTAGTTTTGCCTGTCTGTGGCATCAGTTCGTAGGGGCCTTTTCCGTCGCCATAAATATGTAGTTCGGCATTGGCTCCTGCCTTTTTCCATTCCATGAAGAGGGCGACGAGACCTGCTGCCACATTGGGATGGTCGGCTCTTGTCATGATCAGAAGGGGAGGCGCATCATCAGGGACGGTGACAGGCATCAGCGAGGGTCCGAAGTTGGTGCATAGGAAGCTGGGGCGCTGCATGTCGTCGGCCGACATTGTAGCAGCGATGGCCACACCGCCACCAGCTGAGAAGCCGAGATAGCCTATCTTGTCCTTGCCGATGTGCCACTCGTCGGCATGTTCCCTCACCATACTGATGGCAGCCTTGGCATCCTGTGCAGCCAGCTGGATGATAGAGTCGCCGCTGGCATGATGCATCGGGTTGGCATCAGCCTGTGGGAAAGCTTCAGGGTGTGTCACGTCAACCATTGACGGCATCTGCATACCCTGCGACATCTGAGACTTATTCAGATGGTAGCGCAGTCCGATGGCGGCAATGCCGTGTTCGTTCAGGAACGAAGCCATCTTGACCACATCGCTCTCCCACGACAGCCACCTCATCGCACCGCCTGGACAAAGCACAATTGCACATCCGTTAGCAATATCTTCTTTTGGAAGGTAGACTTCTATCATCGGCCTTTCGTTATCGTCTTCCGGCGGTGCTGCCGTGGAAAGGTAATACTGCTTTTGTGCCAATGAAGTCAAAGGCAGGAAAAGCATACTGAGCAAAACGAGTTTTTTCATTTGTATACTAATCGTTTATATAGTTCTTCGTACTCATATCATAGTAAAGTGCTTCCAACTCTTGCAGCGTCAGTTTCTCTACAGAATTCTCTATCTTTCTGATCAGCTCTTCACGCCGATATTCCTCTGACTGTCCGAATCTGTCTGTGTATGACATAGTCTATTCTCCAATTATTGTTACTACTATGTCTCTTGCCCCGCCATAATTCCTGTACTCACAAAAATAGATACCCTGCCAGGTTCCCATGTTCAGGTGTCCGTTGGTGATGGGGATGGTCAGGCTGACACCGCTCAAGGTAGACTTTGCATGGGCAGGCATATCGTCAGCTCCTTCCAGCGTATGCATATACTCTGGCCGATTCTGAGGGACAAGGCGGTTGAAGATGGTTTCCATATCTATACGAACATCTGGATCTGCATTCTCATTGATGCTCAATCCGCAGCTCGTATGCTTGCAGAATATGTTGATGATACCGGTCTTAGGCAGTTTTGGCAACTGACGCATTATCTCGCTTGTCACCAGATGAAAGCCTCTTGGCTTGGGCGTAAGTACTATCTCTACTTGCTGAATCATTCTTTCGTGTCGTTTTATTTCGGCACAAAATTACTAAAAAAGCCCCAAATCCGTCATTTATTTAAGTGAATGAATGTTATTTCAGCATAAAAGTTGGTGCTCACCGCAAAAAAACAGGTCCTCAGCACTCAAAAGTTGGTCCTCACCTCATAAAAGTTGGTACTCTCCACTTTTTTCTGATGGAAATTGTGTAATTTTGTACCCTGTTATGAAGTGTGTATGATTGATCACTCCTAAACGACAAAACGAGATATGAACGTAGAAGAATTCCGCGACTACTGCCTTTCGTTGCCCGATGTGACTGAGGCTACACCTTTTGAGAAATTTTCAAGGGGCAAGTTCACTATACTTGTGTTTTATGTCAACGGCCACATGTTCTGCTACTTTAATATAGATGAATTCTCAAACATCACCATCAAGTACGACGCAACAAGAATTGCAGAACTAAAGGAAAGGTATCAGGCAGTGAGCGAACCGTTTAATGGAGATAAACGATATTGGATCAGTGTTCAGCCTAACTTAGACTTAACCGATGTAAACTTGAAAGAGTTAGTACAACAGTCATACGAAATAGTAAAGAGCAAGAAAAGATGAAAGGTAAGATGGAGAAGATTATATTCAGCCGAACAGAAATTAGTGAGGACGTGCTCAACCTGATGGTCAGGGCATCGGAACTTGTCAAGCAGTTGAACAGCCTCACGCTATTCGATTTTGCCAAGAAGCAGGAAATAGTGAAAGAGCTGTTTGGCCATGTGGGCATCAGTCCCTTTGTGGGCGACAACTTCCACTGCGATTTCGGCAAGAACATTTATGTGGGCGACAATTTCCACGCCGACTATAATTGTACGATGCTCGATGTGGCTGAAATCCATATTGGCCGCAACTGTCTGATTGGACCTGACGTGGGCATTTACACTGCAGGACATCGCTTAGAACCAGAAGGGAGAACGCTTGACGGCTATGGGCTGCCAATAACAATTGGCGATGATGTTTGGATAGGCGGCCACTCCACTATATTGCCTGGTGTCAGATTAGGGGATGGAGCAGTCGTCGCAGCAGGTTCTGTAGTTACTTGCGATGTGGAGCCTCGTACCTTGGTGGCCGGCAGTCCTGCAAAATTGAAGAAACGGATATAAGCCTCTTAGATGCGGAGAGAGCAGAAAACACGAGCGTAAAAACTGTTTTTTACCGACGTGAAAACTGTTATTGCAAAAAATTCATTCAAAGATAATGAGAATTGAAGAAATTTCGCTAAATTTGTGCCAAAATTACAATACTTTATGATTTACAGGACCGACATGAAAAGCAAAAAGACCTTCGGAGCCGTTCTCGTGCTCCTGCTCTGTGCCACGATGGCCAGGGCGCAGTATCAACAAGTAAACGACATTCCTTATACGGAATCATCAGATCCCTACGCCAAGGAGCGTTGTAAGCTGGATGTGTATTATCCCACCGAACTGAAGGATGCACCAGTGGTGGTGTGGTTTCACGGAGGAGGGATTGAAGGAGGCAGCAAGCACATCGACCAGCAACTCAGGAACAGCGGGCTGGTGGTCGTGGCAGCCAACTACCGACTGCTGCCTAAGGCCAAAATCGATGATATTCTCGACGATGCTGCTGCAGCTGTGGCCTGGACCTACAAAAACATTCAGAAATATAACGGCAGTAATCGGAAGATCTTCGTTGCAGGGCACTCAGCCGGCGGCTATCTGCTCGACATGATCGGACTCGACAAGCGCTGGCTGGCCAAATATGGTGTCGATGCCGACTCGCTGGCTGGCCTTGTGCCGTTCAGCGGACAGTGCATCACCCATTATAACATCCGCAAGCAACAGGGTATAACGCCCCTGCAGGCAACCATCGACCAGTATGCTCCGCTCACATACGTCCGTCCTGACGCCCCGCCCATCGTCATCATATCAGGCGACAGGGAGCTGGAACTCTATGGCCGCTATGAGGAACAGGCCTATTTCTGGCGCATGCTGAAGCTGGTGGGCCACAAGGACGTTACAATCTACGAGATGCAGGGCTATGATCATGGAGCCATGGCACAGCCAGCCTACAAAATACTGAAAGACCACATCAAACGAATCACCGACAACATGACCTCAGCCTTGCCCCGACCAACTGTCAAGACCGAGCAGCAGGCTGAATATAGCTTCGCCTGGCAACCAGAGTATCTGAGAGGAAATTCCAGAATCGACGACGAGAATCCTGCCATCCTCCATTTGGACAACAGGAATGGCTACTATGACCTCACTGCAGAAACCGGCAAACTTATCAAAGAGTTGCGTGATTTCTCCGTCTCCGTATGGTTCAAGGTCAGCTCAGAAAACCAGCTCGAAGGCTACGGACATTTCCTGTTCGCGTTCTCCCAGCTGGCTGAGAACAGTGCACATGAAGGGCCTTACATGGCCATGCGGCTGAATGAACAGCGATTTGAGACTTCAAAAGGCGGTTATGAGCACGAAGAGATCATCATGCAGGGCGGCAAGCCCAGGCGTGACGTATGGGTACACGTCCTCTACCGGCAGGAAGGACACACAGGCGAACTATACCTTGACGGAAAGCTGATAGGGAGAAACGAGAACATGCCGGTCATGGCAGAGATATTCAAGGATGCACCTGCCAACTGCTGGATAGGGCGGGCGCCATTCCGCGGTGACCGATACCTGACTCAGACTGAGGTAGCCGACTTCCGCATCTATAACTATACTGTCAGCAAGCAAGAGATGAAGAAACTACAACAAAAGAGGATTCAATAAAGCTGTCAGTCCTTCTCCAGGTAATCAAACAAATTGATGGTTCCAACTGATGACTGGCGCTCATCGTCGTCGTCCTCCATGTCAAGACCAGGGGCACACTCCACCATGCGTGTAGTGCCACTTGCCTTGTCAACATAGAAATATATAAATGCTGCTGTATAGCTACGGAATATTACCTGATATGCAGAGTCGGTTTCCTCGCCCATCGTCACATACATGATGTCAGGATTCTCCTTTGCTATCGTCCAGTCATACTCTTCATGGCAATAGTTGTTGACACCTTCGTATGCCATCTCCGCCGTAATCTCCTTCGTTGGAGTGCTGGTGTGGCAAGAGCATAGCAGCAAAGCTGTCAATGCGAATAAACAAGCAAAATGCCGCATACCGTTATCTGATTTCTTCCAATGCCCCCGTCTCTGAATCAATGATAAAGCCTCGAACCACGATGTCCTTGGGTACCAAGGGATGGGTCTTGATGGTCTCTACAGTCTTGCGAACAGACTCCGGAGTGTCCTTAAATCCTTCCAGCCAGTGGTCAAGGTTGATGCCACACTTGCGGATAGTGTCGAGCGTTTCATCAGTCACTCCACGTGCAATCATCTCATGGTGGAAGTGTCCATAACTCATGTGGCACGCTCCGCAATGTGAATGAGCCACCACCATGATTTCCTCCACGCCTAGTTCATAGATTGCAACAATGAGGCTGCGCATGGCAGAGTCGAAAGCCGAGATTACCAAGCCTCCAGCGTTCTTGATAATCTTGGCATCGCCATTCTTGAGACCGAGAGCTGCAGGCAGCAGCTCAGTCAGCCGGGTGTCCATACACGACAACACCGCCAATTTCTTATCAGGGTACTTGTCGGTCAGATACTTCTCATAGCCTTTCTGTGCTACGAAAGTCTTGTTGTAGTCGATAATCTGGTCTATCATATTTGTCCGAATCGTACACTCGTCTTAATAGTGCAATCGTCTAGAGCTTCCAGGTGACTCCGTCCTTGGTGTCCTTGACCTCGAAGCCGGCCTGGGCAAGGGCATCGCGTATCTGGTCGCTGGTTGCCCAGTCCTTTTGGGCCTTGGCCTTGGCACGGAGCTCTAGGACCATATCGACAACCTTGCCGAAGGCTTTCTCACGTGCCTCCTGACGACCCTGATCGGCGAACTGAGCGTTGCGAACCGTAAGTCCGAGGATATCGCCGGCAAAGAGATTCATCACGTTGCGCAGCTCCTGCAGGCAGTCGGGGCAGATGGTGGCTTTGTGGTCGACGAGCTTGTTGACCACGGTGGCTGCCTCGAAGAGAATGCTGATGACAAGAGGAGTGGCCAGGTCGTCGTTCATAGCGTCGTAGCAACGCTCACGCAGGCTCTTGACAATGCGTTCAGTGTCGGCATCGCAGTTGGCAGCAGGGACAATACGCTCGAGATCGCTGATGGCATTGGTGAGCTTCTCGAGCCCTTTCTCGGCAGCCTGAAGTGCCTCGTCGCTGAAGTCGACGGTGCCACGATAGTGGGCAGAGAGGATGAAGAAGCGGATGGTCATGGGCGAGTAGGGCTTTGAGAGCAGCTCGTGCTGTCCGGTGAAGAACTGCTCGAGGGTGATGAAGTTGCCGAGCGACTTGCCCATCTTCTGTCCGTTGATGGTGATCATATTGTTGTGCATCCAGTAGCGCACGGCCTGATGGCCCATAGATGCCTGTGCCTGAGCTATCTCACACTCATGATGAGGGAAGACGAGATCCATGCCACCACCGTGGATGTCGAATTCCTCGCCGAGATATTTGCGTCCCATGGCAGTGCACTCGCAGTGCCAGCCGGGGAAACCGTCGCTCCAAGGCGATGGCCAGCGCATGATGTGCTCGGGCTGTGCCTTCTTCCACAGTGCAAAGTCGGCCTGATGGCGTTTCTCCCCCACCCCGTCGAGCTCGCGACTGGCATCCTTGACATTCTCAAGGGAGCGTCCGCTGAGGATGCCGTACTGATACTGCTTGTTGTAAGCCTCGATGTCGAAGTAGATACTGCCGTTGGACTCGTAGGCGAAGCCACGGTCGAGAATCTGCTGCACGAGCTGCTGCTGTTCGATGATATGTCCGGTGGCACAGGGCTCTATCGATGGACGCAGCACTCCCATGGCATCCATAGCCTGATGGTAGCGCCGTGTGTAGTACTGTGCTATCTCCATGGGCTCGAGCTGCTCGAGGCGTGCCTTCTTGGCAATCTTGTCCTCGCCCTCATCGGCATCGTGCTCGAGATGACCTACATCGGTGATATTGCGCACGTACCTTACCTTATAACCAAGATGGCGCAGGTAGCGGAAGAGCACATCGAAGGTGATAGCGGGGCGGGCATGGCCCAGATGGGGGTCGCCATAGACGGTAGGTCCGCAGACGTACATGCCCACATTGGGGGCATGCAGGGGCTCGAAGCGCTCTTTCTGGCGCGTCAGCGTATTGTAAATGACAAGCTTTGATTCCATTCTTTTTCTACTTTTGTTTGAATTCGACTGCAAAGGTACGAATAAGTGAGTGAAAAACCAAAATAAATTTGCATTTTTGCTCGCTTATTCTTACCTTTGGGCTGTGCTCGAAGGTAGGCTTCATCTCTGAAAAGCAAAAAAATCGCTGTTTTTCTTTGCTTTTCGCTCGATTTGCACTACCTTTGCAAACAAAATTGATGAACAATGAAGAAAAAATTGAAATTTCTGTCTCCGCTGGTATGCGCGATTGCGCTTGTTGCGATAGCTGTGTGCCTGTTGAGCTATGAAGACAACTACCTTTGGAAAGTGCAAGAGCTGAACCTCCACCTTGACACTCCGCTGTTCTTCCGCCAGCAGATGGTGGTGGCCGGCGGTCTGCTGACTTGGCTGGGAACATGGTTTACTGAGTTCTTCTATCATCCCGTGCTTGGTGTAGGCTGGCTGTGTCTATGGTGGGCACTGCTGATGGTGCTGGCACAGCGGGCATTCCGCATACCAATAAAATGGACGACATGGCTACTGGTGCCCGTGGTCTTGCTGCTGCTGACCTGCGTGGACCTGGGCTACTGGCTCTACTACCTGAAGCTGCGCGGCCAATTCTTCGTAGCTACGATAGGAATGTGCGCAGCTTGCAGTGCGGTATGGCTGTTCCGCAGTCTGCCGGCGAAGTACTATCTGCGCGAGCTGGTGATAGTGGTGAGCACGGCAGTGCTGTATCCGCTCGTCGGCTTCTATGGTCTGCTGGCAACGCTGCTCATGGCTATCATGCTATGGCGGATGGAAGGAGAGAAGACTACCAGTCGCATTGTTGGCAGCGTGGTGGCAGCAGCTGCCATCATCGTAATCCCACTCATCTACTACCGATTGGTGTATTACCAAACGAGTGAGGCGAACATCTACTGGACGGCACTGCCACTGTTCCGCATGTTGGAGGAGAACACCGAATATTATATACCTTATTATATTATTGTGGCGTTCTTCTGCGCTCTGGCCATCAGTTACCGCCGTCTGCCTGAGGGTGACGTGAAGCATCCGCTATGGTGGGGACTAGGCCAGATAGCCATGCTGGCTGTGCTGGTGATGGGCGTGAAAACGTTCTGGTATCATGACTACAACTTCAACAAGGAGCTGAGCATGCAGCGCTGCATGGAGCAGGAAGACTGGAATGGCATCCTGCAAGAGGCAGCTGACTTAGAAGAAGAGCCCACACGTGCCATCGTGATGATGAAGAACTTGGCCCTGTTCCGTCTGGGGCGCCAGGGCAACGAACAATATCGTTTCCGCACAGGTGCCAAGGAAAGCAACTCGAAAGTGCCTGTGAATATGACACAAGTGGTGGGACGCAGCATATACTACTACTATGGACTGCCCAACTACTGCTACCGCTGGTGCCTGGAGGACGGCGTGGAGTACGGTTGGAGAGCCGAATACCTGAAATACATGACTCGATGCGCCCTGCTGAACGACGAGCAGGCCGTGGCAAGGAAATACATCAACATGCTACGCCACACGCGCTATCATCGTGAGTGGGCAGAGCAGATGGCTCCGCTGCTGGATAAGCATCAGGAACTGGCATCCCACAGCACTTACGCTCCAATCCTCCATCTGATGAACTTCGAAGACAAGCTGAACAGCGACCAGGCCATCGTGGAGCAGTTTCTGATGTATCACTTCGTCTATGACCCCAGCCCCGACACGCTCTATCATGAGCAGGCCGTATATTCGGCTCTTTGGACAAAAGACATCGACACTTTCTGGCCACACTTCTTCCGCTATGCTCAGGAGCACCTGAAGGACCACATGCCCACGCACTTGCAGGAGGCAGCCTACCTGTATGGTCATCTAGAGAACAAAGTGGACATCAGCCACATGCCTTTCGACGACAGCGTGAAGCAGACCTACGATGCCTTCATGCAGATGGCCCAGCGTTGCAATCAAATGAAGATGAACGAAGAACAGATGCGCGAAGCCTTCTATCCGCAGTTCGGAAAAACATTCTACTACGAGTATTTCCTTATTCGTAATCAGAAGCTGTATTGATTTGAGGTTTGAGATTTGAGAATTGAGATTTAAGTATTATGAGACATATATCATATAGTATTTGCCAATTGGCACTGGGCTTGGCATTAATGGGGCTAAGCGCATGTAGCGTGAGCATTCCCGAAAACTATACACAGGCAGACACGCTGCCCAAGATATACCCCGACTACATCGACGTAACCATACCCGTGAACATCGCTCCGCTGGCTTTCCAGCTAGAGGATGATGCCGACGATGCTGTGGTGCGCTTCGCGGCAGGCGATGTGGAGATAGTATGCGGAGGACTGAAGGCACAACCTGGCATCGACCAGTGGCGACAGCTCACTGCGAAGGCTGCTGGCAGCGACATCAGCGTAGACGTATATGCCCAGAAAGACGATAAGTGGACACGCTTTAAGTCTTTTGCCATGCATGTTGCCAAGGACTCGATCGACCCGTATATCAGCTACCGACTCATCTCGCCGAGCTATGTCACCTACGAAGAGCTCACATTGAACCAGCGCTGCCTGGAAAATTACGACGAGCGAGTGATGGTGGATAACATTCTCTGTTCGACTGAAGAGCTGGGACAGTGTGTGAACTGCCACAACTACCAGTGGTACAACCCTCAGCGCATGCAGTTCCATGCCCGTCAGAACCACGGCGGCACAGTGATTGCCTACGATGGCCAGCTTCGCAAGGTGAACATGAAAAACGACTCCGTCATCTCGGCTGGTGTCTATCCCACATGGCACCCCACACTGCCGCTTATCGTCTATTCCACCAACCAGACGAGCCAGAGTTTCCATACGCGTAATTCAAACAAGATTGAAGTGACCGATGCCGCCAGCGATCTCATCCTTTATGAAGTGGAGAAAGACCAGGTGCGTAATGTGGAAAACAGGCAAGACGAGTTCGAGGTGTTCCCCTTCTGGGCTCCCGATGGACGTTCGCTTTACTATTCCAGTGCCCATTTCGAGTTCCGTGACACCGTCTCTCATGCTGCAGAGATATACATGAGGGCCAGCGACGTGAAGTACAACATCTACCGCAAGAGCTTCGACCCGGAGACGCTGACATTTGGTGAACGCGAGATGGTGTTCAGAGCCGACACGCTGGGAGCTGGCATACTAGGTCTTGACACGCTGAAGAAAGACACCCTGGGACTGAGTGCCACGCTACCACGCATCTCGCCCGACGGCCGTTTTCTGATGTTCACACTGGGTCGATACGGATGTTTCCACATCTGGCACCACGAGGCCGACCTCTGCCTGATGGACCTGCAGACGGGCGACGTCAGACTGATGGACGAGATCAACTCGCCTGATACGGAGAGCTATCACTCTTGGTCGAGCAACGGTCGATGGGTCATCTTCAGCAGCCGCCGTACTGATGGAAACTTCACAAGACCGTTCATCGCCCACATCGACAGCGAAGGCCACGGTAGCAAGCCCTTTGAGCTGCCACAGGCCGATCCCAACTACCACCATGAGTTCATGAAGAGCTACAACATTCCAGAATTCATGCTGGGCC
The DNA here is from genome assembly GCA_900318685.1 of uncultured Prevotellaceae bacterium. Taxonomy (GTDB): domain Bacteria; phylum Bacteroidota; class Bacteroidia; order Bacteroidales; family Bacteroidaceae; genus Prevotella. The sequence goes on along the minus strand of ONLL01000040.1, from coordinate 16,918 downwards.
CCGTCACCTATACTCCCCAGCAATTTGCCGACGTGCTGAAGAACGACAATGTCGTGCCGGCAAAGTTTGTGAAGTGAGGAACGACTGTAACGGTCAAGTTCATAGATTGCGAAGAAATGAAAAGAGAAGAACGCTATCGCCGCATATTGGAATACTTCCGACGGGAGATGCCTAATGTCGACACAGAGTTGCACTTTGACAGCACGTTCCAATTGCTGGTAGCCGTGGTGCTGAGTGCCCAATGCACTGACAAACGGGTGAACATGGTGACTCCTCAGCTGTTTGCCCACTATCCTGATGCGCACACGATGGCTCAGGCAACGGATGAAGACATTCTGCACTACATCAGCAGTGTGAGCTATCCCAACAGCAAGGCCCGCCACCTCGTGGCATTGTCACAAATGCTCGTCGAGCGATACGGAGGCGAGGTGCCCTGCGACATGGACGCCCTGATGCAGCTGCCCGGAGTAGGTCGCAAGACAGCCAACGTCATGCAGGCAGTAGCTTTCGGACAGGCAGCTATGGCTGTCGACACCCACGTCTTTCGCGTAAGTCATCGCCTGGGACTCGTCACCAGCAGTGCCACCACACCACTCAAAGTGGAACAGCAGCTCGTGAAATATATCCCTGAGGAAGACATCCCACTGGCTCATCACTGGCTGCTGCTGCACGGCCGCTATGTCTGCACATCGCGTAACCCCCATTGCAACAGCTGTCCCCTCTCAGACCTCTGTCCCAAGCCCGTCAACAAGACTATTTAGCAATGAAAGAGGTCACGCTGGTAGTGCCTTGATGGGAAGATCCCAAGTAGAGTCCATGCCAAACTGTGGCAGCATCTTCAGGCTCTGTAGTGCCGTACTTGATGTTATAGCTTGAGCCCTTCACCATGCCCGTAGCAGTGAAAAGTGCCAGCGAACTATTGCAGGAGGCAGGGAAACTGTAGGTAACGAGATTCTGCCCCTGAGCATCAGCCAGCGTGTAATAGCGTCCAGTGCTATAGTTGATGCTGCTAGTAACGAAGGCGTAACCTTGGGCGGCATTTGAGATGGTGTTACCACTGGATCCACCTCCCCATCCGCCTCCACCGCCTTGCGATGCTCCTGCACTGATGGCAATGCCCTTACCCTTGATTTGGATATAAGAATTGTTATCGCAGTCGAGGCCTTCTTCAGGTGCTCCTCTCGTAGTAAAGGCAAACACCGTCCCGTCGCCGATGGTGACAGCTCCCGTCTTGCCGTAGTTGGAGTCGACGGCATCGTTGCCATTGCTGTAACACACCGTCACGCCTCCGTTGAAGGATATCATACCTATGGAATTGATACAGTCGTCGTAGCACTGGAAATAGTGCTGGCCACCCTTGATGTCGACAGATGTCTTCGATTCCAAGCCCTCAGCCCCACTGGTCTTCGTGCTAACCTCAGTCTGTCCGCCATAGATAGTGATGGCACAGATGGCCTTGATAGCCTTTGCAGAAGAAGAGCTATAGGCACTGCCCGTGGTTTTCACTGTCAATACTGGCCCTGTGCCGTCAGCCTTTCCCTGGGTGTAAGAGCCCTGAACGTTGGTATAGGTAGTGCCGCCACCCATGCCTCCTCCGCCACCAGGACGCCAGCCGCCACCGCCTCCGCCACTGGTTGACTTGGTGCCGTCGCCAGCCTTGATGCCCTTGCCGGCATTGCCTGTCATAGTGATGCTGATGGTGCCTGCATTCAGAGCGACATTCAAGGCATTCAGGCCCTTAGCCGACTTCACGTCGCTGGAGATAGTACGTGGTGCACCACTATTCTCTATAGTCAGCACGCCACCATTCGTCTCGATGTCGTTAGCCGATATGCCACGACCTGCTATGCCTTTGATATTCATGGTTATAGAGCCTCCGTCCTGAACAAAAGATGCAGTCTTGATACCTGTTGAATGAGATGGATCAGAGGCATCACTAGTGTCGACGTTGCCACTGGCTGAGAGCGCGAGCGATCCGTCGTTCACACGCACCAGTCCGTCGCTCTTCATGCACTTGGCACCTGCTGCCGTCACATCGAGTACAAGCGTACCTCCCTCGATATAGATATTGCCAGAGTCCTCATCCTCATGACCAGCAGTTTCGCCTGTCGACGTTGTCCCGTCAATCTCAGCCTGAAGAGCATCATCGCCCGTGCTGGAAATGGTCAGCTCACCACTCTCCATGAGGAAATACTCATTGGCATGAAAACCGTCGCCGACAGCCTCGAGCACATGAATGGTACAATTCTTCATGGTGGCATACTCACCCGTCTTGATGGCGTGGGCAGTTTTTCCACTGACATTGAGCACACCCTTGCCCTTGAACTCGGCATGTCCTTTCACCCAGAGACAGGCTTTCTGACTCCCTTGTGCGCCATCAATGAGACTGTTCTCGGTATCCTTTTTCACGCTGATGTCGATGCGCTTGCCGTTCTGGATATTGATGGCAGCACCACTGGGATTAGTGAGGGCAAGTCCTGCCAGCTCGACAGTAGCCTTGTAGGAGCCATCCATATAGAACGACCCGTCGGCAGACGATCCACTGAGCGTATAGGTAATCTCACGGTCGAGGTCGTCGCTCTGCGAGACAGAGACATGAGCACCATCGACGCTCACCGTCAGATAGCGGGCCACATCACCAGAGACAGACACTCGCGCAGCTGCGTCATCATAGACCACCGACACTGAGGCATCAGTCACCTCAGCATCGTCGAAATACATCTGAGTGATGTCACTCAGCAGGTAGTCCTTGTCCAGGATATTGACGGTCCTGCCTTCATGGTATGTCATCACACCAGCCTGCTCTGCCGTCATCTGATAGGTCACGCTGCCCATCTCCACATGGAGGGTCTGGGCAGTGGCTTTCAGAGATGTCAGGGCCAGGACGGCCATTGCTATTGTATAAGTTTTCTTCATAACACGAACGATTTGTCCATGCAAAGTTACACACAAAAGCACGGACTGCCCAAAAACATTCAACCAACAAGCTTATCTATTCAGCGGAATGCTCATTGAGAGATTCCAGACATTCGTCGTAGACGGTTCTCAGCTCATCAAATTTCAGTATACCATCCTCCTCGACGACCTTCACCTCGTTGATGCCATGCCATCCGCCATCAGTGAACTCATAGCGCCACCAGCCTCCTGGGCGCTTGGTGATTTTCTTGACTATATTATCTTCAGGGTTCTCAGATGCGCTATCCTGACACGAGGTACGGAAGAGCCATACGGCATAGCCTTCGCCATCATAATCATACATCTCTGCAAGGAAGCTCAGCATGCGCTTCGTACAGTGCTCCTCCAGAAACTCATACTCGTTATAACGATCGTTGTTATACATGTCCTCGATAAACGCTTTCACTTCATCATCAGCCACGACAGCGTCATCGTCAGCTTCGTCCAGCGTCTTCATGTCGCTTTCGTCGTCAGCTTCCGACTCATCATCCATCTCATCTACTTCCTCCTCGTCGACGGAGGCTTGCTCTTTGTCACTCTTGGCTCCACAGGAGCATACGATGGCCAGTGCAAAGCATGTTGCAACAGCAAAGATAAAATACTTCTTTCTCATAGCGGTAAATGTTGTTATTGGTGTTTATAAATCGTGACAGTGCCTCCGTCACTTTGGGCATAGTTCCTCAGCAGCTGCTGGATGAAACGGGCATTCTCCACCACACGCTGCTCATTGCCGTCATAGCCATTGATGAGCACTACAAGATGGCGTGTGCCGAGCGATATCTTCGTGCGCTCATGATCACTGGTAGGTGTCCCTACCCCACCCTGCGCATCGCGATAGACAGGCAGCCCTGCGATATTGAGCATGCCTCGTCCGATGCCTTCATACGGCTCTCCCTCACGTCCGATGCCCAGTGTCAGCGTGTCGCCCACGAACTTATCGGCATCAAACCCTCCTATGCTGTAGCCATAGGCAATGGAAGCCAGATTGATAAGGTCCACGAGGGTGTCAATCTGATAGAGCTCCTTACCCTGCAACATGCGACGTATGAGCTGTTCGGAGGCAGGGCGATAGCGCGAAGGATCTTTTCCGCACTTCTTATATATGGTGCGTGTGGCTGCTATCGACGGCAGTTCCTTCAGCGTCTCAGTGGTGAGCTCACTGCGCAGTCTTTCCCCCAGCTGATGTATCTCATCCCACAGCGGCTGGCTGAACGGGCTGTTCTCCACTGCAGCATCAACGCATGCTCCCACGAAGTCGGGACACACGGATGTGATTTCCTGTGATACGATAATCTTCATTCTTCTCTCTCTGACATTTCTTCGTCAAGACGGTTTCCCCAGAGATATTTCCTGGTCTCACGTGCAGCCACGCCACTGAGCAGCAGCAATGCCACGAGATTGGGGATGGCCATGAGCGCATTCATGCAGTCGGCAATGTTCCAGATGATGTCGAGACTGACAATGCATCCGAAAAACAAAGCCACGATAAACATGATGCGGTAGAACCGGTTGGCACGTTGTTTCTCGATATAGTTGACGGCACTCTCGCCATAGTAGCTCCATCCCAGAATGGTGCTGAAGGCAAAGGTGAGGATGCCGAAGGTGAGCAATGGTGCTCCTACGTAAGGAATCTTGCTGAAAGCCACCTTTGTCAGGGCAGCCCCGTCAGAATAGCTGATGTCCGGATAGGCGATGATACTGCTGACGAGCACCAGGCCCGTGAGTGCACAGATGACCACTGTATCCCAGAAGGTGCCAGTGCTCGACACCAATGCCTGACGCACAGGATTGCGAGTCTGTGCTGCAGCTGCCACGATGGGCGCGCTGCCCATTCCGCTCTCATTGCTGAAGAGACCACGTGCAATACCGAATCGGGCGGCCATCATCACCGTGCTCCCCACGAAGCCACCTCCTGCAGCCGAAGGATTGAAGGCAGAGGTGACGATGAGTTTCAGGGCAGGCCACACAAAGGGTGCGTTCATCACCAGAATGACGATGCATCCCACGACATAGCACAGCGCCATGAAGGGCACCAATATCGTGCAGACACGGGCTATGGACTTCACGCCACCCAAGATGACGACAGCCGTCAGCGTGCAGATAAACACGCCTACGGCCCATGTCGGTATGCCAAAAGTCTCGTTGGCGAGCAGGGCGATGCTGTTGGCTTGAACCGTACACCCTATGCCAAAGGAGGCCAATGCAGTGAACACAGCGAAGAGGACGGCCAGCCACCGCATGCCCAGTCCACGTTCCAGGGCATACATCGGACCGCCATACATCCGTCCGTTCTCGCCTTTCACTCGATATTTCACGGCCAGGAGACCCTCGGCATACTTAGTCGACATGCCGAAGACACCCGTCAGCCAGCACCAGAGCACGGCGCCAGGGCCGCCCAGTGCCACTGCCGTGGCCACTCCCACGATGTTTCCCGTACCTATGGTGGCAGCCAAGGCCGTTGCCAAGGCGCCAAACTGGCTCACGTCGCCCTTTGCCCCATCGTCCTTCCTCACTGAGAGACGTATGCCAGTGAGCAGCTTACGCTGTGGAATGCGCAGACGAAAGGTCAGGAACACATGCGTCCCCAGAAGGAGCACTATCATGGGCCACCCCCAAAGCCAGGAGCTGAGCAGCGAGAAGAAATCGTTGATGGTATCCATAAGCCTGGTTATTCAGAACTATTCCGATGTTTTCTTTCCTCTGTAATGCTTGACTACAAAGTATGCAATGACCAACACGACAATGGCAATGATGCCAAGCACGATGTAGTGGTTGTACTTTTCGATGGTGGCATCCAGTTCGTCCTCAGGTACCACGGCATGCAAGTACCATCCCAGTGCAGCCAGGATGCTATGCCACACGCCTGCTCCGATGACGGTATAGAGCAGGAACTTCCAGTAGTTCATGCGTGCCAGTCCTGCAGGGATGCTGATAAGATGGCGTATGCCGGGTATCAGTCGTCCTGTCAGCGTGGCTACGATGCCGTGCTTGTCGAAGTAGCGTTCGCTCTTCTCCACCTTCTCCTGGTTGAGCAGGCACATCTTGCCCCATTTGCTGTTGGCAAACTTATAGACGACAGGACGGCCTACGTAGAGAGCAACGACATAGTTGATGCTGGCTCCGACGGCAGCGCCTATCGTTGCCACCAATACGACCAGAAACACATTCAGTCCTCCCGATGCGGCATGATAGGCAGCCGGAGCCACCACCAGCTCAGAGGGCACGGGCACGACAGTGCTTTCCAGCAGCATCAGCAGGAAGATGTTGGGATAAGTGAGATTATTGAGTAGCCAGTTCATGGTAATCTGTCCTTGATATAGTTATAGTAGTCCTTGGGATCCACGTCGACGGGGAAGAGATGCGACAAGGCCACCTGACACTCGCGGGGATTGCGCTCACAGGCGATCTTCAGGTAGGACAGAAACTCGTCCAGGCGTTTCATGTCATAGCAGCACAGCGCCATGTAGGCATAGCCATCGTTGCACTCAGTGGCAGACGGTGTCTCTTCCACTACCTTAAAGAATTTCTTGAACATGGTATAGGCAGCTTCCAGATAATGATTGTCGTAGAGCGAGACGATAACCCGCAGCAGAGTCTGATTGGGAGTGTCGCTGAGCAGCACGGCCCGACGGAAATATTTCTCCGCGTCTTGCATCTTACCTGAAGCCAGCATGATGTGTCCCTTCACCAGCTCCGTCTGCACAGAGTCGCCGTCGAACTCATGAGCTTTCTCGATCATCTCCATCGCCTTCTCGGTGTCTTTCTCCTCGCTATAGGCAAACGACAGCTCCTGATAGATGTCACCCGTATGGGGCGACTCATCGTCAGGATCACGCGAGAGTGCCACCTCCAGCGCCTTGTTGAGCACCTCGATGGCCTCCTTGTGACGTCCGAGATTGACCAGGCACACCCCCTGATGCAGCAGTCCCTGCTCGTCGTCGGGTTTCTGGCTGGAATAGCGGCGGTAGTACTTCAGCGCCTCTTCAAAGTTGAGCAGATAGTACAGCCCATTAGCTTTCTGCAGCAGCCCGTCAGGATCGTCAGGATCGATGGCAATGGCATATTCGCTGCTCTGCACCGACGAGCTGTAGTCCTCATTCATGAATTGTGCCGAGGCCAGCGCATTCCAATAGTGCTTGGAGAAAGGATCAGAGTCGATGAGCTCTCCCCAAATGCGCTCACTCTCTTTATAGCGACCCACTCCGAAGAGGTTGCGTGCCATGAGTTCCTTGAACTCGGGCGTGTCTTCCTGCTTTGCTCGCAGCGTCCACTCCATCGACTTCTCGCTGTAGCTGTAGTCCTGAAAGATATTGGCCACGTCGAAGATATAGTCCTGACGGTCTTCTTCCGGCAGTCGTTCGAGGGTCTCAAGGAAGTAGGCATCGGCATCGTCCACTCGTTCCTCGGCTATCATGATCTCAGCCTTGTCGTAGACATAGTCCAGCTCATTGGTCTCTACGATCCGGCTGAGGTATACCTTTGCCTCCTCCGTCTTGCCATTCCACAGCGCCTCGTGAATCCTGTATGTCAGCGGAGCGATGGCCCCAGGCGACAGGCTGAGTGCCAGGGTGATAGCATTCTCGGCCTGATCGTAGCGCCCTGTAAAATGATAGTAGTCGGCAATTTCGGACAGTGCGTCAACATCAAGGAAAACAGGCTCGCCCGTCTCTACGGAATGCTCGTATTCCGTGAGCAGCTCATGGAATTCCTCGCTGTCAAAGTATTCGTCGCCAGTTCTCTTCATGCCTTGTCTTTATGAGCGCAGTCCTACCGTCTTGTTGAACACGGGATGTTCACTCGTAGAGTCAGGATCGACGTTAAAGTAACCTATGCGCTGGAACTGCAGGTAGGTGAGTGCCTGCATCGTTGCGGCGAAGGGCTCCACGTAGCAATGGCGCAGCACGGTCAGGGAGTCAGGATTGATGATCTGCTTCATGGCTGTGACGGCGTCGCACTGCTGAGCCTCGCGGATGGCAGCCAGCTCGTCGCGTGGGTTCTCCACCTTCCACAGGCGGTCGTAGAGGCGCACTTCGGCAGGCACGGCATTATGGCACGACACCCAGTGCAGCGTCTTTCCCTTGATCTTACGGTCGGCACCAGGCTGTCCGCTGCGCGTCTCCGGGTCGTAGGTGCAATAGATGGTGGTGACACGTCCCTCACTGTCCTTGTCGCAGGGATGATCCTCATTGCACTTGATGATATAGGCATTCTTCAGTCTCACCTCCTTGCCGGGAGCCAGTCGCATGAACTTCTTCTCGGCCACCTCCATGAAGTCGTCGCGCTCTATCCAGAGCTCGCGGCTGAACTCCACCTCGTGGGTGCCGTCGGCCTCGTTCTCAGGGTTGTTGATGGCGGTCAGCATCTCCGTCTGTCCCTCAGGATAGTTGGTGATGACCACACGCACAGGGTCGAGGACGGCCGACACACGCAGTGCCCGCTGGTTCAGGTCGTCGCGCACAGCACTCTCGAGCAGGGCCATGTCGTTGAGGGCATCAATCTTGGTGTAGCCAATCTTGTCGATGAACTTGATGATGCTTTCAGGAGAGTAGCCCCTGCGACGGAATCCGCAGATAGTAGGCATGCGGGGGTCGTCCCATGCCGACACCAGCTTCTCATTGACCAGCGCCAGCAGATTGCGCTTCGACATGAGGGTATAGTTCAGGTTCAGCTTGTTGAACTCAGTCTGTCGCGGACGGTTGTCCTCGATGTTGTCCGTCTCGCCCTTCCACTCTTTCATCCAGGTGACGAAGAGGTCATACAAGGGACGATGCTCCACAAACTCCAGCGTACACCACGAGTGGGTCACTCCTTCCAGATAGTCGCTCTGTCCGTGGGTGAAGTCATACATGGGATAGGCATTCCACTTCGCCCCTGTGCGGATGTGCGGAATGTTCAGTACACGATAGATCAAGGGATCGCGGAAGAGCATATTGGGATGAGCCATGTCGATCTTGGCGCGCAGCACCAATGTTCCCGGTTGGCACTCACCGCTGTTCATATACTCGAAAAGCCGGAGGTTCTCCTCGATGGGACGGTCGCGATAAGGCGAGTTAGTGCCAGGCGAGGTGGTCGTGCCCTTCTGCTGGGCTATCACCTCAGCGCTCTGCTCGTCGACGTAAGCCCTGCCCTGCTTGATCAGCCACACGGCGAAGTCCCAGAGCTCCTGGAAATAGTCGCTGGCATAGTAGACATGCGCCCACTGGAATCCCAGCCACTTGATGTCCTGCTCGATACTCTCTACATACTCGGTGTCCTCTTTCTGGGGGTTGGTGTCGTCGAAGCGCAGGTTGCACTCGCCGCCATATTTCTTGGCCAGGCCAAAGTCGATGGCGATGGCCTTGGCATGACCGATGTGCAGGTAGCCGTTGGGCTCAGGCGGGAAGCGTGTCTGCAGTCGTCCGCCGTTCTTACCTGCTGCCAGGTCGTCAATCACCTTTTGTTCCACGAAGCTCACTGACTTCTTCTCTTCGTTCTCAGCTATTACTTTTTCTGCCATATTTCTAGATGAATTAATGTTTTTGTCTGCAAAGGTAGTGCAAATCGAGCGAAAAACAAAGAAAAACTCCATTTTTCTTTTCATTTCCGAGCGAGAGCACCTCCGCCAAAAGATTTGGAGCCCCGAAAACTCACGCTTTGAGGCCCCAAACGATTGCTGAAGGCATCAGGCCTCGGCCTCACCCCTCGGCCTCACCCCCTAGCCCCCTCTCCAACTGGCGAGGGGGGACGCCTGCGGCGGCGAGGGGGACGATGAGGAATGAAAGCCTTTGAAGTAATTCCCCCTCGCCAGTTGGAGAGGGGGTTAGGGGGTGAGGCTCCACCCCCTGAGCATCGGCTCCACCTCCATCGGATAATTGCCGTTCTCCATCATCGCCATCACCCAGGCTAGGTCCTGCCAGCGCTCGGGCTCCTGCCAGGGTGGCGGCAGGGTGGCGTCGGTATCGTAGCGCATGTGGCTGGCCACGAAGTTGATGTAGCGTCCCACGTTGTTGCCGTCCTGTGGTGGTGCCCATCGCGTGATGATCTTGCGGATGGTGTTCAGGTGCCACTTCTTGTAGTACGTTCTGGTGAGCAGCACGAAGGCAGCTCTCCAGCCAAATTCCATCTTCTCGAAGGTGACAAACTTCTTGTCCTTCTGCTCCTTCGCCATCCCCACCCACACGGTCTTGGTGCGGATGATGTTCAGGGGATTGTTGTTACGGATTCCTCTTGGTACTGTCATACTCTCTAAAAACCTCAAATCTCAAACCTCAAATCTCAAATCACAAATGCCTCAATGCCTCAATGCCTCAATGCTATACCATCATGACACCCGTTTTCTGGAAGGCAGTCACTCCCTTCTCATTTCCACGACCGTCACACACCTTTTTTATCAGGTGGTCACTTTGCAGACGTGAGCACATTTTGCGGGCAGCACCCTCGGAGCTTAGATTGAAGCATCGCATCACATCTTCGAAGTTAAACTCCTCCGGCAGACGGCTGAAGCCCTCGTATGTCTTCTGACGACGCTGCACATTGACGTTGGCATCGCGCTCCTTGTTGTCGAAGTAAGCCTCGGCCATGCGCCCGAAGTAATGACGCTGGCAGGCGTACTGGATATTGGTCAGCAGCTCGCACAGGCGCCAGTCCACATCGTCCGTCTCGAACTCGCCACACCAGTACGTGCCGTCCTGATGCATCTTGTCCCAGTGGCGCATCACGATGAACGGAGCCGAGAAGTTCAGGCCGTGGTAGGCGCAGCGCTTCAGCAGCATCTCGTCGGCACGCGAGTCGTTGTCGCTGGCATCCATCATGCGGCGCGCCGTCCAGTCGTAGAGCTCGTCTACCAGCTTCCCCACGCTGAGTTCGCCCTTCACCCTGTCGAGCTTGAAGGCCCACTGCTTCAGCCTCAAGTCGCTGTCGTAGTCCACATGGCTCTCGCGCTCCATCATCTCGAAGTTGGTGGCCGGCAGGGGGATGCACGTCAGGCGCGTGGCCAGGCCCGATCCGAAGTTCTGCTCGTTCACCTTCTTCTTCAGCGCGATGGGCGTGCCCGTGTAGATGTAGTTCCAGGTGACGTAGAAGTCCTGCAGCACGGAGTCGACGTTCGAGTAGGCCTGACCATCCTCCTCATTGTGGAAGGCCTTCAGCTCCATCGACTGCTTGTCGATCCACGAGCCGCCCTTCTGCACGGTGACGGTATTGTCCAATTCCGTGTCGAAGGTGAGCATGTGCAGCTGCATCTCCTCGCCGTCGACCACCTCCACGGCATTCACCATGTCCTGGATGAACTGCGCGTTCGACGTGCGTGCCGGATGCACCCTGACCACCACCTTCGGCCTCTGGGGCTTCTCCTTGTTCGCACCCTTGGTCTTCACCTGCTCGCGATAGGCGTTGATGGCATCGCGGCCAGCCTTGTCGGCAGCGACGATGGGTGCCGCCAGCAGCTTGAACAGGCGGGTGGCGAAGGATTTGCCAGAGGCAGGGTCGCCGATGATGAGCGTCGAGTTGTTCAGGCGGCGCAGCTCCTCAGGACGGTGGTAGAAGCGGTAGGTGCAGCGTGTCATCAAGGTCATCAGCAGACCGCCTCCCACGAACAGGGCTGCCGGGTATTGGTTGCGCTTCAGTCCCTTCGTGATGTCCTTCAGGATGGGGTACTCCTCAGCCATAGCCTCGATCTGCGCGCCCCAGTCGTTGAGCTGAGAGTCAATCGACGGAGTGGCCGCCGACGCTTGCGTCTGGGCTTGCACGATCTCCTGATACGTCTTGCCTGTAGCCTCCTCGATAGCAGTTTGCATAGCCTTGCTGGGCAACTGAGTGAGGTATTTCTTCTCCTTCTCAGCCATGCGCTGGGCAGCCGACTCCACCGTCTTGCCGACATTCTCATCGCGCTCGTCGATGATCTCCCTGACCCACGGCTGCGCCTCTACGATGCGCTGCACCTCCAGCTTGTCGCCGTCGAGCAGGATGAGCAGGTCAGAGGCCAGCTTCAGGCTCTCGTTGTGGCGGTTAGAGTCGGCTGCGCATGGCAGCTTCTCAGCGTAGCGGGCATCGATGATCTTCTGCAGGTCGTAGCCGTGCCAGAGCCCACCCACACCCTCTCTCGAGAGGGAGGGGAGGTTGGTTTCCTTTGCCCCCACCCCTGAGGAAGTTTCAGACCCCACCCCTACCCCTCCCCTTGAAGGGAGGGGAGCGGCTGCGCATGGATTTTCAACTCCCCTCCCACTCGGAAAGGCTACGGGTAGGCGAGCTCCGCTCGGGAATGGGGGTTGAGGCTGGGTATTAGGTTGTGTGTTTCCTTTCCTATACATCGGCGTGTACTTCTTGTCAAATTCCACGTCATAATAATCGAACAGCTTCTCCTCGTCGATGAACAGGATGTCCTCCTCCTTCGGCGCAAAACTGTTTCTTGTTGCATCGATACAGCTTGAGTCAGCCTGATAGCCCAGCGTCTGGGCAAACGCCATCTGATTGTCAGCCAGGTTGCCGCACTTGATGTCGGCCGTAAAGACGATGCGGATGCCCTTCCTCGACGAGGTGATGTGCACCAGTGCCGTGCGCTGCATCAGCTCCTCGTGAGCCTTCAGCGCCTCGAACACCTCCAGCGGGTTGTCCACATGGTCGATGTCGAGCATCACCAGGCCGTTCAGGTGGCAGTCGGCCAGTCGGCGATGACGAAACGGCTTGCCCTTCGACGACTCCGTAGCGTCAAACTCACGACAGCTGAAGATCAGCGCGATCAGGTTGTCCTTCAGCTCCTGTGCGAAGGCCAGCAGCCGCTCCTCATTCGTCTTGCTGAAGAACTTCTGGCGGGCACCGAGCGACTTCAGCCCACGTTTCCTGGCCAGGTACTTCTGGTACTCAGTATTCTTCAGCCACCGGGCGATGCCCTTCTCGTCGTGTCGTTCCACCACGTCGAGGATGTCACGGCGCGAGTCTATCTTCCACTGGTTAGAGCTGTCCCTCACGCTCTTCCAGAACTCCTCTCGGCCGCACCCGACGGCCTGAGAGAAGTGAGTATTAATCTGATAACAAAAACCCATTCTATTTCACTATTTTACTATTTCACTATTTGACTATTTCACAATTGCAGATCACAATCCTCCATCCACCATCCACCATCCTCCATCCACCATCCACATTTCTCTTTCCACTTCCCCCCTCCAGTTGGAGGGGGCTAGGGGGAGGCCGGCTTATACCTTATCCAATATCTCCTCAATCTCCAGCGCTCCCATCGCAGCCTTCAGCTCGCGATGCATCACCACGTCCACCAGACGGCGACCCAGGTCCTTGCGCACGCTGTTGAAGAACTTGTAGCGCTGCGGACTCTCCTTCAGCCATCCGTTCTCCAGCTGGCACACCACGCGCTCACGGCGCTTGCCACACTGGCGGTTGTATGCCTTGAAGGTCAACTTACCCGTGTTCTCATCGATGTAAAGAACACCTTGCACTCTCTTGCCCATAGCCAGCTTTGCCAGCACCTCGAGGGCACTCATCACAAAAATGTATTTTTTCATAACTTGTCGAATTTGTGAGTGAAGGTCATGTCGGAATTTGGCCATTTTCACACGCGTGACTTCCTCCACTCGCTTCGACTCGGTTATTGTTTATTGGTTATTGTTTATTGGTTATTGTTTATTGTCTATCGGTTTCTCTTCGGTCCGTATCGGCGTATCATATACTTCATATGACCAGCGAACATCAGCGTCGGCATGTCGTCCTTCAGCATCTGGCAGATCATCCTGTAGTGCTGGTTGGCAGCGCCGTTGCGGAACTTCATCCTCCTGCCCGTCATCACGTACACCACCAGCGCGTAGGCCATCGCTGCACGATCCAGCGGGTGATACCATTCCATCATCCTTTCCACCCGGGCACGGCTCTCCAGCGTGAGCCACAGCTCCATGATCTTCACCATCATCCTGGTGGCCAGCGTCACCTCCCAGTTGCCTATCGACTCCACGCCGTCCGTCTTCTCCAGCCAGGGAGCCAGGTACTGCAGCACCAGACCCACGTCCGCCTCCTCATCGTTGTCTACCCCGTTAACTACCATCTCTCGTGCGTCTGCCGGCTGAGCCAGCTCCGTCACTTCGTCCAGAATCTTTGTCATAGTCTTCAATCCTTTGAAATGAACATATAATAAAAAATTAACCCACGGTCATCATTTCTGATTTCCGTGGGCAAAGATTCTGAATCCTTTTCGATATTTGCAAGAGTTTTCCCCGATTTTTTTAAATGCATAAATGCCCGATTACCAGGCGGTTGGCTGAATCCGGAGCATTTTCCAAAAAAGGATTCAGGCGGATTCAGGCGGATTCAGGCTCTGGGGTACCTCCTGAGCAGCCCCTGGAGCGTGCCTATCAGCATCCGGGCGGCCTCCGAGTCCAGCTTGTCGCTCATCCGCTTCACAGCGCTGGCACCATTATTATAATAAGGTGCGAACGCAAAGTCCAGGTCGCTCTTCTGCAGATCGCGCGCCCTCAGCTCCTCCATGTCGAGCAACTTGCCGATGAAGGGAGCCACCACCGTCACGCCGTCGCACTTCTGATAAGGCCGCAGAAACTCCACGATCTTCTCCTCGTGGTTCTTCATCAGGTCGTCCATCATCCTTCCAATGCGTTCACCATCCACGAAGAACACATACTCCCCTCGCCAGGCCCTGGTGTTGGTCACTATCATCTGGCCGTTCTTCGTAGCAGCCTCCATCACGATGGCCTTCACCCTGTTCACAAACCTGCTGGCAGGTGGCAGCTCAGGATCAGTCCTGACGCTGGGAGCAGCATCAGCCCCAGCCGCGTCGTCCACCTCCTCATAGTCGGCAAACTCCCTCTCCAGCTCCTCGGCATCGTTCCTCTCCAGCTCCTCTGCATCGTTCCTCTCCTGTGCCTCGGCATCCTCATCAGCCTGCTGACAGCAGCCTTCCTGCCGCTGACCAGGCACGTTGTACTGCACAATCTTGATCATCACGCTCCCCGCCTGATGCACATGCTTGTCGCCTCGGATATATTCCTTCACGTCGCCCATAGCTCCACCTCCATTCATTCATTGATATCCTCCAGCCTGGCCTGCTGACGATCAGCTATGCGCGAGGCTATATCGGCAGCATCGGCACCGTCGGGCACGGTCACCTTCATCTGCGTCGAAGCTGCATTAAACTCGTTCTTGTCGCCATAGATATTCTGCGTAGTGGGCTGTTTAGCTATCTCCTCAATCGCAACGGCCAGCCGTTCCTCCTGACTGCCTTGCAGGCGCGTCATCTCGTCGACCTGCGCTATCACGCTCAGCGGCGTGCCGTCGGGCATGGTGTGGTGTATGAAGTGCCCCACGAACAGGCGCCCGTTGTTGTCCAGCGTACTCACGTAGCTCACGGTCTTGTCGATCGAAAGCATGAAGAAATTGTTCACCACCACCGTGGTCTGACCCGACACCTGCTGCACCAGCATCTCGAGCTCGCTGATGCGCTCTTCCTGACTCGCTATGCGCTTATCCTGATCAGTGATGCGCTTTTCCCTTTCAGCGATGACGGCATCTTTCTTTGCAGCGTCTTCGCGCTCACCCTCAAGCTCGGCTATACGCTGCTGCAGAGTCTCGATAAGTTTATTCATCTCCGCTATCTCTTCCTGCAATTTCTCCACCTCACTCATTTTGTGTTCATATTGAGCCTTCAGCTCACCCCTTTCGCCAGCCAGTTTAGCCACGAACTCCAAAGTCTCGACATTGTCAGCCATGAAAACCTCCTTTTCTTGTTACTTTTTTCGGTTATTACATTAATTACTAGTCAGTTCCCCTCCGCCCCTCATTCCGCAAGGGGCGAAGAACTGCAAAGGTAATCAAAAAAATGCGCACCTCCAACAGTCAGGCACGCATTTTTCTGTTAAATATCGTCAATGAGCCTCCCGCCAGGCAGGGCTCGACCTAGTCATCCTAGTGCTCCTAGTCCCCCTAGTCATCCTAGTCATCCTAGTGCTCCTAGTCATCCTAGTGCTCCTAGCCCCCCTAGTGCTCCTAGCCCTCCTAGTCCTCCTAGTCCCCCTAGCTCCTCCTAGCCGCCCCCTAGCAGCTTCTCCAGTTCAGCTATCCTCTTCTTCAGCGCTGCGTTCTCGGCCTCTAGGGCTCGCATGCGGGCATCCTGCTCCTGTCGATAGCCAGTGCGGGCGGCATACATCCGCTCCTTGATGCCCCCTTCCTCTATGAAGCGCTTCTCCAGATACTTCAGGTAGCCGTCAAACATCTTGTCTGTGATATGACACAGCGTCAGAGCCAGGTTGCAGAACTCCTCGGCCGAGAGCTTCGAGGCAAGTCCCCTGTACGCCTCCCACGAGTTGTTCTTACGGCAGAAGCCCACAATAGCGTCGAAGCGAGGGTGAGTCCTGTCCCATAGCAGCAGGCCGTTGCGCTTCAGGTAGTCCTCATAGTCCTCACGCAGCTCCTGGAAGCTGCTGCGGCCCACGTTCACCAGGTTCACCTCCATCTGACTGCTGGTCATTCCGTCCTCGCAGCCCTCCACGATGTTCTGCTTGCCGCAGCGCGCCGCCATGTTCATCTGGTCCACGCGACGGTCGCCATAGGGAGGAAGGAAGCGCTTGCAGAACACATCTGTCAGCAGCACCAGCACCTCCGCCTTCTGATACACATGCAGCTCCTTGTAGTTTTGTCACCTTTCCGAAGATGCTTTTCTTCTCTTTGTCGTCCATCATACTGAAATTGTAGCAGGGCTGAAACTCCTGTCAATGTGGATCAAGAGAACTGTCCCTGAGATTCTACAGATGATGCAAAGGTACGAAATAATTTGGGAACTTAAGCAGAAAACCTGGGAAAAGTTTCAAATCAGCGACCTATTGAGGCATTGAGGCATTGAGGCATTTGCGATTTTCATTTTGCGGCATGGGAGGAAAAACCTTTATTAAATTTTATATATTATATATATTATTATAATAATATATATAATATATAAAATAATATAGAGCGTAGATGCCGCGAAACCTGAAAA